>CAYYKJ010000005.1:0-104663 GCA_964441265.1 uncultured archaeon
AACGCTCAGATAAGCACTCTCATCCGTGGTCAGGGTGGGATTACCCACTTCATGGTCGCCTGTATTACCGTCACCTAATGCTCCAAAATAACCCCTCCCCCAGCACATCACCCTGGAGTCATTCGCCCTTATACCGCATGTATGCTCTACCCCCGACGAAACGCTCAGATAAGCACTCTCATCCGTGGTCAGGGTGGGATTACCCACTTCATGGGTTGACGTATCCCCGTCACCCAGCTGACCATACTCACCCCATCCCCAGCACAGAACCCTGGAATCACTAGCCCTGATGCCGCATGTTAAATGTTTCCCGGTAGAAACGCTCAGATAAGCACTCTCATCCGTGGTCAGGGTGGGATCACCCACTTCATGGGTTGACGTATCCCCGTCACCCAGTTCTCCGTAATTTCCATATCCCCAGCACATCACCCTGGAGTCATTCGCCCGTATCCCGCAGGTATGATAATATCCCGACGAAACGCTCAGATAAGCGCTGTCATCCGTGGTCAGGGTGGGATTACCCATTTCATGACTGTTAGTATTCCCATCTCCTAGCTGGCCAGAACCACCATTTCCCCAGCACAAAATCCTCCCGTCGCTGGCGCGGATTCCGCAGGTATGCTGATAACCAGCGCTGATGCTTCCATCCTTGAAAGCGGTTCCGTTAATCCACACGACAGAGCCGTTATACCATCTGTATTCAAACTCAGTTATCTCGGCTTCATCGTCCGGGTCGCTTGCGTTGCAATACCCCTTCAGGGATTCGTTATTATAAGCTTCTGGGGAAGGGTCAATGCTTGCATTGTTAATGACCGGGGGACTGTTCAGCACAGTAATTGTAATCGTATCGTACTTGGAGCTGTTGTCCTGCCCGTCCCCGCACCAGAACTCAAATATAATCTCGTCCCCCTTCGAAAAGTTCCCGCTCAGGTAGGTATACACCAGCTCGTCCGTGTCATTCTGCACAATCTCAGCCCCAACCCCCTCATCCTTCCCGCCGTTCAGATAAGGCTGAGTATACACCGTCAAAGTATCCCCGCTGTCAGCGTCAGCACAGGTCACGTTGAGGTAAACATCCGTGTCAGTGTAGACATCGGAAGGATGAGTATAATTGGAGATTATGTATGGGACGTTGTTCTCCACGGTCACCGCCGAAGAGTTCCTCGCCGTTCCCGTCTTGTCCGGCCCGTATGGCAGCACTTCACATATCCACTCCTCACCTTTCGTGGTGTTCCTGCTCCCGAGAATCACCCATTCCGTTATGCCTTCGCTCACGGGCATGTTTCCGGTCAGGTTCTTCTGATCGTATTTGTACCAGGTGTAGTTCACCCACAGCGGGGACGGGTCGTCCGGGTCCGTGACCGTGAAACTGCAGTTGAGGTCGTCCGAATCCGAAGGCGAAGAGGGGTTTATGACGGGTACGCTCACGTTGGGGATGAAGTTGCAGTCATTGGATGCATTGCAGTAGTATCCGGTTCCGCAATGACCGTCATCGTTGCAGTCGATCCATGATCCTGAACTGCAGTAGTCGTTGTCCCCGTCGCTGTCCACGTCATAAGTGGCCTGTCCGTTATTGCAACACCCGCTCCCGTAAACGCAGTCATCGCTGGCGTAGCAGCAGGCATTATCATCCTCTGCAGGGGATCCGTCCAGCGTGGGGGAGCTGAAGTCCTCGTTCAGTATCCATTCACCGCTCGTGTTCTCACAGCAAACCGAGGCGTTGGTCTCCCCTCCGATGTTCCAGTAATCCGAATAACCGTTCTTGTCGCCAGTCACTATGCACCCGCATGATTCCTGCTGGGTGTCCGCGGAATCTATGTAACCACAGGTGGTGCTTATGTAGGCGGTCGTTCCATCACAAACATCGGGGTTTTTCTCGTCCGCGGAAGCATCCGCCCCGCAGCCGCTCTCGCAGGTTCCGTCGGCACCGCCCCCTGAAGATGGGTGGTCGGCTTCCGTGTTGTTGGAATAACACAACCTGCAGCTGGTGTCCGATTCGTCGCAGCGGTATTTGTCCGTACCTCCGATGTCCCCGGCGTCCCATGAACCGTCCGATACGTCGTCGCAGTAATACCCGTTATAGCCGGCGCCGCATACCGTGGATTCTGGGCTGGTGCTCGTTCCGTTGCTGGGTGAATCCGCGTCATTGTCCGGATCAGACGCCCATTCTGTCAGGCATATCTGGTGCAGGTAATTTCCCCCGCCCCCGCATATTCCCTCCACGGAGTATCCCACGGAAGGGGAGCCTATGTCGTCATCGCACTGATCGGAGAAATACGCTATCGCGCAGTCATCGACCAGTTCCGGAGGGGTGTCGGTCCTGTTGGCGACCTCGTCCGTGTCGCAGTAATAGGCACTGTCATTGTAGACGCAAACCCCTCCGTCAGGACCGTCATAGGAATTCGAATTATCTGAACAAAGGGATTCCGAAAGCGTGAACCCCGAACAGCTCGCCTCGCAGGTTCCCTCTACGCAGAGGCCGGAGCTGCAGTCGTCCCCGGCAGAACACCCCGTGCAGCCATCGGGCATCTTGTCGAGCCACATGCCGTTGTCTAGGTCGCAGTACTTGGTTCCCATGATTGTGCAGTCCCCGGCTTCATCATCGACCGTTCCGGTGGAATCTGTTCCGCCGCACCTGTACAAATCGGCCCCGTTTCCGTCATCATGACAATAGTAATTGCTGTTCACGGAATTGTTGCTCAAAAGGTTCCCGTTCAGGCAGCACGATCCGGCTCCGTTGTGATTGCCGTCGTCCCAGTCCTCACTCGAACTCCCGTCATCTCCGCAGCATTGAGTTGCTCCGGTTTCCCATTCGAAGGGGTTACATCCGTTGGAGGAATATGTGCATCTTGCCTGGCTACTGTCCCTGTCATATGAATCGCCGACAGCCCCGCTAGTCGTGCAGTTGACGTTCTCCCATATAGTGGAGTCCACGACACAGCAGGTGCCAACACCGGCGGAGCACTGGGTCGCTTCCGTGGAATTGTCCCATCCGTCCGTGTCCGCCGCGCACCCGTCGGTAGAACTGTAATAGCATGAGGTCCCGGTCCAGCATCTCATTGCTCCGTCCGTCCATGCCCCCTCGGTGCAGCTGGTGGGTGCTCCTTCTGACGATATCCCGGAACACCCGCTGGCAGTGCAGGAATCCGACTCGTCGAGCGAGCCCCCGTTGTCGTAATAACAGCTCCCTCCTATCACAGAACCCGGGTCATAACAGTTCACGCTGGCGAGGTTCCATCCGCTCCCCTCGTCGCAGTTGTTGTTTGAGTCGTCGTAATAACAGGTGTCTACGGAATCGTCAAAACACCATGCGTTGTCATCGACCGCGCTGTAACTGCCGGAGTTAACGTCATTGACGTCGCAGTCTCCCCATGTAATAGCACCCGGTCCGTCGTCGCTGGTCCCGTTCGTGCACCCGGTCTGGTCGCAGGTTTCTGTCCCGTAGAAACAGAGATCGTTGACTATGTCAGCGCTTCCGTCAGCGTCCCCGTAACAGTTCGTGTCGCTGCTGTAATCCCAGCCATCATCATCCTGATTGCATCCGTCCGTGCTGTAGTGGCATGTGTCTGAAGAGGAAACCAGACAGTATAGGTTTCCGGTGGTCAGGGAATATCCCGCATCGCATGAGATTCCGAATTCGCCGTAGGTCACGTCGCATCCGCCGGCATCGCAGTCATTGCTCCTTACTCCGTCTCCCTGCTCCCCGTCGTAATGACACCTGTCGTCTGATGAGCCTGCCCCCTCGGAAGTCACGGTGCCCGCCTCCGGGCAGTTGCCGCTGGAGCCGCTGAAACCAGTCCCTCCCGTGGTGCAGGGATCGCTGGATATCTGGCACGTGTCCGTGTCCTCGTCCATCCTCCACGAACTGCTCCCGTCCGTTATCGAGAAGTATTCGTAACCACTGTCCGTGTCCTCGGTCGAGTAGTCCGTCCCCGTTCCGGTGCAGGGATCGGAATCGGAATAGCGGCATGTCTTGGCCGTGTCATTGAAGCAGTCCGCCCCTGAATCATCGGTGAACGCTCCCGAATCACAGCCGGGAAGATCCTCCTCTCCCGCAGTCCTCCCGCTCGGCCCGCATGCCTCGTCCCAGTAGCATGTCCCCCCTGAAATTATTCCGTCCCCGGTGCAGTCCGAATTAAGGCAGGTGTCTTCCGAGGGGGCGACGTATCCCGTCCCGGTACAGCTTTCGTCGTAATAACATATCCCTCCGGAGGCGTATCCGTCGTCCGAGCAGGAGCTTGACCCCGCGGAGCAGCTCTGTTCGCTCGCGTATCTTCCGGTGCCGTTGCAAAGCTCGTCCCAGACACAGGTTCCGCTGTCGTCAACACCGTCTGAGGTACAGTCCGAATTTGAACACGGGTCCTGACTCACTGAATATCCGGTCGTGGTGCAGGACTCGTCATAGTAACAAGTTCCCGAGGAAGCCACTCCGTCGTCCGAACAGGATGAGGTTCCTCCGGAACATGATTCGTAAGTATATCCGTTACCGTCGCATCCGGTCGATGTGCAGACTCCCGTATCGGTGCCGTCAGAAGTGTAATAACAGTACCCCCCGGTTTCCGTTCCGGGGTCATAACAATCATCTCTGTCGAAATCCTCCCCTCCCGAATCACCCCATCCATAAGTTGTATCACAGGAATCCCCTGACTGGTGGTAGCAGTCGTCCCCTGTGTCATAATAGCAGTAATCATCGCTCCCCGTCCTGCTGTAATCGTTGCAGTCCCCCCAGCCCACCCCATCACTGTTGAATGTCGTGTCAGCCAGGCAGGACGATGGGCAGCAGTTGTTCCCGTTGATACTTCCAGGAGCCACTTCATCGCACACACTGTCACCCCCGCATGCCTCCTCACATTGGCCGTCATCCCCTGTGGGTCCTCCGGCTTCCCCGGTTTCTTCGCTGCCCGCGCTGCTGAAGGAGGGTTCCGGATCTTGGTGTTTTCTTATCCTTATTACATCGATATACATGTCCCCCATATCGTAGTTGGCTCCGATCTTTGCGGTGAGAGTCTCCAGCTCGGAGGTGTTCTCCCTGAATTCTGCCTCGTCGACTTCCAGAGAACCATCGGCATAAATGTCATAAGTGTAAGGGGCAAAATGCATTTCCACTCCCCAGGTACGCCAGATCCCCCCGGAGCAGCTCATTATGTCCCTGTTATCGGTATCATAATATTTGTAATAACCATTGGATTCTTTCAGATGGAAATTAACATTGTCCGAAGAATTCAGACCCTGAAAATTATGGGCTTCGCTGCAATACTCGCTCCCTATCATCCAGTCCCATTCTACACTTACATTTTCTGTTATTGTCGAGATGTCGCGCTCCGCGCTCGCCCGGCAGTTTGTTGAGGTGGTGTAGAGCCTCATGGAATAGCTCCCGTCGGTCGATTCCCCGCTGCTCTGGACGACATGGGCACTGCTGCATTCTTCGTATATGGTCCAGCCACCCAGTCCGGACTCGAAGCTGTCGAAGAACAGGAAAGTCCCGCTCCCGTCGCTCCCTGAGGAAGCTCCGGAATTGCCGTAATAAACGTAGATGTCCGTATCGGAACCCATGTCATCCGCCACCTCCACCCATGCGGTTATCGGGTCGGCAGATTCGTTCTGCACCCAGAAATCCAGTTCGGTCGTCCCGTCATCATCCGTGAACCTGATGTCCGTCGGGAAATTGCTTGCGTTCCCTTCCAGATTGAAGTCCCCTCCCGAGGAGCTCCCGATGCTCAGTTTGACCTGGTAATTCGTCCCAGCCCCGGACTCTCCGGAAATGGTTATCTTCTTTCGGTGATCGTACCCGGCAAGCCAGTCAGTGCCCTCGCAATCCTCGCACACGTTGTCGTCGGGATCATACGCCTTGGTTCCTGCACTGAAGTCCCCGTCATTAAATGTTTCGTCGCAGGGGTCCCCCTCGCTGGAGCTCCCCCCGCCCGAATAATATGTCCCTCCGGTCAAAACGACGAATCCCGAAGTCATGCATCCGGAGCTCGTGCACATGCCGTCCTGGGAGAAGTTCCCTCCTGCGTCGCTCATGCAGGAGTCCCCGGAGGTCGAGACACACGTATCGTTAACCGTATCCGTTATAAGTTCGCATGTATCTGAACCGCTCCCGTTGCAGTCCATCCTGACGGGATTGTTGTAATCGCAGGTTCCGTTGCTAAGGCAGGTCCCGCCGTTCGTGGTGTTCCATGCATTGGAATCCGTGCTGCACCCGTAACCGTCATAACTGGAGCAGGAACCCGCGGATTTGCACAGACCCCCTATGCACAGACCATCACCCGAACAGTCATCACCCGAGACGCACTGTTCCATGCAGTCCACATCATTAATATCCGTGTCGCCGTCGCAGTCATTGTCATACCCGTCTGAACAGGCGGTCTCAGTAGTTTCGGCAGAGGCCCCGAAAACCCATGATCCGGCGTTAGAGCGGTAGCAGGTCTGGTTGGTGGTCTCGTCCTCATTGGTTATCAGGTCATGGAACCACTGGCACTCGTACGTAGCTGAACACGTGACGGTTTGCACGTCGCAGCATCCGTCCCCCGAACAGGATGAGGAGCAGCTCGAAGAATTCACCTCCGATTCCGTCAGCCCGCCGTCACCTCCGCTGTTATCGTCATAGTTGTCGCAGTCGGTTGCCGTGTAATCCCAGCCGTCCGAATCATCGGCGCACAGGTCCGAATCGTTGTGGTAACATATGTCGTTGGATGAACCATAACAATATCCTGCCCCGTTATTCCAGTTGGAATAACTGTCGCAGGTCGCGACTGAGGTCACCAGCTGCCCGTATTCGCAGCTCGAGGCGGCCCCCGATGAGGAACACCCCTCGCTCCAGTAACACCTCGCGGAGCTCGAGCCTCCCCCGGTGACGGTCCCCCCGTCATAACAGTTATCCTTGTCGAAATCCTCCCCTCCCGAATCACCCCATCCATAAGTTGTATCACAGGAATCCCCTGACTGGTAGTAGCAGGCATTTCCAGCATTATAATAGCAGTAATCGTCGCTCCCTGTCTGGCTCGACTGGTCGCAGTCCCCCCAGCCCACACCATCGGAATTGAATGTCGTGTCAGCCAGGCAGGACGATGGGCAGCAGTTGTTCCCGGTGATTGCCCCTGGTGCCACTTCATCGCAAACACTGTCACCCCCGCAGGCCTCCTCGCACTGGCCATCATCCCCTGTGGATCCTCCGCCTTCGCAATCCTCGCACACGTTGTCGTCGGGATCATACCTCTTATACCCCGCGCTGAAATCCCCGTCAGTGAAGGTCTCGTCACATTCGTCCCCCTCGCTGGAGCTCCCCCCGCCCGAATAATATGTCCCTCCGGTCAAAACGACGAATCCCGAAGTCATGCATCCGGAGCTCGTGCACATGCCGTCCTGGGAGAAGTTCCCTCCTGCGTCGCTCATGCAGGAGTCCCCGGAGGTCGAGACACACGTATCGTTAACCGTATCCGTTATAAGTTCGCATGTATCTGAACCGCTCCCGTTGCAGTCCATCCTGACGGGATTGTTGTAATCGCAGGTTCCGTTGCTAAGGCAGGTCCCGCCGTTCGTGGTGTTCCATGCATTGGAATCCGTGCTGCACCCGTAACCGTCATAACTGGAGCAGGAACCCGCGGATTTGCACAGACCCCCTATGCACAGACCATCACCCGAACAGTCATCACCCGAGACGCACTGTTCCATGCAGTCCACATCATTAATATCCGTGTCGCCGTCGCAGTCATTGTCATACCCGTCTGAACAGGCGGTCTCAGTAGTTTCGGCAGAGGCCCCGAAAACCCATGATCCGGCGTTAGAGCGGTAGCAGGTCTGGTTGGTGGTCTCGTCCTCATTGGTTATCAGGTCATGGAACCACTGGCACTCGTACGTAGCTGAACACGTGACGGTTTGCACGTCGCAGCATCCGTCCCCCGAACAGGATGAGGAGCAGCTCGAAGAATTCACCTCCGATTCCGTCAGGTTCCCGTCGCTCCCGTCGTTGTCGTCGTAAGAATCGCAGTCCACCGCCGTACATCCCGTTGTGCAGCAGTATTCCCCGGTTGCGCTGCCGAGACCGATCTCGTCACAAATAAGGTCAGCCCCGCACGCATATTCACAGTCCCCGTCCCCGTCCAGCTCGGGATTGGGTGCGGAGCTCTCCTCCCTGTTGCTGGAGTCGCAGGATATGCAGGCGTTGTCCGTGTCGTCGCACCTGAATTTGTTGGTCCCGGCGGTGCTCCCGGCGTCCCATGAGGAATCACCCACATAATCGCAATAATATCCGTTGTTCCCGTCACAGACCGTGAACTCCGTGCCGCATATGGATGGGTAGTTGCTGCTGCCCGATGCGAAATTGCTGCAGCATTCTGCATGGCTGGTGCTCCCGCAGACACCGTTGGATTCGTACCCTCCGGAGAGGGAGCCGCTGTCGCATTCTATGGAGTAATCCGTCTTGTCGCAGTCGTTCCAGTAGTCGCCCGAATAGTGCGAGGCCTCCGACTCGTCGCACTCCCATCCCCCGTTTATCCGGGTGCATATCCCGTCGCTGTTGTAGTGGTTCGAGTCGTCCGAGCAAGTCTGTCCGTCATACGAATCAGAGCAGTCCGCGCATATTCCCCCCACACAGTCGCTCCCCGTGCAGTCGCTCCCGTAAGAACAGGTGACCACGCTCTGTTCGCTGCCAACGCTGACGAAATCCGAGTTGCTGCTTATCATCTGGTAGGTCTGGTTTATCCAGTCGTCGCTCCTCGAACCGTCGGTTATCCTGAATTCGTCGAGAGTGGCGTCCGCGTAATAATCATCGTAGAAGTTGCCCCCCAGTCGAATGTATTCGTTGTTATCGGTCAGGCCGTCGCTGTCGACCCCGGTCGAATTCTCCTCGACCCCGTCTACGTATATTTTTATGGTGTTTCCCGTCCTTTTTCCCACAAGATGATGCCAGTTATTGTCGGTGATCGTGGTCGAGCTGTCTCCCGATTCGTCATAAACATCGTTGTCGGTGGTTATGGTGAAAGTGGCCTTGTCGGTGCCTCCGTTGCATCCAATCCAGAACCTGGAATTGCCCGTCGTCCTGTCCCTGCTGATATAGACCTCGTTGTTTGTGTCGCATGAGCTGGCCTTCACCCACGTCTCCAGGACGAAATCTCCCGACCAGTCGAAAGAACTGGATTTTTCCTGAACCGAAGCGAAATCTTTCGGATACCAGTCACCACCGCTGTTCACGATCCCGTCGACGTTCATGCTCACCCCGCTTTGGGTTACCTCGTGGTTATTGCTGGTGGAGTCGCTCGGGTCTCCGGAGGTCTCGTGCATATGTATGACGAACACGTAACCGTCGTTCCAAGTGTCCGCCGCGCTCTCCCCCGAACTTACTGTCGAGTTTCCGTAGTACATGGAGATGATTTTATCGCCCGTTGAGAAGGTGGGTATGTTGACCCATACATCTGCGCTGGTGGAGGAAGCGTAACCCTCCAGCTCGTAATACAGCTCATTTCCTCCGTTGTTGCAGCTGGCGTCAACGAACCTTATGTCGTCGAAGTCTGACTGCATGTCCGAGTCATAGTCCAGGTCTATGTATGCAGGGAAAAAATTGAAACTGGTGGAACCGGCGTTGGTTATGGTGATGTTCCTGCACTTGTTGAAGGAGGGGCTCCACCACCCGGCCAGCGCCTCGTAGGTCGCGTTTATATCTTCCTCGAGTATCTGGGGCACCCCCGTCCCTGCGTAATCATATGGCTCCATGGTCTTGTTTCCGGTGACTGCGTTCAGGGCGTCGACCCTGGGCATGTCGATTGTCAGTGTGGAATTGACCACGAACGGGACGGGCTTTCCCGTCGATCTCAGCAGGTATTTTATCTGATCCGGGGATAGATCCCTGTCCTCCAGCAGGAGAGCGGCAATCCCCGAGACGAAGGGGACGCTCATGCTGGTCCCGCTCCTGACCACGGTGGAGCCGCCCAGGTCCCTGACGGCTATGGATTCCCCGGGGGCGAGTATGTCCGTGAAGTAGTTTATGTTGGAGAATCCGGATATCTGGTCGAGCTTGTTGGAGGAGGCGACCCTCATGACCTTTGAGCCGCAGGAGGGGGATTTTATCTCGGGGGAGCCGTCGTTCCCCGTGGCCGCTATGACCGTTATTCCTTCCCCTGATAGCTGGTTGCAGTAATCCGCTACCGGGTTGGAGTCGCAGTAGCCTTCGTAGCTGCCAGCACCTATCGACAGGGATATTATGTCCGCTCCCTCCTGTTCGCAGTATTCCAGCCCCTCCATGACGTCCGATTCGTAACCCTTCCCTTCCGAATCGATCACCTTCGCCACGATCAGTTCGCTGTAGGGGGCGACCGAATCTATTATGCTGGCCACCTGGGTCCCGTGTCCGTGGTCGTCCAGGGGGTCGTTGTCTCCGTTGACAAAGTCATATCCTCCTGCAAAATTTTTCACAACCGAATAATCCACTCCGGTGTCTATGAGGCATATCCTCGTTCCGGCGCCCTTCGGACCCAGATCCCATGCCTCAGGAACCCGGGTGATTCCCATGGAATCCTCGGTGAGTAGTACGACCGGTCGATCGATCTGGACGCTCTCCACATTTGGGTCTTCGGATATATTCACCAGGGCGCCCCTGCTGGCGACGCCGGTCTTCAGGTTCCCCACACCGCCTTTCTCTTGGAATTCATTTTCCGGGACGTCCACGCTCTGGTCCTCGCCCCTGAACCTGATTATGACCCTGACCTCTTCCTTTTCCATGGCCTCCCTTTTGACCTCCTCGTCCACATTCCCCATCGCTTCCAGCCTCTCGGCGGGGATTGGATCCACAAGCTCCTTTTCCAGCAGGACTGTTTCATCAGAGGGGAGCCTGACCACGTAATTGGGGTTGTACAAAGAGAAGCCGGCAGCGAAGATTATCAGAATTATTATCAGCGCAAACGGAGCTTTATTGCTATATCTACCCAAGGCCTTTCTACCCATGCTTAATTATTGAGCGGATACATAGTAAAGTTAAACAGTTAACCGTTTAAATTCTGGAGAAAGAGACCGAATCCTTGCCCCCCGACCTTCCCTCATTCTCGACTATCATCTTGTAATAGCCGCTCTGGAGGACCTTGTCCCCGGGCTCTATGTCTATCTTGCTGAAAGCCAGCATTACCTTCAGCACATGTTCGTTTCCCATGCCATAGGAGAAGGAGGGGTAGGGATTTTCCAGAAACTCTCCCCTCTCTATCATGTCCATGCGGTTGTCAGTCTTCCTCCACCCCCCTTCGGAGAAGACGAGGAAGACCCTGGAGCCGGTGAGGTTCTGGGACATCCGGAATCCATATGTGCTGGCGTCCTTTTCGGTGGCCATGGAAAGGGGAAAACGGTAGGAATGGACCAGCGATGCCAGCATCCCTCCCTCCTCGGAGGCCAGGAAGAAATGAGGGGGGTTTTGATATGTGTTCTCGGGAAGATCCGAAAAGGACGTTTCGCCCACACCGGGTATGTAGAAATTCGCTCCCGTGTTGTTCAGGACCAGCCTGACCTGGAACGTCGTATCGGCGGTCTGGGAACCGGCGAAGGGGACCGGTCCCGATACCGCAAAAAGGGCTATGGCGATGCATAATAAGACGATTGCCCTTTTGAGATGTTTTGCCATAATCGTTATGTTACCTCCGAATAAATCACAATTTCTTCGCCTTGGCAGCGGCCTTCAGCCATTTCAGCCATTTTTCGTACACGTCCTTCGAATCGGGCGATCCCACCTCGTTCCTTATGTTCTCGGCGATGAGGTGGTGCTTTATGTTGGAGGCCACCACCCATTCAGATTCCAGTATATCATCCTTTCCGAGCTTCTTGGCCATCTTCACCATGGTGTCCTTCATCTTCGCCCTGAGATTTATGTCGTTCCACACGGCCTCCCAGTTGCCGCTCCATTCCTTTACGTATGAGGCGATCCTGTTTATCACCTCGGATTCCCCGTTCTTGAAGGTGTCGGTGGGCTTGAGCTTGTCCTCCTTCCCGGAGTATTCCATCAGGTTCACGAAGCCCCCTTCCTTAGCCGGGTTGTCCTCCCAGTGCTTCCTGACCTCGGTTATTTCGGTCACCCTCCTGTAACGGTGAAGACCATCAGCGGACCTCAGGGATTTGCAGACCGGGATGATATCCGTGGCCTTGAACGATGTCGAGGGGACGCCCAGGTCATTGACCACTCTGTCATATACTCCGTATGCGCTCTCGCCGTGTATTGTCCCCGAGACGACGTTGGACAGCGCACCGATCCTCATTGCCTCGTAAAGGGCCTTGGCCTCTGTGTTGTGCAACAGAATCCCTCCGAACCCGCCAATAAAATTTTCCGTGGATTCCACGGACAGGTCATACACATGCTCTGCCTTGTCCGGTGTTATCTCTTCTATCTCCTTTATTTCGTCTAGGAAAAAATCCCCGAGAGCAAAGGTCCTGAGTTTCTCCGATGCTTCGCAGTCCGGATCCAAAACGACCTTTTTGAGATAATTTCTGCTGCATCTCAGAAACCTGAACAGATGCCTGTATCTTCTGGGGTATTCGGTAAGGTGCTCTTTCAATGTTTTTTTGTCGAAACTGACAAAATTAGACCTGGTGTGGGCCCATTTTTTAATCATGATTTCTGTTTTTTTGCCTACGAAGCCAATTTCTTCCATGAATGTCCCGACCATTTCTCTGTCCTTGAATTCCAGTATCCATAAGGCATTCTTACCCCTGCCATGGGGTTTCCTCTTCCTTATACTCCCGACAATCCCGAAATTTAACAGCAGATAAGAAACGTCCTCTACTAATTTTTTCGATGTTGAAAAGTACCTTATGCAGTTCCCGGAACTTTCCGAACTCGTAAAACTGCCGTCGCCGGAATAGAGCGCCCGCAGAAACGCGGCTATTTTCCTTTGCGACAGACCAAAAATAAGTGGCGGCACCCTTTTCTCGGTGCATATCCTGCCGCAGCCAAGTCTTGAGATTAGTTTTGCTAAAGGTATGCAATGGAATTGGTGTTGAACTGATTTCCCGATCCCCTTGACATTCCTTATTCTCGGGGATAACCTGAACAATTTTCTGGACACTTCCGATATGTCCTTTTTGATTTCCGGGTTGGAATTCGTAATAATCACGCTCCCGCCGCACCTCTCTTTCAGAGAATAGTATCCCTCTGAAACGTAATAGCCCAAGAATCTGCATAGATCCTCATTGACCGGTATGGATGCAGGAATAGGCAGGCTTGTACCTTTCCTCACTTCGAGACTGCCGAAATCGTAATCTACATTGGCAGCGTTCATTAGATTGCTGAATGAATTGAAGGGTATGTTTGTTTTCTGGTTTTCCCTGAAATAATTATAGACATCCCCGCACTTTATATCGCAGATTTCCGTGGCCCTTTTCCAACCCATGTTTTTAATCGCCTTTCTGACATCATTTTCAAATTTCTGGACCCTGAACTCCGGCAAATAGTCAAAGACGTTGATATGGCCTACGTCATTGAAACCGTAAGGCATATAGCTTGGGATTACAATTTGATCACCGATTTTCAGGTTTTTGCACTCTGTCGGGGCTATCTCAAAATTTTTCGTGGGGGCAAACAAGCTGTGGTCATGTGTCACCGTGATTTCCCTTCCGGTCTTCGTTTTTATCCTCAGCAGTTTCTTCCTCTTCGGATGCTTGACGAAACCGGTCAATTCCGAAAGTCTGACCTTCAAATCAAACCCCACGGTGGGGACGTGTACGTTGGTCAAGTCTTTGTTTTCCAGATCCCTGATCCGGACTCTTTTCATGACTCCGTTATCCACAACAACCACTTCTTCGTTACCTCTTATTGAGCTCCTCACCTCTCCCAGTATGAGTGCGGAATCCCCCAGCCTCAGCGCAGTCCTCAGCGCCTCGTCCGCGGGCATCTCCGATTCCACCCTGGTTATGACGGACCTGGATTTCAGTGATTCTATGTTGTAGTTGAGGTCCCTGAGCTGGGCGACTGGGAGCTCGAGGGTGTTGTGCGCAAGGATGTTTTCGCATACGAAATTCTCTGTCCCGGGAACAGAGAAATCATAAACACAGACAGGATCATTCCCGATAACCTCAATTGATTTTATCTGGTCCCACAGAATATCTGAGCTTGCGAGATTATTCACATTATCGTAAAGACCGATATCTTCTTGATCCATATACCCCGCGATTCTTCCGAGCTGGCTCCTTCCGATGTTGTTGCCTCTTGTTATGTAATCTTGGGTGTTGAGTGCTGGATATCCGAGTGCAATATTTTGCTTTACTTGTGTGGGGAAAGGTATCACGTCGCTTGAGTCATGCGTGGAGATTTTTGAGCACAGCGTCCCGAGTCTGGTCATCTTTTTATTCTGAAGCAAAGAAACATGTCTTTTGAAAAGTTTTAATGAATTTAGAGCACTGATCCTGCAGTGATAAAATCCAGCCCTTTCACCACATCTCCCGATAATGCCGAACCCCAGCAATAACGTCTGTATATCCCTTATTAAACCCTGTGAACGCAGACTTATCATGATTTCCTTGTCGGACACACACCCATCCCCGCTGAACAATCCCTTCAGCAGATATCCCATTTTTCTTTTCGGGAGATTGAATGCCCATTCCGGGATTCTCTTGCTGAAGGCGTTGCCTTTGAGATCGAAAACGTCTTTCATCACCCTTTTCAATGCCTTTGAGTTTAACATCAAAGAGAAGCCATCGGAATGCATCCTCGGTTCCAGTTCGAACAAAATCCCCACTTTCCTCACGACTTCTCTCGCCTCTTCTTCGTTAACCGAAATTATCACGGAATTTCTGTCATAGCAACCGTCCGCTATCCAGAGACCAAAGAATTCGAGCAGTTCCTTGTTCAATGGGATTTTGGTTCGTATTGGAATGGAAGAAGTTTTGAATTTCATTTTCAGACCGTACCCTTTCAGGGAACCTCCCTTCTTGGTGATTTTTTCCAATACACAAACGGGGATAACTGCATTCCTTTTCCAGGATTGTGTGGTTCCCTTCAGAGGACCCTCTACGAAATATCCCATTCTTTTGGCCGTTTTGGAGACAGTGTGCTTGTTGTCCTCTATGAATTGACTTACAACTGGGCCGGTTATGTAGGCATCTTTCATTTTATCCATGTGGTCAAGAAGATTAACCGATTTCATACCCTTTGGTTTGATTGGCAAAATTCTCGGGGTGACTATATGGTCGTCCTTTCTGAGTTTCCTGCATTCCACGGCTTCTATACAACCGGTTTCGCCCATGGTAAACAGGGAGTGGTCACCCGTAACTCTTATCTTCCTTCCGGTTCTGGTCTCTATTTCGTAGATTTCTTTTCTTACCTTGTGGCGAATGAATCTGCTTACCTTGGAGAGCACGGCCTTGCCATTCCTGTCGATGGAAAATACCTTTATATCTTCCGGGTTCTTATCCGCGAATTCCCTTTCGCCTGCTTTTTTACCGTATTTTTTTATCATTTCATCGATGACATCGCCTATCTTCCCCCTTCGAACAGCGCCGTTTCTTTCATAAACGAACTCACAGTCACCGGTTACGCTGTCCTCTATGGTAACCATTCTGGTCTTGGGGAGCAGCTCGAGCATCAGAGATCCGAGGAGGCTTGTCTTCCCTGCGCCCCTTCCACCCGCCACAAGCATGCTCACTGATCCGTCTATCAGAAAGGAAAGAAGTCCCGCCCCCAGGGGGTCTATCATACCGTACCTTATGAACAGCGGGAGGGTCCATGGCTTGTCCCTGTGCCTCCTGATGGCGAACCCGAATCCCTCCGGGGAGAGGTTCTTGGTTATTACAGCGAACCTGGCCTTGCCTCCCGGGACCATTATGTCCGTGTCCAGGACGGGGTTGGCCTCGTCCAGCGGCCTGCCGGACTGTATCCTGAGCCGGGTGGCCCAGGATTCCGCGTCCTCCTTGGTGGGTATTATGTTCGTCTCGCATTCCTCGTAGTCCCCGTGGGATATCAGAACGGGGGAGGTCTCCACCGGGGAGTTCACGTATATGTCCTGTATCTTCTCGTCCGCCAGCAGGACCTCAAGTACGCCCAGCCCTGCCGTGTACCTGGTGAGTATCTCCGCCAGCTGGTTGAGTTCCTGAGTCTTGAGGTAAACGCCAGACTTGTCGGCCACCTCCCTTATCATGTCCTTGCCTATGTTGTAGAAGACCTCCCTGACCTTTTCGGAGCGCACGAACTCCGCAGTCTTGGGCTTGTGGGTTGCCATGTACCTGCGGGCGGTGTCGAGTATGGTGTATTTGTCCTCGGGGAGGGCGAATTCTGGAGGGGTGATGTGGTAGAAATAGGAGGACGAGGTGGGGATCCTGTATATCTCCACCTGTGTGTCGTTGACCTTGTACCTGTCCACAGACTTTCCCCTCTCGGGAGGAGTTATCATGTACCTGGTGAGCATGAAGTTAGGGCGGACGCTGGGGTTGAATATTTCCCTGTACAGAGATCTGTCGCCCACGTGGTATCCGGAGAGCCGGGCCTTGACCAGCTGCATCATCTTCGTGTTTTCCATCTTCTTCAGGATGGGGTCGATTATCTCCCCCTTGTAGTGGCTGTAGCAGGGAAGGCATTTCCCTCCCCTTTTTATCTTCACGGCGAGGTTCCGGGACTCCCTCCGCATCTCCACATATGCACCTATGGGATCCCTCCTGAGAAGCTTGATGAGTATGTACTGCATGCGCTGGCTGAAATCCGGATAGCACTTGCCCCACTTGTCGGGCCTTATGTTGTTGAAGGATATTACCTTGGTCCTCACGATCTCCTCCACTATGTCCGCTATCTCCACCAGCATCCTGACCTGGTCGCCTGTGTATTCGTACTCCCTCTCCTTGGTCAGGACTATTGAGAGAACCTTCTTGACGGATAGAATGTTGTCTATCACTTTGGACATGACCGACTCGAAATCCTCTATGGAGGCACCCTGTGGGGAGCCGAGAAGGTTTATGGTGAGAGTCCTCGTATCCTCGTCATATGCATAACCACCCGCTTTAGCCTGTTCCGGCATTGCAACACCCATCATTCCCGGGAGGAAAAATCCGCCCGCACTATAGATTAATTGTTTTGCTAGAATTAATTAATTTTCGTAGAGTTCCAGAGAAAGATTAATACCCGGAGGACAAAAGTAATAATATGGTCAAGGTGTTTCTCTCCAAGCTGGGAAGGCTTTGGAGAAGGATATCCCGTGCAGTTACGGGCAGGGCCGAAAACATAAAGTCCGGCTTTCTCTCCGGGATAAACTCGGCCGGGGAAAGGATAAAGGGCCTGGTCGTGAGAAAGAAGGAGACCGGGGAAGAGATAAAGGAGAGAACGGAGAAGCTAAAAAGAAAGCCGGTGGAGACGGAGATAGGCAGGATTTTCAAGGATTACGAGGAGAGCCAGATAAAGCCGAAGTTCAGGCTGGCCGTGATCGGCCTGGGGAACGACCTCAAGGGAGACGACGGAGTCGGATGGTTCGTTGCGGGCGAGCTGGAAAAGAAATTCGGCAAGAACCCGGACATACTGCTAATCAAGACCTCCACCCCGGAGAACCACGTCAAAGAGGTGAGGGATTTCGTGCCCAATATGCTCCTCATCGTGGACGCAGCCAGCTTCAAGGGGAAGCCCGGTGAAGTGAGGATAATAGACGAGCGGGAGATACAGAGGGTGTTCTATTCCACCCACAGGACTCCGCTCACCGTATTCCTGGAGCTCCTGGACAAGGAATCTCCCATATCCAGGACGAGAATAATAGGCATACAGAAGAAGAGCACCAGGTTCGGCGAGCCCATGTCCCCGGAGGTCCGGAGGGCGGGGGAGAAGCTGGCCGACCTGATATACCGGCTTTATAACATCGAATCCCTGGAGACCGGACTGGAAAGGGGCATCGAATACATCTCCATATCCCGGTGGCTGCTGCCCTTCAGAAAGTTCTATGACGCCGCCTAGCCGTCCGGGTCAGTATTCCTTCTTGAGGTTCTCCCTGTCATAATCAGTGGTATCGTATTTCTTGCTGAGCTTCACACTCTTCGGACTGGTGGGGCAGACGTCCTGACACCTGCCGCAGAATATGCATTTGCCCGTGTCCACTTTCCATTCCTTCTTCTCCCGGTCTATGGTGATTGCTGTGGCCGGGCAGTTTATGGCGCAGAGCATGCAGTAGGTGCAGGTGTCCGGGTTGTGCTCCACTCTCCCCCGGAAGCCGTCCGGTATGAAGGGCTTTTTTTTCGGGTAGTTCCTGGTTGCAGGCCTCCTGAAAACCCCTTTCAGCGCCTCGCTGAGAAGTCTCATGATTATTTTTGTTCTGGGTTAAATAAATAGTCCCAGAGCGACCCTCGCCAGGTCTATCACGGCGAGCGGGCCAACCACGAACCAGAGGAGACGGAGGCTCTGTTCTATCCTTATCCTGGAGAATATGACCCTCACCACTATGGCCAGCAGCAGCAGGACTACCGAGGAGAGGGCGAAGGAGGGGAGGCTTGATGCTCCCATGAAGAGTACCGCCCCCAGCGATATCATGGTCCAGAGCATGACCCCTCTGGAGAGCTCGTGCATGGCAAGCCGCGGCCCGGAATATTCAGTCATGGGCCCCGCCACGATCTCCTGCTCTGCTTCCTGTATGTGGAAGGGCGGGAGGGAGAGCTTTGCCTGCATGCTAACCAGGAAGGCGAAGAGGGCGAGGGGGAACTGCCATGCGAGGAAGGGCTGCACCCGGAAGCCGGTGAGGCATCCCACCGTCAGCAGGGAGATTATGAAGGGAAGTTCGACCGAGAATATCTGTATGATCTCTCTTATCGATCCCACCGAGCCGAATGGGCTTCCCGTGGAGAAGCCTCCTATGGCGAAGAAAACCCCTCCCATTATGAGGAAACATATCACCACGAACAGGTCTCCGCCGAAAGAGAGAAAGCTGAGCCCCCCCGCGGGAAGGAAGAGAAGGACCGTGAGGGCGGAGGCGAACGTGACTAACGGGCAGAGGGTCATCATGAAGCCAATGGAGTTCCTGGGCTCTATGTTTTCCTTGGACATGAGCTTAACGAAGTCAAGAAAGGGCTGCCATATTGGTGGTCCTATCCTGCTCTGCATCCGGGCGGCCAACTTCCTTATTATGCCCTCGTATATCAGTCCAAGTATTATCGCGGAAAGGAATCCGGGAAAGAAAAGTGCATGGAAAAGTCCGCTAATCATGGTCTTTACCCCCCTTCAGGTGGCGGAAGTCCTCCTTGCCCAGAATTGTTTCTTTCCCTTTCGGGTTCACCAGTGTGACCCTGTCCGTGCAGGACATGCAAGGATCCATGGAGGCCACTATTGCCGGTATGTCCGCTATCCGGTATCCCTTCAGTATCTCTCCCAGTATCCGGAAGTTCGCATACGTGGGGGTTCGTATCCTTGTCCTGTACGGCCTCTCACCCGCGGATTTTATGTAATAAGCGAGTTCCCCCCTGGGCGCCTCGACCCTGGAAAGGGTTTCCCTGCCTTCCTCAACCTTTATCATCATGGGAAGCCTTGCCGATATATCCCCCTTCGGAAGGGAGAGAAGAGCATTCTGTATTAGCTTTATCGATTGTATGCACTCCCTGAACCGTATCAGGTTCCTCTCCATGACATCCCCCCTTTCCCCGGTGACCGGGCTGAATTTGAGGTCCCTGTAAACCAGGTAGCCCCTGCTCCTGATATCGTAATCCACGTTGGAAGCCCTCGCTGTGGGGCCGACCGTGTTCAGCTCCTTTGCCTTCTTCTCCGTGAGACGGCCGATCCCTTTCGTTCTCCTTCTCACCGATGAGTCCTTTTCGAAAACCCTCAGGTAGTGATACATCCTGTCCTCAAGCTTTTCCAGTCCCTTCTCCACCTTTCTGATGCTCCGGGTCTCCAGGTCCCTCCTCACGCCGCCTATGACGTTCATGGCGAAATGGACCCGGTTTCCCGTGAGCAGTTCTTGCATCTCCATGGCGGTTTCCCTGTCCCTGAATATGTAATGGAATAACGTGTCCATGCCTATCTCGTGAGCGACCAGCCCCATGCAGAGAAGGTGCGAATGTATCCTCTCCAGCTCCGATATTATGACCCTTATGTATTTTGCCCTTTCCGGGATTTCGGTTCCCATGATCCTCTCCACCCCATGGGTGAAGCAGGAGGTGTGGAAAGCCCCGCATATACCGCAGACCCGCTGGGAGAGATATACCGCCTTCGTCCAGGGGCGGCTCTCAAGCGCCTTCTCTATGCCCTTGTGGTTGTATCCCAGACCGAGGTCCTCCAGAGAAACCACCGTCTCTCCTTCTATCTTGAGCTTGAGGTGCACGGGCTCTATCAAAGCGGGGTGCTGTGGACCGACAGGAAGGAAAAAATCGTGCATATTTAATTATGGCAGCCGTTTAATAAATTGATTAATTATTTATACAAACCACTGTTAATTATAATCATGAAGGGTTCGCTGGTCTTGGGTCTTGTTTTATCTGTTTTATTGCTGTCTTTACCGGTATGCTCAGCCGCACCCACCGTCACCTTCTATCCCGTGGACAAGCTGGTGTCCGCCAACTCCTCGTTCATACTCAGGGCGGATCCGAACACCCTCGCCAGGCCGATAAGGATAACCTGGAGCGTGATAGGTGGCGGTGAGAGGGCGGTGGGATCCTTCCCCCTCGTCGACGGCAGTGGGGTGTGTTATTTTTCCAACACCGACGAGAACTCCACCTGCGGACCCTCGCCCTTCGTATCCGCCGGAGAGCAGCAGCTTTACGTCAACGTGATTACCCCATCAGGAACGGTCAATGCCACCAAGACCCTCAACGTCTCGGGCATTCAGATACCTATGAACCTGATCGACGTGGTCGACAACACAATATACCTCAGGGTCGGGGGAGAGATGGGCAGCGATTATACTCTCTCCTACCAGATATTCAACGGTGATCTGGACCTGGTCGTTTCCGAGAGACCGCTTACCTATGATCCGGTGGGCGGCAGGCACGTGGCCAACCATACCTTCTCGGACACGGGCGTATACTACGTCTTCCTCAGGGCGGAGAAGGGCGGGAATTCCGGCAGCAACGTTTACAGGGTCTACCTCCCCTCTTCAGATTACGTGAACATCGGGTCCGAACAGGACACTTACTGGCTGGGGGAGAACGTGGTGATCTCCGGGGATGCCAGCCAGCCGGTTTCCGGGGAGATGAGGTTCCCCAACGGGACCAAGATATCCAACTTCGTCCCCACCATGGATCCGGACGGGAGCTTCTCCAGGACCATAACCTCGGAGTCATCCTGGCCGGAGGGCAATTATACGGTCCGCGTGAACACTCCGGTGGAAAAGACCGTCAGCTTCATACTGAAAGACCTGCTGGAGGTCGTCCCCTCTTCCGTCTCCGACAGGATAAACAGGTCCGATGATTACGGTAAGACCCTGACAATCCAGAATCTCCGCGACGTCACGGTGAACCTTTCGTACACGACCACGGGGGACATCCGATCCTCCCATGTTTCGCTTTCCAATTCCTCCCTCGGCCACAAGGACACATGCAGACTGGAGATAGACATCCCTGACGTCCAGAAGAACATGGAGGGGTCGGTCCGCCTGATCACCTCCGACATCGAGCTGACCATCCCCGTGGAGGTGCTGGTGGAGGAAAAGAAGGAGGAATGCCCGCCCTGCGACTGCCCGAGTGCCGGGGAGGGAGGCGTTCTTTCCGTCGTCACCTCGGACGGGGGCAAGATGATATCCCTGGAGTCGGTGGAGAACTCGGAGATAACCAGGACGATCAAGATAAGGAACACCGGATCCTCCGGCATATCCTCCCTCTCATTCAGCGCGGGAGGGGAGCTGAGCTTCATAGAGAGCGACATAAACCTCGACTTCAGCGGGGTCACGGTTGGCGCGGGGGACACGGAGGAGGTAGAACTCACCATAGCCCCGTATTCCTCCGGAACCTATTACGGCCCGCTGACCATTTCCGGCGGTGGCGGTTCGGATTCCGTTTATCTCCACCTTTCCATTTACCAGGACATGTATTCCGACATACAGAACTCCATGGACAAGCTGAGCGGCATGAGGTCGTCCCTCCCGTCCGGCCTTTACACTGTGATAGGCACTTATCTGGACGATGCGGATTCCTCCTATACCCTGGAGAACTACCAGGAGGCAAAGAACAGTCTGGACAAGGCGAATGTCCTCATGGGCACCGCGGAGACGGTGAACCTTTCCTCCGGCGGGGGCTTCGATCCGACATTGCTCATAGTGGTGGTGATAATAATAGTCATAGCGGTGGTGGCTTTCTTCTTCCTGAAAAAGATGAGGTCAGCCCCCTCCGAAGAGGAATACGGCGAGGACGAGTTCGGAGGGGAAGACGAAACCTTCGAGGAATTCTAGTTTTCCCATTTCTTCATTCCCATGGCCTTCAGACGGTTCTCCAATCCCTTCATGTCCTCTGAAAAGAAGAGGTGAGACCTGCACGAGCAGTCCGAGCACCCGAACCCAGGGACCCCTTGAAAATCCCTGGTGAGCTTCTCCGCGGTTTCGCATTCCTCCCTCCTTTCGCTCTCCCGGTAAAAGATCTTCTCCAAGATCGAATGCTCCAGGAGGTAGTCTATGTGCCAGAAACGCTTCTTCTCCCCCCTCAGATGCCGGCCTGTGCGTCCTTCCAAGGAGTTCATGGCCGAGCCGACGTAGGCGTACCATCCCGGCCGGAAATCCAGCATTCCCAACCGGCCGATCCTTATCCTTTTCCCGGCGTCCATTCTTATCAGGAGAACGTAGGAGCCCCTCATAACAATATTTTTATCCGCTCAGGATAATTAAATCTTCAGGGAGTGTGCCTAATGGAGGGAAAAGGAGTCCCGTTCACCAGGGAACGGATAGAGAAGATAATGTCGGATCATCCCACCCCGTTCTACATATACGATGAAGCGGGGATAAGGGAGTCCGCCAGGGCGCTCAGCAGGGCGTTCTCATGGGTTCCCGGTGGATTCAGAAACTTCTTTGCGGTGAAGGCGTGCCCCAACCCCCACATATTGAAAATTCTCGCCCGGGAAGGCCTCGGGACGGACTGCAGCTCCCTCCCGGAGCTCGTCATGTCAGAAAGGGCCGGAATCTCGGGGGAGGACGTAATGTTCACCTCCAACGACACGCCTGCGGATGAATTCCGGAAGGCGGTTAGTCTGGGGGCGATAATAAATCTGGATGACATAACCCACATCCCCTTTCTCGAGAAGAAGGCGGGCATTCCGGATGTGGTCTGTTTCCGTTACAACCCCGGCAAGCTTGTAGGCGGGAACCGGATCATAGGCAACCCCGAGGAGTCGAAATTCGGCCTGAGAAGGGACCAGATTTTCAGTGCTTACGAGAGCATGAAAAGCAAAGGTGTCAGGAGGTTCGGTCTCCATGCAATGGTGGCCTCAAACGTGCTGGACGAGGATTATATCATCAATGCCGCCGGCATGCTTTTCGGCCTCGCCACGGAGATATCCGGCAAGCTGGGAATAGAATTCGAATTCATAAACCTCGGAGGAGGGATAGGCATACCTTACAGACCGGAGGAAAGGCCGGTCGATTTGGAAAGTCTCTCCGGCAGGATAAGGAAATCTTACGAGAAAAAATTTCCGGAAAGCGGTTCTTCCCGGCCCATGATATTCATGGAGTGCGGGAGGCTCATGACAGGACCTCACGGTTACCTGGTCACCAATGTCCGCCACGTTGCCCGCAAGCACAGGGATTTCGTGGGCATGGATGCCTGCATGGCTAATCTGATGAGGCCAGGAATCTACGGTGCATACCATCACATAACGGTCATGGGCAAAGAGGGCGAGCCGAAAGATCATGTTTACGACGTTACCGGTGGCCTATGCGAAAACAATGACAAATTCGCGGTGCAGAGACATCTCCCGGAGATAGAGCCGGGTGACATACTGGTCATCCATGATGCGGGCTCTCATGGCCATTCCATGGGTTTCCAGTACAATGGGAAGCTACGGTCAGCCGAGTTGCTCCTGACAGAGGACGGCCGGGTGAGACAAATCAGGAGGGCGGAGACGCCCGAGGACTATTTCTCCACCATCAATTTTCCGGACTGATAATAACGGATTATACGCTTATCTTGTCCCCGTTGGACGGGGCGACGGCGTCGAATCCCATTCCCCTCAGCTCCTTTTCGAAATCCTCCGTGTGCTCGCCGTGGACCAGTATGATCTTCTCCGGATTGGTCTTCTTGTAGAAGTCTATCAGGTGATTCCTGTCGGTGTGGGCGGAGAAGTCCAGGAAGCTGAATTTCATCCTCGGCTTCACGTCGACCTCTCCGTTGTTGTACCTGCCCGTGTCCATGAACCCCCTGCCGGCCGTCCCGGGGACCTGGAATCCGGTTAGCGTGATGGAGCAGTCGGTCCTGTCCCAGAGCCGGGATATGTAATAGGCGACAGGGCCCCCGTTGAGCATCCCTGCCGTGGTGATTATCGCCTGCGGCTTTTTTATCGCCTCCGCTCTTTCGTTCTCCCTCCTTATCTTTTTCGCACTATTGTACGCGTTCTTCAGAGTATCGTGGTCCCTCACCGAATCGGGATGCTTCAGTATCCTCTGCGTCGTTCGTATCCCCATGCCGTCCATGACCAGCGGAATCCCCAGTTTGGAGAGTATTATCAGGAGTTCCTGCGTCCTCCCCACGGCGAAAGCGGGTATTATTGCGATACCGTCGTTGTAAACGGTCTCCTGCACGATCCTCTTCAGCTCGTCCTCCAGCCCGGACCTTTCCGGGTGGTTGGCATAGGAGTACGTGGACTCGGATATGATCACGTCGATGTCCCTGAACTTAGAGGCCGCTCCCTTCATCAGGGCGGTGTCTATGAACTTGATGTCCCCGGTGTAAAGTATTCTTTTCCCCTTGTGTTCCAGAAGGGTCAGCGCGCTTCCGGGTATGTGACCCGCGTGGTGGAACTGGACGCTGGACACCGGGAATTCCTGTTTCTGGCCCGGATTCAGGAAGCGCATCATGCTTTCTGTCTTCTTTATGTCGCGGGGGGTATACTGGGGAATTTCCCCCTGCTTCTTCTGCACCTTTATGCTGTCCCTGAGAAGTATGGATATGATTTCGGCGGTGGGATGGGTCATGAAAACAGGGCCGTTGTATCCCCTTTTGTAGAGGTCGGGGACGAAACCGGAGTGGTCCAGGTGGGCGTGGGAAACGAACACCCCGTCCAGTTTGGAATCGGGTCTTATGGGATGGGAATTGTCCTGGACGTCTATGCCATAGTCGAAGAGGAATTTCTCCACTCCCGTGTCCAGCAGTATCCCCGATCTGCCCACCTCTTTTGCTCCTCCCAGAATGCGTACGTCGATCATGAAAAACCATTTCCGCTTATTTATAAACCATGGTCGGGATCATTTATAACCTTGATAATTTCGCCAGTTTTCCGGACAGCTCGTATCCTATGTCGAAAATCAGCATTGAAATGAACACTATCCACAGTCCGGTCACTGCCGAATAAGCTAATGTAAAAACTTCCATGGTTATTCTGTATTCGAAAAACCTTCCCGCAATTCCTCCGATTTCCCCTTTGTCGTAAAGATCATTTCCTTTTTCATCAATCAGCCCCCCGGCGAGAAAGAAAAGCAGGGCGGCCATGTCCACCGGAGGGAGACCGAGAAAGCCGATGGTGAGTATGAACAATCCCATTCCCAGAAAGTGTATGGGATGGTCTATCTTCTTGGTGAAAACCACGGACAATATCACGGCGATCCCCAGGGGAGCCAGTGCAGGGTACCCGGCGATTATCCATGCGATAAGGATGCCATAGATGATCCCGGTGATATGACCCAGACATGTCTTCCTTTTGGTGTCATCCGCGAAGTGATCGGAAAGCTTTGTGAGGAATCCAGCCGCGAAGACCAGAAGAATTTCGATCATTCCCACCCCTCAGACTTGTAGACCGCGGCGATGACAGCGGAAACGGGCCGTTCCCTGCAGGGGATGCCGATGGTCTTGTAGTGGTATCCGAACGCCTTGTCCCTGGAACTGGCGTCGGAGCGGAGGGTATTCTCAAGGTGTTCCAGAACCTCTTCTTCCGTGTTTCCGCTCACGTATTCTATGACCCCTGTCCCGTCCTTTGCCTGTATCCATCCCATGCCCACCCATAGTTTTTTCCCGGGTTCGGTCTCGAACCCCTCCCCCAGGACGACGTAAAGTCTGTGTCCCACGTTCCTCTGGTTCCAGTCTATCTTTCCCTCCGCTATCTCGGAGTTTTCGGGAAGTATGGAGCTGAGCTTCAGGAGATTGTAGTTGCTTATCCCCGCGTCCCACAGGGCCTTGTCGAAGGCCGCTTCCTTCGTCGGGCCTTCACCCCTCCCCCATGTC
Source organism: uncultured archaeon (assembly GCA_964441265.1). Taxonomy (GTDB): domain Archaea; phylum Aenigmatarchaeota; class Aenigmatarchaeia; order QMZP01; family QMZT01; genus JAFGDH01. Next base: position 26,275 of record CAYYKJ010000005.1, read on the forward strand.
AGGTATATTTTCATCGTATCTTCCTATATGAATTTCGAGATTATCAGCGGAAAAACTATGGTCGCGTCCCCGTCGACCGTCACGTGCCTTCCCAGTTCATTTATCTTTCCCCACGACTTTGCCTCGGTGGGTCTTGCCCCGGAGAGGGAGCCGTCCCAGGGAGAGGAAGTGGTGACGTAGACGGCATAATCGAAGCCGTTCCTGACGAGGTTCACGCCCAGGGCGTGGTGTTTCGATATCCCCCCTCCAAGTATTATCCCCCCTGTCTTTTCGGCGCTGAGAACGATATCCGCAATCTTTTTCATGTCCTTGGTGACGTCTATACCGAAATCCGGATGCTCCTGCTTGAAGAAATATGTCTGCAAACCTATGGCCGAATCGGTTATTCCGGGAGAAAATAGGGGTATATCCTTTTTCGAGCACCAGTGCATGAAGGAGTTCCTGTCTTTTAAGGATTTGCCTATCTCCTTTGTCAGGTCCGATGGAGAGATTACTTTTTCACTCTTGTACATCTTTCCGAATATTTTCTGGACCTTTTCCTCCAGAAGCACGTACCTGTCGTTGGGGACCAGAACGTTCCCGATTCTGTTTATTCCCTTCCTCCGCAGTTCCCTGTCGTCCATCCCGAAATCCCCTTTCAGGTAAGGCATGTAGCTCCTTATCAGGTCGTGATCTATCGACCCCCCGGTGGTGATGATCATGTCCACCAGACCCTTCTCGCACATCCTGGCGAAAACCGATCTGAGACCCGTCGCCACCATGTTGGCGGTGAATGTCAGTATGATCATGCACCCCTCTTCCCTCATCTTACCGATCAGCTCTGATGCCCGGAAAACGTTGGTTGCCTGAAAACCCGCGGAATCCGCCTGGCTGACAAAGTCACCCAACTTCATGTCCCTTGTGATTTCATAGTCGGTTATTTTTTCCCTTTCCACAGAAAACACCTCGCGAAACTATAGCGCAATTTGACGAAAGCAAATGGACAGAATCAGCCGGCTTACCCCATCTTCAGGCACAGCGTGCTTTCGTAGTGCATGTTGATAATTCACGGGAAGAATTTATAAGCATTGGGGAAAGTTATAATTATAGAGTGATTCTCATGGATACGGAAAAACGGATGGATCTGATTATCAGGAACACCGAGGAGATACTGACCAGGGACGAGCTGAAGGACCTGCTCGGGAAGAAGGAGCACCCCTCCGCGTACATCGGCCTGGCCATAACCGGGAAGCCCCACATAGGATATTTCATCCCCATGATCAAAGTGGGGGACTTCCTGAAGGCGGGGTTCCGTTTCAAGATCCTTTTCGCAGACATGCACGGCCATCTTGACGACAGCAAGACCCCATTCGAACTCCTGGACAATAGGATGGAATATTACCAGGAGGTCATCTCTGGCATGCTGGATTCGATAGGGGTGGACAGGGAAAAGCTGGAATTCGTCAAAGGGAGGGATTTCGAGCTGGATCCCAAATACACCCTGGACATGTACCGGCTTTCCGCCATGAATACCTTCAACCGATGCAAGAGAGCGGCCTCCGAGGTGGTCCGATTCGGGAAGGAACCCAAGCTTAGCGGGTTCATCTATCCCATACTTCAGGCGCTGGACGAGCAGTATCTGGACGTCGACGTACAGTACGGGGGGCATGACCAGAGGAAGATACTCGCCTTCGCCAGGGAGGTCCTGCCCATGCTCGGTTACAGGAAGAGGGTGGAGGTTATGACCCCCATGCTTCCCGGACTTCAGGGAGACAAGATGTCCTCCTCGGAGGAGAAGGGGAAGGTGGACCTTCTGGACCCTCCCAAAGCGGTGGAAAAGAAAATCATGGGCGCTTTCTGTCCCGCCGGACAGGCGAAGGAGAACGGCGTGCTTGCCTTCATGAAGCACGTCATAATGGTCGTGAAAAATGACAGGGGGGAGGAGTTCGTCGTCGAAAGGCCAGACAAATTCGGGGGCAAAGTCATCTATAAAGATTATGAAAGCCTGGAAAGGAACTTCGTTTCCGGAAAGCTCCATCCTCAGGACCTCAAGAAGGCGATGGCCAGGGAAGTGAACGCCCTCCTGGATCCGGTCAGAAAGAGGATGGAGAAGAAGGATCTCACAGGGAAGGCATATCCGGAATGATTTTTCGTGTGTTCTATTGCAGTATCCAGGGAACGAACACGTTGACCTCTTTCACCCCCGGCTTTTTCCGGTCCAGGAGTATCCAGTAGGCGGATATTATTATGTGGTATCCCATGTACTTTCCGATTTTCAGAAGAACCCTTACCTTCTTGCCGGTGTCGAACATGGACCATCCCATTTCCTGGGGGGTGGAGTAGTCTCTCCTCCTGATCGATACGAGGACTTCCAGCCACCTGTTCATCGCCAGCTTTTTGTTTATCTTTTTCATGTCTCTGGTTTCTTTCCTTATCGAGATTATGTCTTCCTCCGAAAGGCCTATTTCCCCGTAGGGATATGGATGGGAATGGAACCCCCCTATGAGGCCGAACTTCATCCCGTGCATGGAGCTTATCACCCTCCTGAACGCGGCTTTGTTTCCGTGGTCCACCTCGGAGGGCTTCCTTTTCTCGGTCTGGAAGGGATACACCTCCCTGACGGAGATGACCTCCCTTCGCTTGCTTTCGATCTTCCTGGTGACGTTCTTCCCGATTAGCGCCCCGTTTGTTTCCCTGTTGTAAACTTCTATGGCCGATGCTATTATCGACTTGAAACACCGGTGGCCTATGTAGACCTCCCTGAGTTTTTCTTCCATGATTAAGGATTGTCCGAACCGATAATATAGGTCAATAAGAGGCCGACCACTCCAGGAAAAGCTGCAGACAACAAATAAAAAGGTTTCCTACTAATTCTGTATCAGGTTAAGATGTTGCAAACAGGCCTCCATAAGATGATGAGCAGGAAAAGGCCCAATACAGACATGTTTCTTGATATCGTCCTGAAGTATTGGTGATATCGAACCTATTGCCTCTTGACCTCTGATTTCTGCCCGGTGACCGGGAATGGGTTCGCTTTCAATTTCTCTGGTGAAAGGAGACTCGGTTCTTGCTAATGACGAGTTCGTTCTGCTCGCAAAGAAACTTGCCGAGAAATCCCTCAGAAGTAAGCAGAAGGAGATTCTTTACTACATTTCCCTGGACGAGAACAGGCTCAAGACTTCCACCAGACTGGTAACCGAGCTTTCCCTTGTTCTGAGATGTTCCCAGTCCGCCCTGTGGAACAACCTGAACAGTCTAAGAGATCTGGGACTCATCCACATAAACAACGGGAGGCCGGTCAAGATAACCGAAACCGGGAGGTTCGTGCTGGATCTTATCAGATTCGGGTGAAATCATGGAGGACGTGGACAGCAAGACGAGGGCGTACATCAACAAGAGGACGCTCTGCGAAGTGCACAGGAAGATGATGAAGCAGGACGAGTGCCTGATGGCGAACGGCTGCAAGTGCCCATGGTACGGGTTATGCTGGTCACACATGTAGGGAGAGAAGTGGATTTATAATGAAACAAGAAGTATGCCCGGAGAGTAGAGAAGGACATATCCATATCTCTCTGGCTCGGGTGAGTTCTCCTTTTCGGGCGGTTCGTTATGTTCAGCAGACAAAAAGTCTGACCCATAAAAATTCAGGAGGTGAAAAAATGACGGTGAAAAAAGAAGTCAAAGATGTGAAGATAAGATCGCTCCCTTGGAATGGGAGTCTTGCCGTATTCACGACCGGGGACAGGAGAAAATATGTATTGGAAAGGGATGTGGATATGAGCCAGATCAAGGATTATAACGGGGGCATTGAAAACCCTGGAAACGGCGGAAAGACGTTCCTTTATCTGGAAGAGCAGGTTACCAAACCGACTAAAAAAAATGATTCGATATACAGTTCTTCCGGGTCAATCGAACCGCTGTGGTGAAGAGCATAAGATGTGGGAGGTGAAAGAATGGACGGAAAAAATATTCATGAAGTGAAGGGGCTGGCCGATCCTTCCCCTTTCCCTGATGTCGAAGGAACCGTCTACATCTTTGAGACATGCTCGGGGAAGGAGATGTCGGTCCCTCGGGAATATCTATATCCAGATCAGATCCGGGAGATCAACGGAGGGATAGGTAAGGGCGGCAAGACATTGATCAGTCTTGATTATCTCGACTGAATCAAAATTTATAGCGGGGAGGCAATAATTAAGCATGAAGAAGGAAATCAACCCCTGGGGCTCGGAGGACATCAAGGATTACGGGAAGCTCTCGAAGGAATTCGGAATCCGTCCCTTCGGACCGATGCTGAAGAGAATGAAGGAGCCTCACTTACTCATGAGGAGGGGCATAGTGTTCGGACACAGGGACTTCGACAGGATACTCGATTCCGTGAAGAAGGGGGAAGGATACGCGATGATGACCGGCCTCATGCCCTCCGGGAGGTTCCACCTGGGCCATAAGATACTTGCAGAGCAGATAATCTACCATCAGCAGGAGCTTGGGGGGAAGATCTTCCTCTGCGTCGCTGACATAGAGGCCTATAACATGCGTATGAACGACCCGGAGAAGCTGAGGGAAATCGCCATCAACGAGTATCTCCTCAATTACATAGCACTGGGTCTGAAGCCGAAGAACTGCGATTTCTACTTCCAGAGCGGGCGCTCCGAGCATCCTGACCAGTCCAACGCGTTCTACCGGCTTGCCGGAATGGCCGCCCGTAAGCCAACCTTCAACGAGATGCGCGCCATCTACGGGGACCTTTCCCCGGGAAAGATAATGTCCGTCATGGTCCAGGTAGCGGACATACTCCATCCCATGCTCCCCGAGTTCGGTGGTTTCAGGCACGTGGTCGTTCCGGTGGGTGTGGACCAGGATCCCCACCTCAGGCTGACCAGGGACGTTGCCTCGAGGTTCAGCTCCGAATACGATTTCCCGTCGCTTCCCTCCTCCACCTATCACCGCTTCATAAAGGGGCTGAAGGGGGGTAAGATGTCCAGTTCCGACCCCCTGTCCTACGTCGCCCTGACGGATGAGCCTGAAACCGCCAGGAAGAAGATCATGAAGTACGCCTTCTCCGGCGGCAGGGAGACCGTGGAAGAGCACAGGGAGAAGGGCGGCATCCCCGAGGTGGACGTTTCCTATCAGTACCTTTATTCTCAGTTCGAGCCGGACGACAAGAAAATCAAAAAGATATACGATGATTACAGATCCGGGAAGATGCTCACCGGAGAGCTGAAGCAGATACTCGCCGAAAAACTGGAGCGGTTCCTTACGGAGCACCGGAAGAAGCGGGAAAAGGCGAAGAAACATGTGGATAATTTTCTGAAGAAAAAATAGAAAATGTTTACTGTATCTCTTCCAGCACTTCTTTTATCCTGTCAACGAATGTTTTTGCGTTATTCATCAATATTTTACATCTTCCTGCTTCCATGGAGGTTTCCGAGCCATATTGCATTTCTTCTCTGATTGATTTTGCATCCTCAGTACCTTCCTGCAAACTTCTGATCATATCAATATATCCTTTTTCAAGGATGATCGTTTTGTCCTTCATGAATTTCTCAATTGCCGTAATGGTGCATTCCTGATTTCTCGATTCATATCCCATTCTGTAAAGTACTGCCAGTAATGCATGATACATGGCATAGAAGGCAGCGGAGGTGACCCAGTCAGTCTTTTCACCGTCATATAAATATTGCATCGTTTCTAAATCAGACTCAGCCTTTTTTATCTGTTCATTGAAATTTGTCGTTCCCTTTTTCATTTTCCTCAGACCTTTATGTTTCATTTTCCTTTCTCCTTGTTTCAGGCACCACTTAAAGTTATTTTCAATCCTACCCATTCTTTATGGCCTCCACGAGGAAATGTCTCCCCCAAAGAATTATTCCTGTTCTTATTTCTTCCAGAATTGACTCATCCCTCTTTTTTATATTTTTGATCATATCCCTTTCTGTCTGATAAACCGCATGGACCCTTTTTGATTTTACCCTGTTTATGTTATCGATCAACTTCTCAATATCTTCCATGTTCTTCCGTCGGAAAACAAGCAGAATATCTATATCATTAGCACGTTTCCCTTTCTTCAGTACCGAACCAAAAAGAATTGCCATTTCTGTTTTGGGTTTCAGTTTTTCCAGATCTTTCACCCACGCCCTTACATAGGGACTTGCTTTTTTCTCTGTCAGCACGAACTTGCACGCGTCCAATGCATCTTGTGACTGGTAATTTATTTTATAAAAAATATTGTTACCCAGTCTTTTTGCCTCAAGGAATTTCTGACTCTCCAGTTTTTTAAGTATCTTGAACATGCCTCCCGGACTTATACCCAGTTCCTTTGCCAGCTGATTTATGTTGTATTCTCTGGAAAAATTCCTAATCAGGAATTCCATGGTCCGGGCCTCATTTTCAGTCAAGGAAACCATTTTATTTACCTCTGGTATATAATTATTCACTAGGGGTATATAAACGTTTCTTTTATTCATTCGCCCTGCAGAGCACCGGAAGAAGCGGGAAAGGGCGGAGAAGATGATCGACAAATTCGTATGATCTTCGGCTATTTTGGATCCAAGTAATACCTGAACATCTTGATGTAATCGAGCAGGTGCCTGGTTATCAGGAAATTTTCCCTCACGTGCTCCTTGGCGGCTTTGCCCATTCTTTCCCTCATCTTTCTGTCCTCGAGCAGCTGCACGCACCTCCTGGCGGCCTCGTCGTAGTCGCTTACGAGGAAGCCCGTCTTCCTGTCCTTCACCTGCAGGGGTATCCCCCCTACCCTCCTCGCCACCACGGGGGTCTCCTTCCAGAGCGCCTCCGAGACGACGAGACCGAACCCTTCCTTCTTTGAATTCTGTATTATAATGTCCGACTCCCTCTGGAGGGCGTTCACCAGCAGGTCTGAACTGAGTGCGAGTGCCTTGATGTCGCCGTCGTTCTTTTCGATCCTCCTCATTATCCTGTGGTATATCTCCGGACCTTCAGGGTCGTCGGTGGCCATCTCCCCCAGGAGTATGAGCCTGCAGTCTACCTTCTTCTTCACCCTCTCGAAAATCTTCAGGACACCCACGGGATCCTTCCACTTGTCGAATCTGGATATCTGGCATATTATGGGCTTGTCCGTTTCTATTCCGTTGTGTGAGAGTATCTTCCTGTATCTGCTGTCGGTGAGTATCTTGTTCTTCGGGGAGAGCGGATCTATGGAAGGGGGTATTATGAACTGGGGCATGTCCAGGTTCTTCCTGTATTTCTTCATGGAGACCACCATGCCGTCGTATCTTTTCAAAAAGCCCTTCACTAGGTCCCATGCGGGCCTGTAAGGACTGCTGAGATCGACGTGGCACCTCCATATCCACGGCTGGGTCTTCTTGTAGAATTTTATCATTCCCAGTGGCTGTGGGTCGTGGATTATCACGAGGTCATGATCCAGGTGGTTCATTATGGCGTTCCTTTCTATCTCTTCCATGTACTTTTTCAGCGATTTACTGCCGAGGTGGGTCCTGCCTCCCTGAAGTCCGTTGTGCAGCTTCTTGGTCAAGCCGAAAAAGGTAAGGGTGCCTTTTAGTATCCTCCATCCCGTTTCTATCTTGAGCTCGTCCAGCAGGATTACCAGCCGGTTGAGTATCTCGGAGACGCCGCCGCCCGTATATACCGAATTTATGTTGGTCACGTGGCTGTTTTCTATGGGCTCCGCTTCCTCCCTGATCTTCTCGATCAATTCCTGCCCGACGATTTTCCTGTAATCCTTGAGTCTTATCATGAGGCCACCTGAAGAACCTATCGTTATATAATTGTAGTCAATCATTCAAAAATATTATTTTAAATTTAATAACGAATTAAAACAAATAGAAAGTGCGGGGGTACCCAAGCAAGCTCTTTTCAGGAAAGAGCTTTGGGAATGGTTAAAGGGGCAGGTAGGGAGAGGGAGGACCCCCTCGCGGGCGTCTTCTGATCCCTTGCCATACTTAAGGGAATTAAGTGCTGAGCGTTTCGCTGTGAAGTAATGCCTTCTGAGCCATCCTGTGGCTTAGTGCCTTCGTGGGTTCGAAACCACGCTTTTTCAAGAAAAGCGTGGGAGCAAAAGGAGCTTCGTTCGCTAGCTCACTCGCTTCCAGGGTGGAATACCCACCCCCCGCATTCCTTCCGGTCCGGGTTTCAGATTTATTAGTTTCTTAGGGCATATTATACATTAGGGGACGTCTATGGCGGTGTTCGGGAAAGACAGCGGCCAGGGATCTCAGAGAATAATCTCCGAGATGATAAACAAGATAAACGACAACATGCGGAGACTCAGGGTGGTAGAGCAGCAGCTGAAGTCCCTGGATGTCAGGGTAAATTCCGTTGAGCAGAGCATGCTCAGCCAGAAGAAGAACCTAAAGAAGCTCCTTGGCGAGAGGGACGAAAAGACCACCTCACTCGAGAGCAGGATATTCAAGATAGAGTCCACCATGAAGGAGATGGTCAAGCAGATGAAGACCAACGCGACCAAGTCGGACATAGAGGAGCTGAAGACAATGGTCGATATATTCAACCCTCTGACATCGAAATTTGCCACCAAGGAAGAGATGGAGAGACTGGTGGAGAAAAAGATGTCGATGTCAGGCGGGGACTAAAAACCTTATATAAGGTGAGATACAAAAAAATTACTATAAGAACAACCTGATTCGTTATGTTCGAGGGCCTTTTCAAGAAAAAGAAAAAGAAAAAGGGGTCTGCGCCGCCGGAGAGATCCGGGGGGTCCAGGCCAGCCAGAAGGATTCCTACTTATGAAGTCAAGGCGATGTCCTCCAGGGGTGTTTCCGAGCCGGACATAATAAGGGGCCTCAGGAATGAGGGGTACAATACGGTTGAGATAGACCAGGCCATGAAAGAGGCCCTCAGGACCAAGGTCGGAGGGCAGTCTCCCCAGCAGAACCGCATGCCGCCCCCCGGACGTCCGTCACCTCCCTCACAGCCTTCCGGTCCTCCGCCGGGCGCGGAGCCGGAGGAAGATCTCAGACAGAACCTTCCCGGTCCGATGGGACCCCCAAGGGAACCGTCCCCGCCTCCCGGGGGTTTCGGAGACACCGGCATGGGCAATATCCCGACCGGTTCGGATTTTTCCGAACGTCCGGAAACGGATTTCAGGGTTCCTCACGATGAGGGATTTCCGGAACCGGGTGAGCCGCCCCTGCGGTCGCCTAGGCAGAAGAAAAGGCCGGAGAAGGGCCGCATGGAAAAGGGGGAGATAGAAGAGCTGGTCGAGGTGGTCGTGGACGAGAAGATAAAGGAGATTCAGGACAGGTTCAACCGCATAAACAACCAGTTCCGCCAGGTCAGCGGCAAGCTGAACACGGTCAACGACGAGGTCGAGAGGATAAGGGGCGAGAAGAGGGAAGAGCTGAAGGAGATTGAAAACAAGATAGATACCTACAAACAGACCATATCGGAACTCACGGGAAGGATAGGGAGCATGGAGCGCGCACTCAAGGACTCTCTCACACCGATGATGGAATCCCTGAGATCACTTTCCGAAACAATAAACCTGCTGAAGGAAAAGAAGTAGCTTACAGCAGCTCATTTTACCATTTCATATGATTTGATAAGCTCGGGAACCGTGTCGTATTTGGGAAGATTTCTGGGCTTTATCCATTTGTACGCCTTGTGCTCCCTGTCCAGGCGAATCCTTCTTTTCTTGGCCTGGAAGAGAAAGGGGTGGACTATCCATTTCTTCTTGATGTATTTGTCCTCCACTGCGAAGGTGCTGCCTTCCTTCAGGAGGACCACGTCCGATTTCTTCAGTCCGGTCTCCTCGGATATTTCCCTGAATGCCCTTTCCCTGGACCTCTCTCCCTTTTCTATGTATCCGGAAACCGCGGCCCAGAGATCCTGATAGGTTCCCACGTGGTCCCTCTCCAAAATTAGTATTTCCCCATTGTTCATGAGAAAGCAGGTCACTACGTCGGTTTTTTCCATAATTATTATTCGCTTCGCATTTAAAAATAATGGCTGGCTGGGCTACTTGTTCCGAGGGAATCAAATAAAAAATGGAGTTTTTTTAAATTTCCCCGATTTATTCCTTTCTTATGAAAGGGAAATTCGATTTCGATAGTCTCTATCCCGAATATCAGAAGCTTGGGATTGAGGAATTGATATACAAAAAGGAATACGTAAAGGCATTGGAGATAATGGAAACAATTACCGATAAACGCAAGAAAATTACCATGGTTTTGGGTGCGATCACACAAATATCTGCAATCAAAATCTCGAATGAATATGGAGGGTCGAAATTTTTCAAGAAACGGGAGGATTTCGAAAAAGCAAAGATGGGAATTGGTGACTGTTCCCCTTACACGGCTTTTCTTTTGGACGATGAAGGAAAAGTCGAGAACACTGGAGATATGCTGGATTTTGTACCTCCGGACAATCCGGTAAGAAAATATCTGGAATCATTGGTCGAATGAACGATTTTGAATTGAGAAGAAAATCTATTTGTTCTTGAGGAGGAGCTTGATCCTGTTCGTCCTTCCGACGTGTTCTATCCCGATCACTCCCCTTTCCTTCAGACTCTTCATTATTCTGGAAACCTTGGGCTTTGAGAAATCTGTCTCCCTGACTATGGCCCGCTGCTTGGCTGATCCCCCTTTTTCCATGAGTATGTCCACCACCCGTTTTTCGTCACCCTTGAGCACGGGCATTATTACCTTCACGGAGGCTTTGCGGGTGGATTTGAGATAGAATGCACCGAGAGAAACGATTATTATCACTGCCAGAACCACCATGATAGCGAGGCCGTAAAATGAGATTATGTTTGCCGGTTTCCGGTAATCCACCGAGAAATAAAGGTCGTCTCCCTCCGGCACGTCCTCCCTCTCCCATATGACTATTATGTGTTTCCCGTCGGTTATGATTTTTCCGTATTTGGGGGAATAAGATTCCTCCATCGGTGAGACCAGGGAGGCGGTCTCCGGCAGGTATATCGAATTCGAGAACCTGTTGGCGGAGAAATCGAAGGGATAATTTACGCTCATTTCGTAGCCACCATCCGTCTGCTCCACCTTACCCTTGCTCTTGAAATAGAACATCACCTGTCCCATCTGATCATCCGGGGGCTCCGTGGTGCAATCCACCTTCAGGGGATCGTTTTTCCTGACGAGACATTCGGCAGAATGATATTCCGGTTCGAACCTGAAGCCGCTGGTTTCCCCGTCATATGTATAATTCAGTACGCTGACATTGCGATCGAAAAGGAGTGTTACCGTGTTCTCCATGCTACCGTCCTCTCTAAGACGGCTCTCTATCCCGTAGAACTCCAGCTCAGTCGCTGCTGCCGCTGCTGCGGAACACAATAACAAAACAATCAAGGTTGCAGCAGGTAATACGAGAATCTTACGGAGCATAATAATTATTCAATCGGCGGAATTTAAATAAAAAATGAGGGAGTGAAACAGTTTCATTCACTGCAAATTATAAAAATCCCCGGATCAATCAGATAAAAATGTTCGAGGAAATCGCCGAGTCCTTTTCGAAGAACAATATAAAAGTCATGCCCGCGAGGGACGGGAAGGACGCCTGCGAAAAGATACTCAGTATCATACCGGAGAATTCTTCTGTCGGCTTCGGCGGGAGCATGACCCTGGAGTCCATCGGGATACTCGACAGGATCAGTGGGGGCAATTACGTTCTTTATGACAGGAGGAAGGCTGAGCGGGGATCCGGTGAATACCAAGAGATGCTCCTTTCTTCACAGCAGGCTGATTATTTTTTATCGGGTTCGAACGCGATAACGAGGGACGGGAAAATAGTGAACATGGACATGACGGGAAACCGCGTCTCCTCCATTCTTTACGGTCCCGGACACGTCATCATCGTGGCGGGGAAAAACAAGATTGTCGATAACGTGGACGAGGCCATCGAAAGAATAAAAAACGTCTCCGCTCCCATGAACGCCGAAAGGCTGGGTTTGAACACGCCATGCGCGGAGACCGGAAAGTGCACGGACTGCTCCAGCCCCGACAGGATATGCTGTTCCACTGTGATCATCGAAAGACAGCATGATCCGGGCAGGATCACACTGATACTTGTGAATGAGGATCTTGGTTATTGAGAATAAAACAATCTGCCCTTACAGGCTCCTGGACATCGCGATATTCTCGCAGGACTTGACCTCGGGGATGGAATTCAGCTCCTCCTCCAGCTTGTCAAGCGTGCCTTCCTCGTCCGGAATGATCTTGGTGAATTTGAAGGCCTTCAGCCCGAAGGCCACCGGCTCCTCCTCCAGCTTGTCCGGCTTCTTCTCCTCCAGCTTCTTCCGGAGCGATTCGAACTGATCCATGTTCTCCGGTATTATCTTGTAAACAAGAATGACGTCACCCATCATAACACTTCCTTACATCAGGGCCCGATGAAGCCGCAGGAAGGGCATTTGTAAGTGTTGACCAGTTTCCTGCACTTCTGGCACCTTATGATCTTCTCCTTTCCGCATTGCGGGCAGTCGAACTCGACCCAGTTCTCGCTGGATCCTATGTTCACGCCGCAGCTTGAGCATTTCATGGTTATGCACCTGTGTCCCGATTATCATAATAATAGCGGATAGGTATTTAAATTTGTTCCCTTCTGAAGAAGTTTCCGGTGATTCATGTCATGCCGCTGATTCCGGCCTTGCTCAGCCTCCGCTCCTTGTTCTGGTTCTCGAATCCCAGGAGGCATTCCCTGAACAGGTTCAAAACCCCGGGGTCGTATTCATGCCTGTACCACTTGTTCTCCCTCGCCTGCCTCTTGAAGGGGACCAGTATCTCCTCGGTTATTTCGATAAGGTAGAACATCCACTTCGTCCTGGTGGGGGTTTCTTGATATTCGACGAAGAGATTCGACTTGACGTGCTCTATGATGTCCCTTATGAGATCGATGACCATTTCTATGGAGCCGGTCTTCCAGAGTATCCCGTTTATTTTCATTTTCTCTCTCTTGGAGAGCTTTTTGCCCAGCGATTCGAAAAGGAAACCCTTCTCTTTCTTCGTTATGTTATCGGAAAACATGGAAACCATGTAGGCGATGTCGGCCTTTCCTTCTTCCACGTCGGAGTGGGAGACGTTCTTCATCCCCTTGCTGGTGGCCGGCAGGTCCCCGGGCATTATGTAGTCTCCCATATCGTTCCTGATCATCTGGATCAGGCCGTAGTACATCCCGACAAGCGGGGATATCCTCTCCACCTCGGAAAAATTCGTTATCTGCTCCTCTTTGTTGCCCGCTTTCGACGACAGCTCCCCTATCGATTCATAGAAACCCCCGCATATCCCGTATATCCTCTGACAATATGTTAGGAACAAGTCGTCGGGAGACATTGATTTCAGCTTCCTTTTCTTTTTTTCCGAGTCGAAGGTTATGGTTATGTCCAGAACCTGCCCCGTGTACATGATGAAATTGTATTCGTTGATTATTCCGGCCAGAGTTTCTGCGACATTTTGGTTTTCCTCTGCCACGCGGAGGACGTATTTGAGTGCGAGTAAGTGACCGAGTATGCCGGTGTATATGGAATCCTTCCTGGAAAAGCGTTTCCAGACCGTTTCGAGGTTTTGCCGGGTTTCCGAGTTATCGAAAACATCGTCGAGTGCGTAGGTGTTCATCCAGTTGTACAGCTCAATGACCGCTCCCGTATCGTAGGGAAAGCTTTCCGACTTGATGAACCTCTTTTCCTCGGTGAGGTGGTGGGTCACTAGGTCATAAAGTTCGAAGAATAGCTCCGGCCTTGTCTTCTTGACTCCCTGTTTTCTCCCCTTTATTTTCTCGAAAGGCGGCCTTATGGAGTGGGACAGGCAGCCAATTATTCTTTCCCTTGACGCTCCCCATTCCTCTGTCACAGAACTAATGGCAGAATCTATCACTCCTTCGTTCATCTTTCCTTTGAGATGACGGGATATCCCCCTTTCCGCCTTGCAGACAGCGAATGAGTCACTATCGGATTCGAAGCTTAGCCCTCTGAGCCCGCTGATCTCTTTGGTCACTCTCTCGTCCGGGGAGGAACCGCTGAACACCATCTTTTCGAGCATCCCCCTGCTGAAAAGGTTCCTCGCCCGCTCGTCCACGCGATAATTTATGATGCCCTCCCTCGAATATATCGACCTGTAATAGTTGTCCAAGTATTCCGTTATTTTAGATTCGAACTGGTCGGCATTCTGCGCCAGGAGCACGGTGGTGTGCACGAATTTCTGGTGGTTACCGACGATCTTCGCCACTTCCGGGTTTTCGGTCAGGATGGCATTTATGCTGTAGGCCACCATCCACTGTGAGGCGTAATAGTCAATGTGCTCCGCGTCCTCTATCATCATTATGACCGGCTTGCCCTTTGCTATGGCGTACCCGCATTCCCATGTGCTGTCGGTCCCGTGCGGAGACCCGTCTTCTGTCTGGTAATGCTTCATGTATACCAGAAGGGCGTCGCTCCTGTTGACCATGTCCAGGTCGTGGCAGGCAACCCTGATCGATATCTTCCTGTGATTCTTTGGGACGTCTATCTTGCCCGGCTCGAATAGTTTTATCTTCCTGTTGAAGTGAGCGGAGTATTTGGGTCCGAAGTCCTCCCTCCAGAGCTTTATGCCGCTGGCCAGATAAAGGGAGTATTTTTTCTTTTTTGCAAACGCTGAATAAAAAGATGTTCAGTGCGGTTATTAATAATTTTCAGGGATTGATGAATGAGCGGCTGAATTATAATTTTGATATTTCTATAAATTGAAAAATTCCTTTTCCGTTTCCTTCATTTCATTTTTCAGGTCTTTGACATAGTCAAGTGATTCAGAAACGGAGGAATTATCTTCGCAAAAGCCCAAAAGACCAATTAGTTTAATATCATTTTTGTATGCGTCCATTACATAGTCCCTGTATTTTCTGAAAATGAAATCAGTGGTTTCTGAATCTCTCGGTACATTTTCAGACAGCTCTCTTGTTATCTGTTCCTCGTTGTAATATAGAACATTCTCATAATCATCCAATAAACAGAATTTTGTTATGTCTTTTATTTCCCTCAGCGTGGTGTCAGGTTTTTTGTTCCTCCTGCCTTTTCTCCTGTATCTCATTACTCAAAGAACCATTAAAACTTTTAAAATATATCGTTTTGAATCCCGGAACCGGCCGGTTTCGGCGGCTTTTCACTTACCAATAGATTTAAATATACCGTTCTTAATATACTTGTAATTACACAGGATTAGACCGTTGATTGAATCGGATGAGCGGTTGGGGGCGGCTTAATCCCGCTTTCAAGATAAATCCGATGAAGGAGGGATGAAAATGACAAAACCTGCATTCGTTAAATTCGAGGTCCCCAAGGACTTCACCGACAAGGTATATGAGGCAGTGGAGATAGCCAGATCTAGCGGGAAGCTCAGGAAAGGGATAAACGAGACCACCAAGTGCATAGAGAGGGGTCTGGCAAAGCTTGTTGTGATGGCAGAGGATGTGACACCGGAAGAGATAATGATGCACATCCCGGTTCTGTGCAAGGAGAAAAGCGTTACATTCGCTTACGTTCCTTCCAGGGCAGAGCTCGGAAAGGCGGCCGGCATAGAGATCCCCACCAGCAGCATAGCCATAGAGGAAGCCGGGGAATCGAAGAACCTCATCGGCCAGATAGCCAAGAAGGCGGAGGCTCTCCAGAAGGGCGGGAAAGCAGAGAAATCCGCTGAGAAGAAGGAGCAGAAGTCCGAAGAGAAAGAGGAGAAGCCAGCCGAAAAGAAGGAAGAGAAGCCGAAAGAAGAGCCCAAGAAGGAAGAGAAGAAAGAGGGAAAAAAAGAATCCGCCGGCAAGGAAAAGAAAGAAGAGAAAAAAGAAAATAAAGAGAAGTCCGGAAAGAAGATGGAAAAGAAGAAGGAAAAAAAATAAAGGTGCTTTGAATGGCAGTGTCAGCAGAAGTCATACAGGTGCTCGAGAGACTCGGAGTGAAGGGAGTGACCAGGATCAGGTGTAAGGTTCTCGAGGGAAGGGACCAGGGAAAGGTCCTGATGAGGAACGTGATGGGCCCGGTCAGGAAGAGCGACATAATCATGCTCAAGGAGACCGAGATGGAGGCCTCCGGCAGGATTTCAACGAGCTGAGTGATACGAAATGAAATGTTCTCTATGTAAGTCGAAGATTCCCATGGGCAAGGGAAAGATGTTTGTTAAAAATACAGGCCAAATACTACTATTCTGCAGCTCCAAGTGCAGGAAGAATTCCGAGCTCGGCAGGGTCGGGAAGAAGCTTAAATGGGTCACCAAACAGAAGAAGTCGCCCAAAGCTAAAAAACCCGCTTCAGAATGAGGGATCCGTATCTTATAGCGTAGGTTATTATCACCAGTATTATGACCACCGCCAGCCATGCCTCGCCCGCCATGGCCAGGCCGAAACCTATCGAGAAAACCGCCCCTGCCCCGAAGGCGAAAAGTGTCTGGAAGAAGTACACGCTGGCTCCCCCGTCCCTCATGGTGGAGTTTATGAATATGAACACTGCGATCACGAAGAGCGCGAGGTAGACCGAAACCGCCAGCTCGCTCTCGGAAACTATCCCCAGTATGAAGGATATCACGGACAGGCTGCCGGAAAGGAAACCCTTCCATATCCCGGTAAAATCGAGAATCCCTCCGGGGTTGTATCCCATTCTCATAAGGATTATTTATTCCGGGAGGTTTTTATTGGTTTCAATCGTTAAGGACGAATTCCGCGTGTATTCTCTGGTCACTGGCATCGACTTTTTTTCTTTTATAACCAAAACTCTCCGGATTAAACTTGTTCACCACGTCAGAATTTCCCTCTCCTGTAATGTCCAGGGAGAATATTTCTGGCCTTCTTTCTTCGCTGATAAGATTTTTCACCAACGGCACTGTTTTCTTTGAGTTTGTGTATATAACACCGTCTTCTGTCCTGAAAGGGATTTCATATGATTGGATGTCGGAACCACCGGTTAGGGAGGGTTCTTCCCATGAAAAAATGATTTTGCCTCCACCTGTTTTATAGCCCTTTCCGGCAACGGCCATGTCAACCACACTCGTAGATCAGGGACTTTTTCATGAACGACCGGAGCATTTTTCCCGTTTCCTCGAAATCCCGGGTCATCTCGTCCCATATCATAGGGATTATTGAAGACTAAATTTTTTAAATGCGACCCCGATACGGTAATAAAAATGAGGAGAGGGAATAAGGGCGGGTTTGGCGAAGCCCTTACCCCACGTAACTGGGATCTTCCCTTTCCGGCTTCCTCTCCATGCCCCTGCTCTTGAACTGATCCATCATCTTCTCGTAGTATTTCAGTATCTCCGGGCTTATGGAGGGTTTCACCTTGTCCAGAGCTTTCTTGAAGTGTTTCTTGCCGACCTCTTTCGACTTTATGTCCTCCCTGAGGGCGAAGAGGGCGGCTTCCCTGACGAGGGACTCTATGTCGGCTCCGGAATACCCTTCAGTCTTGTTCGCTATGTTCTTCAGGTTGACCCCCTTCAGGGGCATTTTCCTGGTATGTATCTTCAGTATCTCTTCTCTTGCCTTCTTGCTCGGTGCCGGAATCAGAACCTGCCTGTCGAACCTTCCGGGCCTGAGAAGGGCGGGATCCAGCATGTCCGGCCTGTTTGTGGCGCCTATGATGACCACGTTGTGCAGGTCCTCCAGTCCGGACATCTCCGTGAGTATCTGCGACACTATGTTTTCCGAGACCCTGGTCCCCATCTGCAGACCCCTCCGGGGGGTCAGGGCGTCCATTTCGTCGAAGAATATCACTGACGGGGCCACCTGTTTCGCGCGCTTGAATATCTCCCTGATCTTTCTCTCGCTTTCACCGACCCATTTCGTGAAGACTTCGGGCCCCTTTATGGATATGAAGTTGGCACCCGATTCCTGGGCCACCGCCTTGGCCAGAAGGGTCTTGCCCGTCCCCGGCGGACCGTAAAGCAGTATTCCCTTGGGCGGATTTATTCCCATGTTCCTGAACGCGTCGGGTTTCTTGAGGGGCCATTCCACTATCTCCTTGAGGTCCTGCTTGATGTTTTCCAGCCCCCCTATGTCCTTCCATCCTATATTGGGTATTTCTACCATTACCTCCCTCATGGCGGACGGCTCCACTACCTTGAGTGCGTTCTGGAAGTCCTTTTTGCTCACCTTGAGCTTTTCCAGGACGTCCTTGGGCAGCTCCTCGGTCTTCTTCCATGATATCTGGGGAAGATTGTTCCGCAGCGACGACATTGCCGCCTCCTTGGCCAGTGCTTCCAGATCCGCGCCCACGAAGCCGTAGGTCACTCCGGATATCCAGTCTAGCTTGACGTCGCTGGATAGGGGCATGTTCCTTGTGTGTATCTGGAGTATCTCCTTCCTTCCCTTCTCGTCGGGTATCCCTATCTCTATCTCCCTGTCGAACCTTCCCGGCCTCCTGATTGCGGAGTCCAGTGCGTTCTGCCTGTTTGTCGCCGCGATCACTATCACCTTGCCCCTGGCCTTCAGCCCGTCCATTAGGGCGAGCAGCTGGGAGACAGACCTCTTTTCCACTTCCCCGGAGACCTCTCCCCTCTTGGGGGCTATGGAGTCTATTTCGTCTATGAAGATTATGGAAGGGGCGGATTTCTCCGCGTCCTCGAAAATCTTCCTCAGGTTCTCCTCGGTCTGGCCGTACCATTTGCTGAATATCTCCGGGCCGGATATCGAGTAAAAGCTCGCTCCGGATTCGTTGGCCACCGCCTTGGCCAGAAGGGTCTTGCCCGTTCCGGGGGCTCCGTAAAGAAGGACTCCCTTGGGCGGATCTATGCCGAGCCTTCCGAAAAGTTCCGGGTGCCTCAACGGCAGTTCCACCATCTCCCTGATTTTCTCTATGGAACTATGCAGGCCCCCTATGTCCTCGTAGGTGATGGATGGTATCTTCTTTTCCATCTCCACCGCTTCCGGCTTTATCTCTATCTGTGTCATGTCGTTTATCTTGACTATGCCTTCAGGTATGGTGTTCACTACGGCGAGCTTGGTCTCTCCGGGCATGGGTGTGAACGAGAAGTCTCCCATGCCCTCTATGTCGAAACCCAGGCTCCTGAAAAGGTCACCGAAAGAGCTGTTGAATGGATCCCTGCCGTTCTTCCTCTTTACGATGGGATAAGGTGATATGACGTCGCCCTTCTTAACCGGTCTCATGAAAAGGTTCTTCTTGAGAAGGTCCGGGTTCATCATGAGTCTTATCCCCTTCTCCGTGGGGGCTATGACCAGCTTCTTGGCCTCCTTTGCGTCCGCCTTGGATATCTTGACGGTTTCGCCGACTCCGACTCCCACGTTCTTTCGGGTGATACCGTCCATCCTGGCTATCCGGAGCCCCACGTCCGACGGATATGCCCTGACGGCTATCGCTCCGGTATTCTTCTGGCCTGAAAGCTCCACTATGTCGCCTTCCCGCACTCCCATGTTCCTCATTATCTTGCTGTCCAGACGCACGAGGCCTCTTCCTGACTCCGACCTGTTGGTCAGCTCCCCCACTTTCAGGGAAACGTGATCATCCTTCTTCTCGTTCATGAACACCACCTCTCAACATTTAGATTTGACATGCGAATCATAAATTTGTTATAGCCGACGGAGGGCCGGGGCTCCAGCGGACTCCTTGGGTCCCTGTCCCTATCCCTTTCCGGTCCCTGTGGATTCGCATTCATATGATCATCTCCTTATTCGGATTATGACCGAGTGCCTGGTCTTTATCACTTCTATGTCCGGTTCCTTCCTGACCAGCTCGATCATCCTGACGTATTTCTTGACGGTTATGTTGTGTATCCCCGTCCTCTTGGCTATGGAGTTGAGGCTGAGCGGCTCCCGGCTCTTCTCCAGAAGCTCGAGTATCTCGGCCATTATCTCCAGGGGATCCCTTCGCATCACCTTCGCCTCGCTCGTTTTCGAAAGACGGCTTGGTTCATACGATGATAACCGTCATACTACCTTTCCGTCCTTTTAATATATATTTTATTATATTTCAGAGTATGTTTCTATATACTATAATGTAAAGATATTGACATTTGAAGTATATAAATGTTACGGCCCGGGGGACCTTTATAAACACCCAATATCCCCGTTTTGGACCCCAAAAAACGATATACATCGGACAACAGGAAGCTTTATATATATGCTAATTAACTACTATATAGTAAGTAATTATTACATGGTGATTTGGGGTGCTTTCCGTGAACGTCGACAAAAACTATCTGAAAGTGAAAGACGGGATTGATCTGGCTGGTTATAAGGAAATCGGTAAACATGGTGCCAACCAGATGACTTACAGGAGTAATGCTGATCCTGATTATGTTCTTAAGGTTCCGATGGACAACGGAGCCTTCGGGCTGTCGTTAGAAAAAAGAATGGAGAACCAGGTGGATGCTTCCAAAAAACATCCTGATCTTTTCCCGGAGGCGGAAGAGACAGGTAAGAGAGCTGTGCGCCAGAAATACGTTAAGGGAGGAACGACCCTCAGGGAGGCCATGGAAAGGGGGAAGTACGACACCGCCTTCAATATTTTCAGGAAACTGAAGAGGGTCCATGACGCCGGATACAAGCACGGCGATGTGAACAGCACGAATCTGGGCGAATTCGGGGAAGAGGGATATCTTTCATTCGACACCGAAACCTTCAGTAAGGGTGACTGGAGGGAAGACCTCGGAAGGGCGATGGAGACCGGAGAGCGCCATAACCCGGGCTTCATGCCGAAGGTCATAGAAAAGGTCTACGGGAGTTCGGTCCTGGAAGAGCTCAGAAACTGAAGAAAGTGAATCATTCATAATAGTTATTTATCTCACCTTTTCCATTCTATTCAATATGAAGAGGAATTTCGAGGTAATGTATTTCTCCAAGACCGGGAACACGGAAAAGGTGGCCGAGGTGATTGCCAACAGGCTGGGGGTGATCGCGGAAAGCGTGAAGGACAGGAAAGAATCATCCAAGGGGACCTTACTCTTCCTGGGAAGCCCGATTTACGCCGGGAAGATACCGAGAGAGATCACAGAATTCATCGAGAAGAACGCTTTCAAAGGAAGGAGCGTCGCCCTTTTCGGGACCTCCGGTGACGGTCAGGGGAAGCAGCTCAACATAATCGCGGACAAGCTCAAGAGAAAGGGAGCCAAAATAAAGGGCAAGTATGACTGCATAGGTAAGAGCTTCTTCATTTTCAACCGCGGTCATCCGAGCGACCATGAGCTTCTGGAAGCCGAGAGATTCGCGGAACGGATGAAAAAGGCCTGATTTCGTTCACAGATCAAGCAGTTTCAGGCCCGTCCTTTCGTCTTCCTTCCTTTTCAGTTCGTCCTCCAGGACGGTCAGAAAAATCTCGCAAGTCACGGATACGATACCCTTCGCGAGGTGGCCCGCATAGACGCGGCCTTTCTCGTCCCCCAGCGTGGCGTGGGCATGTATTACCAGCCCGTTTTCCGCCATGGCGACGCTTCCCGTCAGATTCGCTATTTCGAGCGGCTTCTCGATCTTGTTCATGGCATATCTCTTGTCTTCCTCGGAGAAGAGCCCGATCTCAGCGTATTGGAGGGCTCCGATCCCCGTGAAGAAGCCGGCGCCCATTTTCTGCTCTTCGCAGAACTTTCTGAGAGAGTTCATGACATCCTCTCCCTTGTCGACCCTTATCACGAAGACGTTCCCCTTCCTGGTGTGCTTCATGTTTATGGATAAACAAACTGATTTAAATTTAACATCCAAAAGTCATGATTAAGATAATAATTTGACAGGAAAAGGTGTTGAAAATTTCTGAAGAAGAGAAGCTCCTGCATCTTTACGAAATAAGCGCGCATGATGTCAAGAATAAACTTGCCGGGATTCTTGGAATTTCGGAACTTTTGCTGTTGGAAGAAGGAATACCCAATAAAATCCGCAATGATTTGGAAGTCATACGCAATAGCTCACATAGTATCTCCAATACTTTAAAAAACATGGTGTACTTCTCAAGGATTTGCAGGGATGGCGGTGAACTTCCCGCAGGTCCTTCCAATCTTTATGAAGTCACGAGAAAGCAGATATATCTGCTGATGAAATGCTCGAAAAACAAGAAATTAAGTATAGTCAACAATACAAAGAACTCTTCCCTCGACGTCGGGATGGACGAGAAATTCCTCGGTTCCATAGTTTACAATCTTTTGCAGAACTCCGTAAAATACGGGGGGAATGAGATAGAACTGTCCGCGGAAAGTGGCGGTATAACAAAGGACGGCAGACCGTTCTTCGTTTACAGCAACAGGGACAAGGGTCCAGGCATATCCGCCGATCTCTTAGGCAAGATTTTCGTCCCATTCGAGGGCAACGGTACTGGAATTGGCCTTTGCGCGGTCAAAGAGATAGTCGAGGCTTACAAAGGGGGCATAGAAATCGACACCTCAACCACAGAGCCCACGTATACAAGAATCAGTCTCACTCTGCCCTCTTACAGCAGGATAATAAGGCCGGACGGCCATTTTTAAGTCAGTATTTCAGTGGATTTTATCTTTCCTGCTGCCACGGAAGCAGTTTTTCCAGCACGATTCTTTTCGGATAACCTCGGATCTCTCTGTTTTTCCATGAACAAGAATTAGATTCTACCGGATCATCGGCCAGGTATACCTTTGATTTTCTGATGTCTTTTTCACTCATGACAATGGCATATTTGGTTTTTCCTGAGAGATTTTCGGGAATCTTGAGGTTTTTGTGCCTGCTCGGGAATTCTACGATATCCGCCACCGCTCTCAGGGTTCCTTCCCCGGCATAGTCTCTCATGGTTTAATTATGACAGAAAAAAATTTAAATCAATCTCCATCTCGTGCCCTTCTCCTTGTCCTCCAGCACGATTCCCAGCTCTTTCAGTTCCTCCCTGATCATGTCGGACATGTCGTATTCCTTCCTCTTCCGCAGGCTCTCCCTCACGTCGGCGATCATGGTGACCAGCTGATCCAGAAGATCGTGACCGGGCTCCAGCGTCTTCATCCTCTTTATCTCGGAGTCCAGCTTCTTTGCCGCCTTGGGGTCTTTGGAATCCAGGTCCCTGTGTATCTTCGTGGCCAGCCCGAACACCTTGCCCATCAGCTCCGGGGGTATCTCCTTCTTCCCCAGAACGCCGAGAACCCTGTCGAATCTGTTTATGGTCTTCTCTGCCATCTGCGCGTCTCCGGTTCCCATCTTACCCTCTTCGATCAGCTTGTTGACTTCCTTTATGAAATCGAACATGGAAGCCAGGGCGGTGTTTATGTCCAGGTCGTCATCCATGGCCTTCCTGAAGTCATCCATGGCCTTCCTGGTTAGGTCCTTCACCCTGGGATTTTTCCTGCTTCCCCTGGTCTCCCCCAGCAGGTCGAGGAAATTGTGTATCCTCTCCAGCGCCTGCTTCGAGTCCCAGAGCACCTTGTCGGTTATGTTGAGCTTGGAGCGGTAATGGGTGGATATGAGGGAATACCTTATCGCCATGGTATCGTGTCCCCTTTTTACTAGATCCCGGAGGGTGAAGAAGTTCCCCTCGGATTTGCTCATCTTCTTGCCCTCCACCAGCACGTGCTCGTTGTGGAGCCAGTATCGGACGAACTGCTTCCCGTTGGCGGCCTCGGACTGGGCGATCTCGTTCTCGTGGTGGGGGAATATGAGGTCCACCCCTCCCCCGTGGATATCTATGGTGGGCCCGAGATACTTGGTGCTCATGACCGAGCACTCTATGTGCCATCCGGGGCGTCCCTTCCCGAGATCCGTCTCCCAGAACACGTCCCCGTCCTCCTTGGTCCATGCCTTCCACAGGGCGAAGTCCCTGGCCTCCTCCTTGGTGTATTCATCCTGGGAGACCCTGGCGCCTGATTTGAGCTGGGAGAGGTCTATCTTGGAGAGCTTCCCGTACCCGTCGAACTTGGAGACGTCGTAGTATATACAGTCGTCTTCCCCCTTGTAGGCGTATCCCTTCTTGAGAAGCTTTTTCACCATCTTGACCATGTCTTTTGTCTCCTCGGTGGCCTTGGGGTAAACCTCGAAATCCTCCACGTTGAGCTCCTTCAGGTCCTCGAAGAATATCTTCGTGTACCTCTCCGTGAATTCCTTCAGGGTCACTCCCTCCTTCCGGGAGTCCCTGATGGTCTTGTCATCCACATCCGTTATGTTCATGACGTGCTTGACCCTGAATCCCCTGTACTTCAGGTATCTCCTGAGGAGGTCGTAGAACATGAAGGCCCTTAGGTTTCCTATGTGGGCGTAGGAATATACGGTGGGTCCGCAGGTATACATGTTCACCTTGCCCTTCTTCAGGGGTATGAATTCGTCCTTCTTCCTGGTCAGCGTGTTGTAAAACCTGAGCACCATATTATCACTTTCCATCCATTCAATTTAAATCTTTCTTCCGGTCAGGCGGAAGGTTTTCCTCCTCATGTCCCCGAGGTCGGCGTTTTCCCTGACCATCCCCATATCCTCGAGCTTCCTTATCGCGAACCTTATGGTCCGTTCGGGCATACCGGTCCTTTCCCTTATCTCGCTCAGATGATGTTCGGAATCCTCCAGCACCTCCATGACCTTCTTTCCGCTCCTGGGTATGTCACACATTCATTCACCTCCGAAAAGTCCGGTTGACAGGTATTTCATGCCCCCGTCCGGCAGCATCGCAACTATCGTTCCCCTTTTAACTTTCTTCGCCTCTCTAATGGCAGCGAATACAGCGGCGCCGGAACTCATTCCCGCGAATATACCTTCTTTCCCGGCCAGGATTCTGGAGGTTCTGACTGCATCTTCCATCCTCACCAGGACCCTCCCGTCTGTTCCGGAGGGGTCCAGTATTTCCGGGACCCGGTTAATCTCCATGTTCTTCAGTCCCTGTATGGGCGTGTCCCTGTGGGGCTCCACTCCGACCACGCGGATGCTGGGGTTCTTCTCCCTCAGGAACCTTCCTGCGCCCATTATGGTCCCGCATGTCCCCATGCCGGCCACGAAGACGTCCACTTCCCCGCTCTGCTCCCATATCTCCGGTCCGGTGGTCTCGTAGTGGGCGAGGGCGTTGGAGGGATTGCTGAACTGGTCGGTGAGGAAATATTCATCATCCATTGCCAGCTCCCCGGCCTTGTCTCTCGCCCCGTCCATTCCCCTGCCGGCATGGGTCAGGATGATTTCTGCGCCGAATGCCTTCATGATTCTCCTTCTTTCGATGCTCATGGATTCAGGCATGACCAGGGTGGCTTTGTATCCCTTCTCCGCCGCAATCATGGCCAGCGCTATTCCCGTGTTTCCCGAAGTGGCCTCGAGTATCTTTTTACCCCTGAAGAGTTCGCCCTTCCTTTCCGCGCTTTCGATCATGTATTTCGCGGCGCGGTCCTTGACCGATCCCCCGGGGTTGGCCGCCTCCAGCTTGGCGAGTATTCTCACGCTTGGATTGGGGTTCATTTTCCTTATCTCCACCATAGGGGTGTTGCCTATGGCGGAGGTTACGCTTTTTCTGGTCATGCCCCCCTCCCTGTCAGGTCAATGATTCCGGATACGTGGACCAGGCGTTTCCCCAGCCTGATAAAATGGAATGTGGACTTCGGCGGGAATTTCTCCCCCCTTTCCGCCTTTTCAAGAACCCGCCCCTTGGTGAGGTCCTTCTTCGATTTCAGGACTATTCTCGGATCGCTGTAATCCACCGAAATCGCGGGAATTCTCTCCAGACCCATCCTTTTGAATGCCCCCACCCTATGGTGGCCGTCTATGATCATCTTTGAATGCCCGTCGATGACTATGGGGGATTTCAGACCGCTTTTTTCGATGGACCTTTCCAGGAAGTCCACCGTGCCTTTCCTGATGTCTTCATGCCCCTTCAGTGTATTTATCGGGACGGAGTCAGACCTGATGCGTATGTTTTCCCTCAGAAACAGATCGATAGAAGAACCCCTGGACAGATCATTTCCCAGGACAGAGATTCTTCGCGGTTTCCATCGTTATCAATTACCTTTTCGCGGGTAAGTTATATATGCTTTTCGTTAGGGGCAAGAAAAATATCACAGAATACTGCCGGAATGGGAATTTAAGTATATAAGGGATTTCCCTGGAAATTATAAAGGGGTGATGTATAATGGCATCTAAAATTTGTTTCATTGGCATGTTTCTGGCCATTCTCATGTTTTCGGGGTCTGTTCTGGCCCAGACAGGTGATACCGTTGATGAGCCGGTTAGCGGTACGCAGACTCAGGAAGTGGTGCAGCAGCCGGGGACGATGGGCACGGAAAGCGGTTGCGGATGTAATTATGACGGGGTTTGCGATGAAAGCGAATGCAGCGACTGCAAAGACTGCATGAATTACCTTTCCGCCATCATCGAAAATGCGGTGCAGAAAACTACGACAAGACCCTCAGTGAAGATGGTGTATGCGGTTGATGATTCTCTCATGAGAGAGCTGGATTCGCTCATGCTCAGGCTCAAGGAAGCCGAGATGTCCGGTGATTCCTCGCTGGCTGAGAAGATGAGGTCCAGGATAAGGGAAGTGAGGGATAGGATAGACTCCTCTTCGGGCGCTTCCGGAGAGTCCGGATCGGGCTCCGGGGGAGAGGCTTACACGCCGGCGAAAGAGGCCATGCAGGTGGACAAATGCGCGGAGCTGAAGAACTGGGAAGTGAAAAGGGACTTCTATCTGGGTCTGAAAGAGCTCACTGACGAGGAACTCAGAGCAAAGGGTTATTCGGGTCGCGAAGAGATAGAGGCGACCATAGAGAAGCTGGAAGACGGCATGGAAAGGATAAGGAGGGAATGCACCGGTTCATCCACCCCGGAAAGCGGGGGATTCGGTGAGACGCAAGCGACCGTTGAGAGGCCGGTCGTAGCGACGAATGCCGGTGAAATCGGCAATTATTACAGGATAAGGATAGAGAGCATAATGAGCGATGCGGAGAATCTGGACGAGAAGATAGAAAACCTCAAGGACTTGAGGAATGACGTAGACAACCTCATATCCGAGCTCATAAAAAGCAGGGACTCCTTCAACGCTTCGGATGTCTCTGGCTTCGTGGAGAGCGTGCAGGTGACTCCCGGCAGGATCGTTGCCGGCAATGTCGGCGTGAATGCTCTGGGAAAGAGGATTTACACGAATCTGAACGATAGAGAGATAGAGATATCGCCTTCTGAGAGCCATGTGGTTATAAGGGAGGAGGGCGTAGAGGTGAACGCCTCCGATGTCAAAATAGAGAAGGGAAAGATGACAGTCGGATCCTCCGAGGTGAAGGTGAATCCTTCCCAGGCACGGAGCATGGCCGCAAAGGTAGTCCGGTCCGTAAGGAACATGGAGCTGAAGAGCGAGGAAGGAAGGGCCGTGTATTCGGTGGAAGGCCAGGAAGACAGAAATCTTCTCGGTTTCATCCCCGTGAGGATGGACAAGAGGGTGACGATAGACGCCGCCAGTGCCGAGCAGATAAGTGAGGAAGCTCCCTGGTGGTCGTTCATGGCGTTCTGAGGGAGAACGCCATTTTTTATTTCTTTTTTCATTCTAATAACATGGGGAAGATATCGGAATTCATAGGATACATGGAGGCGAAGCATATCAGATCAGGCGACAGAGTGCCCGAAATAGCAGTGAACAACGGCGAGGTCAGACCCCTTGAACTGGAGTCCGACGGTTTTTGCGGGATTAAAAGAATTCTGAGATGTCTAGAAAAACCGGTGAGTCTTGATATTTTTTATATAAAGAACCCCCTTACGGGAAAGGAACTGAGTTTCGGGGTAGGCCGCTGCATAGAACAGGCATACAGGGAGCAAAACGCTGTTCCCGCTTCGGACTATCCGCTCGGATGCAGAGTTTGTTCTTATGTGAAAAACACTCTGGTGAGGCTCTGATCAGCGTCTTCTCAAAACAAATTAAAGAAGTGGAAACATAGAATAACCATGGAACTTTGGACGGACAAGTACAGGCCCGGAAGCGTCGGGGGGATCCTCAGCCAGAACAAGGCCGTCGAGGCGACGCTCTCCTTCCTCAGCCAGTGGAAACCGGGTAAGGCTCTCCTGTTTTACGGCCCGCCGGGGACAGGGAAGACCCTGCTGGCGGAGACCGTGGCCAGGGAGAGGGGATGGATGCTGACCGCCCTCAACGCTTCGGACAAGAGGAACACGGATGCGATAGAATCACAGATGCTGGAGTCCTCCAAGAACAGGGGGCTCTTTTCCAAGGGGAGGCTCATACTCATAGACGAGATAGACGGGCTCTCCGGGAACAGCGACAGGGGAGGTGCCCAGGCGGTAATAAAGGTGATAAAGGAATCGAAATTCCCGGTCATACTCACGGCGAACGACCCTTACAGTTCAAAGCTGAAGAGTCTCAGGAGATACTGTAAGATGGTCAAGTTCTCCAAGGTCCATGCGCTTTCCATAGCCAAGAGGCTGAGGGAGATATGCGAGTCCGAGGGCATTTCTGTCAGGGGGGACGTTCTCAAGAACCTCGCCAGGTGGTCCTCCGGGGACATGCGCTCCGCCCTCGCCGACCTGCAGGGGATTTCCCAGAGAAGGGAGGAGATAGGGGAGGACGACCTTCTCTCCCTTGGATACAGGGAAAGGAAATCCAATGTATTCGAGATACTCCCGGCGGTATTCAAATCCGGCAACCCCAGGGCGGCCAGGAAGGCCATATACGAGTGCGACAAGGACCCCGACGAGATATTCTGGTGGATCGAAAGCAACGTTCATTCCCAGTTCAGGGATCCCTCCTCGCTGGCCATGGCTCTGGACATGCTTTCCAGGGCCGACCTTTACAGGCAGAAGGTGATGAAGCAGCAGAACTGGGCCTTCAAGGGATACATGGTGGACCTCATGTCGGGAGTTTCACTTTCCGGGGAGACTGCCAGCGGATTCGTCCCCTTCAATCCGCCCAAGCGGCTGGTCATGCTGGGACGCTCCAAATCATCCCGGGCAAAGATGAAGCCCGTGATAGAGAAGATAGGTGCATACACCCACTCCTCCGGCAGGGTGGTCAGGAGGGAATACATCCCCCTGTTGAGAATCATGCTCGGGAAAGGGACGGTTCCCCGGGAAGGTATGGAGCTGACGGAGGACGAGGGGAAGACTTTGATTTCCGGGTGAAATCCTCTTTTTTGGATGCACTCAAGATTAAAAAATTTCTTCCGTAAGAAGAGATATGGCCGAGATAATTTACGGGAAAGATGAATTCGTATTGAAAGTGCCTCAGGAACTGCCTAAAGAACTGGAGCCCTCGGTTTCAGGAGATGATATTCCCATCTTCCCGGAATATCTTGAGAGAAGTTTGTCTGGTTCCTCCACTTGGATAACTTGTCTTCCCGCGGTTGATATAATGTACATCACCGATGGTAAAAAGGCAATCAATTTTTTTATGGAAAAGTTCGATGAAAAATCCCGAAGAGAAAGGAATTTCGGGCTCGTGAGCAAGTATCACGATTTTGGAAGTGGTTCCGAAAGAAAGACCTTTGTGCAGAAGGAGAGATCAGTGAGGGCAAGATACCTGCTTGTTACCGGATATGATGAAAATCCGTTTATGATAGATGTGAAAAAACCAAAAACTCTTACTGTAATTTCTGAACCAGAGCGGATTCATGTTTACGAAATCCGATAAAAATATTATTTCAAATAGATGTTCCCGAAGTCGGGCGTGTACACGTAATCGTCTTCCGTTGATGCTCTCTTCATCCTCCCCAGCATGTACACCACCTTGGAGTCTATGTCGTCCGCGTGGTATACGCAGAGCGCCTCGGGCGTGGCGGGCGTCCTGGGCGATCCGTATTCCATCTTCCCGTGGTGGGAAGCGAGTATGTGCTTTATCTTGAGCCGGAGCTCTTCCGGAGTCCCCAGTTCCTCCATCTTCCCGTTGACCATCTCCAGCGATAACAGGAGATGACCTATCATCATCCCCTCGGTGGAGGTCTTTATGTTGGTGGTCACGGAGAGCTCCTTCATCTTCCCCACGTCATGGAGCATGGCTCCCGTGATCATTATGTCCCTGTCCAGTTCCTTGTGGATTTTGGAGAGCAGGTCGCATATCCTGGTCACGTGGAGCGTGTGCTCCAGGAGGCCCCCTATCCATCCGTGGTGCCTGTACATGGCGGCGGGATGCTTCCTGAACTTTCCGGCGATATTCTCATCGTCCCTTATGAAGGCGAACACCAGCTTCTTCAGGTCGGGGTTCTTTATGGACTCCGCGAAGCCGTTGAGCTCCCCGATCATCTCCTCCTGGTCCCTTTGGGAAACGGGCAGGAATTCCGCCGGATCGTATTCCCCCCTTTTCACGACCTTTATGAATCCTCCCGGGGGGTTCACGTTTATGGAGACCATGTTCCTGAACTCGGTCGACTCTCCCTTTATGTGCACGACTCCGTCCGGGTTTATGGAGTTGAACAGTTTCTCCACTTCTTTTCTGTCGTTTCCTCCCCAGTAGCTGAGCATCATTTCTCCGGAGGTGTCCCCTATCCGCATTTTGAACATGTAGCCCTTCTGGTAAGGGGTTATGTTCCTCTTGAACTTTACCACGAATTTCCCTTCCACAGGCTTGTAGGGCTTTAGTTCGATCAGCGAAGTCATAATAAAAAGGGGGAGGAATGATTTAAAAGATTGATCCGCCTTTTTTCTAATCATGAAGAAAGTGCTAGTGGTCAATGACAACTCGATTATGAACGTGTTGCATTCTAGATATCTGAAAGAAGCGGGCTATAGAACTGTTGCAGCATATGATGGAGTTGATGCAATAAATGCTTTAAAAAATGAAAATCGGATTTCCGGTATGCTGCTGGACATTTATATGCCCAGGAAGGACGGATTTGAGGTGCTGAGATACATGAAAAACAGGGACATGGATATACCGGTCATTGTCACGAGCATGATGGACGCTTCTGAAATTCAGGGGAAACTGGATTCCATAAAATATCCCGTCGATATTGAAAGAGATACGGAAAAGGTCACCTCTCTGATGAAGAAAAAAATAGGCTGATTATCATTCTATGACGACCGGTGACCTTTCGTTCATCTCGTCCACTATCTTCTGGAGCTTCCTTTTGCCGGTGTCCAGCCTGGATATCAGATCTTCAAACAATTCGTCATCCCCGCTCCATTCGCTTTTTCCGGTTTCCGGTTGGCTCTTTTTGCCGGCCTTCATCTTCAGGTTGAGTATGTCCTCCAGCACGTCCCCTATCTCCCTGAATTTCCTCTGCTGGTCGCCCATGACCTTTCTCAGCTTCCACAGCTCGTTGAGACGGCTCTCCTGCTTGAACATGGATTCCCTTAGGTGTATGATTTCCTTTATGCCGGTCTCCATCCTCCTTTTGAGGCTTTCCAGTTCATCCGATTTGGCCAGCTGATCCTTTTCCCTTTCTATTCCGTCGATCCTCATCTCTGCCGCCCTTATGAGCCTGAGGAGTTCGTGGTATTTCTCAAAACTCTCCGGAGATCCGGATGAGGGCTCTGGCGGCTCCATGGATTCGAGCTTGCCCTCCAGCTCGTTGACTTTGGTTATGAGGAAGGCCACTTTCTTCCCCAAACCCTCCGGGGGGCTTTCGGTGCTGGTTATCAGCTGGGGAAAGTCCCGCTTCGGGGTTCCCTTTTTCTTTCCCAGTTTGCTCAGAAAACCTCCTAATTTCCCTGATCTGTCCGACTTGGGCGGGGTCCCCGATGCGATGCGGCTTTTGACCGGGTCCTTTGAGGGGGCGGGGTTTCTGAACTTATAACCGCAGTTCTTGCAGAATTTCGCGGAACTCCTGTTTTTCGTTCCGCACACCTCGCACTTCATTTTTTGCCTCCTATGCGGGAACCGCACTCGGTGCAGAATTTGGCGTCCTTCTCTATGACTGAACTGCAATGCGGGCATATCCTGCTGGTCTTGAGTTCCTTTATCTTCTTCCTGTTGCTCTTCTTCATTTCCCGGAAGGCCTTCGCGGTTATCACACCGTTCTCCCGCTGCTCTTCGAGAGTTTTTATGATACTTTCTATCCTCTTTATCTCTTTTTTTATCTTCGGGTGGAGACCTGATTTCTTCACTTCCATCACTTCTCCTTCACTTTCCTGCCTTGCCGCCGAGATGCGCAGTTTTGCCTTCCCCAGGAAGTCCGACACGGGGGTCAGGGATGGCATTTTCATCCTTCCCGGCGAAGGAAATATCAGCCGGGGAAGTCCCGGGAGTTTTACATGCCTCTTTTTATAAACCAAAACCGCCCCTGAGCCCAGCAATATTAAAATAATGGCGTAGTAGTATAAAAAATTTGGCTGGGCCGGTCTCTCCTCTCCGCCCCCTCCGGAGATAATCTTTTCTGCATTGTCCAGAGTTTCCTCGATGCCGCCGATCCGGGTGAGCGCCTCCATCCACTTGTTCTGGCTTATGGTCTCGTCCACCATGATCATGTTGTTGCGTGCCCTCTCCAGGAGCTTACGGACGGACGGTGACTCGGAGAGGTTCACTTCTGACTCCAGTTCGGAGATCCTGCGCTTCAGCTTCGCTGACACGTTCCTGGCCAGATCTTCCAGGGATCCGTATACGGATATGTTCACACTCCCGAATTCCATGTCCTCCAGCGAATAGATTCTCAGAACCACCCTGTACTCCCCGGTGCTAGCGTTGTAGGGAACCTCGAATTTGATCATCACGGTGTCTTCCCCTCCCCTCTGTATGGAGGGGATGATGTTTTCCGGCTCGAACCAGCCGGTGAGATTCTCCGCCGCCGAGGTCACGTTGCGGAGTTCGGTCTCACCCGTGTTCTCCACGTCTATGCTGACATACCTCACCGCCCCCTTCTCTACGTCGAAATTCCGGGGATATATCTTCTTTATCTCGAGGTCGGGGAGGGGCGCTGCTGAAAAGGCCGGGGTTGCGATTATGAGAATGAGCATGAATACAACAGCCGTGAATGCTGCATGCCCCGCGAACCCCCGTTCCATTTTATTTAATTGATATGGTGCATAAAAAATATTTCCCGCTACCGCCGCAGGAACCGGATCAGTATTCTCTCCAGCAGTGGCCGCACTTGGTGCACCTGTAAAAGGTGGTGGGCGGTTCGTCACCGGACCTCATCTGCTGCAGCCACCACACGGCTTCTTTGTTGCCGCATTTCCTGCACTTTGTCTTTGCCTTGGGAAGGGCCTCCTTCTTCTCGCTTATCACGACCACGTCATCCTTGGGGTCGTGCTCGATTCTTTCTTTTATGCTGTTGGGTTTGGCCTTCCTTATCTTGTGGCCGCACCTCTTGCATACCAGCACGACCTTTCCCTTCTCCTTTACGGGGGAACACATCGAACCGCATTTCGGGCAAAACTGCATGATGATCACTCTCTGAGGGACTCTTCCGTCCCTGAGGGCTATTACCCTATAATTCAGAGCAATGGTATATAAATGTTAATTCGAAAAATGTTCAGAGCTGTATTTCGTGTTTTTTACTGATTCTTTCCTCCGGTATCTTCTGTGTTCGCTCGTAATTGAGTCTGTTTTCCCCGGCGCCGTGAATTTCAGTTTCCCATCGAAGG
The DNA here is from genome assembly GCA_964441265.1 of uncultured archaeon. Taxonomy (GTDB): domain Archaea; phylum Aenigmatarchaeota; class Aenigmatarchaeia; order QMZP01; family QMZT01; genus JAFGDH01. Next base: position 59,602 of record CAYYKJ010000005.1, read on the forward strand.
ATATCTGGTTCCTCCGTGTCCTTGTACGATATCATCAGCCACCATGAGAGCGGTGCTATTTGCTCTATCTTCTTTGTCATGAGATAGAATAAACACGATAAATTTTAAAAGTGATTACTTTTTCTTTTCCTTCTTGGGCAGCTGGTCTTCCATCAGGGCCTCCATCACCCGGGTGTTCTTCTGTATCAGGTCGGTTATCCGCCCCTCGAATTCCTTCAGCTCCTCGGTCCCGGCCTTGTACCTGAGAAGATTCATGAGCTCCTTCTGGACCCTTTTTATCTTGTTTTCCAGCATCTCCTTCTGTTCGTTCTCCTGCTCCCTGACCCTTTCCCTGACGTCCTTCATGTCCTTCATGAAGCCGTTCAGGTTGTCCCTGAGTTCATTGAACGCGCCTGTGAGGTTTTCCTTGGCCTCCTTTTCCTTCCCGAAGGATTTCTCCATCCTGCTGACCCTGCCAAAAAGCTCCCTGGCTTTTCTGAACCCTTCCTCTATTCCGGTGATTCTCTTCTTCATGTCCCCGAGGGATTCCTTGGTCGCCAGGTCGTCTATGGAGTCCTTCAGGTTTTCCATGGTTTCCTCCATGGAACGTATCTTTCCGGCGAACATCTCGTTGCTGACCCTGTTGATCGTGACGTTTATCTCCTCTATCCTCTCCCTGTTCTTTCCGGTTATCTCGTCGAAGGCCTTCTTGCTTATGAGACCGTCCGAGAAATCTTCATGGGCGGTGCCGATTATCTCCTCCAGTTTCGCCTTTTCCTCCTCCATCTCCTTTATGCTCTTCCGGTTCCTCCGTATCTCGTTAAGTTCCTTCTTCACGAACCTGACGTCCTCCGGTGTTATCTTGTGTTTCTTTATGTCAAGGAAGAGCTTCTCTATGTAGTCCATCCTCTTCTTTATGCTCGGAGTGAGTTCGGAGGATATGGAATCCTTTATCTTGTCCTCGATCTCGTTCCTGAGGTCGTCTACGTCCCCTCCTTTCACTGCCTCGTCCTCAAACATCACCTTGAACCTGTCAAATTCCTTGACCAGTTCGCTGGTGAGGTCGTCGACCTTCTGTATGGTGGAGGTCAGCGACTTTATCCTCGCTATCTTTTCGTTGGCGTCTGCGAATATTCCCTCCACCTTCGCCCCTATCCTATCCACATACCTCTTGGTCTTGTTTATTTCTTCCAGCTTCTCCCCGATGTTCTTGGACTCCTTGACGAAGTTCTCGAAACTCTTGACCCTGGAAAGGAGCTTTTCCATCTCCTTGATCTTGCTGTTCATGGCCTCCATGAATTCCCGGTCTTTCTCCCTCTTCATTTCCATGGTCTGGATTTCCGCCTTGATATTCTCGCTGCGCTTCCTCAGCACCTTGGGGTCGAACTCTTTGGAGATCTCGGACATCTTTTCCGTCTTCGCCTCCATCTCGGTCAGAGTCTTTTCCCTGTCCAGTATCATCCTCCTGAGGTCGCCTATGCCCTCGGAAAGCTGGGATATCCTGTCAAAAATAGCCTCCTTGAACTGCTCGAACATCTCCACCCTTCCTTCGAGCTTGTCCATCCTAACGATGAACTTTTCCATGCCCTTGGAGTCACTCTTTTCCTTCTTGGCCATGCAAACCCCTACACACCATACTTATTCCTTCCTTTCAATGGTTTATATTTCTGCTCATTTCTTTTTCCCGCGCTTCTTTTTCTTCTTCCCCTTCTTCCTGGAATGTTTCTTCAGTGATCCCCTGAGGCTGTCCAGGTATATCTCGGTCATCCTGAAGGCCCCCGTCTTCAGCTTGTCCTTGGCCAGTTTGAGCTCCAGCTTTATGTCGGTGGTGTCCACCTTCTTCTTTTCCAGAGACCTTATCTCCCTCTCCATCTCCTTGAGCTCCTTGGCGAACTTCTTGTACTTCTCGAGCTCCTCCTCCGGTATCTTGTGCGGGGAATGGAGCAGCGGGCGGAAGGCCACGAAATAAGGCCTCCCCCTGTTATACTTGGGATTCTGAACCATTCCCACTCCGACCTCCTGTTTGGTTATCCTATTGGAGTATTCCTCCCCGTATTTCTTCTTGACCCTGTCTATGTCCCCCAGACCCTTGGTGTGGAGCTGGAACTCGGTCAGTACGTTTCCCTTTATGGCCTCCTTGAAGTCCGCCAGGACCTGGGAAAGCATTATCATGCCTATGCCCCACTTCCTGAACTCCCTGCATCCCCTTTCCAGCGCGACGTATCCGCCGCTCCCGCCGTACTTCTCCAGCAGGCGGTGGACCTCGTCGAAGATTACCAGGAGCCTCAGTTTGGGAGATTCCTCCCAGTCCGTCTCGAATATGGTCTGGACGATGTTCTGGACCGCCTGGTCGAACTCGCCCGGCTTGAGCTTGTTGAGCATGAAAACCGTTATCTCCGAGGGGTTCATGAATTCCTTGAACTTAATCTTCACTTTGGGATCAGTGACCTCGAATATCATCCCCTTGAAGGGCATTGCGTCGGTCTCCTTCATTCCGAACTCGTCGTATCTGTCCAGCATCTTCCTGTCCGTGCACCTCTTCACGAAACCGGTCCACTGTCCCGTGGGGTCGAACACGACCACGGGTATCTTCAGCTTCAGGCACTCCTCCACCGTTACCATGGCGGATACGGACTTCCCCGCTCCGGTTGCCCCTGCGGAGAGTATGTGGGTGGTCAGGTCGTCCGGGTCGAGCCACGCCTTGGTCCCGGTCTCCGCTATCTTCCCCATGTATATGGGACCCTTGGGAAGCTTCTTGTAGTCCACGGGGAAAAGGTACCTCCTTCTCCTCAGCTTCCATTTGCTGTACCACCTGCTCCCCTTCCATCCCACGATGAGGGCGACGGCGATTGCTATGGCCGCGATTAGCATGTATATTTTATCCATTGTCCAGAAGGGCTCCACCACCTCGAATATGTCAGCCGAGCTGGCCGTCTTGTTCTCGTAGGAGGCGACCACCTCTATGTAGAATTTACCGGGGTATATGTTTATTTCGTCCAGGGGGAAATTCTTGACCATGGAGAGCGTCGTCTCCAGGGCCATCTCTTCTTCCTTGTATGCCAGCAGCTTGTTCGTGTTGACGTCGCGTATGTTGTGGGTCAGGTGGACGTCGAACTTCTTCTTGTACCCGAGGTTGAAGAGAGAGAGCCGGTATCGGACCGTTCCGTTCTGGCCGAGAATCTTGGTCAGCACTTCCACCTTCACATCCATGAGCGCCTCCTTCTCCGTCACTATCCTCAGCGTCACCGGGATGGTGTTAGGCGTGTCGTCCACCGTAACCAGAAGCTCCCCGTTGTATACCCCGGGCGGGGCCGACATGGGAGCGAAGAACTTGACCTTTACTGTCTTTGCTGACTGTTCGTCTATGCTGAAAGACCTGCTCTGTAGCTGGGTGAACTCCCATATCGTTCCGGTGACCTCCATATCGACATCGGAGGCGTCTTCCTGCCGGTTCTCTATGGTTATGGGATAAAGCCTGCTCTCCCCCGGAAGCAGCTCTATGTCTATCACATCCGTGTCTATGGCGTACGGCTCCTCTTCTTTTGGGCAGTCCTCCGGGCAGTTCTGGTAGTTTTCCCCGGTCTCGCACCTGTCATTGCCGCAGACAGCCCCGGCGCTGACCCCTCCGGTATATCCCCCTCCGGGTGTTTCCTCCTCGTCGCCCGGTCCGGGGGCCCAGCAGTCCTCCGGGCAGTTGTCGCTGGATTCCCCGTAGACGTTCTCGCATATTTCGTTGCCGCAGACCACCTCCTCCGCCGCCACGAAGGCGGAGAAATTATCCACGGTAGCGGTCACGGTCTCCGTGTCCACGTCGACAGAACCGCCCCTGTTGATCCAGGTGGAATTGCATCCGTTTTCGGTCCAGTCCCAGTCCCGGCACTGGTACACCCTTATCACGTCGATGAAGTTGTGTTCGTACCCGGTCCCGGTGAAGTTCATGGAGATATTCGCACGGGAGAAGTTCATGGTGGAGTTGACGGCGAATGCCTTGAGTATGACCCTCGTCAGGGGTATGCTTATGTATTTCAGGGCGATGTCATCGAATCCGACCGGATCGGTCATGTTCTCCGTCACGTTGATGCCGAACATCCCCACCGCGTCCATGCTGCTGTTGATTTTCCACTCGATGTCGTAAACCCTCCTGTAGACGTCCCTGCTGTAGTTTCCTGAGGAGTTGGTGGAGAAGCTGTTGAGCAGGTAATCCGGAGACAACGACCTGTTGTCCCTGTACATGAAGAAATCTGAGAGCACCGGCTGGCCTTCCATGTCCAGAATCGTCCCGTTTATGGTGACCATGTCAGACGGGTAGACGGCGAACCACCATGTGATGTTCCGGAGGTTGCCGTTCTTGTCCCTGGCGTAAAGGACGTAATCGTGATCGCCGATGGAAAGTCCGGAAAGGTTTACCGCCCAGTAGGTGGAGTTGGTTTCAGGGGTCTGGTTCTGGAGCCAGCGGACACTCACGCTCCCGTTCGGGTGGGTGAGATTCATGCTGACGTTGCTGACGTATTCCTTGTCCGTCAGGTAGGCAAGGACCTCCACTGTTCCCCCCTCCGTCACGGATTCGGATGTGACGTTGACATTGTACGGAGGAGTGGTGTCCTTGTAATAGACCGCGTCAGTCTCGGTATCATTGGCCACGGTCCCGTCGAAACTGTTGGTTGTGTTTATGGTCAGGTTGTGGTACTCGGCATCGGTGAGGTTGGGGGCGGTGCATTCCAGATACCACAGCTTGAACGGGCCTATGTAGGATGACGATTCCAGTGCGCAATCCTCTTCGTCGAGACGTATGTCGAAATCTACGCCGTCGCTCACCGGAGAGAGCCGGTGGGTGACGTTCGCCGTTATCTGGACGCGGTCACCGGGCAGAACGTCCACCGCCTTGTCGGAACTGGTGGGCGAGGTGATGTTTATCATGGTGGGCGAAGCTACTGTTATGTGAGTGGAGTTAGTGGCGCTTCCGGGCGAGGAATCCGGGTTGGTCCAGTATGCGGTGAAGTTTATCGTGTAATTGGCCGGCTGGGTCCCGTTGGGGATCGTCACCGAATATGACCTGGTGCAGTTCTCCCCTGCCCAGACGTCGCCGCAGCCCTGGAGTCCGGGTACGATTTCCCACCCGGGAGGGAAGTATGTGTGGTTGACAGAGGAGCTGTACAGGAAGCCCTGGCCGGTGTTGGTCAGGTTAAGCGATATGTTGAAGGTGGTCGAGTAGTTTGCCGTCACGTTGTTGGTCCAGTAGTGACTTGGCATGGTCGTGAAGGCAGGAGATATGGTCTGGTTCTGCAGGTAGAATGCGTTGCTTGTGCTGGTTCCGTTGCCGTTGTAGTATTCGGAGTCCGTCGTGTTCATCTTCAGGTCATACCAGCCGGCGGGCATGCCGGTGGAATCCCATGAGCAGTTATACCATCCGTTCCCCTCGTCATTCGCCGGTGAGCAGCTGAATTCGCTGCCGTTGCTCTCCGGGAAGAAGCTGACATCCGCCGGGGTCGCGGGATCGCTGCACTCATCCGTGGCGTTTCCCCTGAAGAGTATGCTCTGGGATTCGTAGTGATAATCACCCGCTGGCCGGGTTATGTTGTGCGTGATCCACCCCGCCACGGTGAAGTTTCCCTGGGAGGAATTGTATTCCTTGTAGAGCGAATCCCCCAGCCCCGCTTCCCAGTACTGGTAATACACCGAGTAGGTGCAGTTTATACTGTCCAGATAATATCTGCAGTACCCCCCGGAATCCGTGGTGTTTTCGCTCTCGGTTGTATAGGAGATTCCGTCCCTGGTGGACCAGAAGGTACAGTTCCTGCCCCCTTCCAGGGGAATGCCCCTGTCGGAATCGGTAACCATCACCTCTATGAGCGCCTTCTCCCCCGCATTTCTGGACAATGTGGTGGAGGAGTTCCCGGTTATCTCTATCAGCAGGTCATCCCTCTCTATCGAGGGCCCGGTGAACTCGGAGGTGTTGCTGGCGTTGTTGTAGTCGTCCTTGTATTCGAACATGAATCCCATGGTTTCCCCTATGTCCGATGAGTTGAACGGCCTTATTGTCCAGTATGGCGTGCTTCCGGCTCCCACCAGTTTGGTCTCGTTCTTCTCCCACGTTCCGCTGTTGTTTATCCAGAGCGTCACGTTCACATCGTCACCGTTATGGTCGTAGACGAACACGGAATAGTTGTATTCCGCCCCCCAGCCGTCCGTTGAGTTGGACACATTGGCATCGCTCAGCTGGGGGGGCTCGTTGACCGTTGTGACATTTATGATTAACTCGTCCCAGCATTCTCCTGCAGGGGAGCAGGTGGAATTGGTCGCGTTCGCCTGTATGGTGCAGGGACCGGTCGTTTCCGGATACCCCAGGGGAACGGTCACGTTTATGTCGATCACTATGTGGGTCCCGCCCGTGAGGTTCGAGACATTTTTGGGTATCAGGGTTATCTTCCTCTCGTCGAGGGGGTTGGCGCAGAATCCGCTCTTGTTTGTGAACCGGATGTCGGAAAGCTCTGCGCTGCAGTCAGCGTCTATTGTGAAATTCCCTATGGTCGTGGTCCTCCCTATGAACGCGCCCCCCGCTATTTCATCCTCCCTTATCTCAAGATCATAATTCTCCGTTACGTTCACCTCGGTTTCGTTGACTGCTGAATTCTCTGTGCCTATCATGTTCGTCCAGTTGGCCTTGAAGCCTACGTAGTAAATGCCGGAGGTGGTCCCGTTGACCACGAGAACGGTGAAATTTCTGGTGCAGTTGTTCCCTGTCTCTACCATGCCGCAATTATGACTCACCGGGGTCACGTTCCACCACCCTGGGAAATAGCTCCTGTTTATGGTGGCGTTGTAGAGATATGCCTCTCCCGTGTTGTTGAGAACGGCGGTGAGGTTGAACGTCTGGTTGAGGTATTTTGTGACGTTGTCTGTTTCCTTATATATGGGAATGAGAAGCAGATCCGCGAAGGTCTGGGTGGCCTCCAGAACGAGGGCGTCCTTTTTGTTGTAGGTGCCGTTGTAATAGACCGGGGTCGAAGGCGGGGAGGGGAGATTGGTGGTGTTCATGGTGATGTTGTACTTTCCGGTCTCCTGATTCCATGAATCCCATGTGCAGTTGTACCAGCCGCTCCCTTCGTCATTCACCGGGGTGCACTGGCTCACGTTTATACCGTTCTCGTTTATCAGGTGGAATTCCACGTTGCCCAGACCGTCCACCGTGTTATCGCAGTCGTCGGTGGTGTTTCCCCTTATCGTTATGTTTTCCCCTTCCAGATAGTTTTCCCCGTCCGGGGTTTCTATTTTGTGTCTGAACTGGCCCACCACGTCAAGCTGGGATGTGATTTCGGCGTAATCGTAGTACTTGCTTTCAGAGACCTTCCCGTACCAGTCCTGGTGACCGACGTAATAGCTACAGTCCGGATTGAAGTACCTCCTGCAGTACCCCTCAGAGGAGGTGTTGGAAAATGAGTCCGGACTCCCTCCTCCGGTCAGGGTGACGTTTATGTAGCAGGCTATGTCGTAGATGGCGAGGGTCCCCCTGTCGGTGTCGTTTATGGAATATTCTATCAGCGTTTTCTTTGTTCCGTCCCTTGGTGCCTCGCAGTCGTCGCAGGCGGTCACCACCAGGGTTATGTTGTCCTTCTCCAGCTTTCCCGTTCCCTCTGACGTGTTCATCTGGTTGAAACTGTCGTTCACCCGGAACCTGTAATTATAGGTTTCGTTGTCATCTCCCGCGTATAGATCGGTCCCGTTATAATCCTTCGCCTCCATGGAGCAGGTATAGGGTGCCTGCTGCGTGGTGGAATTCTTCATGACCCAGATTCCGCTCGCGTTCGACCAGAGTTCGCATGTAACGTTGTCATTCTCCGGGTCCGTTATGCTCACGTTGTAGGTGAATGTGGAACCCCATCCCTCCTGGTAGGGATCCACCGAGAGGGAGGACCATCCGGGCTCAAGGTTGTCCAAAAAGAACCAGTCCCCCTCCGAAACGCTCCCGTTGTTGTAATAGGTCCCGGAGTAGTTCATCCTCACGTCCCAGTCCCCCTCGTCCTTTCCCGTCGAGTCCCAGGAGCAGTTGTACCATCCGTCCCCCTCGTCATCCACCGGCGTGCATTCCTCCCAACTCATCCCGTCCAGGCTCACTTCGAAGGTCGCCCCAAGACCGGAAACCATCTCCCCTTCATCATCGGTGACGTTCCCCCTCAGCGTGACAATGTCCGTAACGTTGTGGTCCTCCTCGTACTCCACCATACCGAAGAGATCACCGAACACGGTCACGTTATAAACGCTGGAGTTCTCGTCATCATAGTACTCGTCCCCCTCCGTCCCTATAATCCACTCCTGCCTCCCCACCGAATAGATCCCGGACGGATCAAAGCTGAAGTTCGCATACCCTTCCGGATCGGTCACCCCTGAGCTGTCCGGATTATACCCGGCCCCGTCAGTGGTCACCCACAGACTCACGTTAACATCACTCCCCAAGAAGGCGTCCCTGTCCGTGTCGAACACCCTCACCTTCAGGTCCGTGGAATTCGTCCCCGACCTGTTCACCTCGCTCTCGTTCCCCGCGACATACTCAATCGAGACGTTGTCCTTCTGCACGTATGGACCGCTGAATGTAGTTGTATTGGTCAGGTTGTGCTTTTTGTCTCCGGTGGAGTTCAGGTCGTTGTATTCGAACAGGTAGTTCCTTGTCTCTTCCGTGTCGGAGAAGGAGAACGGACTTATGGTCCAGTTCACCATCGTGCCGGAACTCACGACCTTGGTTTCGTTCCTCATCCATGTCCCTCCGGGGTTCACCCAGAGCGTTATGTTGATGTCATCGTCGTTGTTGTCGAATACCTGGACAGAATAATTGTATTCGGCTCCCCACCCGTCCACCTGCTCTGTGACCTGTGCGTTGCTCAGGACCGGAGGATCGTTCACTATGGAAAGGTTAAGGGTGACCGTTTCCCAGCATTCGTTCGCCGGGGAACAGGCCGTTCCCGTGGCGTTGGCCCTCAAGATATACACTATCCCCTCCTCTTCTTTGTCATCTGACTGGGAGGTGGCATTTATGTTTATTTTCATGGTATTCCCTCCCGGGAGGGAGGAGACCGGATCCGGGAAGAAGTAGACAACCGGATCGGGCGGCATGTTCAGACATGCCCCGGAGAGACATTCTATTTCCACGTCGGAGAGGTTTCCGCTGCCGAAGGCCACGAGGGTGAAATTCCCGATGGTCGTGGTTGTCCCTGAAGAGGCGTTCCCGTAGACGACCGATTCTGATATTTCAAGCTTATAGTTTGGTGTGACATTCACCATGGTCTGGTTGGCGGCGGACTTGTTCACCAGGTTCCCTTGGGTCCAGTTTCCGGTGAGGTTCACGTAATATATTCCCTCCGTGGTCCCGTTGATCACGGTTATGGTGAAATTCTCTGTGCAGTTTTCCCCGGGAAGGATGTCCCCGCAGTCGTGTATGGAAGGGGAAATGGTCCAGTTTTCGGGCATGGTGTGGTTGTTTATGGACGCGTTGTAAAGCTTTGAAAAGCCGGTGTTGTTCAGGGTGACCTGTATTTCGAATGTCCTGTTGCTGCTCCTGTTGATCCCGTCCACTATGTTCTCCTCCGGAATTATGAGCAGGTCAGCCGAAGTGTCGTTTGTCTGGAGGAAGAAGGCGTCCACCTTTTTGTATTCACCCCCGTATCTCAGGTTGTGGTCGGTGGAATTCATGGTTATGTTGTAGTTTCCCATCTTACCACCGCTGGAATTCCACGTGCAGTTGTACCATCCGCCGCCGTCATTTGTCACGGGGGTGCACTGGGTCACGTTATCCGCCTCGTTTTCCAGATAGTAGAAAACCTTCCCGTCCAGCGTCTGGATGGTGTTGCCGCAGTCGTCGGTGGCCCTGCCCCTGATGGGAACGTTTTCTCCCTCCGTGTAGTCCTCCCCGTCGGGTATTTGTATCTGGTGGTATATCTGTCCCCAGATGTTCACGTTTTGGCTGGTGATCGTTGCGGTCTTGTAATAACTGTTTTCGGGGATCTCTCCCATGAAGTCCTGCTGCCCCAGGAAATATTCCCCATCCCCGTCCGTGCTGTTGCACCCCGGGTTAAAGTACCTCCTGCAGTACCCGGGGCTCGTGGTGTTAGAGAAGGAGTCGTAGTTCGAGAAATCTCTGGTCACGTTCAGACGGCATTCGATCTGATGCGTGATGAGACCTCCCCTGTCCAGATCGGTTATGTTGTATGAGATCAGCGTCAGAGTGTATTGATCCCTGGGGGCGTGACAATTGGAGCAGTCGGTGACCTCCAGTTCTATGTCGTCCTTCTCAAGCGTCCCGTTCTCCGTCGTTGTGTTTACTTCGTTGAAGGTGTCGTTCAGCCGGAACTTGAAAAGGTAATCACCCTGATAATCCCATTCGTAGTCATCCGCGTGGAGCGAGCATATGTACGGTGCCTGGGCGGTCATCCTCCCTTTGAGGACCCATCCCCCGCCCGCGTTGCTCCATAGCGTGCAGGTCACGGAATCGTTCTCCGGGTCGCTGACTGTGGTGTTGTATGTGAAATTGTATCCCCAACCGTCTACAGGGGGATCCACCAGCAGCGGGGATGAGTTGTAAGGCTCAAGGTTGTCCAAAAAGAACCAGTCCCCCTCCGAAACGCTCCCGTTGTTGTAATAGGTCCCGGAGTAGTTCATCCTCACGTCCCAGTCCCCCTCGTCCTTTCCCGTCGAGTCCCAGGAGCAGTTGTACCATCCGTCCCCCTCGTCATCCACCGGCGTGCATTCCTCCCAACTCATCCCGTCCAGGCTCACTTCGAAGGTCGCCCCAAGACCGGAAACCATCTCCCCTTCATCATCGGTGACGTTCCCCCTCAGCGTGACAATGTCCGTAACGTTGTGGTCCTCCTCGTACTCCACCATACCGAAGAGATCACCGAACACGGTCACGTTATAAACGCTGGAGTTCTCGTCATCATAGTACTCGTCCCCCTCCGTCCCTATAATCCACTCCTGCCTCCCCACCGAATAGATCCCGGACGGATCAAAGCTGAAGTTCGCATACCCTTCCGGATCGGTCACCCCTGAGCTGTCCGGATTATACCCGGCCCCGTCAGTGGTCACCCACAGACTCACGTTAACATCACTCCCCAAGAAGGCGTCCCTGTCCGTGTCGAACACCCTCACCTTCAGGTCCGTGGAATTCGTCCCCGACCTGTTCACCTCGCTCTCGTTCCCCGCGACATACTCAATCGAGACGTTGTCCTTCCGGACATCCGCTCCCTGCGAGCCGGTATCGTCCTTCCCTCCCTCATAATCGCTCGCATTGAACTTGTACGACCTGGACCCCACGTCATCGATGTTCCAGCCAGGATCGTGCAGAAATGACACTCTCTCATCCGTGCAGGGACAGCTGACATCCATGGAATTGACGAGTTCCCACCCGCCCCCCCTGTCATACCATAAGCTCACGTTCACCGTGTCCGGGTTGACCTCGTTCAAATCCACCGAATAGTTCCACCATTCCCCCCATCCCCCGTCCTGTTCCGTCGCTGAAGACGGGCCGCTCAGCACGGGATCGGTGGTGTTGACAGAAAACCTCCCGCCGAAGGAATCGCTCCCGTCGTTGTAATATGTCTTGCTTGTGTTGACCCTGACGTCATAAGTACCATACGTCTGGTCATGGGGGACGTCCCACGTACAATTATACCAGCCGCCCCCCTCGTCATTCACGGAGCAGCTGCCGGTTATCTCCTCCCAGCTCCCGCCGCCCGGAAGAACCTCTATCGTGTTCGAGACCCCGCTTACCATGCTGGAGTTGTCATCCGTGACGTTCCACCTGAAAAGAACGGAATCGCTCCCGGCCCTGTAGGTCTGGCCGGATGGCTCCTGGAGGGAGGCGTTCAGTTCGCCTATGATGTTCAGGGACCCCTCTGAGCTGTTGGAATCCTTGTAATACGCTCCCCCCGATATTCCCGCCTTCCAGTTCTGGACTCCTGTGGAATAGTTGTTATCGGGCTCGAAATCCAGGGTGCAGTGTCCGGTACTGTTGGTGGTGTTTGTCCCTTCGTGTATGTAATTGGAGCCGTCCTTGGTTATCCAGAAGTGACAAGTGATATCAGGGACCGGAAAGCCCCTGTCAGTGTCGTTTACGAATGCTGTGAGGGTCATTTTCTGTGAGCCGCTCCTGTTGACCTCCCCCCCGTCACCTTCCGTCAGGGAAACCCCCGTGTCATCCTTCTCCACGGTTACCGGATAGGCAGGGGTGATGTTAGTCTCGTATTCGTCGTCTATCAGCAATCTCCAGTATTGGTTTCCCACAGCATAACGGCTCCATGAGGATTTGACGTTCAGGTAGTTCCATCCAGAACACCCCCAGCAGGTGGTGGAGTTCATCGTACTCCATGATCCAGTCCTATTCTCCTGCACAGAGACAGTTATGTTGTCGGCCTGGTCCTGGTCGCTGACATTGATATAGAAATCCCACGTCTCTCCCCATCCCTTGTTATCGTCTCCAGACACGTCCTTGTACTGAGGCACGTAGTTTTTCAGGATGAATTCCTGAAGCGAGGAATGGCTCGTCTGTCCCAGCGAATTGTTGGCGTACCAATAATAGCTCATGTTCTGGTGGGACTGGGTGTAGTTTCCCTGACCTATCGTTATATAATACTCGTCGCTGGCGTTCTGGGCTCCCGTATAATTCATCACGTGCGTTCCGTTGTGGAATTCAAGGGCGGTCCAGTTGACACCGTAGTCGCTGGTCATGGTCACGTTTATCTGGACGTCCTGGACTATGTTTGGGGGGTCGGGGTCTATCTTATGCCCGGAGAAGCTGACCCCCACTATCTCCAGGTCCTTCACTGTCTCCTCCGAGGTGGTGTGACCCTCCACCGTATACGTCGTGTTGACCAGTATGGGATACGTTCCCAGTTCGGAAGGCGCCTGGAAAGTGATGTTGTAGTCCCCGTCAGCGTCGGTCTCGAAAACGTAATCCTCATTCCCTGTTTCGGTGACATCAGGCTCGGCCCCGAAGAGGGATATCCTGTAATTGTCCATAAGTGAATCCGAGGCACTTTCTCCCCAGAGAGAGGCATTATATGGGCCTCCCGGAAGCGAGACCGAATCGTTGCTTACCTTGGCCTCATCTATGTCCGTGTAAGATTCGGCATATGTATCGTTTCTTAACATGGTCATGTTATGCCAGACGAAGGTGTCTGAGTTAAAGGTTTCATTTGATGCAATCGAAAGATAGTTGTATAACCTTATCCGGTTGTAATTGCCTGACCAGTATTGGGCGGTTGAAGCCAGGAACGTTGTATTATCCTTGTAAACACACGGACCCACTTCGTAAAAATCATAATACTTGAGTTCCGCCGTTATGTTTACGTAGTTGTAGTTTTCCGTGAAATTACTAACGACCCATTTATAATTCTGGTTGGAGCCGCCAAGACTCATATTACCCTCGCTGCAGTCCAGATTACTTGTACAGTCCTCACCTTCACCCCAGTCTGAAGCGTAATCGTCCTTTATGCACTTCCACCCGTCGCAGTCGTTGTCGCTGAAATCGTCATAGAATACGTAGCAGGTATCACCCTCGTATTTCATGCAGACTTCCCCGTAGTCCGGATCCCCTGACAGTGGGTTGCCGTAGTACATGGTCACGTTGAATATCGAATCTTCCGAGAGGTTGGCCTTGAACCATATCCTGGTTGAGGAGTCGTTGCACGCGGTTTGGTTGGACCACTCCAGCTCCTCGCCGTCCTGGAAGATCCTGAGGTCGGAGCAGCTGGCGTTGAGCTTCCCCTGGGAAACGAGGGTCTCGGTGTCTATGTCCGCGTAAACCGGGAACTGGTCTATCCCCTGCCCTCCGGTGTTGTTTATGCTCAGGTTCTCTCTGTATGCCCAGTTGTAGTCCCACCACCCCTCTGGATGGGAGTCACCTATCGAATATATGTCCACCATCCCGTTTATCAGGGTGCCGTTCATGTACATGTTGAAGGCGTGGTTCGCGAGGTCGGTTCCGTTGGTGAGATTTATGTGTCCCCAGGCGGAGACGTATTCATGCTGGACCGTGGTCTCGTTTGGCTCCAGTGTTTCGGAAATTAGTATGCCGGGATAAACTAGGAGATTCGTTGAATTTTTTCCTGATACCTCATCATCATTAACGGTCACCGTATATATTCCGTAATCTCCGGAGGAAATGTTCGGTGCCAGGAAGGATATGTTGTAGTATCCCGTTGCGTTGCTCATGTCTGATCCGTAAAACGTGTCGTTCAGGTAAAGGCTTATGTTCTCGTTTTCGATAGGCGAACCAGTTGAGGAATTGACGACCTGACCGTAAACGCTTATGTTTTTTCCCGAAAAGGTTTCATTCTCCGACAGCTCTTCTGAAATATTGATTTTCGTTTCAATGTCAGTTTCAGTGCTGTTGACCCATGAAGACCATTCCGTCCCGTTGTATGCCCTGCAGCTGAACTTCCATGATTGCCAGCTGGTGATGTAAGAGCTGTCTACCATATCCAAAAAATTGCTCTGGTCGTTCGTCCAGAAGGAGCTGTATTCGCTGGAGTCCGTGGTCACGCTGGGATCGCTCACATTATGATTGCCCGTGTCGCCGTCCCCGATCTGGCCGTCGCCGCCATGTCCCCAGCACAAAACCCTGCCGTCGCTTTCGCGGATTCCGCATGTATGATAATAGCCGGCGGCAACGCTCGTGTATTCGCTCGAATCCGTGGTAACGTTAGGATCTCCCGCCCCGTGGATGCTTGTGTTCCCATCGCCCAGGCGCCCGTATGTCCCGTTACCCCAGCACAAGACTCTGGAGTCATTGGCCCTTATCCCGCATGTATGGTAGTTCCCCGCAGAAACGCCCAGGTATTCGCTGTCGTCCGTGGTCACGTTTGGATTGCCCACGCTGTGGTCGCCGACGACACCGTCCCCGAGTTGGCCGTGGTCACCGAACCCCCAGCACAAAACCCTGGAATCATTAGCACGAATACCGCAGGTATGTTGAAATCCGTTAGAGACGCTAATATAGGCGCTGTCGTCCGTTGTCAGGGTGAAATACGGTACGTTGTGCTGGTCAGTTCTTCCGTCCCCGATCTGTCCATTGTTCCCGCGTCCGCAACAGAGCACTCTGGAATCGTTGGCACGAACGCCACATGTATGCACTCCTCCCGCACTCACGCTCAGGTAAGCACTGTCATCCATGGTCAAGTTCGGGCTGCCCACGTCATGGATATCAACATTCCCGTCACCCAATCTCCCCCCGTATCCGTATCCCCAGCACAGCACCCTCGAATCGTTCGCCCTGATGCCGCATGTATGGGCATCCCCCGTCGAAATGCTGAGATATGCGCTCTCATCAGTGGTCAGGTTCGGATGTCCCACGCTGTGGGCGTTGGTGTCCCCGTCACCCAGCTGACCTTCGTTACCCAGACCCCAGCACAACACCCTGGAATCGTTGGCACGAACGCCACATGTATGCACTCCTCCCGCACTCACGCTCAGGTAAGCACTCGTATCCATGGTTACATTGGGAGAACCCGCCTCGTGGGCGTTGGTGTCCCCGTCCCCGAGTCTTCCCTGGTTGCCTAACCCCCAACACAAAACCCTGGAATCGTTCGCCCTTATGCCGCATGAATGTTCATCACCTGCGCTGATGCTCCCTTTCTTGAAGGCCGTCCCGTTCACCCACTCGACTGAATCATTATACCATTTGTATTCGAACTTCCGTATCTCGGCGTCCTCGTCCCCGGTCGCATTGCAGTACCCTCTCAGGTTGTCGTTGGGGTTGGCCGTGTCGGGCTTTATGGTCACGTCGTTTATGGAGACGGAGAGGATATCGTATTCATCCCCGCCCTCGTCCTGGCTCTGGTTTGTGCCTTCTTCCACCGGCTGCATGGTTGTTATGTTGTTGACCGCATTCCAGGCGTCTATCCTTGAGATGTTTGTCGTATAGGTCGAATTGACCTGATAGGGTACCGGTTTCCCGGTGGTCTTGAGCATATGCTCCACCTCTCCGGGCAGGAGGGGTTCGTTCTCCAGAAGCAGTGCCGAAACCCCCGAAACGAAGGGGACGCTCATGCTGGTCCCGCTCCTTTTCGAGTATTCCCCTCCCATGGTCCTTACCCGGATGTCCTCCCCGGGGGCGAGGAGATCTGTCCAGTGATTCACGCTGGAGAAGGAGGCGATTTCGTCATCCTTGGTGGATGCCGCCACGCTTATCACCCCGGAGCCGCAGGCGGGAGACTTTATTTTCCGGGAGCCGTCGTTCCCGGTCGCCGCTATGACCAGAGTCCCATTGTCGACGAGCTGGTTGCAGTATTCAGCCACCGGGTTGGAGTCGCAGTAGCCGTCGTAGCTTCCGGAACCTATGGAGAGCGAGATTACATCCGCACCCTCCTGTTCGCAGTATTCCAGACCTTCAAGCACGTCGGATTCGTATCCTTTCCCGTCCCTGTCGATGACCTTGGCGACGACAAGGTCTATACCCGGTGCGACCGAATCCAGTATGCTGGCCACCTCAGTGCCGTGTCCCTGGTCGTCCCATGGGTCGTTGTCATCGTTCACGAAGTCGTGGCCTTGGGAGAAGGAATGGATATACATATAGTTGATTCCGGTGTCCAGGAAGCAGACCTTCGTCCCGCTCCCGTTCAGTCCGAGACCATGCACGTCATCGGCGTTAATAAGTTCCATCGATCCGGATGTGAGCATGGAAACTGGCCTGTCGATATGGATGCTCTCTATATCCGGATTCTCCGCCAGCTCCAGGAGCCCCTCTTTCGAGACCTCCGCCGACAGGAATTTCCTGCCTTCAGCTTTCAGGTCGAAGTCCTCTTTCCGGGTATCTTTGGTTTCGAAGCTTTTCTCCCCCCTGAATTTGACTATCAGTCTGGTCTTCTCATTTTTGAGGACGGATTCCATGGCTTCTTTCCCGAGCATGGTGATGGACCTTATGCGGGATTCCACATTCATGGAGGGCAGGGTCTTTTGGATTGCTGTCGAGTTGGTTGAGTTCGGGGTGAGGTTTATGGATTCATTGCCTGTCATATTGCCGGAAAGATTGAGAACACCGATTCCGGTCAGTTCTCCTGTTATGGAGGTGTTGTTAACGGCGATGTCGTATGCCATGACGGCTGCAGGTATGAGAAATATCATGAAAATTGCCAGTAACTGAGCCTGGCTTTTCTTCTTCTTGCCCAGACCCCCTTGAAAAACAGGCAATAAGTTTAACAGTATACTGTCCATCAATAATTAATAAAGAGTGTCGGAGTATATAATTATTGTAAACAAGTCGGTCGACAGTTGAACACATGATACGCGGGGAGGAGACCTGTCGGTGTCCATTTTCAGACTTATAAATCATGTCGGAAAGAATTAAGCGTGGTTTTATGAAGGTCAGAGACGACCTCCTGAAGGTCAAGGATTTCATAAGGAAGCCCGCCAAGGCAAGGCCCTATCCCGAGGACGTTGATCAGGTCGTCCTCCAGCTCAAATCGCTCGACGAGAAGATAGACGAGATAAAGGAATTTCTCATGAGCAAGAAGGAGAGCCCCGTCAAGCTCAAGAGGAAGAAGCAGATAATCTACGTTCTGAAGGAGAAGGGAAAACTTACTGCAACGGGGCTCAGCAGGACCCTCAAGATATCCAGGAATCGAAGCAACGAGTATCTCAGGGAGCTGGAGAAGCAGGGCATAGTAGAGGGCCTCTCCGTCGGCAAGAAGAAATTCTACAGGATGAAAGAATGAGAAGGATAATAGCGGTGGCCTCCGGGAAGGGAGGAGTCGGAAAGACCGTGACATCCCTGAACCTCGCCATGGCCCTTCATGAAGCCGGGGAGGATGTCGTTGTCGTCGACGCCGACCTGAACAACCCATCTGTCGGCCTCCATCTCGACCTTTTCCACGCCCCGACCACAATAAACGACGTTCTGGAAAGGGACATCCACATATCCGAGGCATTGCAGATACACCCCTCCGGCCTGAGGGTCGTACCATCCTCGGTTTCCATAGAGAACCTCCACCCGAACACGGTGAGGTTCCGGGAGATATTCCATGACCTCGACAGTTACATAATTCTTGACTGCGCCCCGGGATTCGGCAGGGAGGTCCTGTCGGCTCTGGATGTCAGCGATGAGATAATGGTGGTCACCAATCCCAATTTTCCCGCCGTCGTTGGGGCCATGCGGCTGATGGAGGTGGCCAAGGACATGGACAAGAAGATAATCGGAATTGTTCTCAACAGGATAGGAATGAGCGACGTGGATGAAGAGGAAATAGAGGGAATCTGCCAGGAGAGCATAATAACCGAGATACCCTTCGACAGGAACGTCGACAGGAGTGTCAGGAACAAGGTTCCCCTGATAAGGCACGCACCCCTCTCCCCGGCCTCGGTGAAATTCCGCTTTCTGGCGGGGAGGGTTTCCGGCAACGAGTACGTCCCCCCGAGGTTCCTCCCGCTGAGGAGGCTGGCCGGGAAGATCAGAAGATAACTTATTAAACCGCGAATGAAAAATTTAACAGTATTATTTGACGACTTGGACCAGTTTCAAAAAGTCGTCCTTTGAAATATCGGGTGATCTTTTGGGGGCTTCCGACGAGATTGAGATAGATTCGAATTACGTGGAGAAGCCTGAGAGTACCGATCCGAAAGACCTGCTTCTGTCAATAGGAAAGCTGGAGAGCAAAATAGAGATGATAAAAGGGACCGATTACGAGCAGAACAAAAAGATTTCTAACCTCTCCGAGAAGATCGAAAATTCCGTGCGGGAGTTCTCCAAACTCAGGGACCTTATCCGTGAGATAAGCCCGGGTGAGATATCCGATATACTGAAGGTGGTGAAGGAGAAATCCGCCGAAAACAGGAAGTCCATCGAGAAAAACAGGAAAAAGATAGATGAGCTGGGGAAGTCCGCCAGAGCGTCCAAGCTTTATGAGGAGATGAGCGGGATGCTGGACAAGATGGGCAGCGATCTTGCGAAGATGGAAAAGGAGCAGGACAATGTCGACGAGAAGGTGAAGCAGATAAATTCTATCAAGAAAGAACTCACCGAAAAACTGAACCATGCATCGGGACTGTCCGAGATAGGACCGATCAAGGAGAAGCTGGATCTCCTCGGCAGGCGGGTCTCCGAAATTGCCGGCAGGGAGAATGTATTTTCAAAAAGAAACAGCGAAATGAAGAAGGAAATAAGCGGAATAAAAAAGAATCTGGGGCGGATGAAATCTGACCGGAAGAAGCTCGGCGAAAGCATCAACGAGCTGAAGAAATCCGACCTTTCCGGTGTGAAGGAGCTGAAAAGGCGGATGGGGGAAACAGAGAATGAGCTGGCTTCCCTGAAAGAGAAGGCCGGAAAGGTTGATCTGTCGGAAATGTCACGTGAATTCGATAAGAGTCTGGATGGCATAGAGAAAGCGCTGCTTGATATGAAGAAGGATCATTCCAGGCTCACCGAAAAGGCCGGTGACGTTGATGAGATGGGAAAAAGGCTGGGCGTAATGGAGAAGGAAATCCGGAAGGTCTCAGAAAAGGCTAATAAGGTTTCAGATATCACGGGCCTGAAGAAGAGGGTCGAAGGGATGGGAAAGAGGATTTCCGGGCTGAAGTCGAGGAAGGACCCCGCCGTGAAGAGGCTGAAGGAAAGCATGAAAGGGAAGCTGGAAGTCCTGGAGAAGGAACTGAAGGAGGAAAAGAAGGAGCGCTCCGGGATTTCGGGAAAGCTCAGGGATTTCGAAAAGAGCAGGAAGAAGATGGAGAAGAGGATAAAGAAGTTCGACTCCATGGAATCTTCCCTGAAGGGCGAGAAGAAGGGGTTCAGAAAGATGAGGACGGAGGCCTCCGGGGAGATAAAGGATTTCGCTAAGAAGGAAAAGAAGATAACCAGGGCACTCTCCGATATAGAGAAGATAGGGGAGAGGGCTGAGAGTTTCCTGGACAAGATGGAATCCCTCTCGGTGGACAGGAGGATAACCTCGCTTGAGAAATCTTTCAATTCGCTGAATGAGATAACCGGGAAGCACGAGAAGTTCAGAAAGGACCTGGTGGCCTCCCATTCCAAGTTGCAGGACAATCTGGAGGACATGATCACCAAGATGGAGAATTCCCTGGACAGGAGGCTGACTGATCTGGAGGGGGACTACACCAAGCTCAGGAATTACGCCGCCGAGGTGGACAGGAGGAGCGACGCGGAGGCGGCCAGGAAGATGATATCCGAGGTCAGCGCGAGGATCAAGTCGATGGTTTACGACATAGGTACGATATCCAGGGACATAGACTCCCTGAAGGGAACCGTGGACGGCCTGGTCCCCAAGGTTTCGAACCTGGAGAAGTTCAGGAAGTCCATAAAGAACGATGTTATAGGAAACCAGATAACCGGGATCAGCGAGGAGCTCGCTTCCCTCAGGGGAGAGACCGACTCCATGAGGTCCGGTATCAGGTCTGTCGGACAGGAGATAGCAGAGATAAAGAAGGAGAGGGTGGAG
Organism: uncultured archaeon; assembly: GCA_964441265.1. GTDB lineage: Archaea > Aenigmatarchaeota > Aenigmatarchaeia > QMZP01 > QMZT01 > JAFGDH01. Next base: position 80,013 of record CAYYKJ010000005.1, read on the forward strand.
AGAAGAGAGAAGACCGATTATGAGGTGGAATCCCTCAGGAACAGCATGAAGAGGATAGAGGACCTCCACATGGAGAACCTTTTCGATCATTTCGGTAAGGTCATCGCCAGCATCCGGGACAGGCAGAACGAGTTCTCAGCCAGGCTGTCTTCCCTGGAGGGGAGGGGCAACGTTCAATCTTCCGGGTCGGCAGAGACCAGCAGGAGAACCCCTCTGGTCAGGAAGGACGCCGATGAAATGAAGAGGGAGCTGGGAGAACTCCTGACCGAGGCGGTTGACAACATCGATCAGGGCGACATGGAGATGGCCAGGGTCCTGCATGATCACATCCTTACCATCTACAACAAGATCAGCCCCGAGATGCCCGAGAGCTATTCCAGGAGGCTCTATTCCGTGATAAACGAGATATCGGAAAGGCTTGAAGGAAGCACCCGGTAAAAATAAAAAATTGGGAATCAATCTGATTTTATGGAACTTAATTATGACACAGATGTCACACTGCACGAGAAATACATTTCCTGTATAAATAATCTCATCGGAGACGCAAAAAAATACATGAGAGAAAACCGATTTTCAGAAGCGCTGGAAGTACTCAATTTCGCGAGACCTAAACTGAAAGAAGTGTTTTTGAATTGCTTTGACAGCCTGGATTTTCTTAAGTCCAGGGAATATATGGAAAATGCGTATGCGGAGGCTCTTTTGGGCAAAATTGGGGCCCAGTATATAGGAAAATTAAAATTGACTGACAATGACGATCCGTTTGGTGTTCTTTTTTACAGCGGAAGGGGACCCATTGAGAAAATAAATGAATCCATGGAAAAATTTAATGAATTCGTGAAAACGAATATTGATATAGCTGTTGACAATAAAAAGAATTATGGGAGTAAGGGTTTTCAGGCTCGGCCACAGGATATCCAGGGATAAGAGGATATCCACACATGTCGCTTTGGTGGCCAGGGCATTTGGCGCTGAAGGAATCGTGTACAGCGGGGAGAAGGATTCCGGCATGGAGGAGTCTGTCCGCTCCGTGGTGGAGCAGTGGGGCGGGGAGTTTTTCATAAAATACGAAAAGAGCTGGAGGTCCTTTCTGAATTCATGGAATGGCCGCATAGTCCACCTGACCGTTTACGGGATGCCGGTGGAGGAGAAGATCATCGAGATCAGGAAGGGAAGGAAGGACCTGCTCGTGGTGGTCGGAGGGGAGAAGGTGCCCGGGGAGATATACGACCGTGCGGACTACAACGTTTCTGTCACCGGCCAGCCCCATTCCGAGATCGCGGCCCTTTCCATACTTCTGGACCGACTGTTCCGGGGGGAGGAACTCGGAAGAAAATATCCCCGGGCGAAGAGAAGGGTCATTCCCCGGGAGAGAGGGAAGAAGGTTGTGGAGAAATAAAAACCCTCTTACATATTTTTTTTCATGGACTTTGCCTTTGAGAATTCGGGCTTCTCAGATTTTGACGCAGAGCTTCGGATTTCGAGGTGAAGGAGTGCACAGTCGCCTTCAGAACATGGGAGCTGGATTTTGGAGGGAGCATCGAATCCAGACCCAATTTTCAAGATGGGGTTCTGTACTTCGGGGCGGCAGACTACAACGTATTCGGGGTTGATGCGAAAACCGGAAAGGAACTGTGGAGGTTTGACGCGGGCAACCGGATAGGCGCCCCGGCTCTGGTTCACGGCGACAGGGTTTACTTCGGCTCGGCGAACGGCATCGTCTTCGCCCCCGATTAGAAAAGCGGGGAGGAGCTCTGGAGGTTCAGGACCAGCCACGAGGTTTGGGCGTTTCCACTCTTCCTGGAGGACAGGATTTACATAGGTAGCACTGACTGTCACATGTACTGCCTGGACGCGGAAAGCGGGAAGAAGATGTGGGCGTTCCAGACCAGCACCCTCACCGTTTCCCCATGAAAAGGTAGGAAAAGGAGTTCTCCGCGGAAATCATCGTCAGGAAGGAGGACTATGAGAAGACGGAAGAGGACCAGTACGATATCTCCAAGAGCCACGAAGACATAGAGAGCGAATATACATTCAGGAGCGAGTACACCACCAATTCCGAGTACCAGGCAAAGTCGGATTACAAATAAATGATTTAAGTTGTCCCTACAAATCTGATTATGGGAAAAACAATCCTTTTCGACGTGGACGGGACCCTTATGGACATTCCGGAACTGGGGGAGAGGGTATTCCCTCCCGTACTTAAGGAGGTTTTCAAAAGGGATCTCTTTTTCTCTCCCCGGGCCCAGGGACTCACCGACCAGGCAATAGTTTTCAAGTTCATGCAGGAGGCGGGCCTCGGCAGGGAGGAGATAAAAAAGAAGATGGGAGAGGCGATGGAAAAACTCACGGATAAATTCAGGAAGAACATAGAAACTGATCTGAGGCCCTTCGTGCTTACCGGGGTGCGCGCCCTTCTGGAGGCGCTCAGGGCGGAGGGGTACGATCTCGGTCTGCTTACTGGCAACGTCGAGGAGATTGCCTGGGAGAAGATGCGGAGAGCCGGTCTGGAGGGCATTTTCGAGTTCGGGGGCTTCGGGAGCGATGCGGTTGAAAGGAACGAACTGGTCCCCATAGCGAGGAAGAAAGCAGAAAAGCTGTTGGGAAGGAAGATCGATTCGGGGGATATCATAGTTGTCGGTGACACGCCAAGGGACGCTGAATGCGCGAAGGCCGGAGATTCGAAGTTCATGGGCGTCGCCACGGGCATATTCTCCGTGGAGGACCTCGAAAAGGCGGGGGCCAAGCTCGTTTTCGATGATTTTTCCGATACCGGGAAAATACTGAAAACAATTAAAGAGTTGTGAGCAAACATTATTCATGAAACTCACCGTTCTCGGTTCGGGCACGATTGTCCCTGAGCTGGAGAGGCACATGGCCGGCAATCTTCTGGATGCCGGCGGGAAGAGGATGCTTTTCGACGCCGGGCCGGGGACCGTTTACCAGATACTCAAAGCGAAGGTGGACATAAGGGACATAGACCACATGTTCTTTACCCATTATCACAACGACCACATCTCCGATCTCCCTGCCCTCTTGTGGATTTATCACGGCAGACTGAAGAGGGAAAGGACGCTCAATTTGTACGGGCCTGCCGGCTTCGAGGGTTATGTCGATTTGCTCTCAAAGAAAATCATGAAGCAGGACAAGCTGGACTGCCCTTTCGTTCCGAAGGGGAACGATGAGACCGAATTCACCGCGGACGGGATCAAGATTTCCACGAGAAGGATGAATCACACGGAGGCGGTAGGTTACAGGGTCGAGCATAACGGGAAGGTTTTCGCCTACACCGGGGACACCGGTTTCTTTCCGGGTCTTATAGGTTTCGCGAGGGGAGCGGATGTCTTACTCTGCGAATGCGCCCTCATGGAGGAGAACCTTGGCGACGAAAAGCACATGACACCGGAGGAATGCGGCAAGGTCGCGAAGGAGGCGGGGGTGAAGAGGCTGGTGCTGACCCACATGTATCCCGAGACCCCCAGAGAGAAGGCGAAGGAGATCATTCAGGGGATCTTCGGCGGGGAAGTGGTCGTGGCCAGGGATCTGATGGAGATCGAGTTCTGATGCCGGCGTTCACATAGGCGGTATAAATAAAAAACTGACTGCTATGATTAATCCATGATCACTGAAATTACGCTGAAATACAACGAAGGCAGTTTCATTTTGGGGACGAATGGCATTGATGATTCCAAACCGGTGCGATTCCTAAAAAGCTATCTGAATAATAGAGGGTATGGTCCGGATGAAATTGTGACCAGTTTATTCGGGAAAGAAGGTCCCATGGCGGCAGAGCCGGGACATCCTGTGGATGGGATCATGTATCACCTAAAGGGTGATCCCGAGGTAATTGACGGTCTTATGGACCAGTATATCGGAAAGGAAGAGGAACTTTCTTCTGTCCATGTCAGGCATCTCTTTCCGGGTTCTTCCCGGTGAAGAATGTTTAAAAGACCCGATTAATCCCGAGAGTAAGAAGTCCATGACTGTTTGATGCTGTTTTTTTGAAGGGGTTCGGTGAAAAAACAGGCAGAGGAATGAGGTAAAAGAACCCATACCCAATCATATGAGAATCGTTCCGGAGGGACCCGATCCTCATCCCTGGCAGACTGACATACAAAAATAAACTGAGAATAAAGGAATACAGTGACTTCCCCGAAGAAATTGAATCCAGACAGCAAGAATGACCGACTCCTGAACACATGAATCACAAGGACAGAAGGGGGGTTAACAATGAACATGGGAATCTTGTATCGCATTGCAGAGATAGTCACTTCAGGAAAACGGGGCAATGAAACCGATGCATAACATATATTGACCACCCGAGAGTAATCAAAACATTTATAAACCTTTCCGTCATGATTAATCTATATGACAACAAAGACAGCAGAGAAAATCAGTATGCCAAGCTTCAGGTACAGGGGATTTGACGTCCCTGCTTTAGACCTTTCCACATCGCTGATTGATGATTTGAAAACTTCAGAGCCCGCATACAAGCTTGCCCCGAAATCCGCTCCGCTTTCATGGAAAGTCGGCCTCTACATGGTCGGCAGGGACCTGGAAATAGGGTCCGAAGAAGCCGAAGCGCTTCCAGGGCCAGTGAAGGAAGCCGGGAGGATGGTTTATTCCGATTGCCAGGAAAGGAAAGCCGAAGGTACTTGGCACAAGGACGGAGTCCTGTTCCTCCCAAAGAGCGAGAAGCCGAAGGGCATGTGGCCGATGCCGGATGGCTATGCCTTGGCAAAATACTCAATGGGCATCGCTGGTTTCACTGAAAAGGACGGTGTATGGCAACCTGATCCAGAGCATGACACGATAGAGGAATATATGTGGCTGCCACCCGGAGATGGAAGATTCGTTGCGCCTCCTGATAGCGGTGAGGGTGCATATCACCCATTGGGTCCTCCGAGATTTACGGTCGGGGACAGGAAGGAAGCTGTCAAGAGATGGGTCAATGCGGGACTTACTGAGCAGCAGGCGGGCAAGGAGCTTTCAATATTCTACAGGGCGGATTCAGGCACGCGTGCCGTTATCTCGTGGTCTGACGGCGACGACGGCCCGTTGTGCGTTAACCTCTACGGCGAGCCCCGGGGCAGGGGCTCGAGTATCGGCTCGTTCGCCGCGAGTAGGTCTGCCGAGCGGAGCGAGGCTCCGAAGAATTCGGGCTACAGGCTGCTCACATCAGACGAATTCAGGTCATTCGAGAACGACAGGAAAGCGCTTGAAACCATCAGGAAGGCCGTCAACAAATAAATTTCTTCTTTCTATATTAATCTTGTCTCTGCTCATTGCAGAGATAGTTGTCCCGGACAGCTGTGCATCGGTGCAGGCACTGTCCAAGGACTTGCCTGGAGCATGCTTGAACTACATGCCCGGCTGTAGCGCGTGAGAAGAGATCCGATCCGTAATTGCTCGCGCCGTGAAATTCAGCAGCGATAGCCGAAAAATGCGTTAAAGCTGCGGTGCGGCCCAATGGGGCCATTGGGCAGCCGGGCTACATAAGCGCGTGCCGTTAACTCGTGGTCTGACGACAACAACGGCCCGTTGTGCGTTAATGTCGGAAGAGCATCTTCCAGCAGCGCAAACCTCAACAACGAGCCCCGGAACAGGAAAGACGGCAAGCGAACGCTTGTCTTTGCCCTGAACTCGAATATCGGCTCGTTCGCCGCGAATAGTTCGGGTTGTCCGGGACCAATACTGATAACAGGACGGTCAGGCATGTCTTACGGTTTGATTTTCCAGAAAACGTACGATCTTGTCAAATGGGTCTATCCGACCGTCAACAGGTTTCCAAGGAAGCAGCGGCTAATACTGTCGCAGAGGATAGAAGTGACCACTATCAGGATTCTTGAACTCGTTATCGACATAAGCCGGCGGGACACCGAAACGACCAGGAGAAAAATACTCCACGAACTTCGCAAGCTCCAGATCCTGCTCAGGTTGTCAAAGGACCTCTCATACCTAAGCTTCAGGAAATACGAGCACGCAAGCTCATTGCTGGACGAGATCTCGCGCATTCTTGATAATCGGGGGGGGGGGGGCACCGCATGGATTGCGGAAATTTATACGATGAGCTGTGCTCTTTCAGGAATCTTGAGCTTGCCTTCAGGAAAGCCAGGAAAAACAAAAGATGCAGGAAAGACGTGCAGGACTTTGAGTTCAATCTGGAGAAGAATCTGCTGCGACTCAAGAGCGAGCTTGAGTCCCTTTCTTACAGACCAAAGCCTCTCAAGCAATTTGTTATAAGGGATCCGAAGACCAGGCTTATATCAGCATCACATTTCAGGGACAGGGTTGTCCACCACGCCCTGTGCAACATAATACAGCCGATATTCGAAAGGTCGTTCATCCACGATTCGTATGCTAACAGGATAAACAAGGGAAGCGGCAGGGCCATCGAAAGGTTCGACTCATTCAAGAGAAAAGCGTCAAGAAATGGGAAATTGCTGAACAGAGCGAAAGACGGAAACATGGTCATGGGATATGTACTCAAAGCCGACATAAGGCACTTCTTCGATACTGTTGATCATAAAGTCCTTATGAATGTCATAGGAAAGAAGATAAAAGACGATAGGGTCCTTGCGCTTGTCGGAAGGATCCTTTGTAACCACGTGACGAAGCAGCAGGGCAAGGGAATGCCCATCGGAAACCTCACAAGCCAGTTCTTCGCTAACCTCTACCTCGACTGCCTTGATCATTTCGTAAAGCACGATCTTGGAGCCAGATTTTATGTGAGATATGTCGATGATTTCGTGATACTTCATCAGTCAAGGGAGAGGCTTCAGGAATGGAAGACAACGATATCGGAATTCCTGCGGACTGTCAAACTAAAGCTTCACCCAGAGAAATCGAAAATATACCCCATTCATAAGGGAACAGCCTTTCTTGGATACAGGCACTTCTATCACTTCAGGCTGATCAGGAAAAGCAATCTCAGGACGCTGGAGAGCAGAATGGAAAAGCTCATGGATCTTTACCTAAAAGGCGTGATCGAGTATGAAAAGGTCATTGAAAGCTATGAAGGATGGTCGGCCTACGCGAAACAGGCGAACAGCTATAATCTTAGAAGAAGGGTTATCGCAAAATTGAATTCGGATATCAAGCTTAATAAGTGCATTTATTAAATAGATGCATTGCTAATAACATTCCAAGGTGGGTTAATGATCAATTCTGTCGTATTCGACATGGACGGTGTCCTTCTGGACAGCATCCCCCAGCACAGGGAGGCCTTTGAGGAGGTCTTCAGGGAGAACGGTATTGAGATATCCAAAGAGGATTTCGTGGAGGTCAGCGGGATGACCACCCCCGACATCATAAGGAACATCGCCAAAAAGCACGGGAAGGAAGTGGACGTAGAGAGGATGTCGGAGGAGAAGGACAGGAAGGCCATCGAGAAGATATCGGACGACATGAAGATTTTTGACGGGGTCCATGACGTTATCGAGAACCTGAAGAAGAGCGGATTCAGGATAGGCTTCGCCTCTTCCAGCGACAGGTCCGTGATAGACCATTTCATGGAGAAGAGCGGCCTCGGGGGCATGTTCGATTCCGTCGTAGCTGGAATAGATCTCCACAGGTCAAAGCCCGACCCGGAGGTTTTTCTGGTTGCCGCCGAAAGGATGGGTTCGGAGCCGGAGGAGTGCGCCGTGGTGGAGGACGCGAGGAACGGGATAATAGCCGCCAGAAGGGCGGGAATGGTCTGCATAGGGGTGAGGAGTGAATACATCAGGCCGGAGGACCTGGAGAAGGCCGATATCGTGGTGGATTCCATAAAGGAGATAACCCCCGAATTTCTCGGAAAGCTTTAAATAGGCGGACTCATTGTTAATTGTTTCATCTATCGTGTTGAGAAGTGGTTGTATGATAAATACGGTAATATTCGACATGGACGGGGTGCTCATCGACAGCGTTCCCCATCATTACGAGGTCTTCAGGGACTTCATGAAGGAACACGGGGTGGAGATAGACATGGACGATTTCAGGGAATTCAACGGGACCACCACCAAGGAAGTGATAGAATATCTGTCCCGGAAGCACGCGAAGGACCTGGACGTCCACGAACTCTCCGCAGAGAAGGAGAGGAGGACCTGGAAGAGGATCGCGGAAGAGGCGGATATTTTCGACGGCGTTCACAGCCTGATAGAGGTGCTGAAATACAGCGGGTTCAGGGTCGCCCTGGCCACCTCGACCGAGAGGGAGCACGCAGAACACTTCTTCAGGATGAGCGGCCTGAAGGACAGGTTCGATTCCATAGTCACAAAGGATGACGTCCACAGGTCAAAGCCCGACCCGGAGATATTCAGTCTCGCCGCCAAAAGGGCGGGGTCGAGGCCGGAGGAATGCGTGGTCATAGAGGACTCCAAGAACGGGATTTTGGCCGCCCGCAGGGCCGGCATGAAGTGCATAGGGATAAAGAGCGATTTCGCCAAGGGCGAGCATCTGGAGATGGCCGACCTGCTGGTGGATTCCATGAAGGATATAACCCTCGATAAAATCAGGCGCATGAGGGATTCATAACATATCAGGGTCATTTATGGCGATCGATACTCCGTGTCTTTTTCTCAGTCTCCAAGATGCCATTTTCGCTCCGGTATAGGTTCGCGCTGGGGTGTTTTCGATGATCTTTATTTCCTTCCCATCGTTTCTGTAGAGGCTCCCCAATCCGTTTTCTACCACTTTGCCATAATGCTCTATGATAACGGATCCGTTCCCCGGGCTGCCGTCTGTCTTTACGGCCGAGACCATGTATTTTGGCTCAATTAATCTTCCTATGCTCAACATCTTATCACCGATTTAGGAATTAATATTCACAGAGTATATAAAACATATGCATATGCGTACGGGCGCGATCAGGGCGATAATATTCGACCTGGGAGGGGTTATCGCCTGCGAGGACTGGGATTCCTACGGGGAGACCGTCTGGAAGAATCTCGCTGAATTCCTCGGGATGGAAGAGAAAGAAGTCGGAAAAATTTTCCATAAGTATTACAGGGACGTCGGTCTGGAATCGGGAAAGGGGAGCGAGACCGAATACTTCTCTGAGCTCGCCGGTGCGTCACCCGAAAACCTCTCGGAGAACGACGTGAGGGATTACTATCTTTCGCTTTTCTACGCACATGGGGAGGTTCTGGAGCTGGTCAGGAAGCTCTCCGGATCGTATCCCCTTTACATGATCTCCAATGACGTTGCCTCCTGGTTCGACTTCAAGGTCAGGAAATTCGGCCTGCGCCCCCTTTTCAAGGGACTGTTCTGCTCCGGGCACATAGGCTACGTTAAGCCTGATCCCAGGATATATGAATATGCCCTTTCAAAGATACCGGAGAATCCGGGTGAATGCGTGTTCATAGACAATCTGGAGAGAAACCTCCATCCCGCGGAAAGGCTGGGGGTTAAGACCATACTTTTCAGATCCGCCGGTCAGCTCAGGGAAGACCTGGGGAAGATGGGGATAAAAATCTGAAATTATTTATTCCCCGCGGGCAAAATCATAATATAAGTTTGACGGCCTGAACCAATAACACAAGCTGTCTCTCGAAACAGGGGGTGTCCGATGGATTACGTTGATCTCAAGTACAAACCGAGCAGGGACGAGATAATCGCAGAGTTCCGCATGGAGCCGGAGGGAATCACCTTCAGGAAGGCCTGCAATGAGGTGGCCGCGGAGTCCTCAATAGGGACCTGGACCAAGGTTTCCACCATGAGTCCCTCGATAGCAAAGAAGCTGAAGCCGCACGTTTTCAATATTGATGAGAAGGAGAAGACTTTCAAGGTTGCCTATCCGGTGGGGCTTTTCGAGCACGGGAGCATTCCCCAGCTGATGAGCTCCATCGGAGGGAACATATTCGGAATGAAGATCCTTAAGTCGCTGAGACTGGAGGACATACAATTCCCGGAGAATTACGTCCGGGGCTTCAGGGGCCCCGCTTTCGGGATAGAAGGTGTCAGGAAACGCCTGAGGATATGGGGACGTCCCCTCCTGGGCACCATAATAAAGCCGAAGGTGGGCCTGACACCCAGGCAGATGGCGGGGATAGCTCATGATGTCGCTGTCGGGGGTCTGGATTTCGTGAAGGATGACGAGAACCTCACCTCCATGAAATATTGCAGGTTCGAGAACCGCGTCCCCCTGATACTGGAGGCCTTGGACAAGGCAGAGGAGGAGACCGGCAGGAGGATCGGATATTCCCCCAACATAACTGGTCCCGTCGATGTGATGGAAGAGAGGGCATATTACGCCAAGAAGCACGGTAGCAGGTACGTGATGGTAGACGTGCTGACCACGGGCTGGTCAGGACTCCAGTATATGAGAAATCTGGACCTCGGCATGATAATACATGCCCACCGGGCCGGGCACGCCGCCTTCACGAGGAACCCGGAGCACGGAATCTCCATGCTCACGATAGCCAAGCTGTGCAGGCTCATAGGCGTGGACCAGATACACGTGGGGACTGCCCACGTGGGGAAGATGTCCGGGACGGCAGACGAGACATGCGAGATAGAAGACGAGATTGAGAGCAAGTTCATCACGGAGAAGGGCGGGGAGCACATACTCGAGCAGTTCTGGTACAAGATAAAGCCCACCCTGGCTGTCGCTTCGGGGGGACTCCATCCGGGAATGATACCCAAGCTCCTGGAGAGAATGGGATCCAACATAGTGATGCAGTTCGGGGGAGGATGCCACGGCCATCCCAAAGGACCGAAGAAGGGAGCGATGGCGATCCGTCAGGCGATGGAGGCGGCGAGGGATGATATCCCGCTCCCGGAGAAGGCCAGAGAAAACAAAGAGCTGAAACAGGCGATTGAGAAATGGGGTCCGGCCTGATCACCCGAAGAATTTTCCCGCCGTTTCCAGAAACAGGTTCCATCTTTCCGTGTCGAACGCCTTGGGGTTTTCTTTTATGATCATTTCCGCCGTCTTTTTGTCCAGTCCCAGCGGATTCCTGCCAGTTATGTAACCCAGGTCCCTGCACATCACCTTCCCGGGTGTGCCCGAACAGTCGCAGAATTCGGTCATTCGCTTCATGACGTTCAGGTACCTTATCCTGCTTTCCGGGAAGAGGGTTGATACGGTCTTTGCCGCTTTGGCCAGGGCTTCTAGTGACTTTTCCACCCCGTCCTCCGGATGCCACATCGCTCCGGTGGGGCACTCCAGGACGCATCTCCGGCAGCCGCTGCAGTGCTCGTAATCTATGACCATCTTGCCTTCCGGCCCCCGGAATATCAGATCCTTCGGGCAGACCTCCGTGCAGGAACCGCAGGAGGTGCATTTCTTTTCGTCATATCTTGGCTGTGTATGTCGGTGTATATCCTTTTTGCCCTCCCTCGTCACGCAGCCCATCCCGAGGTTCTTCAGCGCGCCCGCGAATCCGGTGAGTATGTGGCCGGTTGCATGGGAAAGCACCAGCAGGGAATCGGCGTCTGCGAGTCTTTTGGGTATTTTTATCCCGTCCTTCTCGATAAACGGCGTGTCTCCCGCGATCACCGGGGAGAATTCCCCGTATCCGTTCTTCCTGGCTATTTCCAGATATCCATCCTTCGTGTTCCTCCTGCTCCTGTAGAGTACGGTTGTGTCGAAAAGGAACGGCCTGCTGCCCTCGGACTCCAGCTTCTCGAGAACCGCCCTGACGTCCTTCACCGGAACAGGGGCTCCCCCTTTCTCTTCTCCGAGGTGCAGTTTGACCGCAACGCTTCCGGAAACATCAAACCGGGCGTCCGTAATGTTGTCGTAAAGCATGTTTTATCCTCTTTTCTCGGTAACTAATTAAAGTATTCCCTGACCAAATAATAACATTGAGTGTTTTGGGGTTTACATGAAGCTCAAGGTAAGACTGCTCCCGCTGGACGCCGAGAAGCCCATAGTGGTTCTGAACAAGGATGATGCCGAGGAGATAGACGTGAGGCCGCTGGAGAGGGTCAGGATAAAGCACAACAAGCATACCTTCGTCGCCATTGTGAACACGACCAAGAGGATGGTGGGCCAGGGGGAGATCGGGCTATATGAGGACATAATAGAGGACAACAGGATAAGGAGTTCCCAGACCGTCGAAGTCGAGGCGGCCGAGGCGCCCAGCTCCCTGTCTTTCATAAGGAAGAAGATAGAGGGCATGGTCCTCTCCAAAAAGGAGATCGAGAGCATAATAAAGGACACGGTTGAAAACAACCTTTCCGACATCGAGATTGCCTCCTTCGTGACATCTCTCTACAACCACGGGATGACCATGAACGAGACTGCGAATCTCTCCATGGCCATGACCAAGACGGGAGACGTGCTGAAGCTCGGGAAGAAGGAGGTATACGACAAGCACAGCATAGGGGGCGTCCCGGGGGACAAGACCTCCATACTCACGGTTCCGGTGGTGGCCGCCGGGGGGCTCACCATACCCAAGACATCCTCCCGCGCGATAACCTCGCCCGCGGGCACGGCGGACAGGTTCGAGTGCATAGCCCCGGTGGAACTGGACCTCGGGGAGATAAAGCGGGTCGTTAAGAAGACCAACGGCTGCCTGGTCTGGGGCGGTGCGGTCGACCTCGCCCCCGCCGATGACATGTTCATAAAGATAGAGTATCCCCTCTCCATAGACCCCTTCCTTCTGCCCTCCGTGATGTCCAAGAAGAGGGCCGTGGGCGCCAAATACCTGGTGGTGGACATACCCACCGGGGACGAGGCCAAGATAAACACGAGCGAGGACTTCGAGAACCTCGCGGACAAGTTCGTCACCCTCGGAAAAAAGCTGGGCATAAAGGCCAACGCGATCTCCACCTATGCCGACCAGCCGGTGGGTTACGGGATAGGACCTGCTCTGGAGGCCAGGGAGGCCCTGGCGACCATAAAGAAGGGACATGGTCCCCCGGACCTGGTGGACAAGGTGGCCACCCTCGCAGGGGTGCTGTTCTCCTTCTCCGGAGCGAAGGACGGGAAGTCACATGCGATGAGATTGCTCAGGTCGGGTAAGGCCTACAGGAAGCTCCGGGAGATAATAGAGGCCCAGGGAGGGGATCCGGGGATCGAGCCCTCCGACATTTCGGTGGGAAAAAGGAAGGCGTCCTTCCTCTCCAAGAAGAGCGGTAAGGTGCTCTGGATACACAACAAGGCGGTCGATGTCGTTGCCAGGGCGGCCGGCGCCCCCAAATACAAAGAAGCGGGCGTGTTGCTCAGGAAGAAGATCGGCGACAGGGTGAGGAAGGGGGAGAAGCTCTTCGAGATATACGCCAGGAACACCTCCAAGCTGAACAGTGCCCTGAAGATTTCGGAGAAGATGGAGCTGATGCGGGTGGGTAAGAAATCCACAGTCGCCCTGGAGAAATTCCCGAGCGGCGGGGAAGCGGAGAGGACGTTCATACTGGAGAGATGAAGCATGAGAAAGAAGATAATATTCGTTGTTCTGGACGGCGCCGGGGACAGGGGAAAGAACACCCCATTCCAGACGGCCTCCAAGCCCAACACAGACTCCCTCGCCAGGAGGGGGGTCTGCGGCCTGATCGACATAGGATACAGGAAGTACGTGGAATCGGACATAGGATACCTGACCCTGCTGGGGTTCTTCACGAAGGAGAATTACCCCGGGAGGGGATACCTCGAGGCGCTGGGGATAGACCTCAGACCAAAGAAGGGCGAGCTTTGCATACGGGGGAATTTCGCCACACTTGACGGGAACGGGAACGTTGTCGACAGGAGAGCCGGAAGGGAGGAGACCGGCCTGGATGATGTGTGCGAGAAGCTCGACGGCATGGAGATCGACGGCATCAAAATCCACGTGAGGAAGGGGGCAGGTCATCGGGTGGTGCTGATGATGGAGGGGGACGTCTCCATGGACATCACCCCCAACGATCCCAAGATCGAGGGCAAACCGCTGCCCCAGATAGGATCCACCTCAGCCGCGGGCAAGAAGACCGCCTCGGTGCTCAACAGGTTCACTTACCGGGCCAGGAAGATAATCTCTGAGAGCAAAATAAACGAGAAGAGGAAGGTCCCCGCCAACACCATAATAATCCGCAATTTCGGGGAGAAGAAGACCATAAAGGGCTTCGAGGATAAGTACGGAATGAAAGGCGCCTGCGTGGCAGGCGTCCCCATAGCCAGAGGGATATCCAGATATCTGGGTATAAGGACGGTGGAAGTGCCCGGGGCGACGGGGAACACGGACACCGACCTCGGTTCGAAGCTCAGGAAGACCCTCGAGATGCACCATAAATACCCCTTCGTCTGGCTGCACATCAACGGGACTGACATACTTTCCCACGACGCAAAGAGGAAGGAGAAGGCCGATTTCATAGGAAAGATAGACAGGGAGGTAATAGGGAAGCTGGTCAGGAATGTCGACATGAAGAACACAGTCATAATAATCACCTGCGACCACAGGACCGACAGCGAGCCGGATTACAAGTATTACAGGCACACCAATGACCCCGTGCCCGTCCTGATTTCCGGTGACGGCATAGAGCCGGACCGGGTGGAGAAATTCGACGAATACTCCTGCGAGAAGGGCTCCGTTCACATCAAGAAGAATGGTCTTTTCCCCTTTGTTCTCAAGAGCATGTGACCGCGGAATCCGGTGTTCCCCTCCGGTCCGTGAAATAGATTCAATCTACTATAAAAGCAATCGGCACAATAGTTAAACATGGAAGAAAAGCGGGAGATATCATCCCTTGATCTGAGGTTTCTGGTCAGGGAGCTGAAGGATTCTCTGGTCAACGGCTTTTTCCGTAAGATATACCAGTACAGGACCGAGATAAACGGCAGGAAATCCCACCAATTCATGCTGGAGATTTTCACTCCCGGTAAGGGAGAGCAGTGGCTGTATTTCGACAGGAGCAAGATATTCCTCACCACCTACAAAAAACCCTCTCCCATGGAGCCCCCCAGTTTCTGCCTCTTCCTCCGAAAGCACCTGAACAGCAAGAAGATACTCGATATCCGTCAGCACGAGTTCGACCGGATAATAGAGATAAGCACCCAGGATAACAGGCTGGTCATAGAGCTGTTCTCCAGCGGGAACGTCATACTGCTGGACAGCGGGGGGAAGATAATAATGCCCCTCTACGTGCAGAGGTGGAAGGACCGGGAGATAAAGCCCAACATCCCCTACGAATACCCTCCCTCCAAGGTGAACCCCCTTTCCGTCAATCTGGATTATTTTTCCAATTTCCTGAAGAAATACGAGAGCAAACTCATATCCGTGCTCGCCTCCGGCTTCGGTTTCGGTCCGGTCTACGCGAACGAGATATGCGTGATCTCGGGCATAGACGGGCAGAAGCTTTCAACCGAAATCTCCCCCGAAGGGGTGAAGAGGATATACGACAAAATGGTCTCCCTCGGGGGTGTCTCGACGAAGCCCACCATATACAGCAGCATGGTCTCCCCCTTCCCCATGGAATCCGTCAGGGAGAAGCCGAAAGATACCAGGGAAACCTTTTCCGAGTGCCTGGACGAGTTCTTCTCCGAGCAGGAGATACAGGACATAGAGGAGAAGAAGGAGAAGGTGGTAGAGGAGAAAAAAGAGAAGGTGGAGAGGATAATACAGAGCCAGGAGAATGCCCTGGAGAAGTGGGCCGGAAAGAGCGAGGTGAGGAAGGACACGGGGAACATAATCTACAAGTTTTACGGGACCGTGGAGGGTGTGCTGGACGGCATACAGAAGGCCCTCTCTTCCGGTCTGGAGTGGAGCGAGATCAAGAGGAGGATTTCCTCCTCCAGCAGCCCTGAGGCCGAGGCCATAAAGGAGATAAAGGAATCCGAGGGCAAGGTCGTGGTGGAGCTGGGCGGAAAGGACGTGGAGCTGGATTTCAGGAAGTCCGTGGAGGAGAATGCGGAGGAGTACTACGAGGGCTCCAAGAAGGCAAAGAAAAAGATACATGGTGCCCGGGAGGCGCTCTCGGAAACCATGGAGAAGAGGGAGAAGGTCGAGAAGGAGCCGCCCCCGGCGGAGGATCCCAAGCCGGTCAAGAAGAAGAGAAAGCGCAGGAAATGGTTCGAGAAGTTCAGGTACTTCCACAGCTCCGACGGTTTCCTTGTGGTCGGAGGAAAGGATGCCGGCTCCAACGAGCGGCTCATAAAGAAGCACACGGAGACAGGCGATCTGGTCTTCCACTCGGACATACAGGGCGCCCCTTTCGTGGTCATCAAATCGGAGGGGAAGGAGATATCCAGGGACGTCAAGAAGGAGGCGGCCGAGTTCGCCGCCATATACTCCAAGGCATGGCAGAGGGGACTGGCCAACGTGGACGTTTACGCGGTAAAACCCGACCAGGTCTCCAAGCAGCCCCCCACCGGGGAGTACCTGCCCAAGGGAAGCTTCATGATATACGGCCAGAGGGAATGGTTCAGGGAGGTGGAGCTCAAGATATCCATGGGCCTGAAGCTCGACCCTGAGACCAGGGAGGCCATGGTCCTGGCGGGCCCGGTCATGTCCATAAGGAAGGAAACCGATTATTTCATAACCCTCAAGCCGGGCAACAGAAATGCGGACGAGCTGGCGAGGGAGATCAAGAACAAGATACTTATCAAGGCGTCCCCGGACGACAAGGAATGGATAGAGTCGGTCCCCGCGGGGGAGATCTCCGATCACGTCCCCTCGGGCCAGGGCGAGGTCGTGGAGTACGGGGTGTAGCACCCCCTTCGGTCGGTTCTTTTAAAATTCATGTTTTAATATGAATTTATATTACTTTGTCATACATATTTCATCTGGAGTGATAACATGAAGAAAAATTTGGGAATAGCGTACAGGTCCGCGGCGAATAAGTTTTATGAGCTTGAAATGAAGGAATATGGAGATGAGACCGCCGGAATGGCTGAATTATGCGGCACTCCCGTAGATGAGGGGGCACATCAGGGCATGAGCATTCTCGGCAGGATCAGGGAGGAAAACTCCCAAAACGGACATTCATATCACCCCCGGGAGGGAATCCCAAAAATACTCGATACATTCGGGCACATCAAGAAGAGAATCAGTGAAGATCAAAGTGATGTACCGGAAAAGGCGTTAGATTACATGGATACCGTTGTGTCCCAGCTGAACAAAATCCTTGAATGATTTTTTCAGTCCAGGCCGAAAACGATCCTGGTTGTCCCCGATCCCTTGTTCTGGGTCTTGAGTATTTTGATGTGGCCGATCTCCCTGGTGCTGGCGACGTGGGTTCCTGCGCAGGGGACCTTGTCCATACCCTCTATCTCCACCACCCGGATGTCCTTTATGAATTCCGGGAGGCGCTCGAAGAGCTTCCTTCTCCTCTCGTCGATCTCCTTGGTCACCTTGTCCCTGGTGGACATGTAAATCCTGACCGGTATCTCCGCATCGACCGCCCGGTTGAATTCCTCCGTTATCTTCTCGATGTCTTCCGGCCCCTGCCTGAAGGGGCGGAAGTCTATCCTGGAGGTCTCCGTCTTTATCTGGTTTCCGGCGGTCTCCGCTCCCCACCCGTCGAGGACGATCCCCGAGATCAGGTGCTGGGCGGTGTGCATCCTCATGAAGGCGTGCCTCCTCTCCCAGTCGATCACGCCATGGACCTCATCCCCCTTCTCCCATCCGACCGGCTTCTCGGTGAAATGTTTAACCTCCCCGACGTCCTTCCTCGCCTCGGTCACCCTGACTCCGTTCAGGGTTCCCTGATCGGAGGGCTGTCCTCCGCCCAGGGGGTAAAAAGCTGTCCGGTCGAGCACGACGTAGCCGTCGCCCTTACCGGTGATCCTGGCGTCGAATTCCTTCAGGTAGCAGTCTTTCATGTGGAGGAGCTTGGTGGTCATGTAAAAGATATTGGTCGGGTTAAATAAATGTTAAACCCCCAGTTCGTCGAGGGTCTCTGTTTTGTAAAGTTTGCTCATTGATCCTCTGGGTTTGCTGTGCTCTATTATCGACCTTCCCATCAAAGGTCCTGTGGGGACGACGGAATCGAACCAGTCCTTTCCCCGGACCTCATTGGAAATCGGAAGGGTGTCTCCTGTTATTATTCTCAGGGGCGTGCCTCGATCAACCGCCTCGTCTATTATTTCGTATGCTTCTTTGTGTTCATTCTTTTTCCTGCTGAATATGGGATGAGTCGCTCCGGCGATTATTCTTCTTGCCCCCATTTCATACAATCTCCCTGCTCCCTTGGAAAGACTTCCGGACGTGTCGATCATGTCATCTATGATGTAAATGTCCATTCCGTTCGGGTCTCCCACGACACTGACCACTTCATTCTCCCCTGCCTGCTGCCTGTATTTGAATACGACTATCTGCGGCAGATACTCTTCACCGCTTCCCATGAGTTTCGAGAATTCTTTCAGGTTTTTGGCCGAGCCGATGTCTATTGCAGCCACACGCGAATTTTCCGGCATTTGTTTTTCCTGCCTTGAAATAACGGCCACCGAAGAATTTTTCGGGTTTGTGCCGTATTTCTTTTTGAATGCCCTGACAAAAAGCGGCATTCCCGGTATATTGTCAACCGGTATGCTGTGGAATCCCTGTGTCTGCTTTGAATGCATTTCCATTCTTATTGCCTTATCGAATCTGATGCTCAGCATATCTGCCCATAGCTTTGCTCCTTGGTCGGCCCTCGCTTCGTCTATGTAATCCTGCCTCTCTCCGGGATAAAAGGGCAGTACGGCAGTCAGTTCTTTCGCCACACCGCTCTTTTTTATCGAATCACCGGCGTGCATCAATGCCATTTTTCCTGTTATGAAGTTTCTGTTTCCGTCCTCGCCCAGATAATGATGAACCAGGAATGTCCTCGTGTTCCTGACATTATTAAGCGATTTTGCTTTGCTTGTCCCGTCATTGAAAAAACTAATTTCCATTTCACCGAATTCGAAGTCCCTCCCGGGTTTACATCCATGGCTCTCCATGTAATCCAGTACGCCTTTCACATAATGGTTGGGATACCTTTCTCCGGTTTCCGGATTTACATATGTTGTCGAAAGAACTGTGACATCTTTCATAAAATCGTAATTTTTTCTCATGTTCTTGAAAACACTCACTACCATGAAATCACCCGATAAAATGAGCAGGATTTCCCTTCTCTCCTCATAATAAAAATTGTACGACAAGAATAAAAATCCATATTGACCCAGAGTTTTTCTGGAAGATTTGCAAGGGCGAGAATCAGAAACCGAGGTTCTTTATGAACTCTTCGTTGATTTCCCGGAAGTTGCTGATCACCGTGAAGGCACCCGCCCTTTCGAGGGAATCCGGATCGGTGTGATCAGTCCTGTAACCTATGCAATTCATTTTGGCTGACACGGCGGATCTCACCCCCGTCTCTGAGTCCTCGATTGCGATGCACCTTTCTCTGGGAATCGAGTGTTTCGACCTTTCATGGGCGATTATATAGGGATCGGGTTCCGGTTTGTATTTGCCGGGAGGGGTCTCGTCCTTGGTAACCACCGGATGGAAGGATTTTTCCAAGCCCATTTTCTTCAGTATTACCTGAACTATTTCTCCGGGGGTGCTCGTGACCAGGCCCGGTTTCCCCACATATACGAGAAATTCATTCAGCCCCTCCGAGGGGTATATTTCGTTCTCTCTCATCACCTTGATTGTGTTCTCGTGACCCGAGTCGAGGAGTTCCTTCATTTCTTTCTCACCCGGTCGTATGCCGAGAGGGGAGAGGAGCCCGGTGAAAATCTTGTCGAGGCTCATCCCCACGAAATCCGTGTCAGGTTCTGTTATTTTTATTTTGTATCTATCTTTCGCTGTCTGGACGAATGCGCGGAACTGGAGATTTTCGGTGTTCTTTGTGATGGTCCCGTCCATGTCCGTGTACCATCCGTAGTCTTTGGGACCTCTGGGTTTGGGAGAATAGATTTCCATATGATTTATTACCGGGAAGATTTTTATTTCCGGGGGAATATCTTGACTATCTTCCCGGCGAGTTCCGGGATGACCGAGAAGGAGGTCACCGGGGTCTCTATGGTGTCGGAGGAGTGGATTCCCGCCTTGGTCTCCTTTATCATTTCCAGGGAGTCCATGTTCTCCCTGGGGTTGTGACAGGCGATCGCGTGTATGACCGTCGCGCTGATGCTCCTGGGGGCGTCCGTCTTTACCCTCCGGATGGTTTTCAGAAGGGTGGCCCCCGAGGAGGTGATGTCGTCGTATATGATCACGTCTTTCCCCCCGAAATCATAGTCGAAATCCTCGCTCTCCACCTCCCCGGTGTGCCTGTCCCTCTCCTTCATTATGGATATGGTTTCGGCCCTCAGTTCCCCGGCGATCTTCCGGACGTTTTCGTTCTCGGTCATGTCGGGGGCTATCACCACGGGCTTCCCGTGCTTCTGCATCCTGAGGAAGGTGAGCACCGAATCGATTCCGCTCACGTTGTACGTCTTCTCGTCCTTATTTATCCAGCCCTCCCTGCGGAAGTCGTGGGAGGCGACGTTCACCAGGAGGTCGCATTTTTCCGATAGTGCCTTCCTTATTATCTTGGAGGACACCGGCTCTCCTCTCAGGAACTCCTGGTCCTGCCTCGAGTATGGCTGGTACGGGAGGAGGAGGCATAATTTCGATGGGTTCATGGAGCGTATGTGGTCCAGCAGCACCAGGGACTCGGTGACGAGTTTGTCAGGATTGGTCCCGGGAGTCTTCGCCCTCACCACCAGTATAACGGGCTGGCCCTTCAGAGGACCCCGCTCCTTCACCCGGAAGTAGCTCTCCCCGTCCGGGAATTCCTTGTGTTCGATGCCTACGTATTTCGCCTTCAGCTCGTTGGCGAGCATTTCCGAGAATTTGTCCCTTCCGGCGACTATCATAATTAAGTTTGTCGGAAATATAATAAAAGGTTGGCGGGAAATCTTTAATTAATCCCTTCCAATTATAAAACGGCTGTGATCGAGGATGAGGAGAGTCAAGAACAAAAAATGCATCCACTGTGCATGGGGCATGAAGGTTATACGGTTCAACAAAGAGGGGATCGAATGCGTCAATCCAGACCAGCCGGTTCTGAAGGGGATTATAATGCCCCTGAATGCGGGGGCCTGCCCGCTTTTCGCTCCCGTGGAAAGCAAGAAGAAGGGCTCCGGCTCCGGGAAATAATATTAAGAACGATTCTGAAGTATTATCATGTTTCCCGCTTTCAACAGGTTTCTGGTCAGGGACTCCGACAGGAACGGGTGTTTCCTGGAGAGGAAGACCAAATCCTACAGGATCAGCGTCCTGATAGACAGGAAGCGGAGGGTATCGAGGACAGACACCGGGATGAAGGACATAGATAGCTTCATCAGGCTTCTCTCGCTCAACTCGGAGATCGGGCTGGAGGTTTCGTCCGAGTGGAAGGAGGGGAGCAGCCCCGAAGGCAGAATGACCGGCCTCATGATAGGAACCGGATTCAGGGAGCTCTTCGGGAAGATGAAGAAGGCCAGGGGGCTGGGGCATTTCGTTTCCGTCTTCAAGGATTCCGTCTCCTCTGTGACCGTGAGCTTCGTGGACTCCCCGGAGGGCAATCCCCTTTCCGTGCAGCTTGAGGGCGGGGCCGGGGACACGAGGAGAACGATGATGGGGATGGTGGATTTCCTGGAGGGATTCTGCGAAGGCATGGCCGGGGAGCTGAGGATATACCTCAAGCCGGGAGGCAAGCCCGAATTCATGCTCGAATCCCTGGCGAGGGGGATGGGAAGGTCGTTGTCATCCGCCCTTTCGGAGTGATGCCATGAAAAGTTACGTGAGTTCGACTGAGCGGTTCTACTGCAGAAAGAAGGTGCCGGAGATGGTGGACGAGGTTTCCCTTTCCCATCTCATGAGGGAGAAGAACCCGTTCACCAGGGACGGCATCCCCTACGGGGGACAGCTGGCGAGAATACTCAAAGAGAAGAAGCTCCTCCCTGAAAGACCGAAGATACTGGAGATAGGTCCGGGTGTGGGCGACCTGGCCAGGGCGTTCACGGGGGAGCTGGAGGGGAAATACGAATACACGTTCCTGGACATATCAAAGAGGATAATCGATTTCCTGAGGGCGGGGTTCTCTTCCATGGGGTTCGGTTTCGTGGTCAGCGACGTGCTGGAACTTTCCGGGAAGATCGGCAAGTATAACACTGTTATATGCAACGAGGTCCTCGCCGACCTCCCCATGGTCATAAATCCCTCCTCCAGCCCCGCGAAACCCGGAAAGGAGGAAAGGAGGATTATAAGGGACGCCAGGAGGATGATAAAGAAATACAACCTAAACGTTCCGGAAGACCGGGGGGTTGTCTTCAATTACGGTGCGGTCAGGTTCCTGGAAGAGGTCCGTAAGGTCATGAAGAAGGGCGGCATCCTTTTCCTGGCGGAGAACTCCTGCGACCCCGGCCTCCCCAGGGTCATCCCGGTTTACGGTCACAACGAGTTCTCCATAAAGTTTGGGTGGCTGAAGGCCGCCGCCGGGAAGCTGGGCTTCAGCACCGGGGAATCTGGCAAGATCACCGAACTACTGGAGATAAGGAACCGGGAGTTTCTTTCCATGTTCCTGATCCCCGAGCTCAAGGTTATATTCGATCATCTGAACCTCCATGACATGGAGAAGAGCATAATCAGCGAGGGATCGAAGGCCATGGAGGTCGACGAGTTCCTGAAGTTTCTGGACGAGAACCAGCACAAGATAAACATAGACGACCTGGACCAGTACAAGAAAATGCTCAAGCGATCGGCCCGGGAGATAAACAAGGTCACGGACCAGTTCAGGTATCTGATACTCAAAAAGAAATGATTTTTTCATCGGAGCCCAAAATGGTCTTTTTAAGCCTTTTTCCCATCAATTAAACCGGTTGGCGGTTGTTTCTTGGCGGTTGCTGGTGGAGGACAGACCATGCGCAAAAAAATAAGGCCCTACGGAGAGGTTCTGGAATTTTTGTCAGATGTCCCGATGAATTACGTTTCCAACAGGGCTCCCTACGAGCATCAATATAAAGATGGGGATATAGTCGAGATTCCCAAACTCGGAGGACTGGCGACTGCGTCCAATGATCTGGGGTTGCAGATAGGCCCTCCGTTCACCTGGACCGCGTGGGCCAGCGGGGAAGCGGACGAGGAATTCATCAGAAAGAATCATATCCGGGGAAAAAAGGACGTCATCATGGTTCCCCGCGGGGCCGGGAAGGATTCCCGGTACAAGCTTCAGTACGTCTTTCTGACAGACGACCAGGTTGATAACTACTACAACGGCTTCTCCAACCGTGTGTTATGGCCCCTGTTCCATGAAGGGGTGGACGTGGAGCCGGCGTGGGAAGAGACCAAATACTGGGAGGTCTACAAGGATGTGAACAGGATGTTCGCCGGAAAGGTGGCAAAAAACGGAAGCGAAGAGATAGATTTCATACACGACTACCACCTCCTGCTCATGCCCGAATATGTAAGGGAAAAGAACCCCAAAGCGATAATACCAATGTTCCTTCACATACCATGGCCTTCCAAACAGAGCATAGAGAGGATGCCGGAAGAATGGAGAAAGGGAATACTGAGAGGGGTAGCTTCGACCGATCTTTTCGCCACGCACGTTTACAAGCACGACGTTCTCAGCACCATCAATGATTGCATATCGAGCGGAGACCTGAAAGCCAGGATAGACGGCAGGGGCAGGATAGTCGTCGAAGATAAAGACGGCGGGGGAAATGTTATCGGAGAGAGGAAGGTTACAATCCGAAATTATCCTCTGGGTATCGATTTCGAAAAGTGGGACGAACTTTCCAGGAAATCCGAGTATCGCACTCCGGAACTCAAGGACAAGACGGTAATTCTGGGGGTCGACAGGCTGGATTTCACGAAGGCCATAGACAAAAAGATACATTCCCTCGGCAGGTTTTTGGCGGAGCATCCGGAATACAAGGAAAAGGTCGTGTTTTATCAGGTTCTTCCTTCCAGCAGGACAAAAATCGAGGAATACCGGGATTACGGGGATTTGGTCAAAAAAACCCAGGAATCGGTGAACAAAGAGTTCGGAACGGATGACTGGAAGCCAGTGATATTAGCAGATGGAAAAAATCCGGATGAACTCGCGGGGCTTTACAAGAATGCCGACGTATTTTTCGCGACCTCCCTCAGGGAGGGACTGGGGCTGTGCCCGAAGGAATTCGCCGCCTCCCAGACGGGCAAAAAGAATGGCTCTCTCATTCTCGGAAAGTTTTCCGGCGTCGAGAAAGAACTGGGGGATTATTCTCTGGTCGTGAATCCCAACGACGTTGAGCAGATGGGGAAGGCGATATATCGTGCCGTGGAAATGCCTGCCAGGGAAAAGTCCAGGAGGATGATCCCCATGAAAAGAAGGGTTGAGGACCACGACATAAACTGGTGGTTCAGGGAGATCATGACCGACGTCATGGACATACGGAATGAAAGGAATTTCAAAAAGACCGTGTTCTGAAATCCCTCCCGATCTGGTTATTAAGCGCCGGCCGGCAAAAATAAATCACGGAAAACAAATACTGGTTCAGGCGAAGGAGGGGGGCTCAGGTCCAGGGATATCGGCTGGAGTTACGTCCCGATCTCATGGGAAGGTTGGACAGTCGTCTTGTTCTTTGTCCTGGTCATAATCGGGCTCACTTCCTATTTCATCGGTTGCGCCGGGAAGACGGCGGAAAGCGCCCTCCGGCTGACCGTGTGCATATTCGTGTCTATCGGTATCATGGTACTGATCTGCGAGATGAAAGTGAAGAAAGAAAAGAAATAAAGCCTCGGGAGGGATTCGGATAATTTTCTGGCTGTGCTGGTGACTACAATCCCA
>CAYYKJ010000006.1:0-43505 GCA_964441265.1 uncultured archaeon
CTGATCAGCTTTATCAGAAAATCTAGATCACCGAAGACCATATAGATAATGGGGCGCACTACTTAAATGTTTTTATCTACCCGGAAAAGGGTTATGACTCCGAGTCAAAAATTATTCATGCAGAGGCAGTGATCCCTTCAAGCTGGACGAAATTTACCTTGAAGAGTTCAAAAAAGCCAATAAACAATGATTCTTAACCGGATTCTGATTGTCCAACCGGGATAAAGGATATAACTCTTCCCGAATTTCTATGATCATGAGACTGACGGATTCGATTGTATCGCTGGACGGGAATGGGATCACCGGGAAGGACGGCAAGAGATACCTCATAGACATACCCGGCAAAGACACGATAGGAACGATATACGTTTTCGATGCCGGGGATCCCTCCCGTTACGGGTTCATACCCGATCTGAGGGATCTGGGGGACACGCTTTTTCAGGCGGGGGTCGCCGAGTTCATGAAGGTTCACAGTCAGGGACTCTACAAGTCACTGATCGGGATGATAAGCGAAGTTGTCCCGGGAGGCACGAAGTATAAATCCAGTATTTACAGTCCCATGGATCAAAATGAAGTTTTAGATTACGTGAAGGGCAGAGAGAGGCCGGATATGAGAGATGCTCTTGAAAAGACCTGTTTCGGCCATGTCCTCCGGGCCTCGAAATTCAGTGACGTCCGCTTGTTTTACACGGATCAGAGCCGCGGGGTCAGCAAAGGTGCAGAGGCCCTTCATCGCTTCAGCAAAGACACAGAGAACGGGATTTATACCACATCTCACGGGACTGACCTGTTTCTGGTCGGAGCCAAAAGAGCCGACCCAAAACTGTGAACGGGGAACTTTTGGATAGATGTTTCTGCGCCCTCGGATTAATGATATAAATATCGGCTGGCTTAACTCTATAATAACGTGCGACTACTTGCCCTGATTGGACGAGAAGCCATCGATACTTCACAGTGAGCGAACGGGAAGTACTGATTTCCCCGGGATCCATGAAAGTGGCCGGTCGACCGAGTTTTTAAATATATAAATAATAATATTATTAGAGAAGTCGAGGTGATTTAATGACAACTCTACCATTGCCTATTATTATGGAAAACGGCGGTAAATATGTCGCTGCGTGGTGTCCTGTTCTGGACATAGCCACGCAGGGAAGGAATGAAAGAGAGGTTAAGAAAAATATGGAAGATTTGGTCAAATGGTATTTTGAAGACAAAGACACACCAAAACCGAAAATTAAAGCCATGATGAATTTGTCTATTTCTATGACAAACATTCCGGTTTCAATCCCAAAATCAGTGAAGTGTTGAACATGAAATTACCCGTTGTATCTGCTCGAAAGGTTGTGAAAATTCTGAAAAAACACGGGTTCAAGAAGGCGGGTCAGCGCGGAAGTCACATGAGATTCAAGAAAAAGGACGGTAGATGTGTCAGGACTGTATTCGTCCCAAACTACCCGGAAATTCACCGAATGGTTTTACTGAGCATAATCAGACAGTCCGGGATGACCAAAGAAGAGTTCTTTAAATGATCTGATGTTTTCACCACCTCCGGATTAATGATATAAATATCGGCTGGCTTAATTCTATAATATTACACGCAACGGGTTGCATAAAACGCAAGACGGCCATGTCCGGTTGAACCAAGTCGTCATTCGAAAACAGCGTGAGACAGCCTAAAATGATTTAATAAAGCTGTCATTCGAAACTTTGCAGTGAGTGAATGAGGGTTGATTTTTCGAAAATAGAGAAGAAATGGCAGGAGATGTGGGAAAAGGAAGGCATATTCAGGGCTTCCAATGATCCCAAAAGGAAGAAGTTCTACGTCCTGGAGATGTACCCTTATCCCTCCGCTTCAGGGCTCCACATGGGCCACATAAGGAATTATTCCATGGGCGATGCCTACGCCAGGTTCATGCGAATGAGAGGGTTCAACGTGCTCTATCCCATGGGATACGACGCCTTCGGGCTTCCCGCCGAGAACGCCGCCATCAAGAGGGGCGTCCACCCGAAGGAATACACAGAGAAGGCGATAGCGGGAATCAAGAAGAATCAGAAGGCCATGGGCCTCTCCTACGACTGGTCGAGGGAGATCGCCACCTGTTATCCTGATTATTATAAATGGAACCAGTGGCTGTTTCTGAGGATGCTGAAGAAGGGGCTGGCCTACAGGAAGAAATCCCCCGTGAACTGGTGCCCCGGATGCGAGACCGTCCTGGCCAACGAGCAGGTGGAGGACGGTAAGTGCTGGAGATGCGGGAGCGAGGTAGAGGAAAAGCGCATAGATCAGTGGTTTCTGAAGACAACCGAATACGCTGACGAGCTCCTGGAGGGCCTGGACGAGCTGGATGGCTGGCCGGAGAAGATAAAGGCCATGCAGAGGAACTGGATAGGGAAGAGCGAGGGGGTCAACATAAAGATGAAGATAAAGGGCTCTTCCGAGACGATCGAGACCTTCACCACGAGGCAGGACACCATCTTCGGCATGACCTTCATAGTCATGGCCCCCGAGCATCCCAGGGTCATGGAATGGGTCAGGGGAACGGAGCGAGAGGGAAAAATCAGGGCATTCGTGGACAAGGTCAGGAAGCTCACCCAGGCCGAGAGGATCACCACTGAAAAGAAGCCCAAGAGGGGTGTGTTTCTGGGTAAATATGCCATACATCCCTTCACGGGAAAGGAGGTTCCCATATACGTGGCAGATTTCGTGCTCCTCGATTTCGGGACGGGAATAGTGCAGGCGGTCCCTGCTCACGACCAGAGGGACTTCGACTTCGCCAGGGAGTACGGGCTACCCATAGTGGTGACCGTCCAGCCGGAAGGAGAGAAACTGGACGGTAAGACCATGGAGAAGGCATATGAAGGCCGGGGGAAACTGGTTAATTCCGGGGAATTCAGCGGCATGAAATCCGAAAAGGCGATGGAGGCCATAACGGACAAGATGGAATCCATGGACGCCGGTGAGAGGGCGGTTGCCTACAAGCTCCGCGACTGGGGCATATCCAGGCAGAGGTACTGGGGCACCCCCATACCGGTCGTTTATTGTGACAAATGCGGCATGGTCCCGGTTCCGGAGAAGGATCTCCCCGTGGAGCTCCCTCTGGACGTAAAGTTCACGGGACACGGGAATCCTCTGGAAGGGAACAGAAAATTCAAAGAAACCGAATGCCCGAAATGCGGCGGTCCGGCGAGGAGGGAAACCGACACCATGGACACCTTCGTGGATTCCTCCTGGTATTTCCTCAGGTACTGTGATCCGGATTCCAAGGAGATGTTCGACGGGAAGGCGGTGGAATACTGGACGCCGGTTGACCAGTACATAGGGGGAGCGGAGCATGCAGTCATGCACCTCCTTTATGCGAGATTCTTCACCAGGGTGCTCAGGGATGAGGGGATGCTGGACTTCGGCGAGCCCTTCACCCGCCTGTTCAACCAGGGGATAGTATACAAGGACGGCCACAAGATGAGCAAGTCCTTCGGTAACGTGGTAACCCAGGAGGAGATGTCCGAGAAATATGGTATAGACACCGCCCGGGTTTTCCTGCTCTTCGTGGCCTCCCCGGACAGCCAGCTGGAATGGAGCGACGAGGGCGTCACGGGGGCGCACAGGTTCGTGCTCAGGTTCTGGAGGACGGTGAAAGGATTCGGAAAAATCGAGACCAGGAAGGGTCCCAGGGAGACGCCCGATCTCATGATGGAGTCCAGGCTCCATTCGGCCATCGGGAAAATCACTGAAACAATCGAGGATTTCAGGTTCAACGCGTCCATAGGCAGGCTAATGGATTTGTTCAGCTCCATCCTGAAATATTCCAAAAGCCCCCGGAAGCCCCATGACGAGGTGCTCAGGGAGGCGATGGAGTGCTTCACCACAATGTTCTCGCCCTTCGCGCCCCATGCCTGTGAGGAGGCGTGGGAGGTGCTGGGCAACAAGCCCTTCGTTTCCGTCCGCGGATGGCCGAAGGCGGACAGGAAGAAGGTAAGGAAGGACATGGAGATCGGGGAGGAGACCCTGGAAAGGACCAAGGGAGACGTGGCGGAGGTGCTCAAGCTGGCGGGCATAAAGAAGCCCAGGAAGATATCCCTTTACGTTTCGCCCGAATGGAAGTACGAGTTCTTCGGGAATCTTTCCGCCCTTCTGGAAAAGACCAGGGATTTCAAGGAGATAACCGGAAAGATAATGAAAACCGGACTGAAGAAGCACGGCAAGGAGATAACTATGATGCTCCCCAGGTTCATAAAGGCCGGGAGGGTTCCCGAAACCACGGACCAGAAGACCGAGCTTAATATCCTGAAGGACATGAAGGATTCCCTGGAGAAGGAGTTCGGATGTACCTTCGGGATCGCCAGGGCGGAGGATTCCAAGTCTCCCAAGGCAAGGAACGCCCTTCCCGGAAAGCCCGGAATAGAGATAGAGTGAACCCCTTTCTGGAACACTACGGTTTTTTAAGCTTTACTTACCATTAATATTATTGACTTATTGGTGATAACATGAAAGGAAAATACCAGACCGGGACAATAAATAACAAAGCGAATTTCTATAAAACACTGGCCCTCGGAGCCACATATTTGGTAACGAGCATTCTGCCCGGATGCGCGAGCAGGCTGGGGGAGTTCAGCACGGAACCCGTACAGGGTCACAGGTTGATTCCACCCAAGAAGACTTCCACGATCGTGTCCGGTGACAATGCGGTTTCCCTGGAAGACACTAGCAGGGAGAGAATTCCCCTGCAGGAACTCGAGGGAATCGTTCCGGATTCGCTGCTTTATAAACTGGTGAAGTAGGGAAAAGGCATAGCACCCGAAAAGTGACAGAGGTCCCGTTAGCTTTGTCTCCGGAGAGGTAAACAATATTAAGCAGGGCACCCAATTAACTATTAAAGGGTGCATCTTTGTGATACAGAAGAAGAAATTCCTCTCCATGTGGGGCATAATAGTCTTTGTCGGTTTCACCATCACACAGTATCTCGTTTTCATGCAGAACTACCTGTTCATCCCGGTCCTGTGGATAGTTCTGGTTCTGCTGGGTTTCGGATTCATGACGGTGAAGAGCGGATACGGAGGGAGCAGCAGGGAGGGCATCATATGGCTGCTCTTCGTGGGGGTCGGATTCGTCCTCACCACCTCAATAGTAACCGGATTCCTGGCGATCGATCAGTGGTATCTGGGATCCATCTGGCTGATCCTCTTGGGCCTGGGGGCCCTGATGGAGGCATACAGCGTGAAGAACAAGCCGGAGATGATACTGGGGATATTCTGGGTCATTGCCGGGATAGTGCTCTTCGGACTGACAGGCATCATAAACTTCGAGTTCCTTTACCTCGCGGTGGCCTTCGGGGTTCCTCTGGTGCTGATCGGGCGTCACCTCACGGAATACTGACATCCATTTTTATTTCTTACTCCCGAATAGTAGTCTATTGATTCGAATGAAAGGAAAATACGGCGGAAAGGGATTGAAGGACTATCTATCCAAAGGCTGGAAATACGTAACCCTTTTAACGACGATGGGGTCAATAGGATGCGCTTCCCACAACCCCGGGAACCACAGGGTCCTGACTGATGCAGAGATAGATTCTCTGGGGATAGGCCCGGACTCCCCGGCGGTGCCTACCAGCGAAATCCTGAAGGAAGCTGCTGCTGATACTCTGACGCTTGAGGATGCTATGAGAGAAGCAGGTATTCCGGTCGTTTATGATTCGGCCGGCACGAATCATAAGAAATGACACCGGTCAGAAATTATCATTCAACTACCTTCGCTTCAGCTGATGTCCTCTTTATCTCGGTTATCTTTATCTTCACCCTGTCCCCGGTCTCCGTGCCGGGCACGAACACGGCGAAATCTTCCACCTTGGCCAGGCCGTCCCCTCTCTCCGTGACATCCTCTATGTCAACGGTCAGGATCTGTCCCCTGCTTACCGGGCAGTTCCCCTTCCTGTATTTGTCCTTCTTCCTGGGCCTTCTGCCCAGCCACTGCTTCCTTCCGAACATCTGGGCCATGGTAGAGAATGAGAGTGATTACTTAAAAATCATGCCATGATCTGCTTTTTCAGTTCTTTCAGGCCTTCCTCCGGGTGCTCTTCATAGCTTTCCATGACGAGAACGTTTTTGTTGTTCTCGAACCATTTTTGCACCGAATCGTTCGACCTTTCTTCCTCGCTGAAGTCTTTCATGTCTCTGCCCCTGAAGCTGAACAGTTTGGTGAAGCGTTTGTCGTAGTTCTCTTGGGGGAAAAGACCGCTCCGGGGCATGAACACCGCATAGGGGACGCGGGAGACTGACTCTCCGGTGTGATATCGGGAGGATAGGTCGGCAAGGTTATAAATCTCCTCCGGAGAGAGCCATGACTGATCTGTTGAGTCTGGCCTTGCGACGGCATCCCCTTTCCATTCCCTCTCCATTCTGATTTCCATCCCTTTCCCACTTCTCCATGTTCCCCGTGCCGCCCCCGGGGCGAAGGCTATCATGTATATGGGGGATTGACTGAGGCCGGATATGTCGGTTTCTTCGGGTTCCCCTTCCTCTGTGTATCTGAACAATGAGACCCTTCTGAGATCTTTCTTTTGCAGGCCTTCTCCCCTGCCTGACAGAGAGGCGTATGTTCTCGAGACTATTTCCTGTGGCTTCTTCGTCTTCTTTCCGTTTTTCGGCCGGACAATGAGCATATTTTCCGGCCCCGGGAAAACGGCACCGTCGAATATGGATACGTCCGGACAGTTCTCATCCACGGCCGGATACTCCCTTCCGGCGAGGAATCCCCTTATGTTCACATCTTCCTTCGCGGCGAAGTTGGCGGTCTTTCTTCCCCCCTCCAGTGCTTCCCTGCTCAACAGGCCGAAATATGCCGAGCCCTGCTGGAGGTCGTGCTGCACATAAATCAGGCCGCCTTTCTCGAGAATTTTTCCGGACTCCCTGAGGATTTCCGCCCGCTTTCTGTTCATTTTACCATTCACTCACACCAGTGAACAGTATTTATTGGGGGGTCACTTTTATATGACTTGCGGTGGCCTGTGACGGCCAGGGAAAAGACGTGCCAAAAACAAACATTAGCTTTATAACAATTATATTGTATTATTAAAAAAGGATTTTTCACCACTTGTAAGAAACGATACATTTATAAATCTTTATGTTTATTATTTACTCATAAATAGTAAAAATTACTTCAAAACATGGATTTTGGTTTGGAGTGTTGGATGAAAATGGTTCGGGTAAAAAAAGGCAGCCAGAGAGAAAAGCTTTTACAGTTCGGGGCAGATGTATGCAAAGTCACCTCTCCCGCTCAGGAGTTGCCCCGCGACGTTTTTGATGTTTCCCAGGTTCCCTACAGGACAGTGAGAAGTTTCACGAATTATGAAAATAAGATAGCAGCGCTCAAGGATCAGGCTGTCCTGGCAGGGGCAGACCAGATGGTTGGATCCAACAGCATACCGAAACAGATAAATCAAAAGAGAAAAAACCAGGTCGGACTCGTCACGAATACGATAAAGAAAGATTATCTTGATCCTTCTGATGTTCTCCAGCTCCTCGACGAGGGAAGGGGTGTGTTTCTGAGGCCCGATCCTTCGAACGTTTTCCCGGAAGATATTGACGATTCAAAACTCGATGATGCCGGCTCTTACGGATGGAGGAATTTCATGAACTCCGCCGCGCCCGTCATAATACCGGTTGCCGGGGCAGCCACGTTTTTCCTGACGGCGGGCGATGCAGACGCATTCGAATCGGCAAATCCCAGCTCCGTCCAGGCCAAATACGTCAACTCCCAGATAGAGAAGGGGATGATCCCGCTCACGATCGTTTCTTCGAACAACCCCAAATACGTCATGTCCAAGCACGAACCTATCAGGGCCAACCTGCCGGCAGATACCAAGGGCAGGTTCACGAACATGGTCCAGAAGTGGGTTTACAATAAATCCCACATGGCGAACCTGAGTGATGACCAGATATGGGAGATCACCAGGGATTACATGAGGGATCACCACGGAGTGGATATTAATGATTATCTCAAGTCAGACGGTCAGCACATAAAAGAGGGCTCTGTTCTGAGAGCACCTTGCTATAACCAGTTCGTCTCCTACAGGATAGAAAAAATCGAAAATTATATCGATGATGTCAAGAGAAACATGCCCGGCGATCACAGCCGGGAGATAGAAAGTATGAGGAGCGAGATTGAGAAGCTCCGGGAGGAACTGACCAAGAAGCAGGACAGGAAGGCACCCGAGCCGGAGGATGTGGAAAGGGCAAAAGAGATGATTAACGAGATAAACTACGGAAAATTGTCTGTCAGCGGCGGATCTGACAAAATGGTCTTCCCCGGAACGAGCAACAATTCAAGATCAAGATATCTGGGAGAATTCGATGCAGAGACGGTGTTCCGCCTGGCCGAAAACCTTTATCTCACCACGGGATTTGGTTACGGAACCACTTTCGACGGAAAGCACATGGACGGGGAAGGAACCCCCATGGGAGACCACAGCCAGAGTGAATTCGACATAAAGGCCCTTCTGGGGACGGCCCGTTCGGGAAGGCCGGCTTTCTTCGAGGCGGGAATGAAATACGGTGGAAGTCGAATAACAGATAATTTTGACAACGTGCCATTCAACATAGACAAGAAGCAACTGTCAGCACTTCTGAATATCGGCGTCATGCCCGAGGGGACCGCCTTGGGTGCCGAGGTTGGCGCGGAGTATATAATACCTGTAGGCAGCTATGACACAGGATCCGGACTAGGTGGAAAAGCAGAAATAGGTTTCTACATAAAGAAGATGGGCGAGGCCGGAGGGAAACCGCTTTACAAGACCTCTCTGTTCGCATTCGGAAGCGGGAAAAACAGGAAGATAGAGGACCCCCTTTCTTTCGAGGGGGGAGACATGGCGGCCAATTCAAGATCATTCGGAGCAGGGGCGAGATTCTATTTCAACCCCAGCCTTGGCCTTTACGTCAAGGCGGGCCAGGAGAGGCTGGACACCGGATACAAGGAGAAGAACAATTTTGTCAAGGGTGGAATCACCATAAGGGGAGGTTTTTAGATGAAAAAACTGATGTTTTTGGTTTTCGTGGTGATGTTGGTAATGATGTCAGCCGGAGTGCAGGCGCAGACCGTCGATGTTCAGATAACGCCTGATCCGGCTTATGACAATGATGATCTTACCTGTAACATAGCAGGTGCGTCCGACCCATCCAACTGGTTCTTCCGGTGGAGAAGGGGAGGAGACCAGACGGACACGCTCGCCGGAACGGGCGAGAACGTGCTCGCCAGATCATATACCTCGGCAGGGGAGACATGGTACTGCAACACCTATCTTCCCGGAGGAGGCGGGTCCCAGAGCGGATCGGACAGCATTTATA
This sequence comes from uncultured archaeon, assembly GCA_964441265.1. GTDB lineage: Archaea > Aenigmatarchaeota > Aenigmatarchaeia > QMZP01 > QMZT01 > JAFGDH01. The sequence goes on from CAYYKJ010000006.1 coordinate 9,337, forward strand.
TCACTGAGGCGCAGAACAATCCCCCCGGCACACCGTCCTATTTGAGCCCGGCAAACGGAGAGCAGGACGTCACGAGGGATTCTGTCGTGCTCAGCTGGAATTCAGTCACCGATCCCGACGGGGATCCGGTTACATATGATGTTTATTTCGGATCTACACCCACGCCGACACTTTATTCGTCCGACGAACAGACTACCAGCTACGGGCTTCCGGTGCTCTCCTATGAAACAACCTACTACTGGAAGATCGTGGCCAAGGATGACAGCGGCGATGAGAGCCACGGCCCGGTGTGGTCTTTCACCACCGAGGGCGAGGGAAGTAATCAGCAGGATTACCCCAGCGCTTCGCTCACGGTCAGCAATCCGAACCCGGAACCCGGTGAAGTGATTACCTTCGACGGCTCCCAGAGCACTGATCCCGACGGAATGGTTACAATGTACGAATTCAACTTCGGGGACGGCGGGACGGCCGGACCCACATCACAGTCATCGGTCCAGCACGCCTACACGAGTTCAGGGTACTTCAACGCCCAGCTCAGGGTGCGGGACGACGACGGTCAGTGGAGCTCATGGGTGACGGTCCTGGTGGACGTCCGGGAGGTGAGCAACGAAGCACCTGTCCTTTCGGGCGGGTCGGTGAATCCCTCTTCAGGAGACACTTCCACGACTTATACTTATTCAGTAACGTATCTGGACAGCGACAACGATGCCCCTTCGGAGGCATTGGTTTACATAGACGGCGGTGCATACCCCATGACCAACCAGGGAACCGCATACTCCAGCGGGGTGCAGTTCACCTATTCGGGGACATTCAGCTCCAATGGCGACCACAATTATTACTTTTCGTTCAGCGACGGACAGGGGAACAGCGTGAGGCTTCCCAGCTCGGGCAGCTTCACCGGACCCACTGTCGGAGTGCCGAAGATGAACACCAATCTCGGTGATCATGATTTTGGAACGGTCAACCAGGGGAATTCCCCTGCTTCATACAGTTTCTTCGTCAAGAACGAGGATTCAGGGAGTCTCGACTGGTATGCGAGCGCCAGCCCGTCATGGCTGCGCGTGTCCCCGAGTTCGGGGACCAGCACGGGAGAACCCGATTATATTACGGTGTCGGTGCCGGACACCTCCTTGATGGAGGGCAGATACACCGGGACCGTTACCGTTACCACATTCGACGGCGGCGAGACCCATTCGGGGACCATGGACATAAACGTGGTCATTCCCGACGAGGACGAACCGGTACTGGTGGCCGACCCCAACCACGACTTCGGGGAGGTTTCCCCGGGAGCCGTGAAGCAGTGGACCTTCAGCATAAGGAACTCCGGGACAGGAACCCTGGACTGGTCCATATCAGATGACAGTTCATGGGTGACAGTGCTTCCGTCAACGGGATCCACCGCAGAGGGATCCGTGAGCTACGTTACCGTCACCGCGGACACGTCATCCCTTACCGGCCACAGCTCGGGAATAATAAGCATAACCTCCAACGGAGGGGATACACAGGGAATGGTATCTATTGACATAGCGGAGGCCCCGAACGAAGCTCCAAGGATGGATTCGATGCTTCTGGAGCCTTTCAGCCCGCTCTCCAACCAGAGCGTGAGGTGCGATGCCTCGGTTAGCGACCAGGACGGCGACCTGCACAGGGTAATATTCAAATGGCTGGTGAACGACGTCTCGGTCAGGACCGTGACCAGGTATGTGTCCGGATCCAATGCCAACGAGCACGACGATCTCGGAGAGGCATACATCGAAGATGGGGACACCGTGAAGTGCGAGGCCAGGGTATACGATGACGAGGGAGATTATGATTTTGATTACGTTTCGACCACTGTTGGCAGAGCTGGGGCAAACGGCACCGGACTGCCTCAGGTGGTCTCGGTGGGTTTGACACCCGCAAGCCCCAGAAGCACAGATACCCTGACCTGCACCGCTCATGTATCGGACCAGGACGGGGGTCTGGATTATGTCATTTTCGAATGGTATATTAACGGAGTCCACAGGAAGACCAACCAGAGGGGAGTGGTCAACACGGCCGATTTCGCGACCGACACGCTAGACCCCTCCTACATCAGCAACGGGGACAATATCCGCTGCCAGGTGACGGTCTACGACGTGGATTCCAATCACGATTCTGATTACGACACGATCAGTGTCGGATCAGGAACTAATGCTCCACCTATTTCTGTAGCTGTGGAGATCACCCCAAGACACCCCAACACCCAACAAGATTTGACATGTCGCTTCGAAGGGAGCGACATGGATGATAATCTTGATTATGTCATTTTCGAATGGTACGTGAACGGCCTCAGAAGCAGGAGCTCGACCAAGGAAGTCAGCGGAGGAAGCGACACCGCCGAGGACATACTGAACAGCGGATACACCTATGACGGGGACGACGTCAGATGCAAGGTTACGGTGTACGACACCGGGAACCTCCAGGATTCGTCCTACTCTGGGACGGTCACCGTGGAGGACGAATACGACTCCGGGAGGCCGAGGGCCCGGCTAGACGTGGATGACCGCTACCCGCAGATCAGGGAGGAAATCAGGTTCGACGGTGACGATTCCTACGACAACGACGGTTATGTGGAGGAATACTACTTCCACTTCGACGACGGGGACGTGTCCGGATGGATCACTGAGAGTCGCGTTTACCACGAATACGATGACGAAGGGACGTATTACGCCAAGCTCAGGGTCAGGGACGACGACGGAAGGGTCAGCGACTGGAGCCCCACCGTTACGATACGCGTGGGAGATGATGATTATGACGAAGAGGAACCCAGGATAACGGACATGGAGATAACCCCCTCCAGACCGGATACTGATGATGACCTGAAGTGCACGGTGGACCTGGAGGACGATGACGGTGACCTGAGGAAGGTCGAGTTCAGGTGGTTCTTGGACGGATCGCTGAAGAGGACGGTCACCAAATACACCAGCGGATATTATTCCTCGGTAACACACGAACTATCATCCTATTACACGGACGACGGGGACAACGTGCGCTGCGAGGCCACTGTTTATGATCACGACGGCAACCGGGACACGGAATCGGAGAGTGTCAGGATAGGAGGTGTCCCTTCAGGATGCCGGATAGAGATAACCAAGTTCAGCTATCCCTCCTCGGTGTACAGAAGAGAGACTGCATGGATCGACATAACGGTCAAGAACACCGGGACAGTTTCCGGGGACGCGGAGATAAACATATGGACGGACGGCTCCTTCGAGAAGAGGGTCAGCTTTTACCTCTCATGGGGCGCTTCAAAGACCAGGAAGATATACTTCCCGCTCCCGTCAGGAGACCACAACATAAGGGCGGAGGCGTTTCTGGAGTGCGGTGAATCCGTCAACAAGTACGGACACATAACCGTCTACCCGCTTCCGGAACCGCCCGGACCAACTCCTCCCGGCCCGACGCCGCCCGCCCAGAGAATGAAGGCGGAGATACTCCAGACCTTCCTGGACATACCGTGGCAGACGGGAAAGTCATTTTCCATACTGATAGATTCCCCCGAAAGCAGGGTCTTTGACATAAACATCGAAGGCGTACCTGACAACTGGGTGGATTACCCCGAAAACGTCACCGTTGACGGGAGAAAGATCGTTTACGCATACGTGGTCCCAAGGGACCTCGGCAGGTACAGCATGAACGTCAGCGTATCATCGGGAAGCTTGGAATACAGCAAGATGCTGGAGCTTTACGTGGTCCCCGAAGGGGAGCAGGACGCCTTCGGAAGGGGACTCTCCGGAATGTTCGTGCTGACCCCCGCTTCCGCCGTGATGCTCACGGCATTCGCTCTGGTGGTCATATTCCTTGTGGTACTCCACTACGGATTCAGGCACATGAGGGAGCCGGGGATAGAAGAGGTATACGGTAGATAATAAATGAAAATAAATGAGATTTACAGAAAACTGAAGCCGGGTGCGGTTACGGAATTGTTCAATCCGAGGTACCTGGTCACACTCATCGAGATTGATAACGAATATCAAACCAAGGTAGTGGACAGAAAACCTCCCGGCGACGGTAAAATGCCGCCAGAGGTCACGACCATGAGTGGCCTTGGTTATATACTGACAGGGGATCCCGAACATCCCGAAGTATCTAATCATTTCGCAACGGCCTACAGATTGAAGGGCGCGCTGCGAAAAGGCGAGAAACTCAAGAAAAAAGCGAGGGAGACCCATACACACACGCTCAAGAATTCCCGTTCCGCACTGAAGACGACTGGGAGTTACCATTTCGGCACCCGCGGGAGGAAGGGATGAGATGAACTTGGAACAAACCGAGAATATATGTGTTAATGTTAATACAGATGGTGATACGTCACCACTGAAGATGAAAAGGAGGAGGTAAACTTTGTAAATTACCACTAAAAAGCAATAAATTTATAAAGTTTATCCCCAAAATAAAAGCATTATATGGCAGGTGAGCAGATGATCAAAAAGATGTTGTTCGTGATGATACTGGCGGTTTTACTGGCTCCTGTGGCCGGCGCCCAGAATTACAACATGGACGTCAGTCTTTCGACGGAATTCGTTTCCGTCTGTCCATGCACGCCTGTGACGGAGGTTCAGGTGGACGTTACCAACCTGGACGACATCCCTCACAGCTACATGATAGAGCTGGAGATGCCCGCGGACTGGACAGGGCATCCCGAAATGGGTTCTGTTCTCGACGTGACTACCGTCGGGGGCAAAAAGGTACTTAACCCCGGAGAATCGAGCGAATCCATGCAGATATACGTTACCCCTTCTTGTGACACCAGGCCCGGGACTTATGAAGTCAAGGTCAAGGTTTCCACGACGGGACAGTCCACCTACAGGACTTTCGACGTGGAGGTTCTTCCGTGCCATTACGTGGATATAGAGACCGAAGACAGAATACAGTCCTGCAGGGGTGAGAGCGTGGATTTCACCGTGGGAGTTACCAATTACGGTAAGATAAAGGAGGACTTCCAGGTGAGCGTGAGGACCTCATGGGGAGACGTCCTGGTGGACACCGAAAAAAGGATCGAATCCGGTGACACCGAGGCGATGGAATTTTCCATAACCCCGCCCAACCTTGCGGGCAGGTTCGCCATACTGGTGGACGTCGTGTCCAAGGATTCCTACGCCGAGGACTCCAAGTCCATACAGCTCGACATAGACAACTGCTATGATTTTAATGCCGACGTGAAGCCGGTAGAGGGAGTGGTGTGCCTCGGAAAGACCACAAAATACAAGCTGATAGTGGACAACGTGGGACTCAGAAAGGACACCTACAACATCTTTGTGCCCGATTTCGTGACTCCCGAGAAGGAATCGGTTTCTCTGGAGCCGAACGAGGAGGGCATTGTCGACCTTTTCGTCAGGCCCAACATACTCGGAAGGAAGGATTTCGAGATAACGGTAAGCTCATCCAGCATGCCGTCCGTGAAAAAATCAGTCTCTGCGAACATAGAGGCGATAGAGTGCAGGGACGTTGCGGTGGTAATTTACCCCACCGACCAGGAGGTATGCCAGAGAGAGAAGGCCGAATACGAGGTGGTCGTGAAGAACACGGGAACCACCGAGGACCTCTACGAGCTTTCCGCCGACACGGGGACGCTCGGGGAAGGGACGGTCTCCCTTCTGCCCGGAGAGGTGGAAAGGGTGGACCTGACAGTGGACACATCTGAGCTTTCGCCCGGCGAAGAAAGGAGCATAACGGTGGAGGCAAGGAGCGGTGAAGTCTACGACAGGAACACGGTCTCGCTTTTCGCCAAGAACTGCTATTCCGTGGACTTCGGGATCAACCCCGAGGAAAGGAGCGTATGCACCGGCGACGAGATAATATACGAGATAACGGTAAAGAACACCGGGGAATTCGAGGACTCCTATTCTCTCCAGATAGTGAAGGAAGTCATGGAGGAATTCACCCTCCAGCCCGGCGAGGAGAAGAGTTTCCAGAAGGTGATCAATGCGTTCTTCCCGCAGAACAAGACCTACGAGATTCCCTTCAGGCTGGTTTCCTCAAACATATTCGAGGAAAGGGTAATGAAGATCAATCTCAGGCCGACGGATGAATGCTTCGGAGTGGACCTCAGGGACAGCGAGGTAATGGAGGTAGACTCCGACGTGGGCATAGGCAGGGCAGTACTCCTCAAGGTGACCAACACCGGTGAGAGGAAGGATGCCTATGAAATCACCATGGAAGGCCCCGAATGGACCTACCTGAGCTCTAATCAGGCCATCCTGGAGCCCGGTGACAAGAAGGAAGTGTACGTTTACATATCTCCCGACTACTTTGTGACATCCGGGACGTACACGGTTACGGTGAACGCCGACTCGAGCCACGTGAGCGACAGTTACACGTTCTACATAACCGTGGAATCCGTATGGCCCGAGAACGTCACCGGAGGGGGAGAGCCGGAAGTGACGATAAACATAACGCTGCCGACCGCCGAACTAGTTGGCGGTGAGCTGAGCGCAGACATGGTCAAGGTGCTCATCCTCGCCGTGATAGTGCTGGCGATAATAATAATACTGGCAGTTAAGTTCGTCATGTTCGTGAGATAAGGGGGCAGCCCCTCTTTTTTATTTTATTTACTTTCACTAGCCGCAGGCAGGTCGGTTTGAATGAATCAATACGCAAAGCTCGTATCGGAGAACTGTTTACAGTGCCAAAAATATGCCGAGAAGGTTGGAATATCCGGGGGAGAATTTTCCGAAATATACAAGATTTTGAATGAAGCGTGGATGGATATTTCGGATAACTTTCAGCAAATATCGAGGAATTATCTGAAGCTGACGTTTCCCCCCAAGGGCGGGATAGAGAAATCGGAGCTGGCCAAATACACGAAAATATGTGAAGGTTGCGACAGGAAGAAATCCATGCTCAGCGAGGCGATGGAAAATGACGGTTTTCTTGCTTAGATATTATCTGTAGGTCAGATACCTTGCAGCGGAATAGAGCCCTGAGCAGGTGAGGCTCAGCTTCGCCAGGAAGCTCCAGGGCACCTTTTTGTGCCTGAGGAACCTGTTGAGAAGGAATCTGGCCGTCGCGGCCTTGACGGGATTGTAGTTATTGTTTATGTATTCTATGACATGAGAATATGATCTGGTGAACCTTTCCCTTACCCATTCCATCAGAACCCCGGTGGAAATATAATGCCCCTCGAAAGATATTTCGCCCTTTTTTATGGCCCTCAGGAGCCCGTCAGTATCACTAACGTCCGCCCGGTTCACTGAGGTCCCTATCATGCCCAGGGAATGGGCATCAGACCCAGCCACCATGGGCTTCCCGAACTCCCTGGCCACCTTCTCTGCGAGCTTGTTGCTCATGCGGTCAAGATTGAGGGAATTGAACACCTCTACGGCGTCCACGTGCCTTATGCCTTCCCTTACACCCTCCCCCTTTATGTCGAAGGCGTGGGGGGCGATCACGATGCCTCTCTGGGAGTGTATCTTTTTGACGGTTTCCAGAAGCGGCCTGCCGTTGGGTATCTGCCTCTTTATCCCCAGGGCCAGAAGGTGACCTGCCTCCGAATGGACCTCCTGGCCGGGGATGAACATTATCCCCTGCCTCTTTGCCTCCTTTCTGGCCTCCTTCCATCCCTTCGTCGTCATGTGGTCGGTGAGGGCTATCCCGTCCAGTCCCCTGTTCTTGGCAGCCCTTATGACCTCCCGGGGAGAGGATGTGCATTCCCACGTAATCTTGGTCCCTTTTGAATGGAAGGAATGGCAGTGTAGTTCGAATTTCATACCTTTTATAATTGAGCAAAAGTATATAAATCTGGCATATTGCCATCAGATGCCGAAATATTTAATAGTTTAATAAATATGTAATTTATATCGAAAGAATATCATAATTAATTGATTTCCAGGGGCGATCATGATGATTCCCAGGCACGTGGGCATAATACCGGACGGCAACAGGAGGCTTGCCAAAAGACTTGTGGAGAGACCATGGAAGGGGCACGAATGGGGTCTTAAAAAGATCCGGGAAGTAATGGAATGGTGCAAAAAGGCCGGTGTAAAGACACTCACGCTTTACGTGCTCTCCCTGGAGAACCTGGAAAAGCGGCCGAGAGGGGAGCTGGAATGCCTCTTTTCTCTGGCCCGGGAAGAACTGAAGGAGATACTGGAGAACCCCGGTCACATCGCCCACAGGAACGAGACGAGGATCAATTTCATGGGAAAGCTCGACGCCCTGCCGGAAAACCTCAGGGATCTCATCTCCAGGGTTTCCAATGCCACAAAAGGATACGACAAGCACGTGCTGAACCTGGCCATGGCCTACGGGGGGCGCCAGGAGATAACAGGAGCTGCCAGGAGGATTTCCGAAGACGTGAAATCGGGAAGGATAAATCCGGAAGACGTCAGCGATCCCCTGGTCAGGTCATATCTCTACACTAACGGTTCGGGGGATCCCGATCTCATCATAAGGACGGGAGGGGAAAAGCGCCTCAGCAACTTCCTCCCCTACCAGTCGGTCTATTCCGAGCTGGCCTTCACGGACAAGTTCTGGCCGGAATTCTCCAGGGAGGATTTCGAGGCGGCCATAAGGGATTTCGGGCAGAGAAAGAGAAGGTTCGGAAAGTGAGCAGCCCGGGATTGGGAAAGGCCGGTTTTAAATTCATGTGTTTTAATCTATATTATGGTTGACAGATTAGATAACAAGTACGAATTCAAAATCCACAGGAACAATTTGGGAAACTATGATTTCTGCGAGGTTCTTTATCCTGTCTCGGGCAGTGCTTCAAGGCCTCCTAGACTACACAGCATCGAAATAAGCAGGCTTTTGCTGGATCAATGGATCCCGGATCCGGTGAAGGCAAAAAGAATCGCATGGGGTGTTCTGATAGATCACGACTATTCCGGAAAAAATGCCGTGGTAATCGTATAAAACCGGGATATTGGGCATAACTATTTATCTGATTTCGGCCAATTCTAAAATGGTGGTAGCATTTCGTACAAATTCACCTTCGATCTCTCGCAGTTCTCCCAGCCACTCTTCAGGGAAATGGCCAGGTTCTCGGAGAGGAAGAGCATCCACAAGAAGCTGGGGGAGACGGCCAGATACATAGTGAAGAAGTTCAGGGTCCAGGAGATGACAGGGCTTCCCCTGTCCGATGCCCTGACCGTCATAGAGGACCTCATGGATTCCTACGTGAAGAACATAAACAGCAAGGAGAGCTTCCTCAAGACCAGGAACAGGGCGCTTTTCCTTCCCCACTGCTCCAGGAAGTTCATGGACAACAGGTGCCAGGCAGATTTCGACCCGGAAACCTCATCCTATTCCTGCAATTCCTGCTCTTCGGACTGCCTGATAAACAAGGCCACCAGAATGGCTGAAAAGAAGGGATACGACGTATATGTGGTTCCTGGTGGATCGTGCCTGAAGAAGCTGATCCCCCAGTACGACGGTATCGTGGGGGTGGCATGCACTGAAGAAATAAAGATGGCTTGGGGTTTCCTGGAGAACCAGGGCATACCCGCCCAGGCAGTCCCCCTCACCAAGAACGGTTGCTCGGGGACCAAATTCAGCCTGGAGACGCTCAGAAATACGCTCTGAGCGTTGGGCCACCGTTAAATTTTTATTTAGATTTTACATAATAAAGAAAGAAAAAGATAATAGTTCAATAGCTGACATTGGCGGTGTTACGCCAAGTACAAGTGATCCAGATGAAAAAACAGGAAAAGAAAGGGAGCGGAAAGCTGAACAAACTGAAAAAGGAGCTTGAAGAGAAGGCGAAGCTCGCCGAGGAGCGCCTGGACCGCATAAAGTACCTCCAGGCGGACTTCGATAACTACAGGAAGAGCCTGGACAGGCAGAAGGCGGAGTTCGAATCCTCGGCGAATTACGGCCTGGTGAAGGAGCTTTTGCCCCTGATCGACGACCTGGAGGCCGCTGCCGGGAAGTCCGGTAACAAGGAGGCAAGTGAGGGCTACCGGCTGATACTCAGGAAGTTGATGGATATCCTCCTGAAAAGCGGTCTGAAGCAGATAGAGGCGGTGGGTAAGAAGTTCGATCCGTACTATCACGAGGCCATGTTCAGCGTGGAATCCGACAAACCCGAGGGAACCATCCTGGAGGAGCTCCAGAAGGGATACACCTTTAATTCAAATGTGATAAGGCATTCCAAGGTCAAGACAGCAAGAAATAAAAACCTTGAATCCAAAGAATCTGAATCCGGAAAGGGGGATGATAATCATGAGCGAAAAGAATGAGAAGAAAAAGGGAAGTGGCAATACAAAGAAGGAGAAAATCATAGGCATAGACCTGGGCACTTCGAACTCCCAGGCAGCCGTTCTCATGGGCGGGAAACCCACCATAATCCCCTCGGCGGAGGGGGCGACGGTAGCGGGAAAGATGTTCCCGTCGGTGGTGGCACTCACCAAGGAAGGGGATATGCTTGTGGGGGAGCCCGCCAGGAGGCAGGCAGTCTCCAACACGGAAGGCACCGTCATGGGCGCCAAGAGGAAGATGGGGACCGGATTCAAATACAAAATCAGGGGAAAGGAATACACCCCTCAGCAGATATCGGCATTCATACTCCAGAAGATAAAGAGGGATACTGAGGAATTCCTCGGAGAGAAGGTCAGCAAGGCCGTAATCACGGTTCCCGCCTATTTCGACGACAACCAGAGGACCGCCACCAAGGACGCCGGGAAGATAGCGGGACTGGACGTGGTGAGGCTGGTCAACGAGCCGACCGCCGCGGCGATGGCCTACGGGATAGACAAAAAGGGGGAGGATCACAGGATAATGGTTTTCGACTTCGGTGCCGGGACTCTGGACGTCACCATTATGGAATACGGGGACGGCACATTCAACGTCCTCTCCACCTCCGGCGACACCCAGCTGGGGGGCAGCGACATGGACGAGGCTCTGATGAAGCACGTCATCGATGATTTCAAGAGCGGGGAAGGGATAGACCTCAACAACGACGACATGGCCATGCAGAGGGTCAGGGAGGCATCGGAGAAGGCGAAGATAGAGCTTTCCACCACGCCTGAAACGGAGATCAATCTCCCCTACGTGACCTCCACCGACAAGGGCCCTAAGCACCTGAACATGAAAATCAGGAGGTCGGATCTCGAGAAGCTGGTCATGCCCATAATAGAGAAATGTAAGCACCCCACGGAGCAGGCCATAAAGGACGCGAAAATAGGCAAGGAAAAGATAGACAGGATAATAATGGTCGGAGGCCCAACCAGGATGCCCTCCGTGAGGAAGTTCGTGGAGGATTTCGTGGGTAAGAAAGTCGAGGGAGGGGTCGACCCAATGGAATGCGTCGCCATGGGCGCCGCCATACAGGGAGGCGTACTCGCCGGGGACGTCAAGGACATGGTCCTGCTGGACGTGACCCCGCTAACCCTGGGTATCGAGACCCTGGGGGAGGTCATGACGCCCCTCATAGACAGGAACACCACCATACCGGTGAAGAAAAAGAAGGTTTTCTCCACCGCGGCCGATTACCAGCCCGCGGTGACTGTTCACGTCCTCCAGGGAGAAAGGACCATGGCCAAGGACAACACCAGCCTGGGGAGGTTCAACCTGGAGGGCATACCCCCGGCTCCGAAAGGGGTGCCCCAGATAGAGGTCACCTTCGACATAGATTCCTCCGGCATACTGAACGTATCCGCGAAGGACATGGGCACCGGGAAGGAGCAGAAAATCACCATAACCGCCTCCACGAAGCTTTCAGATGAGGATATAGAGAAGATGGTTCAGGACGCAAAGGAGCATGAGGAGGAGGACAAGAGGAAGAAAGAGGAGGCCGAAATCAGGAACAAGGCCGATACGCTGATTTACACCACCGAGAAGACCCTATCGGAGATAGGGGAAAGGCTTTCCAAGGAGCAGAAGGACAAGATAGAGAAGGCCAAGAAGGAGCTCAAGGACTCGCTCTCGGAGAAGGACACGGAGAAGATAAAAAAAGAGACCGAGAACCTGCAGAAGGTCGTGGGGGAGGCAGGCGCTTCCGTCTATCAGGAAGCCATGAAAAAGCAGGCGGAGAAAGCCGCCAAGGAGCCCGGCCAGGGCAAACCGGAACGGGGGAAAAAGGAAAGCAAAGGCAAGCCCGATAAGGGCAAGGACGACGAGAACGTGGTGGACGCTGAATACGAAGTGAAAGACGACAAAAAGAAGGACAAGAAGTGAGAGTGAGGACCGAAGGGTCTATATCTTCCTTATCTTGCCCGGGGTCGGCTCGTAGCAGACCCCCTCGCTCAGGAGTTCGTTCACCACCGATTCTATGTCGGCTTCCTTGGCCTTTACGCTCTCCATGAGCCTGGAATACACGATTCCTTCTTTTTCTGCTTCTATTATCTCAATGATCTCCTTCCGGAGGTTCCTTTTTTCGTTTTCGGGGCTTCCTTCCCCCCCTCCGGACCCGTCGTTCTCAAGGTAATTGTCTATCCAGTACGATTCAAGCCCCTGATCCATTAAATGCCTGCGGAGCTCCTCCTTGTTGGCGAACTTGGAGCGCTGCCCGGAGACCATCTCCTTCGCGCGCTTCATGCCCTTTACCTTCCTGATTACCTCCAGCCTTCTGAGGAGCTCGAAATTGGGGTCTGTGACCTCTTTTATGACCTCGGGTATGATGTATATCTCTTCGTTATATTCCCTCACTTTCCCCGTGACCTCCACTGTCCGGCCCTCCTTGAGGTTCTCCAGTATGGTAACGTCCTTGAAGGCCTTCAGGCGTATGGTCTCTGTCCCGTCGTCGAGCGTCACGGAGGAATAATTGCCGTCCTCGGAATCGAATCTAGCCACCACCGTACCCGTTATCCTGGTTCTGGATATGTTCTCCCCCAGGGAGCTGATCACGAAGCTGGGCACCATTCCCTCCTTCTTGACCCACTTCCCGCGGACGAGGTCGGATATCCTCGCGTTCCTCGCCGTCTGCCTGGATATCATAAAAACACCTTATTTTCCGGCAAATTGCCGATATATACAATTGTATCCAAATTATTTAAAAACAATCCATGTGGTGCCTCACCGGCCCCTGTGCTCCCTGAACCTCTCGAAGAAGCCCTTCCCGGTCCTGGTCTTCTTCCCGAAGGTGTCCGCGTATTCCTCCATCAGCTTCTTCTGCTCCTTGTTGAGCTTCCCGGGTATCTCCACGACCACCTTCACAAGCTGGTCTCCCCTCTCCTTTTCATGAAGCCCGGGCATGCCCTGGCTCCTGAGCCTGAATACCGTATGGCTCTGGGTTCCGGAGGGTATCTTTATCTTCGCCTTGCCCTTCATGGTGGGGACCTCTATCTCCCCTCCCAGCACCGCTATGGGCAGGGTGACGGACGTCCTGCAGAAAAGATCCCTGCCGTGCCTCTCGAACACGGAATGCTCCCTTATGCTTATGACAACGTAGAGGTCTCCCGGCGGACCGCCCCTGGAGCCTGCCTCTCCCTGGCCTTCCAGTCTCAGATACTGGCCGTCGTCCACGCCGGCGGGTATCTTTATCTTCACCTTCTTCTTTCTCTTCACCCTTCCGCTCCCCCCGCATGTCTTGCAGGGGTCTCTGACAATGGTCCCCTTTCCCCTGCACCTGTCGCAGGGGGCGATGTTTATGGTCTGCATGAAAGCATTTCTCCTGACCATGCGGATCTCCCCGGCACCCCCGCATTTGGGGCACTTCTCGGGGGAGGTTCCCGCCTTCGCCCCGCTCCCTCCGCAGTCGGGGCACTGGTCGAAACCCGGGACTTCTATCTCGGTCTCTATGCCCCGGAAGGCGTCCTCCAGGGTTATCTCCAGGTCGTATTTGAGGTCGGCTCCCTGCGCCGGTCCGCGGCCGCGCCTCTGCCTGCCCCCTCTCCCGGAGAATACGTCGAATATGTCACCGAAGCCGAAGTTCCTGAAGAGATCGTCGAAACTCGGGAAACCGTGCGATCTTGGCCTGAAGCCGGATCCCTCCAGCCCGGCCTCCCCGAACTGGTCGTATGCCTGCCTTCTCTCCGGATCCTTGAGTACCTCGAAGGCCTCGTTTATCTCCTTGAACTTCTCCTCGGCTTCCTCGTTGTCCGGGTTCACGTCGGGATGCCATTTCCTGGCGAGGTGCCTGAAGGCCTTCTTGATCTCCTCTTCGGAGGCGTCCCTGTCCACCCCGAGTATCTTGTAATAGTCCTTTTCAGCCATATTGAATCCCGATAGTAATAGTAGTTCCTATGTTCCTAATAAAAATAAATCTTTTTTAAAACCTGGCCATTCTTACCGCCTTTGCCATCCTCTGGAAGGCGGTGAAGTTGCTCCCCGCGGCGAGTATGATGACAAAGTAGGTGGTGTAGATCAGTTCAACGGAACCGAGCAGTATACCCACGAAGAGGACTATCAGCCTCTCGGCCCTTTCCAGCAGCCCTCCTTTCAGCTCGACCGTGACTATGTTCCTTTCCTTGGCTGCAGCCTTCGCGTAGGTGGTCGCCATGCCCCCGAACAGGTAAAGCAGCAGCCAGAATTCCGCGGGAAGTACGAAAGGGGGGAGCCCGGAAAAGAACAGAGCCGCTATGACCAGAAACTCCACGTACCTGTCCACCATGGAGTCGAGATAGGCTCCCTTCCTGCTGACGTCATCCATGACCCTGGCCACCGCCCCGTCCACCATGTCGATGAATCCTGCGATTATGAAGAATACCGCCCCCGGAAGGAAATTATGGTATATCAGGAACGCCATGGAGATGAACAGGGGTATGAACGTCACCATGGTCCACTGGTTGGGGGAGAGCCCGAACCTGGCGAAGAACGTCCCTATCCTCCAGGAAAGCCTCCTGAACCTCTCCCTCCTCGCGTAGAACATGCTTAATATATGTCCCCGGCTTAAGAAATAGTTTTCGGGGTCATCAGAATGCTGATTGCTCATCCACCATTTCCTTGTATACCGGCGAGAACTCGTCAGAGAGGCACAGGCACCCATTATCCGCCAAGCAGGGGATGAGCGTCCTGTAGGCGAAATCAGGATCCGGCGGGTCTCGGTTCTCTTTGATAAAGCCATTCAGATAATTCCCGATGACCTTTCTGATTTCGTTACCTTTCTGCATACAATCCCCATCGTTCTCTTTTGATATTCAGAATCCCGTGTATGAATTCATTTCCTTTATGGATTCATCGATGTTCATCAGCCACCGGGGAACCTTTTTGGAAACGTAATCACAGCTCAACACAGAAGCGGTCACCAGGCCCGCTCCGACAAGACCAACAGTCAAATAAGTCTTAAATCTGCTCTTGAAATCACCGGGCCCGGCGTTTCTCATTCTCATATTGAAGATTGACATGATATTTTTTTAAGTTTTATTGAGCCAAAGGGAGCTGGATAGCGAAGAGGAAGAGAGGAGTTGGAACACTGGGTCGTCTTCGGTGGCCGGGATGTGTTCGGTGGGGTGAGAAGGGAACCCATAGTCTTTCTGGAGAAGGGGAAATACAACCCCTCGCTCCGGCTTGCTCACGACGTAGCGAAGGCGCTGGGGGCAAAAATGGAAGAGGTGTCCCTGTTCGAGGATTAGAAAATCGTCTTTTTTCTGTATTCCCCGTACTCCGGGAACCTGCCCATCATCTCGATCTCCTCAAGATATCTCCAGAGGAGCACCTGGATTATGAATATGGGAGAGATCATGAGCGTGAGCGCACTCCCTCCCAGCACGGGGGCACCCAGCAGGAGGAGTATCTCCCCCAGGTACATGGGATGGCGGAAGTACCTGTAAATCCCTTCCCTGATCAGGGATTTCTTGCCGTGCCTTTTCTTTTCGTGAATCCTCCTGTGGGATTCGGTGAAGAGATAAAAACCTGCGACCAGCACCGGTATTCCGAGGAGATTCACGGCGGAAAAGCCGCCCATAAACGGGTCGGCAAATGACATGTAGAAGTACGAGATCCACCCCAGGAACATGGCTATGCCCACGGAAAGGTAGAGCTTCTCGTTCTCCCCGAGAAGGCCGAAATATTCCAGAACGTGAACGAGGCTGTGGTAGCCGAAACAGGCGGCCGAGACGATAAGAAACAAATGATACATGTTTTAAAATTGGGTCTTTGCTTAAAAAATTAACTCTTTATCGGGCTTCCATCCTCCTGTACGACCAGAACATCCCCAGGAAGGCCGCCAGGAGGATTATCCCTGAGAATACGAAACTGCTGCCTATTCCATACGAATCCGCCAGTATGCCGGTCCCCACCATTATGAAGAAGCCCATCACAGTCGCCACGAGGCTCTTCACCGAGAGGACCGTGGCTCTTTTGTCGAAGGGGACTATCTTGTTCACGTAATCCGAGAAGACCGGATCATAGTATCCTATCACGAACTGCTGGAGGAAGAGGAAGGAAATCACCCAGGTATAAGAGGAGAACACGCCCAGAACCACGAAGGAGATCACCATGAGCCCGCCGATCGCCACCAGGGACTTCTCCTCTCCCAGCATCTCCTCTATCTTTTGGGCGTACCTGGAGACGATTCCGGATACCATGAAGAGGGCAGCGTATGTCCATCCGAAATATGCTATGTCCACACCCAGTCCTTCCATGAACGGCTGCTGCAGTAGGAGGCGGGACACGTAGAAGGAAAGCACGAGACCCGAGAATACGGTGAGCCAGAGTACCCTCGGGTGGCTGAAGGTGAAGGAAACGCCCTCCCTTATCTGCATCAGGTAGTGCTTTGGAGCGATTCTTTTCAGGCATTCCGGCTCCCTGAAGGTGAGCACGACGGCTAGGGCCAGGACCATGGCGGCGGTGGTGAACAGGTAGGGTATCCTGAGGTCGAATGACCCGGCATAACCCCCGACCACGGCGGCCGCGGCAGAGCCGAAAAGGAACATGGAGAATCCCGTCCCCTTCACCTTCTTGAAGGACGATTCCATGTCATCCTGGCCGAGCGTGTCGTATATGAGGGCGGTATCCGCCCCCGAGCAGAACGATCTTCCGGTGCCGAGGAGGAAAAAGCCGGCAAGAAGGAGCCAGAAGTTGCCGGCCAGGTACATGGTGGCGTAGGCGAGGGCCATCATTCCCGACCCGAGCATCACCGTCCTTTTCCGCCCCCACACGTCCGCGAGAGCCCCGCTGGGGACCTCGAAAAGGAAGACGGTGACGAAGGCGACGGACTGGAGGAAGAGTACGGAGGCGAGGGGAGACCCATCCCCTGGAAGAGGAGGACGAAAACAGGCGTATGGACCATCGCGTTTATCAGGAAGTTGTAGAGGTAATATCTGCGGATGTTCGGTAGCATTTTCACCTTCCCGATGGGGTTCATTTAATATAATTCGAGGGTCTCTTAAAGAATCATATTTAACCCAAAATCGCTGCTGTCATTAATAAACAGACAAAAGGAATTTCCTCCGGACGGACTAATCCAATGGCCTGACACCCACGAGCATGCCCCTTCCCGTCTCAAGTCCTCTCTTGAGGTATTTTGACCTGAACCCGGTTTTATTCATGATCCCTACCGTTTTGTTCCGGTCGAAAAGGCCGAGTGTCATCGAATCTTTGACGTGTATGACAGGCCCGCCCTTTTCCCAGATGAGGTAGTTCATCTCCAGGAAGCTGAGACTGCCCTTCATTTCCGTGCTCGACATCCTCGCCACCTTGGTTTCGTCGGAGTCGTATGTCTGGAGCATGGTCTGCTTCTTGGGATCTATCATCTCCCTGTCCAGCCATGGCTCTATCAAAATCACTCCCCCGGGCTTCAGGTGGTCGTAGAAGGCCGTGATCGTCCTTTCCAGATTTTCGTATGTCCTGACGGACCCTATTGCGCTGAAAAAGCAGGTTATCACATCGAATTTTCTTCCCAGACTGAAGTCGATCATGCTTCCCCGATGGAAGCGAATACCCTTGTTCCTCTTCTTCGCTATTCTAAGCATCTCCCCGCTGATATCCAGGCCGGAGCAGGAGAACCACTTATTCAGGTGTTTCAGATGCTTCCCGGTCCCGCAGGCGGCATCAAGGAGATCCTTGCCCCCCGAAAGCTTGTATCTGGCGATCATTCCCTTTATGATCCTGGCTTCCTTCCCGTAGTCCTTGTAATGATAAATGAGATCATAATACTTTGCAAGACCGGAATATAGCTTATGTTTGCCCATCAATAAAATTGAATGATTATAATAAAAAAAATAATCTGCAGAAAAAACAAGGAAAATAATGGAATGGAATTTCAGTCAGTCGTAATACTCCAGCCCCAGGTGGGTTATCAGGTCCTCTCCCCTCATCCATCTCAGCGTGTTCTTTAGCTTCATGAGCTGGATGAAGAGATCGTGTTCCGGGTATACGCTCTTTGCGTGCATGGGGCTCTTGAAGTAGAAAGAGAGCCACTCCTGTATCCCCTTCATTCCCGTCCTCTGGGCGAGGTCCATGAAGAGGGCGAGATCGAGCACGACCGGGGCGGCCAGTATGGAGTCCTTGCAGAGGAAGTCTATCTTTATCTGCATGGGGTATCCCATCCACCCGAAGATGTCGATGTTGTCCCATCCCTCCTTGTCGTCCCCCCTGGGGGGGTAGTAGTTTATCCTGACCTTGTGCTCCATTCCCCTGTAAAGGTCGGGATACTTGTCCGGCTGGAGTATGTATTCCAGCACGGACTTCTTGCTGACCTCCTTGCTCCTGAAGGATCCCGGATCGTCCAGGACCTCCCCGTCCCTGTTCCCGAGGATGTTGGTGGAGAACCATCCCCTCACCCCAAGCATCCTTGCCTTGAATCCCGGAGCGATGATGGTCTTCATGAGGGTCTGGCCGGTCTTGAAGTCCTTGCCTGTGAGAGGGACCCCTTTATCGTTGGCCAGATTAACCAGAGCGGGTATCTCGGCGGCGAGGTGGGGTGCTCCGTTCACGAAGGGGACGCCCTCCATTACGGAGGCGTATGCATATATCATCGAGGGGGAAATGGCGGGATCGTTCCCCTTCAGCGCCTTCTCGAAGCTTTCCAGGGTTTCGTGGGCGGCGGATTCCTCCGAATACACCTCGGTGGAGGCGCACCACACCATCACCAGGCGGGAGCATCCATTCTCCTCCCTGAATCTCCGGATGTCTTTCCTGACCTGCTCGGCGAGATCCATCTTGTCCTTTCCCTGTTTCACGTTGGGGCCGTTTATCTTCTTCACGTATTTGGGATCAAAAACGGCTGGCATAGGCTCTATCCCTTCCATCAGCTCCTTCACCTGATCAAGATCCTTTTCTGAGAGAACACCGGCCTTCCTGGCGGATTCGTAAGCATTGTCCGGGTATATGTCCCATGCGCCGAAGACTATGTCATCGAGGGAGGCGAGGGGAACGAAATCCTTCACCATGGGGGTTCTGTCCTCGTCCCTCCTTCCCAGTCTTATTGTCTGCATCTGCGTCACGGAACCGTAAGGTGCATGCAGGCCCTTCCTTATGCTCTCCACTCCCGCTATGAACGTGGTGCTCACGGCACCCAGACCCGGCAGGAGAACTCCCAGCTTCCCCTCCGCGGACTTTATCTTGACGCCTTTCTCGATCATGATATCACACTCCCCGAAAACATACTATTTTATATTATAAACTAGTGGCTGCATGCTTATATATTTTACGCCGTGAAATAGTTATCATGCGCCCGCCTTCAGAGAGGTTCGAGAAGAGCATGACCTCAGACAACCTCTGGATATACATTCTCACTCTCCTCAAGAGGAAGGACATGTATCCTTACGGGATAAAGAAAGAGATAGAGAAGGAATACGGCTTCAGGCCGGGAAACGTGACCGCCTACATCGTCCTGAAGAAACTGAAGGTGGGCGGATACGTGAAAGCGGCGGGGAAAGACAAGAGAGGGGGACCGCAGAGGAACTATTACGGGATAACGGAAAAGGGCAGGAAGGAGCTGGAAAGGGCCAGAAGGATTTACAGGAGGCTGGGCGGGAGATGGGCCGATTAGACAAAGCGAGAAAAGGACAGGAAATCACGCATACTCGCTCTTAATGACGTATTCGCTTTTTACGCTATATGCGCTCTCCGGGGCATCGGACTCAGTGACGTTCACGCTGTATTTGTCTTCGGATATCTCGCCGGTTTCCTGCTCAGGGTCGGTTTTTACTTTCACCTCCCAGGCATCATACGCGGGCTCGACTTTAGTGGGAGTCTTTATGCTGGAAGGAAATATCCACTTCACCTCGTGCGTGTTTATATCGACTGCGTACAGGTTGCAGTCGTATGACCCGACGTATATCGTGTCACCTTCCAGTTCCGTGGCCTCGTATATCTTATCCCCTGTCTTGAACCTCCATAGCTCCTTCCCTTCCATGGACAAAACGTAGAGGTTCCCGTCCCCCGCCCCGACGAATATCATCCCGTCACTTATTATGGGACGGATAGTGAGTATCTCATCTCCTATTATGCGGAACCTCCACAATTCCCTCCCGGTCTTCTGGTCGATTGCATAGAATATCCCGTCCCTGGAGCCGTGGTAGACAACACCATCCCGGACCGTGGGAACTCCCGCATTACCGTACTTTCCCGTGCTGAACTTCCATATGACCCTCCGGGTCCTGACGTCAAGGGCATAAAGATAGTTGTCAAAGCTCCCGAAATATATCACCCCGTCCTCTATCGTCAACGGAAAAGTTGCGAACACCTCCCCTCCGGTGCGGAACCTCCACAGCTCCTTCCCGGTCTCCGGGTCAAGGCAATAGAGATTCCCGTCGAAGGAGCCCACATACAATTTTCCATCGCAAAGTGTGGGGGAAGAAAGAACTTCAGCACCCGTTTTGAATCTCCATACTTCTCTAATTCCATCCCTGTGAACACAATAAAAGAAACCGTCCTTGCATCCGAATATCATGTAATCCTTGTATATGCAAATCGTGGAAAACACGGAATCCCCTGCCCTCCACTGACGGATAATCCTGCCCGTCTCCTTCTCGATAACGTGCACATACCCTTCTGTGTCCCCCACATATAACCTGTCCCCCTCGATGACCGGCTCGGAAAGTATGGTTCTACCGGGAAATTTCGTCTTCCAGACTAACTTCCCGGAGGTATTTATGGCATATAGATAACGGTCATGGTTTCCGGTGTATATTACTCCGTCAGAGATCAGAATCTTTGAACTGAAGCTACCTCCGTGCTCCATGTCCCACACCCGATCGAATTTCTTGGTTTTCCTGACCTCGAATTCGCCTAGCTCCATGCTGAAATCAGAGAAACCCGTGTTTTCTGGGAGCATATGGTTTAATTTTGGAGAAAAATCATATATATTTCAAAGAATTGCGGGCAATGGATCAGAAATGCTGATTCCCGTGATCATCATAAGTTAGCAGCCCCTTTTCTATCGCACATCTGATAAATCCGGGGAAACCTTCAGCATCCAATTTAAGGGCGGCTTCATTAATTTTTTTCTTGGTTTCCGCAGAAGCTTCCTCCACGAAAGCGAGGCAATCCCCATAATTGTTCGCTGTTGAACTGTTCTGCTTGTCCCTCCGGACATTCTCAATAAATCCATCATACACACTGATCTTTTTATTTAATGTCCCCTTTATAATTTCCTGTGTTTTGTCGGTGCCCAGAAAATAATCCGATGCGTTTATGGCGTCCAGGGAAAATGGATATTTACTTATTCTTTCCTCTACTATATGATATTTCCTTTTATCCCCCGGATTTTCCTCAAGATAGCCTTTTCCGGCCCCGTCCATATTTCCGGTCATACATACTCGTTGCAAAGTAAATAATTTAAACCTCTTCTACAAAAATTTCCATAGAATTTCCGGGGCTAACCCAGAACATTCAGGCTCCTTCTCCTGGCCATAACCATGTAGCCTATGCACATGCCCAGAATCACGCCGAAGACGAGTATTCCAGCCACATGGAGCCAAGGGATTGCGAGGGGAGCGCCCTGCGCCATTGCCTCCGGAGCCGCGGGTGCCTGGGCGATTTCCCCTCCCGTGTCAGCGACTTTCGTCAGGGCGTCTGGAGACCTGCCCGCGGCGGAATATAACGGAAGAATCATGTATCTGGAGACCAGGTCGTATCCTATGCCGATCACAGCCAGAGCGGAAACCGCCAGCATGACCCATATCCTGGTGTCTTCCGGGTGGAGTATCCTCTTCCCCTTTCTCGTGAGATCATAATATTTCCACTTATGTCCGTCGTCGTCCTGCTCGATGAGGCCTGCCCTGACCAGGTTGTCGAGGTGCTCTTTCACAGTGGACGCGGACATGGACAGCTGCTTAGAAAGCTCGCTCAGGGTCTTCCTCCTTTTGTCCAGGGATTTCAGTATGTCCACCCTCGTCCCCGAGGCGAGAGTCCTGAAGGCGTCCCTGTCCAGTGTTATCTTGTCTTCCGGCATAATCAGTTATTAATTGAAAGAAGCCGCTTATAAACCATTCGGAATGTTTCGGTTCTTCCCGAAACTAACCCAGTATTTCAGATGGAAATTCCTCGTCAGCCCTGTTTTTTATCTCCTCTATGAACTCTTTGGTGGGGGGACGGACCTTGACCCCCAGCTTCTCCAGCTTGTCCTTTCTTCTGAGTATGTTGCCCTCGTTCAGCGTGACGAAGTAATCCCTCCGGGAATCGAGATGATCGGAGAGGAGGCAGAGGTCGGTGTGGTCATCCAGGGTCCTCGCCCCCCTGCCCCAGTGGGTGACTTTCAGAAACATCTCGTATGTTCTCTTGTCTATGTTGTCCAGCCTTTCCGCGCTCCTGTCCGCGGTGTGTATACTCACCCTCCCCTCGTTCTCCAGCTCCCTGAGGGCGGTTATCGCCGGGTGGGGGGAGTTTATGTTCCAGGACAGCTTGGAATCGAGGGTGACGTTGATGATCTGGCCAGTCATACTAAGAAATTGGGAAGAAATGATATAAGTTTTATTCTCGAGGGAAACACTGCATTTCTTCATTTCGGTTACAGTAGCTTCTTGCATGTCACTTTCCCGAACTTTTTGAAATATTTGGAAAGGTCCCCCGGTTTTATCGAACCCGCCACGTTAAAAAAAATATTTTCCTCAGTAAAAGTGGGATATCCGGCCAGCAGTCCAATATTTTCCAGTTTATCAGTAACTGTTTTCAACTTGTATCCATCCTCTGGAACTAAGGGCTCTTCACAATCCAAGAGAACAGCGTAAACCGAAAAATTCTTTCTCATAACATTTAATCAGAAACAAGATTTTTATAATCGAATGCTCAAAGAAAAGAAAAGTGATCTGGAAAAAATTCAACCCAGACCGATGAAAAACACCCCAACCCCGTCCTTCCAAATAATAAATAATCTTATGGGGAGGGGAGTTTATATACATTTATATTATGCAAAAAATAAATCAAAAACTATATTTCTTTAAATAGGTTTTTCAGGATTTATATCCTCTCAGTATATCGGTTTTTATTTACCAACTATAACGACGTTTGTGCCAGCCATGAGTAGTGAAAAGGAAAAAATGAACATTGGCCGGGGGCCTTTTCATTCTTCTTCAGCCAGGATCATTTCCTGGTCACAGCAGTAAAGTATTCCGCCCCCGACCCTGGTGACGGTGACCTCGTTGCCGCAGATGTCGCACCTGTATTTCTCGCCAATGAATTTCGTCGGCATTGCAATCGACCTCTCATTCAGGGGGTATGCATTCCGTCCCGTCCGACCTGAAGTACTCCCATTCCTCGCACAGCTGTCCGGAGATGTTGCAGTAGCCGGCGGTTCCCGCGACCTCCTCGTAAAAGACTACTTCCCCTCCATGGTCTTCACAGTAGACGGAAGCGGGGTTTGCCAGTTCCGCCTGTTCAGCTTCTTCCTGCTCTGCCATGTCCCATACGTCGTCGAGCACCGCGCTCTTTATCTCGCCGTTCTCCATTCTGACCTCTGCCACGTGGTCGGTTATAACCTGGGCGACCACCTGTCCGGAGCGGTCCCCGTAGCCCGCGTGGGTTGATGTGAATTCGAAGATGAACGTCCAGCAATAGGGACATCCCGTCTGGAGGGTTTCCACGTGCTCGATCCCGTAGCCGTCATACTGGTAGGTAGGGGAACCGATCACGAACTGCTTGGCTGTCTCGAGGCTTTCCTGCTCGCTGGATCCTCCTGTATCCTCTCCGGAGTCCACGGTCTCCACTATGGACTTGGCCCAGAAGTTTTTCGGTGTCTCGTTGCCTTCGGGAGCCCTCAGCTGACCGGTGACTATTACGGTGTCCCCGTTCTCCACACCCGAAATGTCGACCGGTGGCCATTCAGTGCTCCCGTTTATCATCACATCATACCATACCTGGACAGTCTCTCCTCCTGAACTCATCATGAAGCATGGAGAGTCCAGCTTCCCCAGAGCACTCACCTCCCCGGAAACAGCCACGTCCATGTCATAGACGGGGTTAGAAAGCAGTTTGGACACAAATATCTCTTCATGAGCCCTGTTGACACAGCCGGATACGATCAATATCATCAAAACCGACAGCGAAAGTATGCACAATCCCAATTTCATTCCATCCATGAAAATCACCTCGATTTATAATTCTCAGTTCCCGCTTATAAACCATTGCATTTCGTTCGGGAAATCCCGAAAAAAAGAAAAAAGGAAGCCGAATCAGGACTTCCAGAGCCCGTGGACGTTGCAGAGCTCCCTTGCCTGCACGATCTCCGCCTCTGTCTCGAACTCGGCTTCCGGCGGCTGGCCCGGCTCGAGGAACTTCCTGCACACCTTCCCCTCTGCGAATATCTCTATCCATTCTATGTGATGATTTTCCTCCATTGGGTGGGGGACGTCGCCGACCTTGATCCTGAAGCCGTTCTCCGTGTTCTCGATCACGGGGACGTGCTTTTCCTCCCCCTCGTTGTCCGTCTTCTCTTTCATCAGCATCATCGGCTTTCCGCAGCAGACCAGTTCCCCCGCTCCCGCGTGGAGAACCTCCACTATGTTGCCGCATACCTCGCATTTGTATATCTGTCTCAATTCGGTCATTTTGATCACCTCAATTCTTTTCTATTCACCGGTCATCTCTTCGACTTCCTTCTTGCCCTCTTCCATCTCCTCGACCTGTTCCTTGTCCTTTTCGAGGAGCATGGTCTGGAATTCTCCCACATGCTCCTTCTCCTCCCTGGCCACGGCCAGCAGGACCTTCTTAAGTTTCTCGTTGTCGGTCATCGCGGCCATCTGCTCGTAAAGGTTTATGGCATCCAGCTCGGCGATGACGCCTGCCCTGAGTATCTCCGTGTCCGTGTCCTCTTTCTTTATTCTGGAAAGATCTATGGGTATCTTCGAAAGCATTCTCAATCACCTCCTATTCCTCGTTAAGCTTCTTGTAGCAGAGCCACCAGTCATAGCATTTGTATTCCTTCTGATTCTTCCTCATTTCGGCGGTTTTCACGTCGCTCGCGGGAGGGATTATTACCTGGTCTCCTATGAGTTCGTTGTTGGGCCAGTTGGCGGGAACCGCTACCTTGTTTCTATCAGATATCTGGAGCGCCCTGAGAGACCGAAGTATCTCATCCATGTTCCTCCCGATCTCCTGCGGGTAGTACATTATCAGCCTCAGGACACCGTCGGGATCGACTATGAACACCGCCCTTACCGTGTTGCTCCCCTTGCCGGGATGGAGCATGCCCAGATTCTTGGCAACCATTCCCATGTCGTCCGCTATGATGGGGAAGGGTACCTCCGTCTCCAGGTTGTCCTTTATCCATTCGGCCCATTTCATATGGGAAAAGACCTGGTCTATCGAGAGCCCTATCAGCTCGCAGCCGAGCTTCCTGAACTCCTCGCTCTTCTTGGCGAAACTGACGAACTCCGTCGTGCATACGGGCGTGAAGTCGCCGGGATGGCTGAAAAGAACGAACCACTTTCCAGAGAAATGCCCCGGCAGGTCAAGCATTCCATGCGTGGTCTTGACCTTCATCTCCGGAAACTTCTCCCCGAGAAGAGGAATTCCTGTTCTTTCTACTTCCATGAGATCACCTCAACTATTAAAACTCACTGGGAATACCCAGAAAATAGTTTGTGTATATATTGAAATCGGGCTTTTTAAATATGACCTCAGTAAAGCTTCAATACATTCTGCCTGACATTCACGTTAGTCGCATCGTCCGCGTAAATCCCCATCTTTTTCCTGAGACCCTTCAGGCTCATATACAACTTGTCGCCTCTCCTTTTCAGATCATAAGTTTCCGTGAATTCCGTGTCATAAAAACCAAGATCCTGAAGCCTGCCGAACATATCCTTATCCTTCAGCATCGTATCTATCAATATAAAATCCCCGATATTCGAATCTTTCTTCGGTCTGCTCGGGGGCTCTTTGATGAAACCATCCAGAATCTTGGAATAGCTCGTCCTGTCCTGCCTCACGAGAAGATTCTTGTAACAGGAAGAATCGCCGAACATGTAATCAACAATCTTTTCCTGATCCTTCGGGAGTTTCAGCAGTTCCTCATAATCGGAGCTGAGCAGGCCCAGGGTCTGCAGTGAATCTTCCAGCAACAACTCCCTGAACCTTGGGTAGTGAGTCCTGTTGCTTCCCTTTCCCCTGCTGAAGCCGGTGATCCTCTTCTTCCCCTCGTCAAGCATGTTCCCGGAAAGTATTATGATTTCTGCATTAGATCCGCTGAGGTTGCCGTAATTCCTGAGAGGTATATCGAGGTTTTCTGGAATCTTATCTTTCATCTTTGAGTCGTTGGACTCTATTCTCTGCTTTATGCCCTCCTTCCCCGAGAGCATTTCCTTTTTCATGCTATCCATTTTTTCGAGAAGAATATCATGGGAAATGAACGGCTCTCCCTCGAACGTCCTGACGTCCCTCCTGCGCACGTCCCGGGTATGCTGTTCTATCAGAAAGTCAACGTAATTCGAGAATTCGTTGCATATTGTGCTGTAATCCGGGGTTTTGTGGGTCGGTTCGGTGGAAACGATGAACCTGATCGAACCGGTACGGATTGGAGTTTCCACTTTACCGTCCGGTCTCTTGCGGTCGGAAAACCCGGTCCATTTCTTGAGAGAAGACTCGAAATTCTTCACGTTTCCCCGGAGGAAGGGCTTTGAAAAATTCCACCACTGCTGGTGATAACCGAAGCTGTCCTCGGAGAGGTCCTCCAGGTGAGGGGGCAGTTGCAGATATTGCGGATCGAATATCCTTCCTCTGACCATAAAACCACAATAAAATTTTTTCTTTTACACTTTTAACCCTATACTATGCCAACGGTTGACCGGAAAGAAAAATGGTCACCAAAAATGCAAACCCGGAATAAAAAAAAAGAAAATCTTCCGGCGCCACTCGAATACGCCTATCAGGAGGATTTCCATTCGTCCAGAAGTCCCTCTATCTGGTCAATGTAACCCGCATAGGTCTTGAGATCACCGTCTCTCAGGCTGGACTGTGCCTTGCCGTAGAGATCGGCTATCTGGATGAGGGTCTCCTCCGAGGTCGTGGGAACCGAGGGCTGCGGCGCTCCCGGTACCGAAGGGGCTCTCCCGAACAGCTCGGAAAGGGAGTCGGAGAGGGTTTCCTTCATGACCAGCTCGTTACCGTAGACCGTGATTACTCTTCTGATTTCGGGAAGCGTTCCCTTTTCGGTGGCCTCCAGGTACAGCGGCTCGATGTAGATAATGGAATCCTCTATTGGTATGACCAGCGTGTTGCCCCTTATCACGTCTGAGCCGGCCTGCGACCAGAGCGTGATCAGCTGGGATATCTCGGTGTTCTGATCTATCCTGGCCTCTATCTGCATGGGACCGTATGTGAGCTTCTGCTTGGAGAACCGGTAAACCACAAGTTCACCGTAATCCGGGAAGTCCGAGACCGCTGCCATCCATCCTATCAGATTCTCCTTGCCCCGGGGTATGAAGGGTACCATGAGTATGAACTTCTCTTTCT
Organism: uncultured archaeon; assembly: GCA_964441265.1. Lineage (GTDB taxonomy): Archaea > Aenigmatarchaeota > Aenigmatarchaeia > QMZP01 > QMZT01 > JAFGDH01. The sequence continues at coordinate 37,066 of CAYYKJ010000006.1, forward strand.
CCTCCCCAGGAAGCCGGATTATTACATAGTATGGGTCCGTCTCCTGGCGTGATCCCCTGTATATCTCGTTGGGTATGACCCACGCATCCTCCTTGTTATAGAAAACCCTGGGGTCATTCATGTGATATTCGGAATAGATGGCGGCCTGAATCCTGAACAGATCCTCGGGGTATCTCAGATGGTCTTTCAGATCCCCGCTCATCTCACCCAAGTCCCTGAAGAGGCCCGGGAAGATGTTCATGTAGGTCTGTATGAGCGGGTCTTCAGGGTCGATCACGTAGAAGCTGACGTCCCCGTTGTAGGCATCGACCACCACCTTCACGGAGTTCCTGATATAATTGAAATAATTGTTTTCTCCTGCATACACCGGCTCGGAATATGGATACATCCCGGTGACCGTGTATGCATCGATTATCCAGTACATCCTCCCGCCGGAAAGAACCACATAGGGATCCCTGTCATACCTCAGGAAGGGCGCGATGCTGGAAACCCTCTCCTTTATGTCCCTGTAAAGCAGTATCCTGCTGTCTTCCCTGAGGGAACCCGATAGCAGTAGCTCCACCGAACCGAATTTGGCCGCGTAGACGATCCTCCTGAAGGGGTCCGAAAGTTCGACACCGCCGGAGCCTTCGTAGGTAGTGTATATGTTCTGCTCTCCGCTGGGATAATCGAATTCCTCGGTTGTCGTCTTGACCAGGGCGTACTCTTCCATTCCCTCGTCATAATATATCTCCGGCCTTTTCACCTCGAAATAATCGGATTCCGGGGGGATGTCCTTTATGTAGAATTCCGGCTGCCCCTCCCCGGTGACCCTGTCGACCGGGTTCATGACGAGGCCGTATCCGTGGGTGTAAACCATGTGCTCGTTTATCCATGTCCTCGCCGTCTCGGGGAGGTTCCCTGTGTCGAGCCCCCTTACCGAGAGCATGACCTCCTTGTATTCCCCGCCTATATCGTACCTGTCTATGTCAACGTCACGGAAATTGTAGTATGTCCTGAAAAGCTGGAGCTGATTGTAGGTCTCCATGAGGGGACGCCAGTCCCAGAGGCGGATGTTGTTTATGGTTCCGGAGTTCCTCTCCATGTCCTCCTGGGAGAGGTTGTATGATACGGAGAAATCCCTCTCGTTTATGGATCCCAGCCCGTACGCCTCGAGCGTGTGATTGATGTTCCTCTCTATATAGGTGTTCTCCAGGTTGTATTCGTTGGGGGTCACTATGAACGCCTGGGTTATTCCCGAAGTGATCAGTCCGAGCACCGCTATGGCAACGAAGACCCCGATGGTTTTCGCTATCAGGTCGGTCCTCCTCAGACGGAGATTGAGCATGAAAAGTATGCCGGCGATGAAGGCTATTGCGGACAGCAGGCTCAGAAGGGGAAGTATTATGTTAATATCCGTGTAACCGGCCCCGAAGACCGCTCCGGTGGGGGATAACAGGACTGAGAACCTGGCAAGGAAAAGCCCGACGCCTGTCGCGAAGAACAGCAGTCCCGTGAGAACGCTTATGTGAGGTATGATTTTCTCACTGATGGATTTCCAGTCAATCGTGTACGAGGACATGGCATTCGCTTCCACGGATTCCTCCTCCGGGAGGCGCTTCCTCAGGGAATGGGAATAGAGGGCGTAGGAAACCCCGGTAATAACCAGTGTCAGTATGAGAACGGCAGCCCCGAAGCCAAGGAGCAGGTGATAGAAGGGGAGGGTAAAAATGTAGAATCCCATGTTCATACCGAACAAGGGATCGGTTCCCTGGAAGGGAACCTGATTCAGGTATCTGAGTACGATCTCCCACCTGGAAAAAACAGAGCCCACAAAAATGGCGAAGATGAAGGCGAGCATTATCGTCACCCTGTCTCCTCCGTGGGATTTGCTCTTCTTCTTGGCCTTCCCCAGGCAGACCCTCTTGGCTATGCCTATGTTTATCAGGGCGAATATGAAGAAGCCCGCGAAAAACACGAACCACAACCCCACACCCGATATGAGTATGGTCAGGAAGACGTCCTCGAAGCCCATCTTCAGGAACCAGAAGAGGTCCCCGTATATGTTCATCAAGATCGAGAATATCACCATGAGTATGACGATTATGCCGAAAACGAATCTCCCCAGGTTTCTCATTATAGCTACCATTCACACACCAAGTTACAGAATATTTGTATCAGAACAATAAAAATACGGTGGATCGCCGGAATCATCATTACTCATGCCCGACCGGCATTATGTAGAGGGGAACCTCCCCCTGCGGAAGGGACAGAACCTGGCTGACCATCTCTTCCGAGAACGCCCCCACAACGACGGTGCCCAGACCGAGTGATTCAGACTGGAGATAAGCGTTCTGGGCGGCATGACCGCTTTCCTGATAAACGTACTGCCTTCCCCTCTCCCCGTAGCTTCCGGTCGTCCTCCCGAAAACCGCGGAGAACACCAGATCAGCCGGGGCTTTCTCCACCCACTGCTGGCTGAGGGCCGCTTCGGACAGCTCCCTTCTTTTGTCGCCGTCCAGTACCTTTACCAGAGAGTTTCTTTCGGGAACGTACCTGTAAACACCCTCGTCCAGGCCTCCGACATTACCCGCGACGACGTACAGCTCCAGAGGATAGGTCGCGCCTGCCGAGGGGGCTGACCTCTTGCCCGGGGATGTCATCCCCTGGGCGGACCACAGCAGCTGGGAAACCTCTGACAGCTTCAGGGGTTCGGAACCATAATCACGAACCGATCTCCTTCCGGCTATGGCCTCTTCCACCGGAATGCCCCCGGATTTCGAGGGTTCCGGAAGCTTTATCTCCTGTCCCTGATCACCCGGAACCATGTAATCGCCTCCTGATACGCACCCGCTCGCAGCAATCATTATAAGGAAAAGTAAAAACAAAACGTACCTCATGATTGAAATTTGGAGAGGGCTAAATAAATAACTATTTTTTGCCACCCTTCCCGGCCTTGGGTTTCTCTGGCTTCTTCGGGCCCTTGGCGAACTTGAGCTTCTTTCCGCAGTTGAAACAGAAATTGTGACCCTCCGGGTTTTCCGCCCCGCACTTTGGGCAGACATATATCCTTACCACGCCCTTCCCTTCAGGGGGCTCTTCCTCTTCCCTCCTGAACATGCTGAAGAGGTCCCCTCCGTCGCTTTTCTCTTCTTTCTCCTCTTTCTCGTCTTCCTTCTTTTTGTCATTCGCACTACTGCTTTTCCCGGCCTTCTTGTCCATCTTCTTGAGCGTTTCGGAGAAGGCATCCTTTTTCTTTTCGCTGACCATCGTCCTTTTGCCGTGCACGGATCCGACCGCCACGAAAAGCAGGCCCGCCAGCATTATCCCGAAAGAATAGGATTTGGTGTTGATGCTGAAAAGGGCGGGATACATGAGGAAAATTACCATCCCCCCTCCCGTCACGGCCAGCCCTATCACGAAGAGGGATATTGCCTTCAGTCTGTAGACCATAATGTTAATTATTATCTGCACGGGCTTAATAAATTATTTTTGGGTGAGTTCTTTTACTGCACATGAAGGAAGCTGGGAACAATAAACCCCTAGAAAGCAGGTGGGCCATATTAGACACTACCAAATGGTTAAAACTATATAAGTTTTACTCTCATATCTTTAGTATGTCCGCCCGAAAATTCATGTGGATGTTCGTGCTCTTTGGCATGCTTTTCGTCATCGCCAATTCCGGATGCATAACGGGGTATTTCGTCCTCAAGGCGGAGCCCTATTGCGATGATCCGGAAGTGGCCAGCGTCCACGGGTGCGTGGGGAACTACCTGAAGGTGGTTTACGACAACCCGGAAAGGGGCTTCGACCTGGTGGGACCGGACGATTCCGTTATATCCTGCCACGCGAACATGCCCGGCCCGGCGGATGGCGAATGCCTCAGGTATTCCCAGGAAGGATTCTGTGAAGCGGAGGACCTCTGCGAGGAGCAGAGGAAATGCTCCCTTTCACTCTGCGACTGCGAATGTTACAAATCGGGAGAGACCCCCGAGGAAAGGAGCGGTAGCCTTTGCGGGATAAACTGCACGGCAAAATACGGTATAAACGGATGCGAATATTCCGGGGGCGAATGCGTAAAGGTTTATACCTCCGAATCCGCGAAACCGGCCGTGGAAAAGGTCATCAGGGGGAGCGGCATATACTCCTCCAGGAACGGCGGGGACCTGACCTTCATCGGCGTGAGGCAGCTGGACTGCAGGTTCTGCTGGGAATACGTGTACAGCTTCGCCGCGGATCCCGAGAGCGGGGAGGGGCCGGACACCTACAAGGCCATAGCCGTCTTCAGGGAGGGGGAAGTCAGCCCGCTCACCATAAACCAGCAGACCATGAGCTGCGAGAACAACGTGGACTGCAGGGGGATGGGATGCACCCATCTTTACCCGAACGCCAAGTGCAGCGATTCAGGGGAATGTTATTGCAGGGCATGCTGTCAGGGGGATTCGGACTGCGACGGGATAGACCCCGGATACATCTGCAGGGAAAACGCCTGCCATCCCAGGATATCCCCGGGAACGCTCCCCCCGCAGGAGGCGGACTGTCTGGACAGGTATGGGGAATATTCGGAAGGGGAATGCATCCTCCCGGACGGGACAGTATGCACCGATGAGCAGTACTTCTCAGAGGGATGCTACGAAAAGCAGTTAAATGAGTAATCATTATTTGTTTCAGCATGGGTGAAAGAATGGAACATGGCTACGGATCAATCAAGATTTGCGTGGAACTTCCATCTCCATCGTTCCAGTTCGTTTATCGCGGGGGAAGCTCGGATATACGCGGAAAAACCGAGGCCCCCAGTGATTTTATAAAGTTCAATTCGGACCATACGGAAATCCCGTCATGGACAACAGGGATACCAAAAGAATTTGTGTGACTTTGTTTCTTCCCGCCCGAATTCTCGTCCATCCGAGATCCGCTGATGCCCGCTTCTCTGATCATTTCGGTCAAAACCGAAGAAAATCGAAAAGGAGGTAAGCCTTTCATCTAATTGTTCCACAGGAGGTGGGAACATGAAATTTGCTTTGCTTATAGCAATACTCCTGCTGGTAATATTGCCCTTGAGTGCATTCGGTCAAGACACAAACCCAGACATAGAAATCAAGAAGCCAATCGACGGGTCCACAGTAGGTCCGATAACCACACTGGAAGTATATGCCGAGGGACATGACCTGGAGAATCCCCATGCAACCATATATTCCGAGGATTCAAACGCGGCGGTCGGGATTCCCCTCACGTGTCAGTATTCAGAGGAAACCGGTACGGGATTCATGACCATGAAGTGCGATCAGGAACTGAAACTGAAGGGTTTTACCGGAAAAAACATTGTTCTGACCGCAAGCGTGGAGGAAGGCAGCGAGGGTGAAACAATTAGGGACAAAGTGGGTTTGTTTGTCTCCGAAGAAAGCGCTCAAGGCCTGTGATCTGTGACCAGCTGCTCGTTTATCACCCTGTAGAGCATGGAAAGTTCGGAGTGGTCGCCGAAAATCTCGAAATCTTCCCCGTGAGACCGTATCTTCATCTCCTTTCGCTTCCTCAGAAATCCCTTCTCCTCCAGGTTCACCCCGTTGACGTTCTTCAGGAGGGCGTCCTTCATCCTGTCCTTCTTGAACAGGAGCCCCCTCCGGTTGAGGAATATCAGGCGCTGGTTTGTCACGAAGGCCCGGTAGCCCTTCTCTTCGCCTACCCTTATCTCGTTCTTTGTGACGAATACGACTTTCTCTCCCGGATTCAAGTATTTATCGACCATTATAAAGTCATTGTCCCAGGAGGCTTATAAAAAGGCTCACATCGATTTTAAAAAACTTCCTTTGAACTTGATTTTATCGGGAGTCCGTCAACGATGACAAGCAGAGGCATTGGTTATATAGAGGAGAATCTAAAAACGGCCAGAGAAGAATATGACCTCGTGGTTGAAAGCAGGGGTGAATTCGCCGGTTACGACAACCACGTGTCCAACGTCGTATCTGCAATGACCAGAGCAGAACTGGCTTGCTCTGAAATCCAAGGAGAGGATCTCAAAAGGGCAAGGCAAATGATCAAAAAAACAAGGAAATATCTGAAATAGATTCAGATTGTCATATACATGAGGAGGACGAACATGATATTCAAAAAAGACAAGGTAATCACCACTGATTACGGAGTGATGGATAATATAATGAAAAAACTGAAAACGGCCAGAACTCAATATGATCTCGCAGAAAGCTCGCCGGATTTCGAAGGATATTTTGATCATAAAAAGGAATGCATGATCGCGCTGAACGATGCAACGGTGGATTTAAGAAGTTTATCGGAACGCATCCCGGAAAAATATTACAAAGAAATTGGAAAGGAAATTGAAAAAACCCGAAAATACGTGGAAAACATACTGATGTGATCAATCTGCTTCCCGGGCTTTCATCCCTCGTTCCTGACGAAACCCAGGTAGAAGGACAGGAAGAAGGCGATGAATCCCATTATGCCGG
>CAYYKJ010000006.1:43605-51740 GCA_964441265.1 uncultured archaeon
CTGACGAAACCCAGGTAGAAGGACAGGAAGAAGGCGATGAATCCCATTATGCCGGATAGTATGCTGAAATACCACGGGAGCACCTCGCTCCTCTCCATGAAGGAGTATTCCGCGGTGTTGGTAAAGGCGGACGCGGGGTTGGATGCCAGTATGCTGGCGATTATACCGGTTCCCGTGTCCTCTATTGTCTCGTTGCTTCCGAATCTCATGGTGTCACCGAAGCTCTCACCCTGGAGATATGAAAACGAAGAGAAGAGCGCGAAAGAGAGAATCACATAAACTATCGGTATGACGAGCACCCCTCTCTCATAATTCCTCACCACGAAATACGCGAAGAATATGGGAAATATCACGCAAACGATGGCTAGCTGGACTATCAGGAGGATGAAATAGAAGGAGGTCTCCCCGATGAAGCCTAATCCCCTCAGAGCAGGGCTGGAATGAACCGGGAAGAAAAGGGCTCCGATCATCCAGGATATCCCGAATACGAGTATTAGGTAAATAAGATTTTTTTTAGTCTTCATGCTTATATTATTCAGTTCAGCACAAATAAATTTCTATCTTTGCCGGGTCCCTCATCCCAGGGAACCGCTTCTTTACGGTTTGCCTATCCGCGGAGCTCCCTTATTCTCTCCAGGTGGGCCATCATCTTGCCCGTGAAGAAAAGTATGTCCTCGTCGTGTATGTGCTTTATGTCGTCCACGTGCTTCATGTCCCTCAGGACGCGTATCACCTGGGAAAGATCCTGTATCCTCCTCTGGTGATAAATCACCCGCAGGTTCTTCAGCCAGCTTCCCATACCCATGGAATCAACTTATTATATTTGTGTTTTAGTTTTAAATCGTTAATGGATAAACTCGACCAGGTTGGATGAAGATGCATCAGGATCTGGCGGTTATCACGAAAAGATAGAAGAGAACGGCGAGGACTATCAGAATGAAGATCACCACCCCGACAACCAACAGATCTGACCTTTCGGAGACGGCCATGCCACTGGCTCGACCTCCTTCTCTGAAAAAATCCGGCTCGCATTCCTCGCTTATTTCCGGCTTATTTTCTTCCGTTCCGCAGCCGCTGATGTCCTCGCATATCCGTTCCCTCGTTCCGTTGATGCATCCTCCCCAGTCAGAGCACAACCACCTCTCCGTGCACTTTCCGGAATCCCCTAACTCCCTCCCGTAGACCGAGAAAAGTCCGGGTCCGGATAACCTCGCTCCCAGAACGTCGTTATGGAGGTCGAGCTCTGTCCCCAGCATTCTCCATTCCTCCCCGGTAACGGACCACTCGTATATTCTGAGCGTGCTCTCGTCTATCCCCCGGCCGGCGGCGTTCTCCTCATCGTAATATATGTACATGTCCATGAAACCGAGATTCCGGGAGACGCCTTCGCTCACATGGATTCCTATGAATTTTCCCATGGGGACCTTGCCCTCCACACCAGATTCCACCGGGTTCCCGGAATAGGAGGACACGGATACCATTCCGTCGATCACATTCTCCTCCACCGAGACTTCCATAAGGACGGAGGTCCGGCCAATGGCGTCCAGAATCTCTTTCTCGCCGGCGTCGAGGAAAACGGGGAAAGAAGCGTGCCCATCGAGCTCCACGGGGCCGGCAAAAACGGTGACCGCCGTGAGTATGACCACAAATGCAGAAACCGGGAAAATTCTCGAATGCATGCAATCACTCGCGTATGTAAATTAAGTTCTGATTTAGACTTAAAAAGCCAGCTTTCTCCAGAATGAACCAAACCGTCCACGCGGCTCAGAACATTATCTTCCTCTGTTCCTCCACCAGGAAAAGCAGGGAGAACAGGGAGGTGATTCCCGTTATTATGAAGGGCCAGTGGTAGCCGTAAACCGCTCCGATCGGACCGAATGCCAGGGAGCCCAGGACCGACCCCAGCACCAGTATGGTAAACCCGAAGCTCGACTCCCCGGCGATGATCTTCTTGTCGAATATGTCGGACATTATCAGGTAGTAGCTGACCATCACCATGCCGTCACCGATTTCATGGACGAATCTGAAAATGAATGAGAGCAGGGGGAAGGGCACGGTCATTAGTATGTGGAACGCCCCCGAGATGAGTATGCCGAAGAAGAAAAGGGATTTGGGGTGAAATGTCTTGTTTATGTGCCTGCCCGTGAAATAGGATGATATTCCCATCCCCAGGAGGGCGAACCCCATGTAGAGGCCTATCTGGAAAAGGTTCAGGCCCAAGTTGTTCTTCAGGAAGGGCGAAAACGAGGTCATCTCGGCCCCCCAGTGAATGCCGAACATGAAGACAGGGAAAAAGAGCAGTATCACAGATTTCTTTGCTATTGCCTTCTCGTATTCCCAGAAGGAGAACCTGTGTATGCTGACCTTGGGTATGAAGAAGGAAGCGAAGGCTGTGAGGAAAAGCACCGCGGAGGCTATCATGAGACCGGGCCCGAAATCGATAGCGTAGAGCACCATTCCTCCCGTGATGGACCCGAGGCTGACGCCCAGGCCGAATATGGACTGGAAGAGCCCCATCCTGTTACCCTTATCAAGTTTCCCGGAGACCTTGTAGGTTATGCTCCTTATGGAGGTCTTCACCATGTTGTTCCCCAGGCCGCCCAGTACGAAAAAGAAAAGGACGGGGAAGAATCCTCTGAAAAGGGAGAGACCCAGATAGAAGACGGAGAGCAGCAGGCATCCCACGAATACTACTTCTCTGATTGAATATCTGTCCTCTATCGCCCCTACGGGGAAGGAGCTGAAGAGAGAGACGACCATGAACACGGATATCAGTATGCCTATCTCCACCCCCGAGAACCCGATATCGATGAATAGCAGGGGGAGGAACCAGAATATGAAATTCTTCGTGAATGCCTGCACGAACTCCATGAAATTCGGGATCTTCAGACTGACCATGATAAATTCTCGGTGAGAACTGGTATATTAATGATATTAATGATCAGATCATGAGAACTTCCACTTCTCTGGTCATGCCGTATTTCCCCGCTCTTTCCTTCATTTTCTCGACGTCCGCGAAGGGCCCGCATCCATGAACGCTGGGGACCAAGACGCTTCTCCGCTCGTCTCCGTCGATGCCGCTCTTGAAGTCCACCGGATAATCCCCCGGAAGGCCCATGAAGCGCAGGAGACCTCCCGGATTGCATCCTCTCTCGATATAGATTTTTAGTCTTCCTTCAGACACGGCAAAAACCTCTTTCTTTTTCCGTCAGAGTCCTTCCATCCCCGCCTGCCTGCACTCTTCATAGTAGTCGCAGTACTTGCACATCCAGCGCATGTCACCGTTATCCCTGGCTTCCGCGGGAGGGATCGTCCCCGCCTTCAGATTGGCATGGAGGGCGCGGAACCTCTTCATGATCCCGTTGACTATGTTCTGATCGTATTCTATGTCGAATTCCCTCGTTTTGAGGGTGTTCTTCTCCACGTAAAGTATTAGACCCCTGAATATCTTCATGGCGTACATGTACATCTGGAGCTGCTTTACGTGGGTGTCCTTGGGGCCGTCGAGTATGTCCACCATCTTGGTGGATTTCACCTCTACGAGCATCTTTTCCTTGTCCCCCTCCGCCATGACTATGTCGTCTATCCTGCCGGAAACGGTGAAATCCCCGTCCTCTATGGTGAAGGGCACCTCCTCGCCGACCAGTTTGATCTCAGGGTTCTTCTCGCTCCTCAGGACCTCGGCGACGAAGTCGTGGAACATGTTCCCCAGGTGGAATATCTTGACCGTTTCTGGGTCCTTCTCCTTGGGTATCCTGTAAGAGAACCATAACTTTCGTAAGCAGCCGCCTATCTCGGATGGATAATACCTCCCCATCCGTTTCGGCCTCCGCTCCCTCGATATGTGCCTGGTAATCATGTCCCCAAAATTTATCATGTTTTAATCTTGGTGAGAAAATGATTTAAATGATCCCCATACCCGAATACTCAAACAAAAAAATCCAAAATTATATAAAATGATTCTACAATTATCCTCATGGAGAAACCCAAGGAAATCACCCTTGAAGAGCTGGATCCCGAGAAGTTCATCGAGGAAAAAGTAAGCGAACTGAAATCGGTGGTCGGGGACGGCCTTGTAATAAACGCGCTTTCCGGAGGGGTCGATTCCTCTGTTGTCACCATGCTGGCACACAGGGCGCTGGGGAACAACCTGAAGACCTACTTCATCCACAACGGCCTCATGAGGGAGGGCGAGCCCGAGAGGGTCGTGGAGATATTCAGGAACCTCGGTGTGAACGTCGAGCTTCTGGATGCGAGAGACGTGTTCTTCGGAGCGCTCAGGGGTTTGACCAATCCCGAGGAGAAAAGGGAGGCAATCACCCAATCCTTCTACAGGGAAGTCTTCGGAAAGATCGTGAGGGAGAGCGGGGCCAAGTTCCTGCTCCACGGGACGATACTCACGGACATAGACGAGACCGTGGCTGGCATAAAGAGGCAGCACAACATACTGGGGCAGCTGGGGATAGACACCGAAAAGGAGTTCGGATACAGTGTAATCGAACCGTTGCTTCAGCTAAGGAAGCCGGCGGTGAGGGAAATCGCCAAGGCACTCGACCTGCCGGAAGAGATATGGAACCGCCCGCCCTTTCCCGGACCGGCGCTCGCCGCCCGAATAATAGGGGAGGTGACACCGGAAAGGATAGATCTCGTGAAGAAGGCGACGAAAATCGTCGAGGACGAACTCTCAGATACCGGGGCGTTCCAGTACATGGCGATCCTGCACGGCGAAAGGGTAACCGGAATGAGGGACGGCAGGAGGGACTACGGGCACCAGATCGAGGTGAGGTGCTGGGAGACCAGGGATGCGATCACCGCATCCCCAACCAGGCTCCCATTCGAGAAGCTGGAGAATCTGGCGGATCGCCTGACAGGGGAGGTTCCCGGAGTGGTCAGCGTCACCTACGGGATAGCCAGGAAGCCCCCTTCCACCATGGAAGTGGTCTGAAACGGCGAATTTCAGGGGTCGTCCGCGGCACTAAAGCATTAGTATCGGCCGGGACAAATAATCAACATGAGGTGGATTGTCTTACTGGTGGTCTTGTCGCTAGTTCTTGCCAGCGGCTGTACTTCCCAGTACGAGCCCATGAACGGGACCGAAGAGACCGAGTACGTGTACGCGAACCTGACCAATAACACCTCCATAGGGGATCTCACGGGAGGGAAGGGCCTGGGGTTCGTTTTCAAGCTTTATATAAATTCCATGAAACTTCCGCCGGGCAACATGTTCACCGTCCCTATAATCTTCAACAACATAGAGGAGGACAAAAAGCCGCACAAGTTCGTGGCCAGGTTCTTCCCATCAGAAGTGGACTTCAACGTCAAGGCCGCTTACGAATGCCAGTGGTTCCAGGCCTGCCCCGAACTGAAGAGCGACATGGCCATGTGGGTTTCGGAGAACAAGAACCAGGTTGAGGTGGACTACGGGTTCGTGGGTCTCAAGGACGCAATGTTCACCATACCGGAGGATACACCCAGGGGGACGTACATATACACCGCGGTCGCCTGCAAGGACATACCCTATGAGGAATGCAGCCAGGAGACGTCCAACTGGGGTCCGAACCTCCTCTTCACCATAACGGTGGAATAGACTATGTCTGACAAGTTCTACGTCGGAGAGACGAACGTCGGAAAGGGCCTTTTCGCAAAGAGGAAAATAAATGCGGGCGAGGAGATCCTGATATTCGAAGGGTCGGCAGTCACCAGCAAACAGGCCGAGAGACTGGACCTCGAAAAATACGGGAAGTCCATGGGAAACGCCCTTCAGACAGGAAAGGACAGGTACATCTACCTGAAAGAGCCCGGGCGCATCGCGAACCACTCCTGCAACCCAAACGCGGGGATAAAGGATGATATCAAACTGGTGGCCATAAGGGACATCCCGAAAGGAGAGGAGATAAGGTGGGACTATTCCACATCGATGGACGAGGATTACTGGACGATGAAATGCAGATGCGGCGAGAAGAACTGCCGCAGAGTCATAAAGGATTTCAAATATCTCCCGCGCGATCTTCGGGGAAGGTACCTGAGACTGGGAATCGTGCAGAGCTTCATCGTGAAACAGTATTCCAAGGGAAAATCGGCAGAAAAATAATCGCATTTATATCCGCCCCCGCACAAATATTATATCGGAGGGCGGCATGAACTGGCAAAACTTCATATGGCTCCTGGCGGCGATCCTCATCGTGATAATCTTCATATGGTACTTCCTTCTGCCTCACCTCGTTTTGCTGGGATGGACACTGCTCGGTCTGCTCATACTGGTCTTCCTGGTCTGGCTTTTCTACAGAATATTCATACGGGTCAGGATATGATGAAGAGGGCTTTGTTGATCGCTCTGGTCCTTCTGGTGATGATTCCGAGCGGATGCGTCCGGGAGGATGGATCATCCGGACTGGTCAGGGTGTATTTTCCCGATATGAGGGAGGCCATATTGATAGAGACCCCGGAAGACAGGCATGTTCTCATAGACGCCGGCGAGGGAGACGAAATACTGGGATACCTCAGGAAGAAGGGTGTGGACAGGATAGATGTGGCGGTTCTGACCCATCCCCACGGGGACCATTACAGGGGATTCGTGCACATGATCGAGAGCGGGGACATAGAGATAGGGACGCTCTACCACAACAACGATCCCGGGGACGTTCCCGTCGACCCTGTAATAGCGGAATACATGGAGAAAAACCCTGAGAAAGTCCTCAAGGCGGGGGACAGCTTCGAGGTGGACGGGGTTTCCTTCGAGGTGATGTGGCCGGAGACCAGCGACCCGGAGGTTTTGGAAGGGAGGAACTCAAACGACAATTCCATAGTCATGATGGCCAGCTACGGGAGGATAGACATTCTTCTCACGGGCGACTGCGCAGCCGGATGCGTGGAGGGGCTCATGGATTCGGAGTATGATCTGAGAGCGGACGTGCTGAAGCTGGGGCACCACGGCGATCCGCAGTCATCTCCTCAGGAATTCCTGGATGCGGTCAGTCCCGGAATGCTCTGGTTATCTTTCGCGGGTCCCGTGCCCGTGGACAGATATCTGGAAACCGGGGAGTTCTTCTCAACCTTCTCCAGCGGGGAGACGGTGATAATAACCGACGGCAACGCATACAACGTGAGAGTCGAAAAGAGAGATGAGGAAAGACTGCACATGCTCAACGGAACCGTGTATTTCACCGTGGGAGGGGATAGATATTCCGGGAGCTTCAACAGACTCGTTCTGGGCGCCTGCGAATGGATGAAGGAGAACACGCCCGAATCGGCGAGATTCCTGAACTGGTGGGATTACGGGCCCAGTATAATCGGATACGGGGAGAGGGACTCAGTAATATACGCACCTTCCAGGGAGATACTCGACACCATCTCCAGATACGCCGGGATGTCGGAGGAAGAGCTGGAAAGCATTGAATGCCCCGGATGCATGGGCCATTCAGTGGTCAGGGACGTGGCCGTGGCGCTCACATCGGAGAATGCCTCGGAAACAGCGGAAATCATGGAAAAACACGGGGCCGAATATCTGCTCGTCACCAGCGGGGATACCCACTTCGCAAGCACCGTGTTCTCGGCGGCCGGCAGGGACGTATCCCGATACTTCGACATGGGGACCCTGGAGCCGCTTGAAGAGGCGAAGGATACCGTCATGTTCAGGGTGATCGAGGGCGAGGAAACAAAGGGATTCACCGAGGTATACAGCGATGGTTCGGCGAAGATACTGAAGACTGAGGATTGAAAACAAAAAGAACAAGAAATAGCGTATATTTTATCTGATTATGTCCCGCCCATCAGAAACCCTTTTTCTTGGCGAAACATTCCCTGCAATAAACAGGCCTGCCTTCAGTGGGCTTGAAAGGAACTTCACATTCCTTGCCGCACTCTGCGCAAACTGCTTTGTGCATTTTTCTGGGACCACGATTGAAATCTCCCATATCTATCTTTCCTCCATATTAACGCGTCTTTTTGCACGTCTATCTAACGAACGACAGAAGAAGTCTCTCTTCCCCTGCCATTTATCTTAACAATGAAGAGTTTAGCTTATAAGTGTGAAATCAGCGAAAAGAGGGCTTTTTTGGTGTTTTGGGCCGGATTTCCGGTGATTTATTCATAAAATCAATACCCGTCTACTTTTCTTCTAGTCCCATTTTCACGCT
>CAYYKJ010000006.1:51750-87751 GCA_964441265.1 uncultured archaeon
CCCCCCCCCCCCCACCCACCCAGAGGGGTCAAATTTCATAAACTCTCACTTTTTTGCATAAATTTTATTTTCTTAAATATATATACTTTAGTATATATTTTATAAAATATAATATTTAATAAATATTATTGGATAAATATATTTTAAAATATATTTTTAATCATAATTTCAATTTCTCAACCCATGGTTTCCACTGGAGCTATAACAGTGTTATATTTACTCTTATCGGGGCTCATGAGATGCCCTTAGTGATGCGTTTTTGTTATTCCCATTTAGTTTTACTAAATGCTTCTTGTACCATTTTTCTAGTTTCTTCTAAAACATATTTCTTTTTTCTGTTTAACACCCAGTCCCAATTTTCTCCTTTTATTATTTTAAAAATTGTTACATTTTTACTAATTTCTTGTCTAGGTAATATCCATAATTCTGTGTTTGGTATTTCAAGATAGTCTATCGCTTTATCGATTCTACATGGTCCGCATTCCATCGCTATTTGCTGGTTTTCCTTTTTAGCAAGTATATCCACAATACCTCCACGTATCCATATTTCATACCCTTCAACATTGAATCCATTGTTTTCAAGAAGCTCAACGGCCATAGCTTTTAATTCTTTTTGTGGACCTTTAATTTTAGAAAAATTGTTTATTTTCAATTCAATCTTTTCTATTTTTTCTTGATTTTAATTGCTTTTCGTTCATAAAATGCCTTCACCCACACCTCATTCCATGGGTTCCAGTAGCGAGAATCTCCCTGATAAAATATTTCTTCTATATCTTTCGTTTTTTCACCTTATTTCTTATCCCAGCCACTTACCAAATCCCTTAATTCATCTGGTGAGAACTGCAAATAATGCGATGTAGTGGCCATATTCGCATGCGCCATATACATCTGCAATCTTCTTAGATCTTCTGCTGTTTTAACTCTTGTTTTTACCTGATGAACAGCAAAGCTATGACGCAGATGATGAGGATGCAGCTTCTTTATGCCTACGTACTCTATACCCACTTGTTTCCCGAGCTTTCTCACAAGCTTGAATACACACTGCCTGGTAACCGGAAAGAGAAATCCGTTTTCTATTCCCTTTCTCACGCCCTTTAGGGTAACCTCCCCGTCAACATAAGCCCTCAAAAGACGCATTGTCCCTTCATCAACGGGCTTAAGTTCCTTCACGGGCCTCTTTCTCTTGAGGATGTTAAAAATGATTTTGTTCTCTTCCCAAATTATGTCATCGACCCTCATGGCAAGAACTTCCGAAACCCTTCTCCCGCATCTGTACATAATCTGGAGAATTAACCTGTCCCTGAGATTTGTCGCGGCATCCAGGAGAAGATTCACTTTTTCTTCCGGGAGGTAACCCTTCAAATCCTTCATGGTTTGGGAGGCAAAATCTGTCATATTTAATTAGTTTACATTACTTATATATAAAGTTTACATTATATGAGCATTTGGTTTACAAAATGATGAATTGTAAACCTCACGAAGGGAAGTTGTCGTTTTAGGGCGCATTTTCGTCCTCTGGGCTACCCCACGGAAAATGCAAAATTCAGGTGATCCATGGAGAAATTATATAACAGTGTTATAGTATAACGGTGTTATATTTTTTTGCCGGAATTCCCAAAAAGTGAGATTTGGCTGAAAATGAATATAACGGTGTTATGAATTTCTCGCAAATTTCCCACCGAAAACGAGATCCACAGGAAAATTAATATAACAGTGTTATAATTTTAAGCCCAAAAGTGAGACTTCACTTCTTCTTCCTTTTTCTTTTCTTAGTCTTCTTCTCTTTCTTCCTAGGCTTGCCCTGCTTCTCGAACTTGTCCTCCACCTGAATGAGCTTCTTCTGCATCGCTTCCAGGTTATGGGCTATGTCCCACCCGTCATCCGTGAGCTCTACGGTCTTTATCCTGCCCTGCTTTTCGAATTTGACTATGCCCATTTCCATCATTATGTTGAGAATCTTGACCGTATGAGAGTAGGTGCAATCGGCCTCTTTGGAGAGAATAGTGGCGTATACGGGATCCTTGGCGGTTTTCAAAGATAGCATGACCCTTGCCGGTTTTTCCCGCAGAAACATGTCCTCAAGCGTAGCATCCCTTTTGGCCATAACAGAGATATGACACGCAGAAATATAAATGTTATGTATCTATTAAAATTATTACTTTTCAATAAATAAATCTTGATACATATTTTATAATAGATATTTAGAATAAAATATATTTAATCATATATTTAATAAAATATATAAAATACAATATAATTAAATTTTCGCCCTAAAAAGTGAGACTTAATACCGGAAGTGAGCGAAATGCCTGGAGGGGGACCAGTAGGGCAGAAAGTCAGTAAAAACGATATACAGAGAGCCTAAAAAAATAAAATTCAGCGAAAAAGAGAGAAAAGAGAACAAATACACCGGAATTAAAGTTTTGGGAGAGGAAAAAATTAAAAATCTGACCATCGTCTTTATTATAATACACAAAAGCGGGACCAGGGAAAATAGGAGAGGTATTAGTCACAGAAAATTTGGATCCGGACGGATTTTCGAGGGCATTCAAAAAAAGATACACAATAGAACCTGTTTCGAACTACACGTTCCAAGACACGAATCACCTTTATCGGGTAGAAAAGGAGGTGGAATGCTGGGTGTCCAGGGGAATAGAAATCAGCGCCAATGGGTCAGAAGATTTCATTAATACCATCAGAGAGGCGGAAAAAAGGTACAGTCATGGAGCGAAGACCCGGGGGACATTCTCAAAAGAAAAATGTACCCCGATATGCAGCTCGATTGAACCTTGGCACAAGAGTAAATTATAAATGCCACGACCAAATATAATCATCGTTTTGAGGGACATGTGAAAATATGGGTGATCACGCAACAGCGCCGCTGGACATTAAGGTCAATTACAACGAAAGAGCGGGGAAATACCAGATAACAGGATTATCATCGAGCCATACGGGAAACCCTAACTACATACACCAGGACGAATACAGAAGCCTCCGCAAGACTATCAGGCAGTTAAAAAAGATCAGAAAAAGCTGCGGAGTGAATTCAGTGAAAATCTGCCGTGACCCTGCCCCGATTCTCGCCGAGGAGGACATAATGGTGGCAGCAGGGCTCCAGAAAAAGAAGAAAAGAAACCCATACGAAGGTGTCAAAAAAATCCATATCAGGCATGACAACAGAAGTCCGGAATTATTCATGGGATTCACAGATGAGAAAAATCTAAAGAGATCCAGGGATATATTTCTCGGGAAAATGAAAAGCGTGACCTTTTACAACGGGGAAATCAGCCCTTGCGGAATCATTTTCAACGACAGCATAAGAAAGATAAAGAGGCGCATAAAGAAGATCATCCGGGAAAACCCGGACATAGGCAGGCCCGTAATCGACCCGGACGTCCCGGGAAAATACGAAAACGCCATCAACAGCCTTTATGACAGGGAAACGGGAGGAGTGACCCCGCCACCGGGCTTCGAAATGAGAATCGATTGAGATTGGGAAAAAACAATAATCTTTTATTTTATCCGCTTATAGTTATTGGTATGAAGGAATACGGCACGGTGATCTCGAGCCCGGAAGGCCCATCCACCAGGAAATTCTCCTTCGTTATAAAGAAGGGCGAAATCGTTCACAGGAGCCAGTTCATACAGACTGCAGTCGAGGGTGGCGTGTTAATCGGCAGGGTGGCGGACGTTTTCAAGACCAACCGGTACTTCATGAGGCCGGAATCGGTCGAGAAGTACGAGTCCGCGAAGCCCATGCAGGACATATTCCCAATAGACAACTGGGAATACCTGGTCGCGGAGGTCACGCCCCTGGGGGTTTACTCCAAGAAGGATAAATGCTTCCGGGAGGTGAGCTTCCCGCCATCCCCCGGGACAAAGGTATCAGAGCCCCGGCCGGACACGCTGAACAGTTTCCTGGGGCTGGATCCGGAGGGCATGGACATAGGGACGCTCCCCCACCACGACACCAGGGTGAAGATAAACCTCACCAGGATGCTCCAGAAGCATCTCGCGATTCTTGCCATATCAGGCGCCGGGAAATCCTACCTGACCTCCGTGCTGATCGAGGAGCTGCTGAACAGGAAACCGGAGCAGGGACAAGTGGCGACCGTGATCATAGACACCCACGGGGAATACAAGTCCTTCTCCGAGGATCCGAACTTCACGAAGATGGTCAACGTGATCCCCGCCTCGGAGATAAGGATAGGCATGCCCAATCTTTCCCACCACCAGCTCTCAGAATTCCTCCCCAAGCTCTCCCCGGTTCAGGTCAGGGAGCTCTCCCGCCTGCTCAGGGAGATGAAGAGCAAAGCAAAACACTATTCCGTCTCCGAGATCATAGACCTGATAGAGAAGGACGAGAAGGTCAAGGCCTCCACCAAGGACGTGCTGATCTCCGTACTCCGGGAACTGGGAGAGACCGGCCTGTTCGGGGTCTCCGACCAACCAAATATAAGCGAGATAGCCGTCCAGGGAAAGGTGAGCATAATAGACCTCTCAGAAATGATACACACCTATTCCAAGCAGATGATAGTCACGCACATCGCAAGAAAGCTTTTCAGTTCCAGAAGGGCAGGGAAGATAGCCCCCTTCCTCCTTGTCCTGGAGGAGGCCCACCAGTTCGTTCCCGAGGGAAAGAGGAGCGAGCAGGCCATATCCAGGTCTGTGATGAGGACCATAGCGAGGGAAGGGAGGAAATTCCACGCCTCCCTGTGCCTGATATCCCAGAGGCCAATAAGGCTGGACACCACCACACTCTCCCAGTGCAACACCCAGTTCATACTCAGGGTAACCAACCCCTACGACCTGGAACACATAGGGAAATCCTCGGAGGGAATCACCAGGGATGTCCTGAACCAGATATCCGGCCTGAGGGTGGGGACCGGGCTCATAGTCGGGGAATCGGTGAACTTCCCGATATTCGTCAAGATAAGGAACAGGCGCTCCAGGGAATCCAAGACAGGAACCCCATTAGAGAAGGCAGCGGTGGACTTCAGGAATTCCGCCCTCCAGAAGCAGAAGGATTCCAAGGCCTTCATGTGACCTCAGTCGCAGGGATATGAGAATTTAAATTCCTTTCCGGTTAAGTTATTGTACAGCACGGGAATTAATTTTTCCCCTCGGCCTTCTCGACCGGTAAAATATACAATATCAGGTATATCGTTTATTATCGGATCCACTCTAGTGTCGTCTATAGTGCCGGTCATTTTTTTCATTTAGAATAACCGGCTAAAAACCTTTTTAATCCATCTTGTTCCCACAGCTTTACCCGAAAAAGGTAAGGTTTTGGAAGCACCCGGGGGAGGACAGAGATAAGCATAAAAGTGTATCTCCCTATAATATAGGTCATGTTCAACTACGACACCGGAGTTTCTGAAAAATATCTGAAGGCGCGCAAATCGGGGGTCATCGGAATCGGCAACTATATCCCCGTCCGCGTTTCCGTGGAAGCTCCTAACGGAACAGAGGACGGGATCCTTTATGTTCCCGGCCATAGTGTTGACAAGAAGTTCAATGGGCACAGGAAACACATAAAGGAAACCGGAAGGAAATTCATCGAACAAAACATGGACAGGGGCTATTTCTGATCACCGGACAACCGCCTCTATGAACCATTCCGGAAAGAGCTTCCTGTTCCTCCTGACCAGGTTCTCAAAGCTGGCGTCCAGTATGTAGCTGTCGCACCAGTCCCTCTCCGACCTCACTCCCCTGCCATAGGTCTGGACCAGCCTGAGCATTGTCTTCCACTGGTACCATGACCTGTCCAGCTCCATCCTCTTCCTTATCTGGCTGTCCCCCAGGTCGGGATAGGGCATCTTGCATATCACCTGCCATCTGCATATCTCCCCCTTGAAATCCATTCCCTCGTACGCGCTGGGGGTGACCAGGACCAGTGGCTCCCTGCTGTGTATGAACCTCCTCATGACTTTGTCCCTGCCCTCCGGGTCGCCGCTCTTGTTGGCGATGAATCTTTCCGAACTGATGCCTTCCAGCACGGAACTCTGTATCTTGTAGGTATGAGTGTGTATAACCCCCTTCCTGTCGGGGTATTTCTCCATGAGCTTCCTTATGTCATTTATCACGACCGGAAGAGTCTCCTTTATGGCCGTTCTGGACATCCTTCCCGCCGGCCTGTAATACACCGGCCTCTTCTCCGGACTGAAACACGAACCCGACCGGAGGAAGATACAATCACCTTCCGGGAGGCCCAGGCTCTCCGCCATCGCCTCCGCATCGATAATGGTGGCGGACTGGAGGAGGAACATGTCCGCCTTCCCGAAGAATTTGCTCCCCCATTCGCTCACGAATATGGGCTTGAAGATGACCCTCCCGGACCCGGACACCACCTCCCTGTCTATCACCCAGTTGTCGCGGTTCCTGGAAAGGGCGTCCGCTATGAAGGCGCATTTCTCTATCTTCTTGAACAGGGAAGTCATCTTCTTCATCTTATCCAGCTTCTCTCCCCCGTCCATGGTCCTTTCCAGAGACCTGTCCGTATGCTTCAGCTCCTCCTTCAGCTTCCCCTCCCACTCCCTCAGATTCTCTATCCAGCCTTTCACCGAAGTCTTTTTCCTGGGAATCCTGCAGTTGATGAGGGAAAGGTCGTTGTCAGTCACCCTGAACTCTATGAAGCGCATCAGTTCGTCCTCCATCGTGTGAGCCTCGTCGCATATCATCACCCTTCTCTTCGAGAAATCGCCCGCATGGCCGGTCTCGTTGAGAAAATATGCATAATTCATGACCGGATAATCGTGGTTCATGGCCATGCATTTCTGTCTCCAGTAATGACATATCCTCTTGCCCGGGGGCATGTAGAGACCCTGGTTGCCCGAAACAGCGACCTTTTCGTATTCCGCGGGAACCTCCTCGGAAAACCTCCTGGGCCTGTGGTCGCAGTCAGCCCCGGCACTGCACGGCCCGAGATCGCAGCTCCTCTTTTCGTCATACATCAGGCAGGGAAAATTGCTCCTCCCCCTGACCTTGATCGTCCTGTTGGAGCGCTCCCTCGCGTACTGGTCCTGGAGGGTCTTGGTAGAGACAAGTATGAAGGCCTTCGGGTTCTGCCTGGCGAGCGTGATCGCTATCGCGCTCTTCCCCGATCCGGTTGGTGCCTCGAGGAACACGTACTTGTATCCCCTCTCCCAAGCGGAGGATATCTCCTCTATCGCCGACCTCTGAAGAGGACGTGCCTTGCTGTGGGGGAATCCCTCCGGAACGCCCCCGGATTTCGGGCGAGAAAGAGTGATCGTTTCCATAATGACAATGTGTCAGTCATGATTTATAAGGAATGGGATAAAAAATATTTTTTAAGGGGTCCTTAAATAACTGCAGATTCTTATTAAGAGCCAAAACCCTTGAAGGGGGGTCGAAGTATGGGAATCCAAAGCATATACAAAAATCACAAAGAGAAGATATTGGGCGGGATCGGAGTTCTGTTCACTGGTTACACTATCTGGGGAGGATATCAGGCATTAAAGCCAATTGATCCGGAGGAGACGGAAAGGAAGATGAAAAAATTCTCCGCCTTTGAGCCGAGCCAGGACGTGATAGACTCCACCGTGGCCAATCTCAGGCGGTATCAGGATGCGCTAATGGAGGAGGCCAAAAAGAGGAGAATAGACACCTCCGGAGTGAAAGTTGACACCAACAAATCCTACATGGATGATTTGGACGAATGGTTCAACACCTGGACCAGGTGGTAATCATTATTTATCCGGGGAAGCACAATCTCTAATCATGATAAACTACCGGAAGGATCCGCAGCTTCAGGAAGAGGTCGGATCCATATCTGAAAGGTGCGGTTTCCACTGGATAGACCTCTCCAGGGTGGTTTGCGTCCGGAGCAGGGGATCAAAGACCAGAAGGACAATAGCCCGGTGCCACGCCCTCTCCAGGACTATGCAGATCGCCCTTGGTGTCAGGGCCCACTATGTGATAGAGGTCATCTCGGAGCGGTTCGACATGCTCAGCAGGGAAGAGAGGACCAAGACCCTCATACACGAGCTGATGCACATCCCCAAGTCAATGGGAGGTGGTTTCAGGCACCACAGGCCCTACGTAAACAGGAAGACTGTGGAGAGGGCTTACGAGAGATTCTCCCGGATGACATGAATTATTTATTGGGCCGAAACAAAATATCATTATGATTTCTGTCGATGAGATAAGGAAGATAGAAAGGAAGGCCGAGGAGATCGGCATCTCACAGAACATGATGATGGAGAACGCCGGATCCGGAGCCGCAACCTACGTGGACGAGAAATACGGTCTGAAGGGCAAAAGGATACTCATATTCTGCGGAACGGGAAACAACGCAGGTGATGGTCTGGTCTTCGCCAGGCACGCCCTCATATACGGGGCGATAGTCCACATCTATTTCATAAAGGGGCATACCCTCCTGAGGAGCAAGGAATCCCGAAGGAACTACCGCATACTCTCTTCCCTGAAATCCATTATAAAGCACGTCAAATTCCACGACAAGGCCCTGGACAGGATCAAGCCCGACATACTGGTGGACGCGATGATCGGAACCGGCCTGCAGTCCGGTGTGAGGGAAGAATACAAGAAGGCCATAGTGAAGTTCAACCGGATGAAGGGGATCAAGATATCCATAGACTGTCCCTCGGGAGTGGACTGTGACACGGGAGAGGTGATGGGAGCAGCCGTGAAGCCGGACATGACCATAACATTCTACGACAAGAAGAAGGGGCTGAACAAAAAGAACTCCGGGAAGATATTCGTGTCCCAGATCGGTTTCCCCAAGATATAGGCGGTAAAATGAACAAGCCAATAATCACATTCACCTCGGATTTCGGATGGATGTCCCAGGGGATCGGAATAATGAAGGGAGTTGCCCTGGGGATAAACCCCGATGCTAATGTGGTGGACATCACGCACGAAGTGAAGGGATTCGACATCATGCACGGAGCCAGGACCATGGAATGCCTGGCCGCCATGCCGGCCGGATACCACGTCTGCGTGGTGGATCCCGGTGTCGGAACCAAAAGAAAGCCGATAATAATAAAGACGGGCAGGGGGGACTATCTGGTGGGCCCGGACAACGGAGTGCTCATACCCGCCGCCGGGCGCTTCCTGGGAGGAATTGAAAGAGCGGTGGAGATAACCAACGAGGAATACATGAAAAAGCCGGTTTCCCCGATATTCCACGGGAGGGACGTCTTCACCCCCGCGGCGGCATGGCTCTCGAAAGGGGTTCCCGTAAGCGACTTCGGTCCCGAACTGGACAGAAAAAAGCTCGTCAAGGCCCCCTACGGGGAGGCAAAGGTTTCCAATGGAAAGATCGAGGGCATGATCATCCACGTGAACCATTTCGGTTCTCTCTTCGTGAACGTGCGAAGGGAAGATTTCTACGGATCGGGGATTAAATACGGGGACAGGGTCACCCTGAGATTCGGGAAAAAGAGAGTCAGGGCCAGGCTCCTCCGCACATTCGGCGAGGTTCCCGGGGGGAAACCGGTGCTCATCCCGGACGACTACGGAAGGATGGAGATCGCCCTTAACCGCGGGGATTTCTCCGGGAAGCACGGGATAAAGGAACGGGATAAGATTGTTATTAAGAAGGCCTAATATTTTGGTTCATTCACCATTTTTAAAAATTAAAAGAACTGATCAAACATGAAAATCATCCTTTCTCCTTCCGTACTTGAGTACGATCCTGCCATTGAAGAGTATCATGATGATATTCAGAAGATAATAGATGCAGGTGCAGGCGCCATCCATGTGGACAGAATGGAGCCTCCTTTTGTGAAAAAACCCAGATTCTTCAAAGAGACAATAAGAAAACTGCATAAATTGTTTTCAGAAAAGATCCCACTGGACTTTCACCTCATGGAAAGAGACCCCATGGAAACGATTTGTTTCATCGAGGAACTGGTCTATGGCGAAAAGGAAAGGAATGAAACCGCAATAACAATCCACAGGGAAGCCTTCAGAGAAGGTCTCGGAAAATTTAATAAAAAGGAATATGACCTACTCACTTACGATACGGGATCGGAGGAAGGGAACAAAAAACTGATGGAGAAAAACAGAGAATCGGGGAAAATCGTGACCAACGCTTTAAAATATATCAAGAAAGGG
This sequence comes from uncultured archaeon, assembly GCA_964441265.1. Taxonomy (GTDB): domain Archaea; phylum Aenigmatarchaeota; class Aenigmatarchaeia; order QMZP01; family QMZT01; genus JAFGDH01. Next base: position 61,849 of record CAYYKJ010000006.1, read on the forward strand.
GGATTTCAGGGAGGCCTTGCTCTTGAGCCCGGGACTTCACTTGACAACGTGAACGATGATATGCTAAAGTACATGGACAGGCTCTTTCTGATGACAGTGAGATCCGGGGAAGGAGGACAGTCATACATACCGGAAATGACAGAAAAGATCGTGAAAGCGGGGGAAAGGTACAGCGACCTTGGGATAGAGATAGACGGTGGGATCAACAGGGAAACCCTTCCTGAAGCAATGGGGGCAGGCGCCAAAATCATAGTGATAGGATCAGCGATCACGAAACAAGAAGATCCCGGCAAAGCGGCAGGAATGTATCTCAAAATGACAGAGCGGTACGCTTGATTTATCACGAAGCTAATGAGGAGAGCGGCAAGGCGGCAATAACAAAAGACTAATAAGAGACATTGGTTCAAATCTCAATATGAATCTGAGCGATTCCGAAATATCCCAGTCACTGAAATTCTCTCTCAGGGACTCTGCCTTCTCGGCGATGTCCTACTCCCTCACTTCATTGTTTCTCATCGCCTTCGCGGTCTCCATGGGGGCGGATCACCTTTTCGTGGGGCTGCTCTCCTCCATACCAATGCTGTTCTGGTCGATAACCCAGATACCCGCCTCCAAACTGATAGAAAGGAAAGGCCTCAGGAAGAAGGTCACCCTGGTCTCGATCACCGCATCGAGGATGGTCTGGTTCCTCGTGTTTCTCCTGCCCTTCATGAACGTTTCCGACAGGCTCTTTCTGCTCTTGGTGTTCGCAACCCTTTCCTCGCTCCTCTCCGCGGTTTCCAATCCCGGCTGGTACTCCTGGCTGGGGGACCTGGTTCCGGCACGAATCAGGGGGGTCCATTTTTCCAGCAGGATGAAGGTGTACACCATCTTCTCCGTCATGGCGCTGATAATATCCATAATCGTGTTTGAGATATTCCCCAGGTCCGGATCCAACGGCTTCCAGATACTCTTCCTCATGGGCGCCCTCTCCGGCCTGGCGTCCTCCTATTACATGAGCAGGATGAAGGAGCCTGAATACAGGAAGGAAGAAGGGAAGGTCAACCACCGGATGATATCGGAGGAGTTCCTCTCCAGGAAAAGACTGGGAAAGTTACTCATGATATTCTTCGTATGGAATTTCGGCGTCATGCTCTCCGCGCCCTTCTACGTGGTCAGGCTCCTGGAATACATGGGTGCCGATTACACGTGGGTATCCATCCAGGCAATAGTCTCCTGCGTATCCATGATAGCATTCCAGAGCTTCTGGGGGAGGTATTCGGACCACTTCGGCAACAAGATAATAATATCCTTCTGCGCCCTCGGGGCCGCCTTCTACCCCCTGATATGGATATTCGCCGAGGTTCCCGTCCACATAATTCCCATAGAGATAATAGGGGGGATATCCTGGGGAGGATTCAACCTCGCATACTTCAACTATCTGATAGAGATAAGCCCGCGGGGGAAGAGGCCGTCTTACACGGCTGCATTCTACGCAATCATGGGCATTTCCGGCGCTTTCGCCCCGATCGCGGGCGCCCTGATATCAGACATTTTCGCCACTTCCGGATTCCTTATGCTCACCGGTCTGGAGACGGTGTTTTTCCTGTCATGGGTGATCAGGCTCGGAGGGGCGGTCATGTTCCTCAAGCTGCTGGAGAACATCAGGATACACCAGAAGGTGAAGATGAGCTGGGTGCTGAGGGACATGGTCAGGTACGGCCACAGGAGGACCACCTCCATGATATACACGACGAGGCAGATGGGAAGGAGAACCATCTTCCTGAGCGGCAACGAGGTCAGGAGGGGGCTCAGGGAAATGATCAAGATTTCACGCAACATAAGGACCGAGGGAAGGCTTATATCGAAGCTGGGTCTGGCGGCAGGGAAGGATCTCGAGGAGATGGCAAGGGACATAGAGAACGAGATAAAACATATGCACAAATCAGTGCCGTCAGGGTTCAGGGTCACCGAAAAACACAAGCAGAAGAAGGAAGCCAGGAGATTCAGGATGGGAATGAAATCCCTCAAAAGGAAGCTCTTCCTCACCGAAAGGTCCGCCATATCGAGTTACCAGAAACTGGAGCGCGCCAACGAGCCGGAGATAAGGAAAATCACAAAAAAGCTGGAAGCCATAAAGGATCCCGCGAGATTACTGAGAAAGCGGTTCAGAAAACTGGAGAAACGCAGGAGAAAAGTTACGGAGAAGCAGACATATGCATAAAATACCATGTTTCCTTCAAAACCCCGCCACCTTGGTGACCCCGTCCATTTCCTTGTCCTTTTTTGCACACTAAAGATCATTTTCCAGCAGCCACTTCCACAGAGGAATGTATCTTATTGTTTTCCCTCTGATCTTCTCCTCGCTCTCAAACCCCCCTGTTATGACGAGCAGGTCACTGCATCTGAGCTCGTTGCTCGCTTTAATGAGCGCCTTAATTTCCCTTTCTTTTGTCCTGTATTCTTCCACGTTCCAGCAGACCTGAACGAGTGATTTTACCCCGGAAACATGTTTCAGGACAAAGTCGACCTCCTTCTTCCTGGAATCCTGCCAGTAATATATTTCGGTGTTGGGGTCGAAAGACTGCATCCTTTTCAGAGCAACCGCAACCACATTCTCTGCGACCTTGCCGGCATTGGAACTGAACCTGAAACCCACGGCGTTGGAAAGGCCGACGTCTATCGAGTAAACCTTCCTGGCGGCCTTTTCCTGTTCCTTCGTTTTGAAGGAAAATCGCTTCACGAAGAATATCATGTTGGTCTCCTCCAGAAATGAAGAGAACCTTTCTATTGTGTTGGTCGTGGTGGACAGGTGCTTTCTCAGGGAATTGAAGGTTACGGGGGATGATATGTTAGTCAGATAGAATCTTGAGAGTGTCCTGAGCTTTTCTTTCTCTTTCACATCGTACCTCTTCTCTATGTCCTTCGTAATCACGTCTTCAAAATAGGTCAGCAGGAGCTGTTTCTTATCTTTGCTCGAAACCACCTCCGGGAACCCGCCGAATTCTAGGTATTGGTTGAAAAGGCGCATTATTTCGGTCTTTTTGGACACAGCGTCGAGTTTGCTTTCAATTTCCAGGTTATTGAATCTGAGGAATTCCTCGAAACCTAGCGGGAAAACGAACATGTCCAAATGCCTGCCGGTGAGCACGGTTGCCAGTTCTCCCGACATGAGCTTGGAAGAGGACCCGGAAACAATGATCTTCGCCTTCCCCAGTTCCTGCATCGTCCTTACCCATTTCTCCCATCTGGGCATGTTATGAATCTCGTCTAGGAGTATAACCGGCTTTTTTCCGGGTTTCAGGAATTCGGAATATGTCTCGTATATCTCATCCAGCAGCTTAGGATAAAACTCGGTGAACCTCTCGTCCTCAAGATTCACCATCAAAATGTCTTCCTTTGGTGTTCCGCTTTCCATCATTCTTTTTATGATCTGCCTCATGATATATGATTTGCCGGCTCTCCTGACCCCGATGATGGAAACGATGACGTTCGTTTTCAGAAAGCTCATGCATTTTTCTAGGTACCCCTTTCTCTCGATACCCGCCTCTAGCCCCTCCTTCCAGAAGTTCCAGTCTTCCAGTATTTCAAACAACTCTCCTTTATCCATTTTATTCACCACACTAAATAAATTTATCATTTTTTATTTAGTAAAGGACATATTTAAAGCTATCGTCAAGATGATCTCATGCCACCGCCACCTTGGTGACCCCGTCCATTTCCTTGTCCCTCTCCATCCTGTAGAGGGACCCGGTCACGTAATCCGAAAGGCTTTCTTCATGCGTGATCAGGAATACCTGATCTATGAAATTTCCCATCTTGTCTCTGAGTATGTTACCGAAATGGCGGATGGCATTGGAATCGAGGTTGTGGGTCGGCTCATCCAGTATGAGCCACCTCAGGTTCGGCGCGAAGGCCAGTGAGAAGGCCATCCTCAGGGCCAAAGAAGCCATTGTCCTCTCCCCTCCGGAAACCAGGTCGACCGAGGTCCACCCGGAGGACCCTCTGAGCTGGAGCACGTAATCCTTCTCTATGGACAACCTTATCTCCTGGAAATCCCCGTAGGGATAAAGCTCGCCCCAAACAGAGGCCATTATGCTGTTTACGGTCTTCAGGAATTCCTCCCTGAGCTGGTCCTGGGTGCTCCCCAATATGCCTATGAATTTACCGAGTCTCTCGTCTATTTTCCTGTATTTCCTGACCTCCTCTCCGTATCTGACGAATGCATCATAATCCTTTCGCAGGTCCTCCAGGACGGAATTCTTGCTCTCGATTATCTCCTCCGTTCCCTCCTTCCTGCTCCTGAGTTCCCCGTACCTCTCGTTCATATCGGACAGCTTTTCGGACAGCTCCTTTTCCGACTCTCCGAAGGATTTTATCTTCTCAGCGGTCTCCGAGACCTGCTTCCTCATTTCTTCCATCTTCTTCTCGTTCTCGGCCAGCCCTTTCTCTCCTCCCCCCATTTCCTTCAGTGTCATTTCATTCTCTCTGAGCTTGTCATACCTGCCTGAAACGTCATCCCGTTCCTCCTCCTTTTCCTCCGCCTCCTTCGAGAGTTTCTCTGTCTCCCGGGAAAGCTTCGAAATAGTCTCCTTCCTCTCCTTCACCAGCTCATTCTTCCTCCCCCCGCTGATGTCGGAGTCGCACACCGGGCATTTGTCCCCGGACTCCTCCAGTTCCTCCAGACTCTTCCCGGCCTGGCCCGAAAGGGCCCGGTTCCTGTGCATGTTCTCCTTTATCTTCTCTATCTCCTTCTTCAGTTTCTTGATTCTTTTCTCCGGATCGCTCCCGAGATCCTTCTTCAGTTTCTTGATTTCCTCCTTCTTTTCCTTCGCGTCTTCTGCCTTCTCCCGTATCTCTTCGTTCTGGTTCTTCAGGAACATTATCTTTCCGTTGAGCTCGGATATTCTCTTTCTGAGCTCTTCTGTCTTCTCCCTGGCCTTATCGTGTTTATCCAGAATATCCTTCCTTTCCCCGGATATCTTCTCCAGCTCCCTGCCCGCCTTTCCGGCTTCTTTCTTCTTCTTCTGTATTTCCGATTCGATCTTCTCAATCCTCTCCTCAAGGTTCTTGGCTTTCATATCTTCAATTATCTTCACCTTCTCCTCCCTGGCGCTCGCCATGCGGTTCCGGAGCTTCACTGAGTTCTCCCTGGCATTCTCGTACAAATCAAGCTTCAGCATGCCGTCGATCTGGGCCATCCTCTTCCCCTTGGGTATGTTCAGGAAGTAATCCAGCCCGTTCTGCTCGGAATAAACGGCCTTGGAGAAGAGATCATGATCGGTCTGGAGTATGCCGACCACCTGCTCGGTGACGTCCCGGGGGTTCACCTCCACCATTTCGCCCCCCTTCCTTATCTCCGCATGGGCGGTTCCCTTCCCCCTCTCTATCCTCCTCCTGACGGTGTATTCATCCTCCCCCGCGGAGAAGCTCAGTTCCACCTCGGTGAAATCCTTCTTCTGGGGCTTTATCATGATCAGGTCGTCCAGATTTACTCTCCTGGAGCTCAGCCCGGAGAAGGTTCCGAAAAGGGCGAAGGATATGGCCTGCATTATGCTGGACTTCCCGCTACCCATTATACCTACTATGCCGTTCACTCCCCTGGAGAAGGAAAATTCGGAGTCCAGGTGGGACTTCCAGTTCCTGAGCCGTATTCCGGTGATCATGTGAAAGCATTGTTTTGGATTTTTATAAGAATTATTTCAACCGCCTTCATCCGTACATCAGAACCCCGGCAATCATTATCGCCTGGACGATCAGCCAGAGTACGTTCAGCAAGATTATCGGCCTCGCCTTGTGAACTATTCCGTAAATGAGCCATGGGACGACCGCTATGCAATACAGCACCCACATCCAGAGTGAAACCCCCACCGCGTTCTGGGTAACGTACGTCTTGTATATCTGGGGTATGGTGGTGGCGGGCATAACGACAGAAAAAATCATGCAGACATGGTCCAGCAGCCTTATCCCGGTGTCCGGGTGGGGATACTTCTGGTGCTTAATATGGATTCTTTTCCTCTGGTGCTGGTGGTGCAATCCATGCCTCATAAGAATATTTTTTTCGGGAAATATATAATTTTGGTCGCGAAGGGCATCGAAAAGATTCCGGAAAGCGCTGACCCCAGATCCTGAACTGTCAGGATTTCTCCCAGGGCTCCTTCTCTCCCGCCACCACCCCGAAAACGGGGTTGGCTCTGATGACGTCCGGATCCGTCCCTTCTAGTTCAGCGGCTCTCTCCGGGCACCTTTCCCCCAACTTCTCAAGGAGATGACCGAATTCAAACCGGAGCTGACCCCTGGTGACAGGTATTAGCTTCTTCGACCAGTTGCGAACTATCTTCGACCCGTCGAATGAATAGCCCCTCCTGCGGGACTCGAGAAGAACCTGATATAGATATGAATTCATGGCAGCGGATGGATCCCTCAGAGACCTGAACCTTTCCAGCTGGGGGTGGTTCCTGTATCCCACCGTATTCCCCTCCAGGACCTTCTTCGCCAGAAGCCCCTCTCTCCAGAGGGCCACCAGACCCATGCTGTCCAGATAGCTGGGATGTATGCTCCACAGTCTCATACGTTCAGAACCCACACGCTGTAATTGAGGAAGGCGGCAAAGCTCACCCATAGGATATAGGGAACCATGATGACCCCCGCCCACCTGGAAATCCTGTAGAAGAGTACTGTACTCACGACTATGGCCAGCCACAGGGGGATGATATCGACGAACGCGGCAAGAGGGCTCTGAAGACCGAAGAAGAGCGCCGACCAGAGTATGTTCAGGAAAAGCTGAACGCCGAAAATCCCTACTGCAATTTTGTTTTCCCTCCCGGCAAGACCCCTATCCCATATCAGGTAAAGGGATACACCCATGAGCAGGAACAGCGTGGTCCAGACAGGCGCGAACACCCAGCTGGGAGGGACGAACGCCGGCTTGTTTATTGACGCGTACCATGTGGGGATGGAAGGGAAAGTGAAGAACGATCCTATCACCCCTGCCATCTGGCAGATGATGATCGACGCGATCAGCCGGAAGAAATTTATCTTCATGATAAGGATTAGATCAATAACTTAAATTGGTTTGTCCCCGTGTAAAATCCGACCCGTTTGCCGGAAAGGTATTCAAAAAAACATTTCCCTTATTATCATGAATCTGATTTTTTCGAATTGCCGGATAAATTTTTAATGGGCAGCTGGTTTTAGTCAAATCTTATGAAATTCCTGCCGTTGTTTATCCGCTTCAGAACATCGAATATTAAAATCAAAAGGATTCCAGCCCCAAAAGCAAACAACCAGTCTATAAACGGAAGGGGCACGGTTTCGAATACGTAATTCAGGGGAGCATGAATAATCAGGAATGTCGCGGCCAGTGAGATCACCGAAGCCACCACCAGATAAGGATTCACAAACGGAGAACGGTTCAATGTCCCTTTCCTGAAACTCCTGAAACTAAAAGCGGCCGCAATCTCTAAAACTATCAATGTCAGTAACGCAGTAGTTCTGGCATCTTCTGCTGCCTGCCCCAATAAATTGAAAGTGAAATAAAAAACACCCAGCACAAACAGAGCCATTAACGTCCCTGTAAAAATAAGTGTCAAGATTAACTCTTTATTCAATATTTTAGCATTATTCCTTGGCTTTTCTTCCATGATATCGTCAGAAGATTTATTCAGGCCAAGAGTTATTGCAGGAAGATTATCTGTCACAATGTTCATAAATAAAATTTGCAGCGCCAAAAGCAAAGGAAAAGGCCATCCAAAAAACGGAATAAGTAAAACACCCAGAAACAAAATCATCAATTCTGAATAATTGCATGAAAGCTGGTAGGTTACAAATTTTCTTATGTTTTTGAAAATAGTCCTTCCTTCCTTGACTGCATCGACAATAGTCACGAAATTATCGTCTTTCAGTGTCAAATCCGCAACGGATTTAGAGACATCCGTGCCGTTTTCCCCCATTGCCACCCCGATGTGGGCCTCCTTCAATGCAGGAGCGTCATTGACCCCGTCTCCGGTCATGGTTATAATCTCACCATGACTCTTCAGTGCATGGACAATCCTTATTTTATGCTCTGGTCTGACCCTTGAAAATATTGTTGTTTCTCTTGCAACTTCAAAAAATTCTTCATCTGACAATTTATCTATTTCAGAGCCCTCCACAACCCTGCCTATTTTCAGTCCTATTTGCTTTGCTATAGATATCGATGTCTCTTTGTCGTCCCCGGTAATTATCTTTGTTTTTATTCCAGCTTTTTCACATCTAATCAATGCCTCTTTCACTCCCTCTCTCGGAGGATCCTCCATTCCGACTAATCCGAGAAAAATAAAATCCTCTTCGTCTTTTTCCTGAATATCCCCGGTTTTTGTTTCTTTGTAAGCAAAGCAAAGAGTTCTCAAAGCACCAGAAGCGAATTTTTTCTTTTCGCTCAAAATTCTTTTCTCATCTTTCGTGAGAAGCCTGAAAATTCCATTCTCTCTTTGTATGTATTTGCATTTTTTTAAGATAAGTTCAGGAGCTCCCTTCGTGTATATTATTTTTTTGTTTCTCTCCCCGCACAAGACCGACATCATTTTTCTTTCCGAGGAAAAGGGAATCTCATCGAGCCTTTCATTGAAATCTTCCGAATAAACATCTGCCTTTGAGGCCATGACCAAAAGCGCCGCTTCGGTCGGGCTTCCGGAAACATGAAATTCATCATCTTTCCCCGTTCTTCTGATGTTCGCGTCGTTGCAATTGACTGCTGTCTTCAGAAGGAGGTTCAATGTATGATAATCTGAAGGGTTCAGTTTATTCCTGTTCAATAAGAATTCTCCATTACCCGCATATCCACCTCCGGTGATTTCAACTGAATTGCCGTCGAAAAATAATTTCTTAACGGTCATTTCGCCCTTAGTGATCGTCCCTGTCTTGTCGCTGCATATTATGGTGGTTTCCCCCAGCGTCTCAATGATCGACATCCGGTTAACAATCGCGTTTTTCCTCGCCATTCTATGCGCCCCCGAGGAAAGGGTGGTCACGAGAACCACCGGAAATCCCTCCGGAAACGCTGAAACCGAGATCGCTATTGTCAAAATTAAAATTTCTGATATCAATCCGACGTTAATTTCTGATTGGATTAAAACCGCAAAACCTGTCAAAAGAGCCATAGTCACACCGATCAGGGCCATGTATTTTGAAATGGAATTGACCTTTTTTTGAAGAGGAAGTTCCTTTTCTGCCGAAGAAATCAACGCTGCAATCCCCCCAAATCTGGTACTCATGCCGGTGTGATTAACTTTCGCTGTGCATTTCCCGTCCACGATAAAGGAACCCGCAAAAAGTATGTTTTCCCCCGAAGGGTCATTGAAATCCGTCGCTGAAAATTTTTTAATTTCATCGGACTCTCCCGTCAAAACCGCCTCGTTGACCAGAAGATTCTTGTCCGATAAAACCACACAATCGGCGGGTATTTTCTCACCTGTCCTGAGAGCCAAAATGTCCCCCGGGACTATCTCTTTAGTTGGAATCTCCTTTTTAATGCCGCCTCTTATGACTATTGAAACGGGCATGACCATTTTTCTCAGTCTCTCAACCGCTTTTTCTGCCTTATATTCCTGAAAAAATCCGGTGAGCACGACCACAAAAATTACAGCCACTATCACATAAGCGGTGATGAACTTCCCCACCAAAAAGGAAAACAGCATTGCTAACAGGAGCAGATAGATTATGAAATTATTTTTTATCTGCCTCAGCAAAATCTTCAACGGGTGCGTCTTTCCTATTTCTCTGATCTCATTGGGACCGTATTTCTCAAGATTATTTCTTGCCTCTTGTTCAGTAAGTCCCTCAAAGCTCTTTCCCATGGAATAAAAATTAGTCGAGAACACTTAAATCTATCGCAAGGACGACAAAATATTATAATTCCTGTAAAGAAACAAGTGAAACAAGTATCCAAGGAATCACTGCCATCAAAAGCAAAATCACCCAAAAACCAAATAGACAAGCGAATATTTACCCCTTTTCTTTGACGAAGAAAAATATTGCGCTGTCCCCGCCATCCCGAAGATCACAAAAATTACTGTTAAAGGAAAGCCCATAAAAATCCCCATTAATCCAAGGGTTGCAAAAATTAACGCCAAAGGAATTCTCATGAAATCATTTAACAGAAACCATATTTAAAGATTCCTATTCATCGAAGTCAATTGCAATTAACGTATGCGATTAAGAGAAGTTCGCCTGCAGGGCATGGCAAAATTTCTTTCAGAAAATTCGAGTTCAGAATTCGGCGGTGGCGGCACGCCGCGATTTTTAATAGAGTGCGTGACGATAAATATTATATTATCAATATATTACAAAACGGTAAAAGGTGAATGTCATGGAAGTAAGGTCTCTATGATGCGAGGATCTGCCTGAATTTTTCGCTCAGTCTTACGGTGTTCGTTTTTCCATAAGGCACTTTCTCCAGCACTCCCCTCTTCCTAAGCCTTTCAATTATCCTGAAGGTCCTTACCCTTCCGAATTCTGAGGATAATCTGTTTTGTGTCGTTTCACCTCTGTTTTTGATCAACATTTTTATCATATCCCCTTCATTTTTTGGCAGAATTTCCATCAGTCTTTCAATGTTTTCGTTCCGCTTTTTCTTGTCCTCTTCTATCTTGGGGTATAACATGTAATAGACCAAAGAGCCAATGAAAACGCCCAATGAAGACAGGCTTGGTATAAGTATAGATATCGGCAGTGTGCAGCTGCATGTGGTTCCCTGAGAAACGTGGGTTTGCACGTACAGAGTGCTGAACGATACGCCAAAGATAAAGCCTGCCAACAGGATTATGACAATCAGAATCTTTCTGTCAGGTTTCATAACAATCACATTGTATTCAGTTGTCTGAACTTAAATATGTTAGTGGATTGGAATCTTGTGCAGCTTAATATTTCACTTTTTGAAACATAGGTTTATATACGATTTCATGCATGAGATAATAGAGTGACGGATATGGCTGACAAAAGGTGGATAATAATCCTGGACAAAAGGTGGATAATAATCCTGCTTTCAATCTTAACCGTAACTGTAGGCATTATTTTAGGAACGTTGTTTTTTTCAGGCATTGCGTATGCAGAAACACAAAATGGAGTTGTCATGTATTTCTTCTGGGGCGAAGGCTGCCCGCACTGTGCCCACGAAAAGCCTTTTTTGGACCAGCTTGAAGGTAAATACCCTGAGTTAGAGGTTAAATCATATGAAGTCTGGTATAACCAGGAAAACGCAAAGCTTTTTTCTGAAATGGCAGAAACTTTCGGAACAAATGCGAAGGGCGTGCCGACAACATTTCTTGGCGATGAAGTCTGGGTCGGCTATGCCGACTACATGGGCGAGGAGATTGAGAACAGGGTAATATACTGCATTGAGAACGGATGCGCTGATCCTGCAGAAAAATTGGAAAGCCCTTCCGGAGCAGAAGAGATATCAGAGTCTTCAGAAACAGTTTCTACTCTGAATGCTGTATGTGTTCATGCTTTTTTGCACGGAGAATGTCCCCAATGCGAGAACGTGTCTCCTTATCTGGACGCACTGGCTGGTGAATATAGCATAGACCTGGTAAGGCATGATGTGTCTGTTGCGGAAGAAATGGAACTTTATGAAAAATTCAAGGAAACATATGGCATGGAACACGGCGCTTATCCAATCGTCTTCATCGGCAACCGGTTCCTCATCGGGGAAACGGCGATAAGAGAAAACCTTGAGAGTGAAGTGGCTGAATGCAGTGAAACCGGCTGCATATGCCCGGTTGAGAAAATTGATGGCCTGACGCCTTATCCGCCACAACCAGGAGATATAACACCAGAAGAAGGCAGCACAGTCACGCTTCCATTTTTCGGGAAGATTGACGCATCAGAAATGTCCCTTCCCGTCTTTACGATAATATTGGGGGGACTGGACGGCTTCAATCCCTGCGCGTTTTTTGTCCTTTTCTTCCTGCTCAGCATGCTTGTGTATGCCAAATCAAGAAAGAGGATGCTTCTCATAGGTGGAACATTCGTATTCTTTTCAGCCCTGATATATTTTCTTTTCATGGCGGCATGGCTGAACGTTTTCCTTATCATAGGGCAGCTTATGCTGGTGACCACAATCGCAGGAATCATTGCCCTGATAGTTGCCGGGATAAACATAAAGGATTTCTTCTTTTACAAGAAAGGAGTGAGCCTCACAGTTTCCGACAAGGCAAAGCCAAAGCTTTTTGAACGGATGAGAAACCTGCTGAAAGCGAATTCCCTTCCCTCGATGATGGCAGGTACTATTGTTCTGGCGGTTTCCGCAAACGCATATGAGCTGCTTTGCACGGCAGGGTTCCCGATGGTGTTCACAAGGATGCTGACACTTCACGGGCTTTCTGCAATGGAATATTACATGTATCTTGTATTTTACAATATCATTTATGTACTGCCTCTGGCATCCATAGTCCTTATGTTCACCCTGACACTTGGATCCAAAAAACTGACGGAATGGCAGGGACAGATACTGAAGCTCATCTCCGGGCTAATGATGCTCTTTTTGGGCATCATTTTGGTGATGAACCCCGCCCTTCTGAATAACATTCTGGTTGCTGTCGGGGTGCTTGCCCTGGCATTAACAGGGTCCGGGATATTGATTTTCATCACGAAAAGAATCAGGAAGGGGGAAGCAGAGCATGTAAAACCGGACAAAAAGCAGAAAGAACCGGAACATAGCGATCAAAGAAAGACAAATGAGGAGGGAAATTATGAAGAATGAGTTTCCTGATAACCTGAAATACAGCAGGGACAATTCATGGGTCAAAGTGGAAGGAGATACTGCAACGGTTGGGATCATCGAACCCGCCGCAAAGAAGGTCAAGGAATTCGTTTTCATCAAGCTTCCTGAAAAAGGCAAAACCATAAAACAGGGTGACAATTACGTCTCCCTGGAGGCTGTGAAGTGGAGCGGCCATCTGTCAAGCCCCGTTTCCGGGGAAATAATTGAAGTCGATGATTCCCTCTTTGATGAGCCGTCAAGAATAAACAAGGACGCATACGGGAGCTGGATAATGAAGGTCAGGATGGAAAACAAGAACGAAGCGGACGAGCTGATGGGTTCTGAAGAAGCAGAGAGATTCTATGTGAAAGGAGGTGAATAAAATGAACAATAATTATTTCATTGCAGGCGGACTCCTGGTTTTTCTGGCAGCGGCAGGCATTTTTGGCCTCTCTGGCAGCAACGCCGGTGACAATTCCGGATTGACCGGAAACATGATATCGGACAGCCCGGAACTGGAATCAGACCCCGGAAAGGTAGCCGTTTATTTCTTCTGGGGCGAAGGCTGCCCGCACTGCGCCCACGAAAAGCCTTTCCTTGAAGAGATGCATCAGAAGTATCCTGAAATAGAATTAAAGATGTTTGAAACATGGCATAACCAGGAAAACGCAAAACTCTTCCAGCAGGTAGCTGAGGCATACGGAACAACTGCCCGGGGAGTCCCGACAACATTTATTGGAGACAAGCACTGGGTTGGCTATGCAGACTACATGGGCGAGGAGATTGAGAGCCAGATAAAATATTGCATTGATAATGGCTGCGTAAATCCGGGGGATAAATTATAGTTTAATCAAGGCGGTATAAACATGTATAGCGTATCTGAAATTAATGAAATGGGCAAATCATTAAAAAATATCCTGAAATTGGATGGTTACCCAGTAGGTGTAAAATTAGTAAAAAACAGCCCTAATATCAAAAAAAATCCCGAGAAGATGCGCTACTGTCAAGCTATTATGAAGGCGAGACGGGGCGAAAAAGTTTATATTAACAAAGACAATCTTGTTTGCCCCTCCGCGTCCAGAGCTTTCGGTTTTCGCGAGCTTCCGGAAGGATTAAAATCTGGTAAGGGGTTGACATGCTTTGGCATAATTTCTGCTGATGAAGTAGGAAAGAAAATGTTTGAAAATATGCCCTATCTTGAAATGAATCAGATAAATCATATCAATGTATACCCCTTGACAGAATCTGATGATGTGCCTGATGTTATCATCGTAGAAGATGAAGTTGAAAAGCTGATGTGGATTATACTCTCTTACCTCCATTATAAAAGAGGGGAAAGAATTACTGGCTCAACCGCCGTATTGCAGGCAGCATGTGTGGATTCCACAATCATACCATATAAAGAGGACAGGCTAAATTATAGTTTCGGATGTTATGGCTGCAGAGATGCGACTGACATTAAGCCAAGCGAAGCAATTATAGGCTTTCCTGCAAATGAGTTGAAAATCATAGTTGAGCACCTTAATTATTTAAGCGAAAAAGCAATGCCTAATTCAAGGTCGAAGAAAACATACTATAATTTTACTGCTCAAAAAAAGAGGTGATGCAAAATGACTGAGAAGCCAAATGCTACAATCGATGTCAGAGGGGAAATCTGCCCTTATCCAGATATTAAAACAAGGAAAAAATTAAAGGAGATGAAATCGGGCGAGATTCTCGAAGTGCTGACAGATTACCCGCTTTCATTGGAGAGGATACCCAGGAATGTTGAAAAGGATGGACATAAGGTCCTGAAGATGGAAAAAATAAAAGGCGCAGACCACAGAATATTAATCAGAGTGAAGTAAAGATGAACAGGGCAATGATCATCGGGGCAATCGCCGTACTCGCTTTTGCGGGGTTGCATGCATTATTGACAGCAGAAAGTCATGCGGTGACGGGACACATCAATTCAGAAGATATCAGGCTCGGGTTCTGTCCGACAATGGAAAAATACGCCCAGCAGATCAAGGAAGCCAAACCAGGAATTGAACTGATTCGGTTTGGAAGCGCTTCGGGTGCATTGAATGCACTAGGAAACGGCAGGGTTGACATGGCGCTTATAGGCAGGGTTGCGAAGAGCAGCGAAATCAGAGCAGATACCCAGCATATGAGATTAAGCAGCGGCTACACACTGGTATCAAAGGAAAGGGCATATGTAGAATTCCGGGAACTGGGCAAGATGAACATCCATACCGCCCTCTCTGAGGATGAGGCAGAAGGCATCATCCCGCATGGGACAAGAATAATATACTACAAAAGCCTGCGGGAAGCCTTTGAGAACGGGTCTGGCGAGGCTGTTCTCATCAGCTGGGATGATTACAGGGATGAATACGGGCTGGTGGTGGTAATGGAAAACGGAAAAAAGGCGGAATCATTCCGGAGCCCGGTGATATATTATAACGAAATAGGCGGGAAATATATAAGCGGCCTTGCGGACGTGATAGCATGAATGGAATTTTCGGAATACTGAGCGGATTAATGATTGGCTTATTGTTCGGGTTTGCTTTGCAGAGAGGAAGATTCTGCATGAATTCAGCATTCCGCGATCCGTTGGTATTCAAGGATTTCACCCTCTTGAAGGCAGTAGCATTAGCATTAATTGTCCAGATGGTTGGGTTTCATGCGCTTTCATATTTGGGAATTATAGCCCTTGCTCCAAAAGCGTTATATCTGCTTGGGGCTGTCGCTGGAGGGTTCGTGTTTGGGATTGGTATGGTGATTGCAGGAGGCTGCGCCAGTGGCACAGCCTACCGGGTAGGCGAAGGCGTGGTAAGCTCTATGCTGGCCTTATTCTCATTTGCGTTAACTGCTTTCTTCTTTAAGGACGGGTTCTTATCAAATATCACAGAATCCATCCATCAATTTGATTTGGGGAACATGACTTTAGCATCCTTGACAGGGGTTCCGGACTGGATTTTTGTTATTATGCTTTCAGCAATCGGAATTTATTTTCTGTTTAGGAAAAGAGAGCAGGCCGCTGAGAACAATAAGCCTTTCTTTGAAAGGGTTTTCAAGACAGGGTGGACATGGAAGATTACTGGGATAATCATAGGGCTCATAGGGATGGCCGCCTTTGTCGCTTCCACTTTTGCAGGCAGAAATTATCCCCTGGGCATAACAATGGGGTTTGAAACTATCGTGAAATCGATTGTTACAGGAGCAAACTTTCTGACATGGGAGTCCTTTGAAGTCATTGGCTTGATAATAGGGGCTTTTATTGCAGCATTAATAGCCAATGAGTTCAAGATAAGAATGCCACCATTAAAGATGGGCGCGCAGGCACTTTCTGGAGGAATACTTCTCGGATTAGGTGCTGTGATTGCTGATGGCTGCAACATAGGCCATATTCTGAGCGGAGTTCCACAGTTAGCTGTAAGCAGCATCATAGCAGGAACATTTATCGTGCTTGGAGCATGGACAGCTGCATATTTTATGTTTATGAGAGGTGAAAAACAATGAAACTGGGACTGATGCTTATGAGACCGCCATACACCTATCAGGATGTGGACACTGCATATCATCTGGCAAAGGCAGCAATGGAAAAGGGGCATGAAGTCAAGATTTTTCTCTATGTTGACAGCGTCATTGCGGCAAACAGGGAGATAAACTCCGGCAGCGAAAGAAACCTTGCAAAAAGGCTTGATGAATTGACAAAAATGGGAGTTGAAATAAAGATTTGCGGGGTCTGCGTCCAATACAGGGGGATAAAAAGAGGCCAGCTTATAGAAAAAGGAGAGCTTGAAGGCCTCCCGGGGCTCGCAGACTTAATCAGGGAGTGCGATAAATTCGTGAGTATATGAGGTGTCAAAATGAAAAAAGTGCTATTGATAGTTAACAAGGGTCCCTTTGGAAGCGTTTTTGCAGCAGAGGCGCTGAGGGCAGGCATTGCTTTTGCGGGCATGGACCTGGAGACAAAGCTCGTTTTTGCAGATGACGGCGTGTTTTGCCTTCTAAAGAACCAGCATCCGGAAGTTGCTGAAATGACCAGCCTGGCAGAGGGATTTGACAATGCTGAAGAGTTCGGGCTGAAAATATTTGCCGATGCAGAGTCCGTATCCGAGAGGAATCTTAAGAATGATGACTTGATTGAGATAAAACAAGTAAACAAGCAGCAGATAAGGGGCTTCATCGATGAGGCTGAAGCAGTCATTAACATTTGAGGTGAAAAAATGGTGTTATTCATAATAAAGGAGTCTTTGCTGAAAGGAGAATCCGGCATGATCAAGTATCTGAAACCCAAAGACAAGGTGCTGCTCATACAGGATGGCGTGCTGATATTGAATAAAGGTGCTTCAGGCATTCAAGCTTTCAAAGAGAAAAAGGCTGAAGTCTTTGCATTGAAAGAAGATTTGGAGCTCCGAGGAATCCAGGACAATGCCGGAGTGAAGCTTATTGATTATCAGGGCTTTGTTGAATTGATAGAAACTGAGAAGGTGTTTTCCTGATTATGAAAGTGGTTATTATCGGAGGGGGTAGCGCAGGCACTACATGCGCGTTTGAATTGCGAAAGTTAAGCAAGGATGCAGAGATAACCATAGTTGAGAAATCAAGCAATTTAGAATATTCTCCCTGTGCTCTGCCATATGTTCTTTCAGGAGAAATTGCAGACTTTGATGAAATATTTATTTTTAGAAAAGAGGATTATCAAAAAAATAATATCAACATATTGCTAAATTCAGAAGCTGAAGGGGTTGACAGAAAGAGAAAGGAACTGATTCTTAGGAATGGTAAAAAATTATTGTATGATAAACTTGTCATCGCCACCGGAAGCGATGTTTTTATACCATCAATAAAAGGTATCAGTGGTGTTGATTTCTTCTCATTGAAAACCATTGAGGATGCGAAAAAGATTGACAAAAAAGCAGACAAAAACAAATCATCAGCTATTATTGGCGCAGGGATGATAGGCGTAGAGCTTGCCTATTCACTCTCGTCTAAAGGAAATGAAGCGGTTCTCCTTGAATCAAAAGAAAATATACTTTCCGCCATCTTGGATTATGATATGTCAGAACAATTAAAGGAATATCTTGAGCAGAAAGGCATCAGAGTTATTGAGAATGCAAGAATTGTGGAAGTTAAAAAGAAACATATTGTTCTTGAAAAAGAACGTATTGCGTTTGATAATCTATTCTTATGTACAGGCATGAAACCCAATATTAAACTTGCCAAAGAATGCGGCCTTAAAATTGACAAAGGAGTTATTGTAGATGAATACCTACAAACTTCTGATAAGAATATTTATGCATGCGGTGATTGTGTTGAATCGGAAGAAATTGCCACAGGAAAAACTGTTTTCAGCATGTTAGGCTCTACAGCAGTAAGGCAAGCAAAAGCAATCGCAAAAAACATGGCAGGAAAAAATGAGGAAGTTTCTCCAGCTTTGAATAATACAATCACAAAAATAGGAAGTTTATATGTTGGAGCGGTAGGCATAACTAAAAAAAGAGCAGTGGAAAATGGAATAAATGTTGTTTCTTCGAAATACGAGAGTAATGTTAGAGCGGAATATTATTCTGTAAAAGAGAGGATTGCTGTGAAACTTGTTTGTGAGAATGATGGGACAATCATAGGTTCTCAAATGATAGGTAACGCTGAAGTAGTAGGGAGATTAAACCTGCTCGCATTAGCCGTTCAAAAGAAGCTAAAGATTAATGAACTTGCAAAATTGAAAACGTGTTATAACCCCGCATCAGCATCTATTTTTGATCCAATAACAGTCGCTGCAGAAATATGTCAGAAAAAATTAGCAATGAAGGTGGATAAAAAATGACCTCTTCATATACTCCACCTAATTTAAGCATAGAGTCGTATGACAGAACAGCATATGTGAAAACAAAGGAGCTGATTGAAAAGAACAATCTGACAACCGTGTGTGTTGAGGCAAACTGCCCCAACAGATACGAATGCTTCTCAAAAGGAACTGCTACATTCATGATACTGGGAGATACATGCACAAGAAACTGCCTTTACTGCAACGTCAAAAGCGGCAGACCTGCTGAGGTTGATGCTGATGAGCCGGCGAGAATAGCTAAAGCAATTAAGAAACTGAATTTAAAATATGCAGTAATCACTTGCGTTACAAGGGACGATCTTCCTGACGGGGGAGGAGGACAGTTCGTTAATACGATAAAAGAAATCAGAAAGTTAACCCCTGACTGCCGGATTGAGGTGCTGATTTCCGACCTTAAAGGAAATTGGAATTCACTGAAAGGAATAATCAACGCAAAGCCAGACGTATTAAACCACAACATCGAAACTGTAAGGGGCTTATTTCCAAGATTAAGGCCAAAAGGAAGTTATGAGACATCCATCGAGTTGCTTAGAAGAGCCAAGGAAATGGACCCAGGAATAAAGACCAAATCGGGGTTTATGCTCGGATTTGGAGAGACCGGAGTGCAAATAATAAAAACCCTGAAAGACCTGAAGAAAGCGCGATGCGACATCGTTACAGTCGGCCAGTATCTGCAGCCAAGCCCCAACCATTATAAAGTTAAAAAATATTACACGCCCAGAGAATTCAATCGAATCAGAAATAAAGCCAAGGAGCTTGGAATCGAGAGAATTGTTTCAGGCCAGCTTGTCAGAAGCTCTTATAAGGCAGGGGATGTCATATGAACAGGCCGAATGCATGCAAATTTCTTTCTCTGACCATGATGCTTGCTGTCCTGGTCTCTGTTTCCGGGTGCGTTCAGAGTGCAGGCTCGCATGAAAACGGGAATCCCGGGATTGAAATCGCCACGTTAACAACAGACAAAGACACATACGGATCCCATGAGGACATGGAGGTTTCTGTCCTTGTCAGAAGTTCAGAAAGCCTTGAAAATGCCACCGTAAGCCTGTCAGGAATAAAGCCGTACAATCGCGCTTACGTAAAAGAATCAAAAACCGTGAATCTCTCCCGGGGCGAGAACGAGATAGTGTTTAATGCAAAAACGCCTTACTGCACTTCGGGATGCGGAGGCGTCTATCCAGGCCCATATGACATTAATGCGGAAATACTGATAAATGGGGAGCAGGTCGCCAATTCCAGCACAACAATAAACCTGGTAAGTGATCATTAATGAATAAAATGAAAGAATGGAGGCTGATTAAAACAATCGAAGCAAACGGCGCCATGCAGATGGCAATAGATGAAGCCATACTGGCTTCCAGGATTAAAAATAGAGTTCCAAATACCCTGCGATTTTTTACATGGAATCCCCCCTGTCTGTCAATCGGCTACTTCCAGTCCCTTCAGAAGGAAGTTGATGTCAAAAACGCGGAAAGGCAGGGAGTGGACATAGTGAGGAGATATACCGGCGGAGGGGCGGTTTTCCATGACAAGGAACTGACATACTCATTGGCAGTCTCTGAGGATGATGTCCCGCATGATATTATTGCATCATACCAGAAGATATGCTCTGCCATAACAAAGGGTCTGGGAGGATTGCATATCAACTCCGAGTTCAAGCAGATAAATGACATAGTTGTCAATGGAAAAAAGATTTCCGGGAATGCCCAGACAAGAAAAGAAGGCGCTGTCCTGCAGCACGGGACCATTCTCATTGATGCGGATGTCAGGAGGATGTTTTCTCTCCTGAAAGTGCCGAATGAGAAGATAAAGGACAAGATGATCCAAAGTGTTGAAGAGAGGGTGTCCACACTGAAAAAGGAGCTGGGCAGAGAGGTTTCTGTTGATGAGCTGAGGGGGTTCCTGATAAAGGGGTTTGAAGACGCCTTTGGAGTCAGATTTGAGGAATCAGAACTGACTTCTGAGGAGAAAATGCTGGCTGAAAGGCTGTGCAAAGAGAAATACTCGAAACGCGAGTGGAGAGAATTGAGATGATACAAAATATTGATTATAAGGTTCCAAATGGAAAATTGCTAAGATTGCAAGCAGATTTGGATAAAGATGTCATCAATTCCATAAAAATATCTGGTGATTTTTTTATTCATCCAGAAACAGCAATAATAGAAATTGAGAGACTTCTTGCTGGACTCAAAATACAGGATATTCCTGACAAGCTTGATAAGTTCATCAAGGAAAAGGAAATAATATTGCTGGGATTTAATCCTGCTGATTTGGTTGATGCATTAATTGATAACACTAAATTTAAAGTTGCTATTGCCCAAATGGACATGATTAGCGCTGATAAAGATAAAAATCTGGAAAAGGCCTCTGCACTTATATCGAAAGCCAAGAAAAACGATGCTGACCTAATCTGTTTTCCGGAATATTTTTCAACTGGTTGTATATTAGAAAGATTCAATGAATTAGCAGAAGCCGTCCCAGGAAACACTACCGGAATATTATCAGAAATTGCCCAAAAAAACAAGATAGGCATAATTGGATCAATCATAGAAAAAGATGGGGATAAACTTTACAATACAGCTATCTTTATAGACCATAATGGAACACTTGCAGGAAAGAACAGAAAAATTCATTTATTTTTAAAAGAGAATGATTTTGTTAAAAAGGGCAAAGAGCATAATGTTTTTAACACCCATCATGACAAAATAGGCACGATGGTTTGTTATGATACTATTTTTCCAGAGGTTGCAAGGAAACTGGCTTTAAAGGGCGTAAAGATAATTTTCATACCTGCAAACTGGCCAAACCCTTTTCTGTCACAATGGAAATTATCTACAAGTGCAAGGGCATTAGACAATCAGATATGGATTGTAGCGGTAAACAGGGTTGGAAAAGATAATACTTTCACTTATTTTGGAACAAGCAGGATTATAGACCCTTTTGGTGAAGTTGCTGTTGAATGCGGGGATAGTGAAGAACTTTTAGTTTTTGAAATTGATTTAAAAAGATCAAACGAATTCAAGCAAACGATAAATTTTCTTAACGACATACGGATTGATTGATATTAAATGATTATATGTTAAACAACAGCCATAAGACATCATAAAGGACATCAGGATAACAGGGGATTTCTTCGTCCATCCCGAGAGCGGGATAACAGACATAGAGAGCTCTCTGAAAGGCGTCAGTAAGAGCCAGGCAAAAGCCGTGCTGGACAGGACCCTCAGGTCGAAAGGCATCAGATTGATAGGCTTCAGCACCGAAGACATAGAAAAAATCATAAGGCTTTCGGATTAGCATGCGCGGCTTTGAGAAGTTTCGGCGTAGCTGAAATTTGGGAAAATCAAGCGGAGTGCAGATTTTCCTCATAGCCGCTGTTATGTTTCAATTTGCCCCCGAGCGTTTTTCGTTTCAGTTCGTCATTAGGAAGCCCTACCAGAAGGTTTATATATATAACTTTGTTATATAGTATCATGTGTGATAAGAATTGCAATTGCGGGTACCCTGAAAGGAGATGGCTGCAGTTCTTGATACTCAGGGCAGTATGTGAAAAACAAACTTATGGGTATGACTTAATCAGGTCAATCGAAGAGCTTAGTCAAGGAAGACACAGAATTAAGTCTGGGACTATGTATACAACATTAAGAAGAATGGAACAAGAAAATTTATTAAAATCGCAATGGAAAGAAAGCAAAAGCGGGCCAGACAGCAGGGAATACAGGATTACCAAAAAAGGCGAAGAGTTTCTCAAAACATGGCTTGAAATGATTATCGAAAGGAAAAAAATGATTGATAAAATGGCTAAATTCTATGAGAATAAATTTGGAGGTAGGAAATGAGCAACAAACATATCCTCGAGAAATTATGCATATCAACCTTTATCGTGACTGCTTTAACTTCAATTCCACTGCTAATTAACTATGTCAAGGATGTCTCTCCGAAGTTTCAGTTAATTGTAGATTTGCACGTCTGGTTTGGAACGGCATTCATAATCTTTGTATTAATCAGGATTCTAAAAAACAAAAAATTTGTAAAAGCCGTATTGAAAGGAAGTAAATAAAATGTATATTAAGGACATAATTTCAAAAGGAAGATTCTTGCCGGATAGACCAAACAAAGAGGATATATTAAAGACAGACAAATTCAATATTGTGGTTGTTTGCCTTGAGAAAGGCCAGGAGATAAAGCCCCACCCCGAACCTTATGCAGTATTCTTTTTTGTGATTGGAGGCAGGGGAGTATTTACCAGCGAGGACGGAGAAACAGGATTAAGCGTTGGAGATTCAATTTTTATGGAATCAAACAAAATAAGGGGAATTAAATGCATAGAGAAACTAAAGATTTTAGGGGTTCAGGATGGCCACTGATAAGAACAAAATAATTGAAGTAGAGGCATTAGTAAAAAAATTCAACTCTTTCACGGCTGTAGACAATATAAGCTTTGAAGTTGAGAAAGGAGAAATATTTGGTTTGCTTGGCCCCAATGGCGCAGGCAAAACTTCCACAATCAGGATGCTTACCGGAATATTCAAACCCTCAAAAGGCAGGATTCATGTAAACAATTATGACATGGAAAAAGAGCCATTGAAAGCAAAGCAGCTTATGGGTATTGTTCCTGAAATGGCGAATGCTTATGTTGATCTATCTGCTTACAAGAATATGGTTTTAATAGGGGAATTGTATGGTATTGATAAACAAACAATAAAGAAGAAAGCAGAAAATTTACTGAACTTATTTGGATTATACG
Source organism: uncultured archaeon (assembly GCA_964441265.1). Taxonomy (GTDB): domain Archaea; phylum Aenigmatarchaeota; class Aenigmatarchaeia; order QMZP01; family QMZT01; genus JAFGDH01. The sequence goes on from CAYYKJ010000006.1 coordinate 85,150, forward strand.
AAAGGATGCATGATAAAGTGAAAACATTTTCTAAAGGAATGAAACAGCGTTTAATTATAGCTATGGGCTTGATTAATGAACCAGAATTATTGTTCTTGGACGAGCCCACATCAGGTCTTGATGTAGAAAGCGTCAGGCTGATAAGGGCGCTTATCAGGAAATTCAATGATAAAGGAACAACAATCATCCTGACAACCCATAATATCGGGGAAGCTGATGATCTTTGTGATAAAGTTGCTATCATGAATCGTGGCAAAATCATGGCTTTAGACAGGCCTGCAAGATTAAAGCATATAATTCAGAGCACTTCATCTATTGAGGTTGCCTTTGAGAAAAAAGTGGATATAGAAGAACTCAAGTTTAAGGGGGTCGATGAGGTAAAAAAGAAGGGCGATAAAATAAGGCTTTACACCAGAACCCCAGAAGAAACCCTGCCCCATTTAATCAAATATTCTCAATCTTCAAAAAACAAGATTTTATCTATTAACACTTTAGGGCCAAATCTTGAAGACATATTCGTAAAGCTGACTGGTGAGAAAAAATGAACGTTTTAGGATTTGCAGAGCAGATAAAGAGGTCCTTGGCTATCGTCAAAAAGGATTTATCTATATACTACATGAAAGGGCCAGTGGTTATTTTTGGTCTGCTTTTACCAGCATTTTTATTTCTTTCTTTTGCCTTAGGTAAAGAATTGACAATGGAATTCTTATTCCCGGGTTTGTTGGCCATGGCTCTTTTTTTCACATCAACTTCCATTGGCCCAGCGATAGCACCAACAGAAACAAGTACCAAAACCTTTGAAAGGATTGTTTCGGCTCCAATATCCTTATGGGCAATCATTTTTGGAGACATATTGGCATCATTTTTATTCGGGCTCTTTATAACTGCATTTGTCTTCTTGCTAGGAATTGCTTTATTGGGAACAGGGTTCATAACCTTAAGTCTGGTGATAGGTACAGTCTTGGCTTCTTTTTGTTTTTCTGCATTCGGACTGGTCCTGTCTGCACCGCCCACGGATAAGCCTTCCAGCATAATGATGCTGTCTTCTCTGATAAAATTCCCCCTGATTTTTATAAGCGGAATATTTATTCCTCTCAGCCAGATGCCTGGTGCAAGCAGATTTATCTCATTTATTTCCCCTCTAACCTATTATACAGACATAGCCAGATATTCGGTCGAAGGCATTAGTTATTTTTCACCTATTCTAAACTTATTGATTCTTTCAGGTTATACCGTTTTACTTTTTGCTGTAGCCATAATCTGGCATGGAAAGAGTTTGACCAAAAGATTTTAAGTATGCCTGTTTTTATCTTCAATATTATGATTTTGCGCTGGGCATTAACTGTCATTCTTGTGGTAATAATGGATGCAGTGATAGAAAAACTGGCCAGTAAAACTTCAAGTTCTCAATAGAATATAAAACCTTACTCATATCTCAATGCATCGACAGGATTTAATTTTGATGCCCTATAAGCAGGAATTGCTCCCGCTATCATTCCTATTAAAACCGAGAATAATAAACCCCCCATTATAAGTTCGGGAGTTATTACAGCCGTGCTAAATACTTTGCTTGTCATCCCCCCTCCATTAGTCCCTAAGGAACCCACAAGGTTAGAACCAAAAACTCCGAATATGACTCCGCCAATGCCTCCGACAAATCCAATCAAAGCAGAGTTCAGCAAAAAAATCAAAAGGATGTCTTTATTCTTTGTTCCAATTGCCTTCATGATTCCTATTTCTTTTGTTTTCTCTAAAACAGAGGTAAACATTGTATTTGCAATTCCAACACCTCCAACAATTAAAGAAATTGCTGCAATAGCTGTAAGAAACAAAGTCATAGTGCCTAATGTTTCCCTAATTGCCTCTTGTTTATCTGCAGGATTTGTGACAGTGAAATCCTGGTCTTTCTCACTTAAACTTCCTCTTGAAAACCTGAGCTTTTTTTCTAACTCTTCAATTGTTTTGTCAACAGTATCTATATCCTCAATTTTTACAGAAATAGAGTCAAATTCATCATCACCAATATCCTCAAAAATATTTCTTGCGATGCTTATCGGCATATAAATTGAACTTCCAGATTCAGTTATTCCTACAACTTTAAATGATTTTCCTTCAATTGTAACTTTGCTATTTAATGGAATTCCATCCTCAAAAGTTCTTTTAACAATATCTCCACCAAGAACAACAGAATATGAATCTCCTGCTCCTAAAAATCTGCCATTACTAATAGATTCTGTTGTTATATCTTTCCATACCAAACCATCAACTCCTTTTACAGTTAAGGATGCTGTTTTGCTGGAATAAGTTAAATCTCCTTTATCAGATACTTCACCCATTGCATATTTTACATTATCAATATTTTTAAGAATTAAAACATCCTTAGCAGTTAAATTTTCTTGATCTGACGAAGAAGAATCACTTTCTTTATTTTTTCCCATTTTAAACCCGCCTTCAGAACCTTTGGCTTGTGAAAAGCCAGGAGTAATTGTTAATACATCTGCACCTAAACTTCCTAAATTCTCTTCTAAACTTTGTTGAGCTCCCTGACTTATAGAAACAATAGAAACAACAGCAGCAATACCAATCACAATTCCAATAATCG
>CAYYKJ010000007.1:0-67234 GCA_964441265.1 uncultured archaeon
GTTTGGCTACAAGTGCTGAAGGTTGTTGGGCCAGAAGTCCACGATTTCACTTAACAACTATTAAACGAACTTTTTCCTGTCAATGCGGTGCGGATGCTTCTTGGTCAGGATCATGTGTGAATAAAAGAGACCCGGGGCAATAATATAAAAATGATCGGAAAAATCGTCCAGGTGGCGGCCTTTTTTGTATGCCTGATCTCAGGATTTCTTCTTTACGGTTCTCCGGTCGGCTTTTCTCTGCTCTTCGTTTCGGGGATCATAGTCCTGGTGAACGGGGCGGATTACCTGATAGACGGGGCCTCCGGGGCTGCTTCCAGACTCCGGGTGTCCCCCCTCCTCATCGGGCTCACCATAGTGGCGTTCGGGACCTCCTTCTCGGAGGTGGTGGTAAGCGCCATGGCCTCCTTCTTCGGCAACAGCGGCATATCAATAGGCAACGTGGTGGGCAGCAACATACTCAACATAGCCCTAGTGCTGGGAATAACCGCGATCATATATCCGCTGGCAGTAAGGAAATCTACCATCAGGATAGAGACTCCCTTCATGATAATCTCCGGTCTGGTGATGATATTCCTCTGCTTCAATTTCCTGGACTTCTCCCCGCTCCCCTTCGTTCTGGGAAGGATCGACGGGATCATAATGCTGCTGATGTTCACCGGGTTTATCTATTATGTCGTGAAAAAAGCGAAGGAGGGAAGGGAGACCTTCGTACCGGTCCCGGGCGTGAAGAAGGGAAAAACCTGGAAGCTGGCGGCCATGCTGGTTCTGGGGCTGGCCGGAATATTCATAGGGGCCCAGCTAATCATAGACAGTTCGGTCGGCCTGGCCGGGGCGTTCGGGATCAGCGAGACGATAATAGGTCTGACCATAGTGGCCCTGGGGACCTCCCTCCCGGAGCTGGCCACCAACACGGCGGCCGCCCTGAAGAGGCGCGCGGACATAGCGGTGGGAAACATAGTGGGATCCAACATCTCCAACACCCTTCTGGTCCTCGGCATCGCCTCCCTGATAAGGCCCATACCGGTTAACCTGTCCTTCGTCATTTTCGACATGGCGGCGATGATGATGCTCTTCTTCATACTCATGGTTTTCATAGCCACCGGGAAGAAACTGAGCAGAAGGGAGGGCATCGCCCTGATCGTCTTTTATGCCATCTATGCGGCGTATCTGGTGTTCAGCCTGCTGAGTTAGTCCCATATTTCATGGAACTTGAATAAGCGGTCTTTGTGACGTAATGATTTTTTGATGAATAGATGTTGTCATTCTTGTCCACGTTTATTTCTGTCCTGCTGATTTCCTCGAAATCCTCGGTGATTAAGCTTTCTATCTTTCCGGTGAAGCTGTAGTTGACCCTGAGGATGTGGAGAGCTTGGTTTTTTGTTGAAGTGGCGAATCTCCATTTTTCTTTGCCCGTCTTCCAGTCCAGAGCGTAAAGGTAACAGTCCCATCCACCGAACATTACCTCCCCTTCAAAAAATACTGCCGTGGACCATATGGTTCCGCTCGTCTGGAAGGACCACAACTCCTTCCCTGTATCTGCATTTAAGGCATAAAAATTCTTGTCTATCGATCCGAAATAAATTGTCCCTTCATGCATGAGCGGCTTGAAATTCTCCAGGATGTCTTTTGCCCTGAACCTCCAGAGCTCCTTCCCGTAAATGTCGATGCAGTAGAAGTTTTTGTCCCACGATCCGAGATATATCCTGTCCCCGTGAACCAATGGAGTTACGCCTGTCCCCTTACTCATCTTGAATTTCCACACCTCCCTCCCGGTCCTCGTGTCCAGTGCGTAAAGATAACCGTCCCAGTTGGTGAAATACATGATACCGTCCCTGATCGGCTGCTGGTGATAATTGAACATGGAACCCCCTGTCTTGAACCTCCATAATTCTCTCCCCGTTTTCGCTTCCAGCGCATATACGTAGCCGTCGAATGATCCGATGTAAACGTTCTTCCCATCATACGTCGGTGTGCACCCCACCCTGTCGCCGGTTTTGAATCTCCATTTCTCTTCACCGCTCTTCTTGTCCACCGCATATATGAACTCGTCCCACGATCCGAATATCACGAGGTCATCGCATACGGTCGGTGTTCCGGTCACTCTTTTGCCAGTTTTAAATTTCCATATGAGATTCCCGTCACTTTCATCAACCGCGTAAAGATACCCGTCGAAAAAACCGGAATACACGATGCCATCGTCGATGACCGGATAAGAAGTGTCATTGACGTCGCCTGCCCGGAACCTCCAGATCTCTTTCCCCGTTCTCGCGTCCACGCAGTAAAGATGATAATCAGCACACCCGAAGAAGAGCTTTCCGTTGTGGAGGGTCACGCCGGCGGATATGCTCCCGCCGTATCCCACGTCCCAGTCGTCCTTCTTGTTGAAACCGTATTCCGGCTCATCCACCACGAAATCGGCCATCTCCGTCTCGAAACCAGGCTTTATTATCATCCTTTGACCTCTTTTGAAAATTGAATGTTGAATTTATTAATTTGAATTACCGCTTTCCGCATCATTTTTTAAGCTATCCCCACTACTATTTCTTATTGTACGCGGAGGTAACAAAACGGCTATGTGGCCGGCTGCAGTGATCATGTCACTGAGGCCATTCGGTATTATGAGACCTGAGGTCTATGACTTGCGGATACCGGCATAAGTGGGTTCGACCGACCCTTTCCTGGTAGCCGAAGGAAAGGGTCCGAATATCCCACCCTCCGCTTAATACTCCTCAGAATACAGTCTCTATTTAATCGGGCTAACCGATAATATAAACATGATGGGCATCATACTGTCCCTGGCGGCAGCGGTATGCTACGGGCTTTCCGCGTCCATACAAAAACATTCCATGGGCGACATCACCACCTTCGATATAAGGAAGATACTCAGGAACGGCACCTGGCTATTTTCGATACTTCTCGGGGCGGTAGGGATTCTTTTTTATCTCATGGCGCTGGCCGGCGCGGCTCTCACCACGGTGCAGCCCATTCTTTCCATATCGCTGGTCATACCTATAATTTTCGGTGTCTGCATGTTCAGGGAAAAACTGGGGAGGGTTCAATGGATAGCGGTGTTCTTGGTCTTTTCAGGCATCGTCCTGGTTTCAATCTAGTGAACGGGTTCGAGGGGGCGATAGGAGGGGTACTCGTAGGTTTCGCTTCTTTCCTTATCAAATCGGTCCTCATGGATTTCACCTTCGGGATATCGTCCATCCTGGGTCTGGTATTCAATTTCACAACATGGATAGCTCTCGTCCTCGGCGGGGCAGGTTTCCTTTTCTTCCAGAAGGCGCTCCATTCGGGGGACGTCTCGGTGGAGACCCCGATCATGGCGGGGTTCGGGATCATCGTCCCGGTTGTCATGGCCGTTCTCTTCCTTGGCGAATCCATTGACCCCACGAAGGCGGCAGGAATAGTTGTCGTGCTGGCGGGGGTCTTCCTCTTGGCGAAGAAGTGAGGATCAGAAATGCTTTACGCCGTCCTGGCTGGCGAGTATGACTTTGTTGGGTCTCGACTGATCATCTGCGAAAAGACCGAATGACTCCACTCCCTGGATTTTGTTGACTTCCCGCTCTATTTCGGAGAGATCACTTTGGCCGGCTTTGAACGGAGAGATGTCAGCGATCAGCATGTTCTCGTTCGTGTAGAATGTCTCACCATTGCTCTTTTTCCTGATGTCAATCTCGGATCCTCCGAACATGGACTCCAGTTCTTCCAGCACCAGCTTTTCGTTGTTTTTACGGAAAACCACCCCCACGGGGTAATTGTTTTCTCCCAGGCTTTTCACCCTCTTGCTCTCGTCCACGACCACGATGAAATATTTTGCTCCCCCTGCCAGCTTCTTTTCCCAATAAGTGCATCCTGAGAGGAGGGGATTGTCTCCGGCGGGAGGTTTTTTGGGCCCGCCTTTTATTACCGCCCTGAATTGGGGGCTTTCGTGGTTAATAACGACCTGGTCTGCCCCGTCTATGTAAACGTAATTCTTGCCCCTTAGTACACCCCTGTCAAAGGTTTTTATCCCGTATTTTTTTGCCTCCCTGGCGCTGCCTGGAAGGCCCGGGACTATCCCCTTTTTTTGGTCATATCCCTCTTCACTGATAAACTGTATTACCTTGCATGCATTTCTTCCGGTTCCTATGCACCAGAAATCAAAACCAGAGTCATAGGCGGACCTTATGGATTCCTTCGCTGAGAATTCCATCAGTTTTCCCTGGTCGTATCCCATGGTGAATGTTTGTATAATTAGTTTTATATTCGCCGCCTTCAGTAGGCCTTCGCGAAATAAACCATATGTTTAGATTGCTTCTTGCAGTGGATGCACTGTCCCTTCCTGATGTCGCCCTCGATGAGCCTTATGGTTGCCGAGGTGTCTTCCTTTATCTTCTCCTCGCAGGACTCGTTCCCGCACCAGTGCGCCTTAACCAGCCTGCCTTCCCTGATCTGCCTTTTCAGGTCCTCGTAGTTCCCGGCTTTGACCGTGCTCGATTCCAGGAAGCTCTTCGCCTTCGCATAGAGGTTGTTTTGGATGTCTTCCAGAATGGATTTCGCTTTTTTGGTCAGGAGCTTCCTCCTTATCGGTATCTTCTCTCCGGTGTCCCTCCTGACCCCCATGACCTGCTTGCTTTCGATGTCCCTCGGGCCGATCTCTATCCTGAGGGGCACACCCTTCATCTCCCATTCGTTGAACTTCCATCCGGGGGAGTATTCGTCCCTGTCATCAAGCTTGACGGAGAAATCCCCGGACAGCTCTTTCTCCAGTTTGGAGGCCTCCCTGAGTACGGTCTTCCTGTTGCTCGTCTTGTATATGGGGACGATGACCATCTGCAGGGGGGCTATCCTGGGAGGCAGCACCAGACCTTTGTCGTCCCCGTGGGTCATGACGACCGAACCTATCAGCCTGGTGGATATTCCCCAGGATGTCTGCCAAGCGTGCCTGTCCTCCTTGTCTTTGTCCTTGAACTCTATGTCGAAAACCTTGGCGAAATGCTGGCCGAGATTGTGGGTGGTTCCCATCTGCAGTGCTTTCCCGTCAGGCATCAACGCCTCGAGCGTCATGGTGTAAAGCGCGCCCGCGAATGCCTCGCTTTTGGATTTCCTGCCCATCAGGACGGGGACGGCGAGCTGGCTTTCCATTAGCTCCCTGTACTGCTCCGCCCTGAGCATGGCCTCGTCGCTGGCTTCCCTGTTGGTGGCGTGCGCTGTGTGGCCCTCCTGCCACAGGAACTCCCTCGTCCGGAGGAAAAGCCTCGTGGCCTTGCATTCCCACCTGACGATGTTGCACCACTGGTTTATCCGGAGGGGGAGATCTCTCCAGGACCTGATCCATTTTGAAAAGGTATCGTAGATTATGGTTTCCGAGGTCGGCCTGAGGGCATACCTCTCGTCGCTCTGCTCTTTCTTCTCTATCCAGGCGACCTCAGGGGTGAAGCCCTCGAAGTGTTCGGCTTCCTTCTGAAAGAAGGATTCTGGTATGAACATGGGGAAATAGGCGTTCTCCACACCGGTCTCCTTGATCTTCCTGTCGAACCATCCCCTGATCTTTTCCCACATGGAATACGCATAAGGCTTGATCACCATGCACCCGCTTATGGGGGCGTAATCGGCGAGGCCGGACTTCTGGACCACCTCGTTGTACCAGTCCGAAAAATTCTCCTCCCTTGTCGCCCCGATGCCGACCAGCTCTTCCCTGCTCTTGTTGACCATGATCACACCTTAAGTCCCCCTTTAGGGCATTCTCAGTTCACAATATAATTTTGTATAGAGGTTTAGTAAATAAAATTTTAAAAGGATGATATCCGGTTTTTCCTGCGTGGCACAATCTGGATAACTGTGGAAAACCATGGATTTTTAAGTCACGGATCGAATTCATGTTTAAACATAAATTTCGAGAGACGACGTTAGACAATTGATCAGGTCGTCATTCGATAAATGGGGTGTTGCTGTATGGATTTCAAGCTGGCTACTGTGTTAGGTGTTGTCATGGCCGCTGTGGTCATATCTTCTGCTTCTTTCGTTTGGGTGTTTTCCGTTTCCATGGTGAGCCCGGTTTCGATGGCTCTCGTTATAATTCTTTCCCTGACCTTCGGATGGATATACTTCGGTAAGGAGGAATCGACCGCGAAAGAGGCGATGGCCCTGGGCATATTCTGGATCATAATAGCCATAATACTTGAGGCGGCGGCGGCGGTCGGGTTCTTCCAGCAGTCCGATTACTTCAAGGTCAACCCCTCCATATACGCGGGTTACCTGCTCATGCTGGTTTTTACGGTGGCGGCTTTCTTCCTGAGGAGAAGACTCGGAAAGTCCTCGGAAGAGCAGGCCGAGCCCGGAAAGGACAAGGAAAAAGAGATGGCAATGAGGGGCGAGGCATTGCTGGAGCCCTCAATCGCCTCCTGAACGACCTTTTAAAGGCATATTTTTATATATATTACTTGCTATAGATATAATTCGTGCGTATAGATGAGAGCTTGACACCGGCTCCCGGCGACGGGAGCGTTAAGTTTGAGGTAGGAGAATGCAAAACCCTTGTTGAAGCTCATATGAGGAGCTTTATGCGTAACGCCAATCCCAATTCCGGCTGATCCTGCCGGAGGCCACTGCTATTCGGATTTGGCTAAGCCATGCTCGTTCTGGGTTAAACCAGAGCAAAGAGCTCAGTAACACGTAGTCAACCTGCCCTTGGGTCCGGACGAATCTCGGGAAACTGAGGATAATGCCGGATAGGCAAAAAGATCTGGAAACGTGTGACAACTTGGATTTCAATCACGAGTTGTCCTTCGCCGGTTTGACTTTTTGTCCAACCAAGGATGGGACTGCGGCTGATTAGGTTGTTGCCAGGCTAAAATGGACTGACGTTCATTTCGAATGTCTTTCTTTAGATTCCTGGCAAGCCGATAATCAGTACGGGCCTTGAGAGAGGAAGCCCGGAGATGGATTCTGAGACAAGAATCCAGGCCCTACGGGGTGCAGCAGGCGCGAAACTTTCCCAATGTGCGCAAGCATGAGGAAGAGATCCGGAGTGTTCTCCTTTTGGGGGAACTTTTGTCAAGTCCAAAAAAGATTGACGGCTGATTCTGTGAATCCATGCCGTCGCTCTGTGGTTAGCTTGGCGAATAAGTGGTGGGTAATACGGGTGCCAGCCGCCGCGGTAATACCCGAGCCACAAGTGGTGGCCACGTTTATTGGGCTTAAAGTGTTCGTAGCCGGTTCTGCCAGTCCTTGGTGAAATCATCTGGTAAACCAGGTGGCTTGCTGAGGATACTACAGGACTTGGGACCGGGAGAGGTCAAGGGTACTGACGGGGTAGGGGTAAAAAGCGATTGTTGACCCGGATTTTTCTGATCAGGTCAACCTTCCTTACATTCCTATAATCCTGTCAGGACCACCAGTGGCGAAGGCGCTTGACTAGAACGGATCCGACGGTGAGGGACGAAAGCCAGGGGATCGAATGGGATTAGATATGGGTTCAGGAAAAGGTATTTATTTCCAGTAATTAACTATAAATAGATTAGAATGCCCAGTATTTCAAGTGATATTTGTAGGATGACTCTGAAGGACATATCAGTAAAAGGCAAGCGGAAATTGATTTCACAACAACTTCGAAGGAGATTTGCCAATATATACTTGAATATTTTAAAATAATTGGACTAAAAACAAGTGGCAGAGTCAGAAGCCGAAGAAAGAACAGGGAGTACGAAATAAGGATATACGGCAAGGAAAATTTAATACTTTTTTCAAAACATGTCAAGATAAAACATCCTGATAAAATTGCCAGAATGAAGAAATTCCTGTCCCACTAAAAACCCCAGTAGTCCTGGCTGTAAACGATACCCACTAGACATTAGGGATCTTACGTGGGTTCCTGGTGTCGCAGGAAAACCGCTAAGTGGGTCGCCTGGGAAGTACGGTCGCAAGGCTGAAACTTAAGGGAATTGGCGGGGGAGCACACAAGGGGTGGAGGCTGCGGTTCAATTCGATTCAACGCGGGGAACCTTACCAGAGGCGAGGCAGGCACTCACTGTCACTAATGGTAAGGTTTATTAGCACCGTAATCAACAATTAAACATGAGGAACATAGCAGACCTCTCAAAAATAACACCGAAAGAAAGGGGATACCTGATTGGATTTTACATCGGAGACGGTAACATATTTGAACAAAATTCTTCAGGGATTTACAGGCTCAGATATTTTCTCGGCCTTAAAGAAAAACCAATACAGGAATCCCTTGTTGAAATATTGTCCAAGTTATTTGCGAATATAAGGACCTACGATGGACAGGGAAATACAATTGTAATTGAAATTCATTCAAAACAGTTCATAACTTGGGTGAAAAACAACTGTACAAAGGATGGGATTAAAAACAAAAGCTCATCTAAAAGATTCAAAATTGGTGTTATAGAGGGTCTGATAGACAGCGATGGATATGTTCAAAGAAACTATGTTGAGATAACAACTGTCAATGAGAAACTGCGAAAAAATATTATTGAAATTTTGAGCGGTTTCAAAACAAAACCAAATGTTAGAAGTTATTCTTCTCCAATTTCCGGAAGAACCGGATGGAGAGTTGGTTTTTCTTTAAAAAACGGTGCTTTTAAACCTACCAAGTGGGTTCTTGCCCCTCAAACAGCAGAAAATGCTGCGTAAGGTTTACCATGAAGACATACCGTGCGCGCATCTGCAATGAAGGTCAGGTTGAAGGCCTTACCAGACAAGCTGAGAAGTAGTGCATGGCCGTCGTCATTCCACGAGGGCAAAACCGGCATCTGATATTCTTCTTTTCGTCCGAAAAGCAGATAAGGATGCCTCCCGAATTAAGAATCATGAAAACTGTTGGTTTTCAGAAAAAACAAATCAAATGCTCCGAAAATGATGCCTATATTTTAGGATTGTTTAGGGCAGACGGGTATACTTGGACAGGAACATTCGGAATAACTAATAGAAATCAGAAAATATTAGAAAAAGCTGCAAAAATCCTTTCAAAATTCGGCCAAAACAAATGGAGAAATGATGAGAAAGGATTTTTCAGGGTTTGCATAACAAGTAGGCCCAGAAAAAGGGAATTTCTGAAGGCAATGGAAAATACAGAAAAATCATTAATTGATAACAAATTAATGATTGCATCATATTTCGCAGGTAAATATGATGGAGATGGTTCTTATTGGAAAAAAACAAGACTGAGGTTCAAAATAACATACGGGAAACCTGAAAATATAGAATTTGATCAAAAGCTATTGCTCTCCGTTGGTATTTCAAGTAAAATAAGAAAATATAAAAATGCAAATGCATTTGACCTTGAAATATCAAGTGGTGATGCTTTAGCATTTTTTGACCTGATAAAAAATATTCGATTAAATGTCCTCTTGGAACGATAAAGTTCGTGCCGTGAGAGCTTGATGCTTTCATGTCATAAAGTGCCATGTTCCGGTAAAGGTGTCGTCTTAAGTGACGTAACGAACAAGACCCATACCTCATGTTGCTATCCAACTCTGTCGGAGCACTCATGAGGGACCGCTGGCGATAAGCCAGAGGAAGGTGTGGTCGACGGCAGGTCCGTATGCCCTGAATCCTCTGGGTAACACGCGGCCTACAATGGATGGGACAATGGGATGCCACTCCGAAAGGAGGAGCTAATCCTTCAAACCCATTCCTGGTCCGGATCGAGGGCTGCAACCCGCCCTCGTGAAGCCGAAATCCCTAGTAGTCGCTGGTTAGCAAGTGCGAAAGTCGCCGCGAAAGCGGTAGCGCTTTCGGGTCTAAAATCTAGCGTCGAATAAGTTCCTGCTCCTTGCACACACTGCCCGTCAAGCCATCCGAGTGGAGTTTTGGCGAGGTCTTCCCTTCGGGGAGGATCAAACCACAACTTTGCAAGGAGGGCTAACTCCAATAGTAATATTTTGGAGAACAATTATTATTGGGGGCCTAAAGTCGTAAAATGGCTAGATGGGCAATTTGAGAAGTCGCAAAACGATTTCTATGACATCTATAACGTGTGTATAAACGGATGAAGCCTAGCTTGTAGCGCTTCATCAGACTCATGTATAGTTAGGAATATCATCTAGCTGTTCGATAAACAAGGTAGCCGTACGGGAACGTGCGGCTGGATCACCTCCTTATATATTTCGAATGACAACTTATTTCGAAAATTTAGGTTGTCTCTCGAAACATTCAACAGGGTGCATACTTCTCCTACCGCAAAAATCGGGCCGGTAGATCAACGGTGCGTTTCAAAAGGGAGCTGACATTTCACCCCACAACGAAACGTTTCGGGGTGTTGTGGGTCAATCGCTCCCGCTGCGTTAAAGATCGCTGCCCTTGCAAGGCAGAGGCTTCGGGTTCAAAGCGACCCTTTTGCTCAAAGAAGAAACAGCTGATGCTTGCGGGGGTCGGGAAAATCCCGACCGGTCCATGAGAAATTGCATGGCGGGTCCGCCGGAGAGCAAATCCGGGCCGGGCTGGCCGCATTCGCGCACGTAAATATTTAAATATATAGTAACATATAATACATGCTCTCTGCAGCCGTGCAGGGCTGGGAGGGCCAAATCGAATGCATTGGTTGACTATCAGACTGTTCAGAGTCGGTCACGCCCCGGTGACAGCGGGCTTGGTTGGCAGGCAGATAGTCGAGGCGACTCGGTATCTATTTTCTGGACAGTTTCGGGAATACCATGCTTGTAATGTTGAAATGAGGCTCGTTACTGCAAATAACGGGCTGATTTGAGAAGGATGATGACCACTTTGACGGTCACGTGAGCACCGGCATAGCAGGGCGCGCCTCGGCGGGCCGTGTTACCGGCTGCGATGAAAGAGTGAACACCATTAGAGTCCTTTGATGATTCCATAGGCGAGTTGTCCCGACCACAAGGGTCTGTTACGCTGCATGGTGGCTGACTTGGCTCGGAAAACGAAGAGGGACGTGGCAAGCTGCGAAAAGCCCGGGGTAGGTGCAAGCAGCCTTTGAACCCGGGATTTCCTAATGGGACTTCCCAGCATTTGCTATTCGCAATAGCGAAGGTTGACGGCCTGGATTGAAACATCTTATTAGGGCCAGGAAGAGAAAGCAATCGCGATTCCCTGAGTAAAGGCGATCGAAAGGGGAACAGGACAAACCGAATCCCCTATTGAGAGATAGGGGACATGTGGGGTTTGGACCTGCGCTCGGCCCAACTTCCCAACCCGAAGTGACCTGGAACGGTTCACGACAAAGGGTGAGAGTCCCGTAGGGATAAGGAAGAGGGTTGATATCAGGTATCCGGAGTACCGTTGGTTGGAAATCCAGCGGGAATGCGGGAGACACTAACTCCCAATCCTAAACATAATCCGAGTCCGATAGCGTACTAGTACGGTGACGGAAAGTCGAAAAGCATCCTTAACAGGAGCTGAAAAGAGCCTAAAGCCATGTAGTTATAGGTTGGTAAGGCACATGCTTGCATGTGTTTTGCCGTCCGTTTTGAAACACGCGGCAAGGAGTTTATCTCCGTGGCGAGGATAACGTGATGGTATCCATAGCGAAAGCGAGAACCCCGCAGCTTGCGAGGGGGTCAGGTGTGAAAGCGCCTACAGTCACGGGGATAATACCTGAAGCCGGTCGATCTAGCCCTGGGCAGGGTGAAGTCTAGCGAAAGCTGGATGGAGGCCCGTTACCGTTGCTGAGATTCAAATCGCTCAGGTGACCTGGGGCTAGGAGTGAAAATGGGGTGACGGCCAGAATTCATCTGTTTAGGCCGTCGTTCCTTCAACGCTAATCGAGATCGGCAATAGCTGGTTCCTCTCTAAATGTATCTGAGTACAGCCTGGCCGGAGGTAGAATATGGGGTAAAGATACTGATTGCGTAACCAAGGATCGAAAGGTCCAGTTGTGCTGTCAAACTCAGAATCCATGTTCGCCGTAGAAGGCTGGAGTGGGGGTGCCGGGGTAAGCTCGGTATCCGAAAGGGAAAGAACCCAGACTGAAGTTAAGGTCCCTAAATGTTGTCTAATCGAAGAAAAGCGTCATCAACCATAAACAATAGGGAGGTTGGCTTAGAAGCAGCCACCCTTTAAACGAGCGAAGGCTTGGATTTATCGGATTAAGCCTTCATTCGAAAGAGAGAGTGTGTAATAACTCACCTATCTAGGTTGATGGCCTTGAAAATGGACGGGACTAAGGCAACTACCGATACTTTGGATCACGAAAGTGATAGCGTAGGGAGGTGTCCTGCTGGGGCAGAAGTTCTTCCGTAAGGGGGAATGGACCTTGCAGGAATAAGAATCTTGCTGATAGTAGCAGCACTAGTGGAGTGAGAATCTCCACCACCTAAAGGGCTAGGGTTCCTCAGCAACGATTAAAAGCTTGACGCTGAATGGTCAGCGTCGGTTTGTCGAATCAGCTGAGGGTTAGTCGGTCCTAAGGCGTCTCCTAACCGGAGGATGTCGAAAGGGAAACAGGTTAATATTCCTGTACCATGGAAGTACGTGCGGCGACGCAAGCCCGGTTCCAGACTTTTCGGGATAGGCTGACCATTTCGATGGTTAACCCGTTAAGCCTGCGGAGTACCGTAATGGTGAGAAGCAGGTGAAGCGGGGAATAGCCCGTGTATTCGGGTTTGGCTGAATCCTGGAAACCGTGAAAATGGAAACGGGAAGGATCTTTCATGTCCGTACCGAGAACCGTTACTGGTGACCCTTGCTGAAAAGGTTAAGGTGTATTAGGTTAAATTACCCTAGGGAATTCGGCAAATTAGCCCCGAATCTTTGGTATGAGGGGTGCCTAGTCCCTTGGCTCAGCCAAGAAGACTAGGTCGCAGTGACAAGGGGGGTCCGACTGTTTAACAAATGGGAAGCGCAGATTTAATGATTATCTGTTCTTTTCGTGCTTCAGTCGGAAATCGAACCCTCGGACAGGCCAAGTTAGTATGAAAGGACGTTTTTACAAATTTCAAACTTTCCGTTCTTCCCAGTTAAAAAACATAGGGGGCTGCTAGTCGGAAACGATTTGTATAGCTCCTGAGGCCTGCCCAGTGCGAGTGTGTCAAGCTGGACTTCAATCCAGTGAAGCCCTCGTAAACGGCGGCGGTAACTCTGACCGTTGACTTAGGCGGTCACAAAATTTGGCTATATGCGGGAACTCCATAGTATTCCGGGTCCTGAGAAAGGAAAAATCCCGGAAACGATGACGGATAATCCGCAGGAAACTGTTTGCTTCATGGGGGTGGTTACCATGAAGAAAGTCGAACAAGGGTTTAGTAAACTCTTGAGAAAAAAGCGTTACCTGAGATTTTATATCTTGGGTTTCGTTGATGCCGAAGGTTGTTTTAGTGTGTCATTGAAGCAACAGAAAACGACGAGATTCGGCTGGGTATTGGATCCGTTATTCCAGGTAACTCAACACAAAAATAACAGGATTGTACTCGAAAAGATAAAAGGAGAATTGGGTTGCGGAAGGATAATTGATAAACCCGGTCAAAAAGATACACTGATATATTTGGTTGATAACCGAAGACAACTGAACGAGAAAATAATTCCCTTCTTTGAAAAGTACAGGCTTGTTTCGAAGGACAGTGATTTCCAGAAATTCAAGAGAATCGTCAGAGGACTTGAAAAAAAGGAACACGGCGAATTGGAATCTTTCTTGAAACTGATCAAAAAAGCCTTCGAAATGAATCTGGGAGGGAAACAAAGAAGATACAAACTCGAAGAAGTCTTGAAAAAATTGGGAAGCAGACAGAATCCCCAGAGGCCATACGCCAGACACTCAAGTGAGTGAAGATATGGTCCGACTCTTACAGTAATGTAAGTAAGTTGCTTAAGGTAGCGTAGTCCCTTGCCGATTAATTGTCGGCCTGCATCAAGGGCTTAACGAGATCCCCGCTGTCCTGGGGTAATGCCTAGTGAAATTAATTGTCCAGTGCATATTCTGGAGACCTTCAGTGGGACGAGAAGACCCCATTGAGCTTTACTGCAGTCTACTGCTGTGATATGATAATGGTTGCACAGTGTAGGTGGGAGCGTCGAACCCGCGTCTTTGGGTGCGGGGAATGCGACAATGTAACACCACCCTACCGTTCTCATATTGCTTATCCTTCGGGAGACACCAGTTGATGGGCAGTTTGGCTGGGGCGGTACGCCTCTGATAAGGGATCAGAGGTGCCCTAAGTTCGGCTCATTCCGGTCAGAAATCGGAATTAGAGTGCAAGAGCAAAAGCCGGACTGATAGGATTCTGCAAAGTGAGGAATCCTAACGCGAAAGCGTGGTCTAGCGATCCGCTGTGTCTTTATTAGATGAAAGCCAGCTCTGACAGAAAAGTTACCATGGGGATAATCAACCAGAGAGTTGATAGGTTTTGAAAGCCATGTCAGGGGATATCTTTTCCTTTCTGTATTTTGAGACGAAAGTAAGATAAATCCCATTAATGAAATAATAAGCATGGATTTGATTGAAAAGGGATTCGTTTTCGGTGCCAGCGAAGACGGAACTGTTTACCATAGACCTTCAAGAAATCAATATAACATAGAAATCGAGCAGAAAGTTCAAAAATGGCTTGAGATTGTGAAGAAAGCAGTGCAGAAAACATATAACAAAAACGTGAGGATAGCAAGGACTTCTAAAGGTTATTTCAGGTTGCTTGTTTATTCCAAAAAACTGCATAATGATCTCAAATCTTTCAGAAAGGATTATTCGAAAATCCTAACCGAAAACAAAGACTTCCAGACCGGCTTCCTTCGCGGATTTTTTGATGCGGAGGGAACGGTCCACAACAAAAGATATTCGATTAGGGTGGCATCGAAGAATAAGCAAACAATCCTTGTAATCAAGAAAATGCTTAATAAATTCAATATTAAAACCGGTAAAATTCATGCCGATAAGACGGCATATGTTTTGCCTCTGTACGGAAAAGATAATCTAGAAAGATTCGATTCCGTTGTCAGTTTTAGACATGAAGAAAAGAAAGAAAGACTTTCAAAACTTCTCTCTGGTTGATCCCGAAAATGGAGTCGTGACGCGTGAGAGTCCATAGCGTCATAACTTGGTTAACTTTCTAAAAGGTCTTTGATTTCCAAGTTAGACATGGATATATCGACCGCGTTCGTTGCTTCTCCGCCGTCGGCTCGGCTCTTCCTGGACGTGCAGCAGCGTCCAAGGGTGGGGGTGTTCACCCATCAAAGAGCCACGTTAGCTGGGTTAAATACGGTGCGAGCCAGTATGGTCTATATCTACTGAAGGTGTCGGGAACCTGAGGGGAAGAAGCACTCAGTACGAAAGGAACAGTGCATCGTGGCCTCTGGTGTACCAGTTGTGTATACATCGCTGGGTAGCTATGCCATTGTGGATAAGGGCTGAAAGCATCTAAGCTCGAAGCCGCTCCCGAAAATAGGTTCCCACTCCTCAAACTGATTGGCAACAACCGGTGCGAGGGAAAGGATCCGGTATACGACCGGGTTGATAGAATCGGGGTGTAAGTACCGAGGCAACGAGGTATTCAGCCTACGATCACTAATACTCCAAATGGCCCTGGTTAAAGGGACAACTCGCCGCTATTATTTTTTTATCATTTGCCCCGCTTAGCCACAGCTTTAATCTATTTAAGTTTCCGGCAAGAAATATTCATCATGATAGAGCTAAAAAAGAACCAGTGGTTCTCGATCGTTCTGTTCCTGATGGTGATATACGAGGTGATCTTCGGGTTCACCATGAACATGACCGGTTCCACCTACTTCCAGATGAACCAGCTGTACATATGGGTATTGTTCCTCATAGTGGTGACCCTCACCCTCTCGTTCTACTTCTGGAGCAGGGAATCGAGACTTTACTAGATCCCTTCTTTTCTCTTTTATTTCACTGGCAAAGGTAGTTCTGACTATGCCCCTTTGTATTTTTGTGGAATTCAACAATTACTGTAGGAAAAAATATCTGAATGACCGCATTCAGGGCATTTCAATTTTTTGATCTTTTCAAATCCCCCGTGGAGACGGAATAATTTCTCTTTGTATTTCGCACCACATTCGCCGCAATTGACAACGGCTACCGGTTTTCCTATATCTAATGGATTATAAGAGTGCCTTATTATGATATTTGATTTACTTTTAGTTGTGCTGATATCATCTATGTGTATATTTTTCATCTTTGTTTTTATGTCAGACATGTTTTATGATAAAATTTGTTGTCATTTAAGTCTTTATCCTAGAAAAATTCAGTTTGCCCGCTGACCGAAAAACAGTCATGGGAAGGCGCGGATGCCCGGTTTAGGGGGTTGCTTATGGGGTGAACATGCCAGCAATCTTCAGGCGGACCTCGAAAGTCCGTTGCCGGGCATCCGCTAACCCCGGAGGTTCGTTGTGACCCCCGGAGCTTCCAAGTGATGATTGTATGGAGTTTAAATATGTATTGCGAAGCCCTGGTATGGACGAGTGATTCATAAGGTATTTAAACCCCTTCCCGGAGGCCGGTTTTTTCCAGAACCGCAGGTTCATAAGATTTAAAAGAATTTGGAGTTTAGAGTAATTATGCACGTGATATTTTCCCCCATGTGGTTCATGGGCATAGATTCGATATTCGAAATCATGTCAGCGATAATCGCCATACTGGTGGGGTTCTATTCGTTCAAGATATACAGAGCCACCCGCAGGAAGGAATTCAAGTTCCTTTTCCTCGCCTTTGCGCTGCTGTTCTTCGCCTTCATAGCGAGATCGGTGACCGACCTGGCGGCGTATAATCTTTTCCTGGAGAGGATTCCGACCATATCCAGGATAGTCAGCGTCCAGTACGTGTATTTCGTCGGAATATACTTCTACCAGATGCTCACTCTTTTCGCCTATCTTACCCTGGCGGTGCTTTCTCTGAAGGTGAGGAGCAGGAGGACGATCTCGCTCCTTATCCTGTTTGTGGTCTTCTCGTCATTCACCACGCTGATAAACTATTCAATGTTCCACCTGGTCTCGGCGGTGCTCTTGTCCTACGTGGTGCTGCATTTCTATGAGAACTGCAGGGAGAGGTCATGCACGAATTCACATCTTGTGTTCGTCTCCTTCCTGCTGATACTCTGCTCCCAGGTGGTTTTCATAATGATATTCCATTCGTTGTTCTACGTCTTCGGGCACTTCCTGCAGTTCGCGGGATATCTCGTGCTTCTGATAAATCTTTTGCTGGTGCATAGGTCATGAAAAAGAGGAGGGACAAGGGGGAGATAGTTTACGACATGCTGTCTGCCTTGTGGGAGAGCAGGAGAGGCCTCAAGCCGACCCACCTCATATACAAGTCCAACATATCCTACGTCCGTCTCAAGAGGCACGTTAAGGAACTACTGGAAAAGGGAATGGTCAAAGAGGGGACCGGAGAGGGCGGACACAAGGTCTATAAGATCACAGATAAGGGAATCAAATTCATCAGGGAATACGACAGGATGAAGAGGTTCATGGATTCGTTCGGACTTTGATCTATTAATGCTTTTTGATGAATTGAGTTTGCGGGAAGAACTAAATGCGCGGCTGGAATTTATTGCATGTGGGATTCTCGCGCGTTTTTAAGCGATTGCGATACATTTCCGATGTTAAAAAATCATGGCCAATCTGTATAGTCAAGTTATTTGGAACGTTTAAGCTGATGTACACCTCATTCGGGCCAAGGCCATGTTCTTCCCCTCCTGGCGACTTGAAGAAATATTCACCCATTTTCGTCATTGTATGTTATTGGTTGTTTGGTTTTTTATTCGCTTCATATTAACTCGCCTTTTGGATACAGATACTTTTATAAATCTTTTTATAGAAGGGATAATCAAGTTGAGCTGGGTAGATAGCTCCCCGGCCGTTCAGAGGGCTGTTCAGCCCCGAACAGAGGCCGGGAGGAAGCTCCATTCACCCATACAAGGTAATGCCGGAAGGCATGGGCCGGGAGGCCCCCACAGGACACAGAAAAGACCGGCGCGGCAGAGCCATGATGCTTACGGTAGAACGGTTAAACCTGTTCTGATCCGGGCTGAGCGGGGAGGCCGATGCCGGGTGAAATAATCCGTGGTGCCGGGTGCAAGCCGGCTAAAAGCGGGCCGGACAGCAGGTCGTTCAACCGTCTAGACCGACTGGCCAGAGGCGCTCAGAAAAATGCTATCACCCCGTCCAGGGTTAGATGTTTGGTCCCTGCGGGATGACAAAAAATGGGCTATTCCCAGCACAACTATTTCCTTTTTAAGATTTGATTTCGAGTTTTTATCATGCAGCCGGAATACGGTTTCCAGGACTTCGAGATTGAACTGGAGGACATCCAGATAACCAAGACCAAGACCTTCGTCAGGGGTTTTGAGCCCACGGAAGGGGGATCGATCGCGTCCTCCCCGAAATTCTGGAAGGGTCTTGTTCATTTCGGGTCTTTCGACACGAACTGCTATGCCCTGACCCCTGACGGGGAGGAGGTTTGGAGGACCAAGCTGGGAGGCATGGTCACCTGGGTGAATCCGGCTTTCTGGAACGGTTTCGTGATGTACGGGGCGTACGACAACAAATTCTACGCCCTCGACTCCATGACGGGGAAGATAATCTGGGAATTCCAGACAGGCGGTAAGATCGCCATGCAGGGATACGTTTCCGGCGACGTCGTTTACGTGGGGAGTTCGGACGGTTATGTCTATGCTCTGAGGACATCTGACGGAAAGGAGCTCTGGAGGTTCAGGACAGGCGGGAAGGTGGCCACTCCACCGAGCGTCTACGGAGGCAGGGTATATTTCGGATCCTTCGACCATAACATGTACTGCCTCTCCGAGGAGGGGAAGGAACTATGGCGGTTCAAGACCGGGGACGAGCTCCTGGCCGACAATCCCTATGAGGTTTACGACGGTGTCCTTTATTTCTCTTCCCTGGACTCCTACCTGTACGCGGTGGATGCGGAGACCGGCCGGCTCAAGTGGAAGTTCAAGACGGGGAAATACGGAAACACCTGCGCTCCCGTGCTCCACAGGGACAGGATATATCACGGCTGCAGGGACGGTATAGTCTACTGCCTTACCAGGGATGGGAAGGAGCTCTGGAGGTTCCAGGCGGAGAACCTGGTCGTCCAGGTGGGTATACACCGCGACAGGCTCTATTTCGGCGACGAGAGCGGGAACTTCTACTGCCTTTCCCTGGAAGGCAAGGAATTATGGAGATTCAAGACATCCGGGGCCGTGTTCACCGATCCATTATTCCACGAAGACCGGGTATGCATAGGATCTTTCGACTGCCACCTCTACTGCCTCTCCCTGGAAGGAAAGGAGCTCTGGAGGTTCCAGACCAGTTCGACGACCATGTCGGACATAGGGGAGCCCTACGAGATGTACGAGGCCGTGGTCTCCCAGGAGTCCGTGGACGAGGAAGGGTCCGGTGAAGAGGATAGCTATTCCGTCAACCTCTCCGGCGGAGGAATGGACGAATACGACGTGAAGAGCCAGTACGTGACCAAATCGGAATACGCCACCAAGAGCGAATACGCCTGAAAAACGCTTTTAAACCTTCCCTGTTCTAAATATTATACGAGTGATCACGATGGCCAAGAAGAACAAGACATTCATGCCCCAGAGCACGGCGGGGCTCATCAGGTATTTCGAGCAGTCAGAGGAATCGATCAAGCTCAGGCCGGAGCACATCGTGGGCATATGCGTCGTGATAATAATCGTTGAGATTATGCTCAAGTTCGTGTTCATTTGATATTCACTATCTTTGAGTCATTTCTATAAAAAATATTTTTTTATAAGGACGTTCATATCTTTTTAAATCCTTTTGCGGCCAAGATATTATCATGAGTTTGCCCGGATTCCGTAAGATAGAAGACGGGATAACCATGGTGAGCCTTTCCGGCATTGATTCCAACATCTATCTGATCGGGAAGGACACCCTGGTCGACACGGGCACTGGTTTCAACTTCGTCCGGCTTTATGATCTCTTCAAGAAGATGGGAGAGGATTTCGACAACATAAAGACCATAATAAACACCCACATGCATTTCGATCACGTGGGCGGCAACAAGTTCTTCGACAATGCGAAGGTGCTCATACACAGCCTTGATTCCGCCCCTCTGGAGAAGGGGGACGACGAGCACACCTGCGCGGGATTTTTCAACGGGGAGATGAAGCCTGTGGAGGTGCATCAGAAGCTCAAGGACGGGGAAAGGGTCGCCGGATTACGGGTGATCCATACTCCCGGGCACACCCCGGGCTCCGTATGCCTCTACGACGAGAAGAAGAAGATACTGTTCTCTGGGGACACCATCTTCGCGGAGGGCGTGGGCAGGACGGATCTCCCGGGCGGCAGCGAGCAGGACCTTGAGAAGTCGCTTGAAAAACTCTCGGAACTGAAGACAGAGAAGATACTCTGCGGGCATGGGGAGCCCATACTAAAAGACGGCAAGGACGTTCTCAAGAAGGTATTCGAGAACGTCTCGGACATACATTAGACTTCCCTGAACCCGAGGACCTTTCCGTCCTTCTGCCTGATCTCCAGATGGCTTATGGTTATGGGCGGGTTCTCGAGGAATTTCTCCACCATCCACACGTCCTGGGGGACCACTTTTTCATCCTTCAGTTCGTTTATCCAGAACCATTTTAGCTGCCCTTCTTTCGTTCCCCTCACTCTATTCTCTTCGGTTTCCGCGTGGGCGAGGAACACCACCCCGGAAAAGACCACGCTCTTGTCCTCCTTCAGCCTCTCGTGTATTACGGACCTTATACCTTCTATCTTGGTTTTCAGTCCGGTTTCCTCCCTGATCTCCCTGGCCGCCGCCTCCTCCACGCTCTCGTCAGACTCCATCTTTCCCCCTATTAATGCCCAGTATCCCTTGTAGGGAGGGGAATTCCTATTTACGAGCAGGATCTGGTCACCGCAGGTCACCATGCATATGACCATGGGAACCGGTCTTTTTTCCATGATAATTCATTGTCACTTTCCCTTAAAAAATGGGATTAGAAAAAGAATGAATGGGCCCGACGGGAATTCCACGTTGCCTTTTTGGCAGGCGTAGGTTTTGTGACCTGCGCCAGCGTCCGTAAAAGCTACGCTTCGAACCCGCGACACCCGGATATCTCCAGCGAAAGAAGCGCCGTTGCGCCTCTTGCCTTGTCATCCCCGTTAAGGTCATCATATCCGATAAGAGTCCGGTGCTCTAAATGTCCGGAAGTCCGCTTATGCGGAAAACCCGCCAGACTGAGCTACGGGCCCATTATTAGGGAGACAGCTTGTTTCAATGGGTTGGAGCTGTCATGCTCTGTGAGTTATTAATATAGATAAGGGAATTTATTTAAATTTGCAAAATCAGGAAAAACGGATTTTATTTCGTCCTTTTGTCCCGTGTGACGGTCTTCCACTGCCATTTGGCCTTCTTCATCCTGGCAGATTTGCCGAATCCGCAGGCTGCGCACACGCCCTTCGTGGCGTGGAATGCATGGCGGCCGCACCTACGGCAGAGTACGTGGGTCTTCCCCTGATGTTTGCCGAAGCTGGGTGTTCCTTTTGACATGAGAATCATTCCTCATATTATTTTGCGGGCGAAATCAGAACTATGTTGTCTCCTCTCACGAGGACGGTTCCTAGCTTGACGTTGCTCTCCCCGTCGTTAGACTGGACCTCTGCCTCCTCGAGCCATATGTTCAGGTGCGAATCAAAGGCCTTCAGGATGCCCGTGATTTTGTCCCTGTTCTTGACCTGTATTATTATCCTCTTGTTTTCGGAGCTTCCAAGAACGTCCAATGGTCTTTGCTGCATTTTCAAACCTCCTGTAAATCAGCTAACAGTGAATACACTCTATTTGATTCATTTATTTAAAAGCATATATTTATAAGTATTTACGGTTTTATAGTGTAATAATACCAATATTCAGCGGTGTGAAAATGACCAAGTGGCACAGGAAATCCAAGAGATCCCTGACCGGGAGAAGGGTGAGGCATTCCAGGAAGAAGAAGAAATTCGAGAAGGGAAACGTGTTTCTGGAGACCAGGATAGGCAAGAGAAGCGTGAAGGTCCAGAAGACAATAGGCGGAAACAAAAAATTAAAGGTCCTGTCCGTTGAGAGGATCAACGTGGCGGACCCCAAGAAGGGGACGATAAAGAGCGTAAAGGTCGAGTCCGTCGAGAAGAACCCCGCCAATCCGCATTACGTCCGAAGGAACGTGATCACCAAGGGAGCGGTGGTCAAGACCGAACTGGGATCGGCCAGAGTGACCTCCAAGCCCGGACAGCACGGAATCGTGAACGCCGTACTAGCCGAGGAAAAGAAGTGAATCCCGTTACACGTTCCGTTTTAGAATCTTATTGTCATATTCAACTTCTATGGGAAATTTATACGGAGAAATAGCGGATAAGCTTAGTGTTTGCGTGGGTGATTGGAATGAATATCCGTTACTTGAAGGGGATTCCCCTCAGGAGGGAGGCGTTAATGGGATTTTCCAGGAAATCGACGGTCCTTATTCGGAGAAGATGCCTGTCGTAGCAGCGGCAGCGGATAAGTTCGGTCTGGGATCGGGAGAAGTTCACGAACTCATTAAAATGACTATGAATGATCATTTCAGTAAGAACAAAACCAGCAAGAAATCGATAGAACTTTCTTATCTCACCTGGTGCGAGATTTTTCGGATGGAGCCCGGTAAGGGTTACCTGAATGAATTGCTGAAATTGTCCAAAAAATAGCCTATTTCAGCTCGATGTCGATCTTGACGCCCTCGGGGATCGGTATCCTGACCACCTGTCTGAGGGCGCGCTCGTTGGCCCCGATGTCCACGATCCTCTTGTGTATGCGCATCTCGTACCTGTCGTAAGTGGCGTTTCCGTGCCCCGTCCCGTCGCCGCAGGGGGTCTTCATGGTGGTGACCTTGAGCTTCTTTGTCGGGAGGGGTATCGGTCCCCGGGTGGACACGCCGTATTTCTTGGCGATCTCCCTGATATCTTCGCATATCTGCTCGAGTTCCTTTATGTCCCTTCCGGCAATCTTGATGCGGGCATATTCCATATTATCACGTTGACTCCGTTCTTAAATAACTACCTCTTTGACCTCTGCTTGTATCTTCTTGCTCCCTGGGATGATCTGGGGGGCTTGTGGGGCTCGGTCCTGCGGGGATCGTACGCGAGCATGTTGCGGTCGTAATCCATCAACTTTTCCCTGATACCCGATCCGAATATCTCCACCAGGGCCTTGCCTATTGCCTGCCTGGCAGCGGATGCCTGGCCCATCACTCCTCCTCCCTTGACGTTTATGATGAAATCGTATTTCTTCCAGTCCGCACCGGACACTATGAGGGGCTCCATCACCCTCAGCCTGTATACCTCATTGGTCTCGTTTTCGATGAGATTGTAATTTATCTTTATCTTTCCGGAGCCCTTCCTGACCACCGCACGGGCTACGGATCTCTTCCTCTTCCCCGTGCTGTGGAGGGGCAGCTTCTTCGCTTTTGGGGTCTCCTTTTTCTTCCCTGCCTTCTCTTCCTTTGAAGCCTTTTTCTTTTCTGTCATGATATCACTCAAGTTTCGCCCCCAGCCCCCTGCTTATCTTTTCCAGTGTGACATATTTGTGGACGAGTTTGTTCTTGGTCTTTTCTATGGTCTCGAAATCACTGTCTTTGAATTCTTCGGGGACGGACATAAATACCCTCAGGCGCCTCATGGCGTTCCTGCCCTTCGGCTCCCTGCGGGGAACCATGCCTCTGACGATCCTTCTCAGGATGTCCTCGGGCCTTTTGGGGTAGAATGGCCCGTGATAAGGATCTCCTCTTCTCCTCTTCTTCTTGTAGGTCTCGAGTATGACTTCCGGTTTCCCGGATATTACCGCCTTCTCGGCGTTTGCTATGTATACCCTCTTTCCCCCCATCAGCATCTTGGCGGCGCAGGAGGCGACCCTGCCGGCTATACAGTTATCGGCGTTTATGAACATCTCCCCGGAATTCCCTGTCTTCTTCTCCCTTTCAGCGCTCTTTCCTGGCATTTTATCCCATTATCCTTGCCTTCGGCGTCTTTTCGGCGAATTCCTCTATGCTCATGCATTTTCCCCCGGCCTTTCCGATTTTCTCCCTCGCGGAACCGGAGAATTTCAGGGCATACACGTTGACTGCCTTGGATATGTCCCCGTTCCCCAGTACGGTTCCCGGGACCACTATGTTCTCCTTGGGCATGGAGAACCTCTCGATCCTGTCCAGGTTCACCTCGTATCCGACCCTGGATGGCCTGTTTATCCCCCTGGCTATGGCCATGAATATGGGCTTCTTCTCCTTCCTAGACCTTTGCCTGAGGTTTTCTATCATTTCCTTCGTTGCCGGGTTTTTGTCCCTCGCTTTCATGTTTTCACCATGAATCGGTATAAAGTGTATAGTCTATTAAGTTTATAAATATTTAAATAAGAGCACACGGAGCGGGTATCGGTCGCTGCGGAGGGCCTTGCTTTTGGGGGACAGAGCCGTTTCCTTATATTTTCCCCCTCTCAGGCGCCTCCGGGCAGTCGCAGCCCCTCTTTTCGGGTATATTGGGAATCAGAACCTTCAGGAGCCTTTCCAGGTTGTCCGAATTCCCCTTCATGGTCTCCAGAACGTCGGAGACCTCCACCGCCTTCTCTTTGTAAACGTCATAATCCGTTATCATGGCGATGACGGAGTAGCAGATTCCCCTTTCCCTGGCCAGAACCGCCTCGGGTATGCAGGTCATCCCTATTATGTCGGCGAATTTCCTGAACATGCGCGATTCCGCCCTGGTGGAGAATCTGGGGCCCGGGACCCGGAGATACGTCCCCTTATCGTGGGATTTTATTCCCACCTCTTCCGCCGACCTGATCATGGATTCCCTGATTTCAGGACAGAAAGGGTCTGCAAAGGCTATGTGGCGCACGTCCGGCCCGTCGTAGAAGGTGGTCACTTCCCTCCCCATGTCTATCAGCTGGTCGGGGAAAACGAAATCCCCCGGGTGGAGGTCATCCCTGAGCGAGCCGACCGCAGCGGTGCCTATGATCCTTTCGACGCCCATGTCCTCCATGGCCCGGACGTTCGCCCGGAAATTGATCGCGTGAGGGGGTATGGTATGCCCGCTCCCGTGCCTGAACAGGAATGCGACCCTTTTCCCGTGAAATTTTCCCACGATTATTTCGCTGGAGGGCTTCCCGTACCTGTTTTCGGGGCTCGTTTTCTCCGGTTTTTCCAGCATCCCTTCGGAATAAATGCCGGTTCCCCCTATGATTCCGATATCAGCTTTCATGTCGGCCGCACCGCCCTTAAATAGATTATTATATTTATAAATTATATATTAACTGAATCGTTAAGCAGGAGGGCCGGAATGGTAAAGGAAAAACCAAAAGAGAACCTGATGGTACTGTGCGTAGACAGGGACAATGACATAGGCGAAAAACTGGGCATCTCCGGACCCGTGACGGGCAGGAACAGCATAGTCAAGGTGGCCACAGACCTCAGCATGAAGGATCCTGAGGAGAGCGATGCAAACGCCCTTTTCGGGGCGGTGAAGCTTCTGGACGAACTCAAGGACAAATACAGCACCGAGGTATCGGTGATTACCGGTTCTAAGAGCAGGGGCGTGGATTCCGACAGGGAGGTCGCCAGGCAGCTTGACCATGTCCTCTCCAAGAGACCCAGCGATTTCGTTATACTCGTTTCAGACGGCAAGGACGACGAGTACGTGATACCCATAATACAGTCCAAGGTCCCGATACTCTCGGTAAAGAGGATAATAGTCAGGCAGTCGGAGCAGCTCGAATCATCCTACTACAAGATAAAGGACTTTCTGAACGAGACCATGGAAAACCCCAAGTTTTCCAGGATGCTTTTCGGCATACCCGCGGTGGTCCTGCTGGTCTGGGCCCTTTTCGGATACGAGGGATGGCGCCTGATACTGGGCATAGTCGGTGCTTACCTCTTCATAAAGGGCTTCAAGCTGGAGGATTACGTAGTGGGCATTTTCGACGAGCTGAAAAACTCATTCACCAAGCGTAGATTCGCATTCTTCGTGTATATAGTTTCATTCGCAATAGTCGCACTTGCCCTTTACAGGGGTTACGTATCGGTAATGGAATTCGCGAACATAGGGCTTTTCGAGAGCATGGCTGCCTTCCTGATAGCTTCGGTATATTTTTTCTGGATAGCCGGGACAATAGCCTGGCTGGGCAACAACATCTCCCTGGGAACTAAATCCTCTTCCAGAATGGCCTCGGTTCCGATTTTCGGGCTCGCGGTTGCCATAGTGCTCTACAACGTTTCGGAGATAATACTCAATCCGGAGATATCATCCTTCAATTTCATAATCTCCATAGCGTTGGGCTTCGTGATAGCCTTCATAGCGCTTTCCCTGGAAGCCGTGGACTGATTCATTCCAGGACCTTTTCCGCGGTCTTATCTTTGTCAGGTTCCTTTTTCTCCGGGGGCTTTTCCTGCTTTGCATTCCCCTTTTCATACCCTTCCTTCCCTTGCAGCTTCCCCTGGAGAAGGACAATGTTCCTGTTGCATTCGTCTTTTATCTTCCTGAACGCCTCCCTGCTCATCTGCTTTTTCTCATGTTTCTCGGCCGCTATCTCCTTCGCCCTTGACAGTTCCCCTATCTTCTTCTTTATCTCTTCCTCGCTCATGTCCTGCTTTATCTTCTTGAGCTCCATTGCCTCCAGGGCGTCCTCCATGTCCCTCTGGGTCTTCTCCTTTTCCAGCTGCATCTCTGCTTCCTTTTCTGCCCTCTCTTTTTCCAGCTTCGCGAACTCCTCTTCCCTGCTTTCCTCCACTTTATCATCTCCCCTTTCAGATGGCTTCGGTATGTCCTTCGGGAAATCCCATTCAACCGAAAACGAAACCATTTCAATGCCGAACCCGGTGAGTATCCCCCCCGTTTTCTCTTCCATCTCCTTTCCGATTTTCTCCCTCAGTGATCCGTTCCTGCTGACTTCGAGCAGGCCGAGACCGCTCAGATGGGGCGCTATCACGCCTGAAATCAGCTCCATGTATATCTCATTCCAGAGATCGTCCTCGTAGAGCATTTCCTTGGATTTCATCAGGTTTTCCCTGAATTCATCCACGTCCTGAACCCTGAATACTATTTCGACATCCAGGGAGAGCTTCTGGACATCCCTGGTCCTTATTTTCCTTATCTTCTTCTCCAGCTTCCTTTCTGAGGCGTCTACGAAGAGCGCATGGGTGAAATCCGAGTTTATCGGACCGAAGGAATATGTTTTCCCTCCATCCAGTATGTTCTGGAGTATGCCGTTCTTCTCCAGAACGACCGATATGCCTTCGGCCACCTTTATATCCTTCCTCAGAAAGCCCGGAAATTCCTCCTTGTGGAACTTCTGGGCGAGAACGTTCCCTTTACGTTTCCATTCCCTGAACATGCGCTCACCGGATTACCCTGTTTTTAAAGTATGACGAAAAAGCATAAAAATAAAGTATTTAAATTGTAAAGACCCATATTAGAGAATTGTGAGTGGTACTATGGCATCAATAGGAGAGGCACATGCCGAAAAACTGATAGAAGCGATGGCCAAAGAAATGGAGAAAATGGACCAGATAACCCCCCCGGAATGGGCTTCCGTAGTCAAGACGGGAGTGTCCAAGGAGAGGGCGCCCGCCCAGAAGAACTGGTGGTATGTCCGCTCCGCCTCCGTGCTGAGGAAGATTGCCAGGGGAGATGCCCTGGGGGTATCCAGGCTGAGGAGGATATACGGCTCGAGGAAGCGCAGCGGCCACAGGCCTGAACACAAGCACGTGGCTTCGGGGGCGGTCATAAGAAAGATACTCCAGCAGCTCGAGGCTGCGGAACTCGTGAAAACCGCGAAACCCCGGGGCAGGATAACCACCCCCAAGGGAAAGAAATTCATTAATGATGTTTCGAAGAAGATCGCGGGCTGATTGAAATGAACACAATGGATCCCAACGATCTCGCCAAAGCAAGGCAGATGGAACAGATAGAGAAGACGAAGAAGAAGCTCCTTGCAAAGATACTTAGCAAGGAGGCCTACGAGAGACTCGGAAGGGTGAGATTCGCCAATCCCGAGCTTGCCTCGCAGGCGGAGCTGTACATACTTCAGGTTTACCAGGCCGGTAAGCTGGGCGGCTCCGTGAGCGACGGTCAGATGAGGGAGGTTCTGAAGGCCCTCTCGGAAGGCAAAAAGGACTTCAAGATAAAGAGGCAGTGATTACATGTCGAGAAACAAGACAGCAGGAAAGAAGAAGAGGCTTTCGTCCAAAGGTAACCTCAGGCCCGCCCCCAGATGGGCCGACATAAAGAAGTTCTCCCTGAAGAGGGCCAGAACCAGGAGAATAAGGGTAAGGACGAGGAACTGGAGAAGGGGATCGGGGCTGGACGTATAGAGTGATTCTTATGGCGGAGAAAGGGAAAACCAATGACATCGAGCGCGTGTACAGGATAAACCTCAGGAGGGCATGGCTGAACCACCCCAGGTCCAGAAGGACCAAAAAATCGATTTCTGCCATCAGGGAATTCGTCCTCAGGCACACCAAATCCGCCGACGTCAAGATATCCGGGGGCATAAACGAGTATGTTATGTCCAGGGGATTCAAGAAGCCCCCCGGGAAGATAAGCATAGAGGTCAGCGGGGATTTCGCCTCCGTGCAGGCAAAGCTTCCAGGCGAGGTCATAACGAAGAGGGAAGTCAAGAAGTCAGGCATGGGTGGCCTGAAGGAAAGGCTCATGACGAAGCGGGGCGTTACTCCTAAGAAGAAAGAGGAGATCGAGGAAAAGGCGAAGGAGGCGACCTCGGATGAGAAGATAAAGGAAGCCACCGAAAGGGTCGCCAAAGAGGAGAAGACCGAAAAGCCGTCCGGGAAGCTGGCGGAAAAGGGAAAAAAGGATACCAAAAAGAAAAAGCCGGAGAAGCCCCCCGGGAAGAAAAAGCAGAAAAAGCCAGAGACAAAGAAGGCATCAAAAAAGCCGAAAAATCAGGATAAATCTTCTAAACAGGGGAAGAAATGATAAAATGGGTGTTGAAAGGCTCCGCTTCCGGAGAAACCCCAACATAGGGCTGTACGGGTTCTCGAACGAAAAATCATGCTTTCTGGGCAGGGTTCTCAAGAAGACCATGAGAGACAAGATCTCGGAGGCCCTGGGAACCCCCGTGATCAGCGGAACCATGATGGGCACCTCCCTGGCCGGGATATTCTCCGCCGGCAACTCCAAAGGTATAATAGTTTCTGACAAGCTTTTCGAGAACGAGATCAAGGCCCTCGAAAAGCAGACCAGCGTGCTGACCCTGAAGACCAGCTTCACCGCCCTGGGGAATCTCATTCTCTGCAACGATCACGGCTGTATCATTTCTGAGGAGATCAAAAAACATTCCGGGAAGATCAGCGATTTCCTCGGCGTCCCGGTGAAGACCGGAACGATAGCGGGTATGGATCTCGTGGGTTCCCTTGCCCTGGCCACCAACAAGGGGTGCCTCGCCTACAAGATGATCGAGACCAGCGAGGCCAAAGCGATAGGCAAGGTTCTGAAGGTGGGCGTGGACGTGGGGTCGGTAAACTTCGGGAACTACTGGGTCAGATCAGGCATCATAGCCAACTCCAGGGGCGCGGTCGTGGGAGAGCAGACCAGCGGGCCGGAACTGGGGATAATCGCGGAGACGCTGGGGTTCGTGTAAGTAATAATATAAGCCACAAACGGAAATCTTTTCCATGAAAGATGGATTTTACAGGGTTCTGATAAGTGCGACCACTAAACAGGAAGCAGAGCGGGTACTCAAGATCCTCCTGAGCAACAGACTGATAGCAGGAGGACTGATCACTCAGGGCCTCTCCAACCACTGGTGGAAGGGAAAGATCGAAGAGGAAACTTATTATAATCTGTCTGCTTTCACGATCAATCAGCACAAAGACGAAATAATCTCCGAGGTCGAAAAAATCCATCGTGATGAAACGCCAATAGTTGCCTTCTTCCATATCGATTATGCCAATGAAGGGTTTTTCGAATGGGTCAAGAAAAATGCGAAATAGGCTGCAGAAACCAAAACACTTAAATATTATTGTTTACTTATATATTCATATGGTTATTAAAGTAAACGACACTGATTTGAATGTGCTTAGTTTGTTCACGAAGGGATACGACAAGGGATATTACATCCGGGAGGTCGAAAAGCTTCTGAGCGTGAGTTCAAGAACTGCTCTTGTGACATTGGACAAGCTCGAAAAGAGGGGCATTCTTGACTCGAAAAGAAAAGGCAATATCAAGATTTACTCAATAAAAAAATCAAGTGTATCGAGGGAGTTTTTCCTTCTGACCGAACAATACAAAAAAATACAGTTCCTTGAAGGTAACCATCTGATCAAGGAAATCCTGGAAAAAGCAGACGATTTCATGCGAGGAATAGTCATCGTTTTTGGGAGTTATGCCAAAGGGACGCAAAAAGAAGATTCTGATCTGGACCTGTTTGTTGTAGGTGAATACGAAGAGGATAAAATAAAGGCGGTGGGGAAGAAATACGGGACTAATGTGAATATCAAGAGTTATCCCGTGGAGGTCTTCAATGAAGAAATACATGATGATATTTTACTCAAAGAGGTCACAGAAAATCACATTTTAATAAAGGGTACAGAGGCATTTGTAAGGGGGGTTTTGAAATGGATCAGATAGAATGGTGCTTGCGCCAAAGGAAAGGGATTGAACTTGTAGATCCAAACGATAATCTCAGAGATGCTTACTTGGTCAAAGCCGAGGAAGCTTTGGGCACGTTGAGAACATCAGAAAGCAGGGACTGGCAATTGATCGCCGCGTATTATACAATTTACCATGGAATCTATTCCCTGCTCATGGAAATTGGTGTGAAATGCGAGATCCATTCATGCACCATTGAATTTGCCAAAAGATTTCTGAGCGATTATTTTTCCCCTGGGGATTTTGAACTGATCAACAAGGCATTCTCCGCCAGGATCGATTCTCAATATTATGTGAACAGGGAGGTTCCCAACCGGAATTATGATGTCATTGTCAAGAAGACCCCGGGGTTTCTGGTCAAGTGCAAGAACATTGTAATTGATCAAAGAGAGATTGAGGGCATAAGAGACAAGATTTCTTCGGCGGAATAGTCTTCGTTTGCATTCGGGGCGTAGTAAGACAAATTCCGCGTGGCCAATATAATAAAAATGAACAGGCGAAGTTTTTTTTATCTGTACTCGCTCCCTCCTGATCTGTATCCACTCCCTCCGGAGGAGTACTCGCTCTTCGTCGTGTATTCGTTCTCGATGATCTGGATTTCGGGGTTTGGCCCGTAGTCTATGGGCTTTTCGTCCTCTACCGTCACCCCTTCTCCCGTTATGATCGTTACAAGCGCGACCTCGCTGTGGTCGATCACCTTCTCCTTCGAAGGGCTTCCTCCGGTCCTGAACTTCCATATCTCTTTTCCCGTTTTCGCGTCGAGGGCGTAGAAATAATAGTTGTCGCACCCGAAGTAAACGATGCCTTCGGATTCGCAGGGACGGCATGCAATGGTCCCGCCGTATTCATGCCTCCACCTGAGTCCGTAATTCTTCTGGAAAGCCGAATCGGTGATCTCTATGTCGAAATCCTCCGTGAAGTCGAATCCGTCCATCTTTAGAAGATGGATGAAAGAAATAAATTTGGATCAAAGAGGCATGTCCGGGAGGGTCCTGCATTCGACCCCGAAGGTCCTCTTAACGGAGAAATCGCTCAAATCTATCACCTCAAATTCGACCGGCCCCTTCCCGGAGAAGACGGAAGTGTATGAGGATGCGTATTTGACGTGGCAGGGAACTTCTCCTGAAACGGCATCGCACGGACATATATATCTCCCTTTGTACCTAAGGGCAGTTCCGTATATGCTCTTCCCACACTGGCTGCAGGACACTGACATCGATGCCATGAATAGGAATGGCAACTAATTTTTAAAAACGGATTGTGCGCCCCCTTGGGTTTCCATGTACCCTCCATTCTCCCTCGCGTACGCGATCAGCTCCCGGTATGTCCCGTGATGCTCAAGGGTTTTGGAATCGCCCGTCATGATCAGCTTCTTCCTCGCCCTGGTTATGGAGACGTTCAGCCTCCTGAGATCCTCCAGGAAGCCTATCGATCCCTTCCCGTTCGATCTCACGAAAGAGACAAGGATGACGTCCTTCTCCCTGCCCTGGAAGCCGTCCACGGTCTTGGTCTCGACGTCCTCCGGGAGTTCCCTTTTCATGAGGTCTGTCTGGTCGTCGTAGGGGGATATGACCCCGATGCCTCTCGGCTTCACGCCCAGTTCCAGGAGCTGTTTTACCAGCTTCCTGATGATCGCGGCCTCCCAGGGGTTCTCCCTGGACTTTGACCCCGGCCTCTTCCTCTCCGGACATGATCCCAGTGTGTCGAGGAACACGAGCGGTCTCTCCGGATCGAGAGGGCCCTTGACCTTTATGTTCAGCTTATGGTTTCTGACGCTCTCCGCCGCGCGGAGGCCGTCGCTGTAGAATTGTTTACTGGGGAAGTCCATTATCACGCCGTTCATCCGGTACTGGGTCTCCAGCATCTCCTTTATTCCCTCCCCGTGGACCTCGATCATCCTCTCGAACAGGGTCTCCTCCAGACCTCCTTTTTTCGCCTTCTGGTTCATTATGGTGGGTGGAAGTTGTTTGTGGTCCCCTGCCATCACGACCTTGCTTCCCCGGTTCATGGGTATGAGGCAGGACGGCTCGGTCGACTGCGTTGCCTCGTCTATGAATATGACGTCGAATTTCCTCTCCTCCATGATCTCGCTTCCGGCGGTGGAATTTGTGGTACACACCACATCCGCACTGTCCAGTATCTCGTTCACGGCCCCGTCCTCCAGCTTTTTGGCCTTTTCGATGAGACCGCTCATCCTTTCCTGGAGTCTGGCCCATTCCGCCATCTTCTTTATCTTCCCCGGCGGGACCCCTCTGGACCCCTCTCCCTTGCCGGCCAGCTCCAGTATCTTCTCGTTGCTCATGCCCCTCCTCCACCTCTGGGATGGGTATTCGTGCTCTTCCTTCTTCTCACTTATCCTGTCCGCCTCCTCCCTCAGCTTCCTGGCCTCCCCGTATTTCTCCACGTCCTGTACCAGGAAATCGAGGGAATGCTGCCTTAGGGATTTGGTTATCCTGGCCGGGTGGCCAACCCTGACGGCCTTCCTCCCCTTCCCGGTTATGAAATCTACCATGTTGTCGACCGCTACGTTGGAAGCTGCAGTAGCCAGGACCTTCTTCCCCATTTTCACGTGCTGGATTATTATCTCTATCAGGGTGGTGGTCTTTCCCGTCCCCGGGGGGCCGTGGACCAGGAACATGTCCTTCGCTGCCACGGACATTTTCACCGCCCTCCTCTGGGAGGGGTCCAGTGTTTCGTCCTCTATCCTTATTCCCGGGGACTCCGAGAAGCCGGGCTTCCGCTTCCCCAGAAGGATGTCCCTCATCTCGGCCTTCCTGCCTTCCGCCTTCTCCATCCTGCCCAGGACGTCTTTCATCCTCTGGAAAGTTATGTCGTTGACGTAGAGGTCCATCCTCAGGCCCCTGCCGTATGCAAGGCGAGGGGGCTTCCTTTCGAAAGAAACGGTGACGGAATAACTGGTCTTGCCGCAGACCGTTCCCGTGGGATTCTCCTTGAGGAGGGGGTTCCCCCTGCTGATCAGGACGAGGTCTCCGACGGATATCTCCGTTTCCGGGAGCGGCCCTCCCCTCACGTACTTTATGATGTGGCTTCCCCCCAGGCCGGTCCCCTGGTCCCTTCCCTTCAGGCCAAGAAGCGCCCTGCCCTTAGATTCCCTTTCCCGGGGGCTCATGTTCCTTATCTCGTTCTCGTGGGCCCGCATCTCCTCCTGCCTTTCCAGCTCCACCAGCCTCCCGTACCTCTTCCTGTATCTCCCGTAATCCCTGAAAATCATATAAACAACTGGACGGGGAGTGCTTTAAATGTTTTTGTCCGGTCCGGGGCCTGCTCTTAAATTAGCGTCACCAATCTGATAATATGCCTGAGATAAAGCAGATCCCGGAGGACTTCGTGGTCAGGGAGATCTTCCGGAAGAAGGAACCCGGGGAAGGAGGGAAGACCGAGGACAGCCACTACGTATGGTTCACGCTCAAGAAGACCAACTGGAGCCTTTTCCGGGCGGTCAAAATGATCTCAAGGAAGCTGGGGGTCTCCGTGAAGAGATTCGGATATGCCGGCACCAAGGACAAGAGGGCGGTGACATACCAGAAGGTTTCTGTGTGGAACGTCCCGATGGAGCGGCTGGAGTCGGTCAGGATAAAGGACATCGAGCTATCCGGTTTCGAGGAGAGGAGGGAGAGGATAAATCTGGGGGACCTGAAAGGCAACCGCTTCGAGATAACGGTAAGGGACATCGGGAAAGGGAAAAGGAAGGGTATGGAGAAGAACCTGGAGAGGATAAAAAGGGAGGGCATGATCAATTTTTACGGAAAGCAGAGGTTCGGGGTGAGGGGCAACACACACCTGGTCGGAAAGGAGATAATAAGGGACCGTCTGAAGGAGGCGGTCTGGACGTACCTGACTCATGGGAGAGAAAGGGAAAGGAACGAAGACGCCAGGTCGTTCAGGGAGAACCTGGAAAAGGGCGGGGATTTCATGGCCGCCATTAAGGAGTGCCCGGGTTTCCTGGGGACCGAGAAGACACTTTTGCAGCACCTCGCCCGGGAACCGAACGATTACGCGGGAGCGCTGAGGAGGATACCGAAAAAGCTCCGGAGGATATTCGTCCATGCCTACCAGTCATACCTGTGGAACGAGATCGCGAAGGTTACGGAAGAGAAAACAATACCTATTATAGGTTTCGATACCGATCTCTCGAAATACGAGTCGGGAAAAGAAATGAAGAGAATCCTCGGAGGGGAGGGGATAAAACCGGGCGATTTCAGGCTCAAGTCAATGCCCGAGCTCTCCGCCGAGGGGAGCGAGAGGAAAAGGATAGTTAGACCGAAGAAACTCGAATGGTCCTTCGGGGAGGATGAAATCAACGAGGGAAAGCTGAAATGCCTGCTGAAGTTCGGGATACCCCCGGGCTCCTACGCAACGGTCCTCGTGGACGGGGTGCTGAAATGAGGATAGGCAAATTCGCTCTGGTGGGGGGAAGCGGGATACTGGTGAACGAGTTCTTCCTGTGGTTCTTCACGGAGATTTTCGGTTTCTATTATCTCGTTTCCTCTGCGATAGCCATAGAGCTGTCCATAATCTCCAATTTCGTCCTGAACAATTACTGGACCTTCGGGGACAGGAAGAAAGACGTGGGATTTTTCAGGAGGCTGATCAAGTTCAATTCCGTCTCCCTGATCGGGATGGTTTTCACCATATTGATACTGCACCTGTTGACGGAATATTTCGGGATTTACTACCTTATATCCAACCTCATCGCCATATCCATCGTCTTCGTATGGAATTACTTCGCCAACAAGAGATGGACCTGGTCCCCGGGAATAAGGAGAATCCCCCCGGTGGCAAAGAATCCCATGGTTTCCATAGTGATCCCAACCTACAACGAGAGGGAGAACCTGGAACTGCTGATACCCGAGATATTCATGTCCCTCTCCGAGGGGGGCGTGAAGGGGGAGGTGATCGTCGTGGATGACGATTCCCCTGACGGGACCGGGGAGACCGCGGAAAGGATGAAGAAGAGGTTCAGGATGAAGGTCATTCGCAGGGAGGGGAAGAAGGGTCTTTCCTCCGCGGTTCTGGAAGGTTTCGGGAAGGCGGAGGGGGAGATACTGGGGGTGATGGATGCCGATTTCTCTCACCCCCCGGGGGACATTCCGAGGCTGGTGAATCCAATAATCAGGAACCGGGCGGACATGACGGTGGGCAGCCGCAAGGTCCGCGGCGGAGGAACCGAAGGCTGGCCGCTGAAGAGGAAGATCATATCATGGGGGGCCGGCCTCCTGGCCAGGCCGCTGACCAGCGTGAGGGATCCCATGTCCGGTTTCTTCTTCCTCAAGAAGGGGGTCATCAGGGGATTGGACCTGAACCCCACCGGATACAAGATAGGTCTGGAGGTAATGGTCAAGGGAAGTAACGCGAGGATACTTGAGGTCCCCTTCGTTTTCCGGGAAAGGAAGTCCGGAGAGAGCAAGCTTACTTTCAGGGAGGATCTCCGGTATCTCTTCCATTTGATTAAATTATATTGGTACAAAGCGAATAGATAAACATGAACGGAATCCTGAAGAGAAGGGAGCTGGCGGTTTTCGTTTTGTTCCTGATATGCTATTCGTATTTCTACCTGCCGGCCGGATGGAACGAGAACAGCAGATACGACCTTACCTATTCCATGGTGGAAAACGGGACCTTCCGGATAGGCAGTTACCATGAGAACACACATGACAAATCATTCCTTGACGGACATTACTATTCGGACAAGGCACCGGGCTCCTCCTTCTTCGGTGCTGTGGCCTATTCGATGCTCGCCCCTTTCTCGGGGCCGGGCCCGGTTGCGGAGTATTTCATCAGGTTCCTGGTGGTCTCCCTCCCCTCCGCCTTCCTCTGCGTGCTTATTTACAGGCTTTCCGGCGAGTTCACGAAAAGGGAGAGGTACAGGGTGCTCGTGACCCTCGCTTACGGTCTGGGTACGATGGCTTTCCCTTATTCTCTCATGTTCTACGGTCACCAGATAGCCAGCGTTCTCCTGTTCTCCTGCTTCTATCTCCTTTTCACCAGGAGGGGTAGGATAGGTGATTACGGTCTCTTCGCCTGCGGTCTGATGATGGGAGCCGCTTTCATGACCGAATTCCCCGCCGCAATCATTTCGGTCTTCTTGTTCTTCTATGCATTCGCGGTTCTTGAGAATAAGGAGAAGATTTCCTTCCTGATACTGGGGATCATACCTCCCCTCATAATCCTCGCGGCCTACAATTTCCTCTGTTTTGGGGGGATGTTTTCCACCGGATATTCGTACCTCGCCTACCAGGAGTCCGCTGAATTCCAGTCCGCGGGATTCCTGGGGGTGTCACTCCCCGATCCCCTCGTCCTGTTGGGCATACTGTTCTCCCCGTACAGAGGGCTGTTCTTCTTTTCCCCATTCCTGCTCCTCTGCATACCCGGATTCCACCGCTTCTACAGGAACAACCGCCTCAGGAAGGAGTTCTGGCTGTTCCTCCTCTCCGTTCTTTCGTTCATTCTGTGGAATGCCGGTTATTCGGTGTGGTGGGGAGGATGGTCTCCCGGCCCCAGGCACCTAGTGCCCGTGATACCTTTCATGGTCGTTACAATAATGCTATATTCCAGGGAATTCTCCGGCTGGAAGGAAAAGTTCGCGGTTCTGCTGGCGGCGGCTTCCATCGTCCTTACCTTTTCGGTCACCGTTACCGATCCCTTCCTGCCGGAGGGGGCATACAATCCCCTCGTCCAGCACACGATTCCCCTTCTCGCCAGGGGCGATTTCGCGTTCAACGCGGGCAACCTGCTCGGTCTGGGGGGATTGCTTTCCCTGGTCCCCCTGCTGGCTGCCTTGGCGGTAATCCTGTGGATTCTTTCAGGAAGGAGGTTCCTGCAATGGATATCATAAGAAGGATAGGCCCCGTGCGCATCCTTCTACTGGCCATACTGGGGGTCGGGATATTGCACATGATCCTGAAGTTCCACTTCATACTGTGGGACGAGGCGGTGTACATAGGCATAGGCAAGTACCTCTTTTCCCTTGGTTCGGTGGGGCTTTTCGAGGTCATCCGCCCGCCCGCCCTGCCGGTGATGCTCGGGTTCCTGTGGTTCCTGGGGGAGAGGGCGACCCTGTCTTACGACCTGCTCATCCTCCTCTTCTCCATGGGAAACGTGTACATGGCCTATCTCCTTGGGAAGAGAATTTCCGGGGAAAATGCCGGCCTTCTGGCGGGAGCATTACTCGCCATCACCCCCGTCTTCCTTTACAATTCCTTCAGGATAATGACCGGCATACCATCCGCCTTCTTCGTTCTGATCTCCGTTTATCTGTATCTTGAGAAGAGGCCCCTTCTGGCCGGCCTTTTCTCGGGGCTGGCAGTTATGTTCAGATTCACCAACGGGATACTTTTGCCGGTGCTCTTTTTGCTTCTCGTTCTGGACCATCACGGGGACCCCAAAAGACTGCTGAGGAAATCCCTTCTCATAGTCTTGGGATTCTTGGTGGTCGTTTCTCCCTACCTCTTTGCCAGCCATCTCGCGTACGGAGATCCCCTCCATCCCCTGGTGCTCGCCGGCCAGCACCAGTACAATCCCGTCCACATCGTGGGTAATCCCGCGGAGAACCTCTTTTATTACCCCTCCCTCCTTTTCTGGGACAATATGCTGCTTTCCTTCTCCTTGTTTTCACTCCTGTACATATCGGAAAACAAATGGGTGAGATATCTGTTGTTGATTTCGCTCGTATACTTGGTGGTGTTCACCTGGATGCCCAACAAGCAGCTCCGGTTCTCTCTCCCCTTTCTCCCGCTCCTTGCCGTGCTCTCCTCCTTCGGAATGCTGAGGATGAAGGACTACCTCCTGGAACAGAGGAGGAGGGTGATACTTTTCATCGCCTTCTCGCTGCTTATACTCCTATCAACCTCCGTCTCCCTTTGCAAGGATTTCCACAGGTTCGATTCCTTCCCGTCGGAGGAGCCGGGGATAGTCGGGGAATACTACCGCTATTTCGAGGACTCGGAGGGAACCATACTCACCAGCGACCCGGTCCCGGCCGCCTATTCAGACGTGTACATGGTCCCCTATTACAACAACATAACCGATGCACACAGGATCTATGACCGGCATGTCGACCGGAGCGATTATGTGATCTTCAGCTTCAATCCGTTCCCCTGCTTTGACAGAGAATGCGAAGAATTAAGAGAAGAACTGTTCGGGAAGATAAGCAGGAACGAGCTCTGCTTCAGCGAGACCTACGAGGAAACCAAGTACATCTTCAGGGTCAGTAAAACTCGGGATTGATGTCGTCGAAGGTGGTCTGGCCGGGGAATTCCTTTAGGAGTTTGTATCCGTAAGGGTAGGAGACCGTGTGGAAGAGTATGGCCCTGTTTTCCGGGTCCTCCTCCAGCCATTCTCTGACCTCGCGGTAATCTCCAGAGCTGAATACTCTGACGGCTATGGCTTTTGCCCCTGTTTCCCTGGCCCTTTCGGTAACCCTTCCCATCTGCCCGAAATCGTCTATGAGGACGTATTCCACGTCCAGTTCTATGTCACCTGTCAGCTGATCGAAATACATCCTTGGGGTGTCGTAATAGCTGAGGGCGAACTTGTCACCGGATACCCCCATGACCACGAATTTCTCTTCCGTGCCGAATTCAACGGGCCTGTCTCCTATCACCATTATGTTGCCTTCCCTCCTGATGGGAGGGGAGCCCAGTATCTCTAATCCGCTCCCGAGAATGAGGGGCAGGTACTTGTCCGTGAAGCATATGGTCTTTATGCCCTTGCTCCCGAGATACATGGCCGCCTTGATCTTGCCGGGATTGTCGCAGCAACCCACCACCACCGTGGCGTTTTTCCGGACGGCCTGCTCCACCAGCATGTTTATGCCGTGGGTGTCTATTATGACCGCGATGTCTTCCCTGAAGAAGCGGGTGGTTGGGTAGAGGACCTTGTCCCTTGGGACCTCGAACCGGAAGACTCCATTCTCATCCGGAGCGTACCACTTCCCCTCCCGGTTTATGACGACGGTCCCACTGGCCGTCATGTGGGTGAGTCCCACCTCCCGTATTTCCCGGATGCGTGCCCCTTCGTGCCATCCTATTTCCGGGAGGAGTTCGGTCTTGTTGTAACTCAGCCTTTCGGAGAAGGTGGTGAGGAGCTTCGGCCTCTGGAGTTCGTATTCGGTAAGCAATTCGTCCCTTCCGGCCCTGTAGAGAGGACCATAAAATATCTGGTAGCTCAGCCAATCCCTGGTGACCCTGTCGACCTGAGAAACCAGGATATCATGTTTGCCGAGATTTATTGAGGATTTCCCTGTTACGAACCCCTCCGGGTTCTCGGGGACGGAAAGGTTGAAGTCGGGGAGCCCCGCGGTATCCGTTTCGAAGTCGAGTGTTTCATTCAAGGCCAGAGCCTCGTCAAGTTCAGAGCGGAATTCGTTCCCCGCCGACTTCCAGAGTTCCGATGCCTTCAGCAGATCCCCTTCCGCATCCCTCCCGCAGTCCAGGGAGGCGAGCGTCTCGTATATTATCGCATCCCGCTCCGGTTCCCCTGAGAGCGAATGCTCGTAATGTGGGACCGATTCGCATATCAGGGAGGAGTCGTTTTTCAGTCTCCCCAGTATCAGGAGGATATCCCCCCTGGCGAAATCGCTTATGTCCTCCTCCAGAAGGTTCGTGAGGTTTCCTGTGAATGACCTTTCATCCGAGCCCGTTGCCCTCAGGACGAAATGGAAGTCATGATTCTTCCCATGAGGGTCCGCATCCTGGTTCAATGTATCGGGGGCTAATAGCATTGCTCCTAAAAAAATCATTATTATCACGAGAAGTGTTATTTCCATCTTCATGTTGAAATAGTTCCGGCAGTATTTAAATTCAGGTATTCCTATTATAAAAATGGGCGAAATGGGGAAGGCCGTTGGGGCTTTTTATGACATGGTGAAGGAAAACAGACTGATTGCGGTCCTTTTCGTTTTTTCAACTCTTTTCTTCCTTTTCCAGCACACGACGGGAATATCCTGGGACTTCGCTTCCTACGTCCTTAACGCGAAATACCTTTTCGGAGACGGGTTCTATTTCGAGCTTCTCCGGCCCCCGGTGACTCCTTTTCTTCTGGGGATTTTCAGCGTTTTCGGATGGGCCGCTTCTGAGTATGTGTACATAATATTCGTTTCTTCTCTGTATCTTTTTTCCTGCGTCAGGGTTTCTGAGGCCCTCGGGATCGACAGGAGGATTTTTTACGCTCTCTCCCTCAACCCCTTCGTTCTTTTTTACGGGCTTTCAGTAGGTACCGAGCTCCTTTCCCTGGCCCTCCTCCAGCTCTTCGCTTACTACGCGCTCAGGAGCGACGGTTTTAGATCGGGTGTCTGTTCCGGCCTATGTTCCCTCGTCAGGTACACCAATCTGATTTATGCCCCTCTCATACTCCTTTCGAAGAGTCTCAGGAAGATTCTTGTATTCGCTCTGG
The DNA here is from genome assembly GCA_964441265.1 of uncultured archaeon. Lineage (GTDB taxonomy): Archaea > Aenigmatarchaeota > Aenigmatarchaeia > QMZP01 > QMZT01 > JAFGDH01. The sequence continues at coordinate 40,972 of CAYYKJ010000007.1, forward strand.
TGGTTGCGCTTGTATTCTCGCCCTGGCTCCTTTTCAATTACCTGAATTACGGACACCCCCTGATGAGCATGCTGGATTCCTTCATACTGACCGTAACGACGAGGGCGGACATCGTAATGGGTTTTGATATCTCTCATGTGTTTATTGCCGGGAATTATCTCATCCCTCTCTTCCTTTTAGGAGTTTTTCTGAAATACAGGGAGGGATCATTCGGAAAGAAAGAATGGGCCATGTTACTGGTCCTTTTCCTCACCCTATTCTCTTATTACAGGATACCCCTGAAGCACCCCAGGTTCCTTTTCAATCTGGCGCTCCCGTTAGCCTATTTTTCTTCATTGTCGCTGGAAAAATACAGGATCAGGCCCCTTTTTGTAGCCCTGTTCAGCATTGTGCTGGGTCTGGTTTTGCTGTTTCTGGTGGCGACCTCCAGCCCGATAGTCCCCCGCATGGGGCCTTCCGACCCTTCCGTGTATCTGGCGCACGGGGGGGGATGCATGGTGAGCAGCAACAGGTGGGTTTATTTCAATTACCTCGGAATCCCTGCCGTTCCCAATCCGAGGGATTTCAGGCTGGAAGAGTACGTGAACGAGGGATACAGGATAATAATTTTCAGGGATCCCGAACCCGATTATGCCCGCAATCTCAGCTTTCTGAGGCAGTTTCCGGTGATAGAGGAGGGAAACAATTACGTTGTGATCGGGAATGAGAGCCTGTGCCTTGATCCTTACGTGATTAACAGCACATACCACCAGCAGCTGAACGAGTCCATATACATCGGATACGGCTATCCGGTGGAGAAAGACCCCCTGAAAATCGTGATTTCGGGAGAATACTAGCTTTTTAAGAATTTAATCCTTAAAATCCAAAGAATAAACATGCTTGAGGATATTTTGTTCAACGGACTGTATTACATCCTGATATACGTGACTCTGTTCATATCCGTTTTCTGGTTCATGATATTCTTCGAGAAAAAGGACAGTATGACCAGAGACCCGGCGAAGCTCAAAAGGACACCCGGCCTGACCATGATAGTCCCGGCTTACAACGAGGAAAAGAACCTGGGCAGGACCGTGGACTCCGTCCTGGGACAACATTATCCGAAAAACAAGCTGAAGGTCATAATAGTCGACGACGCCTCCACCGACGGGACTGCCGCCGTGGGAAGGGAATACGCGGAAAAGTATCCCAACGTCAGGTTCTTCAGGCACAGGAAAAACAGGAGGAAGGCCGCTGCCACCAACACCGGACTCAGGCACGTGGATACGGAACTGGTCGGGTTCATAGACGCGGACACCGTTCTTGAGGAAAGGGACGCCCTCGTCCGCTCGATATCCTATTTCGGAAACAAGAAAACGGGAAGCGTCATAGCTACTATAAAGCCCATGGACACCAGGACGTTCTCCCAGAAGCTCCAGAAGATAGAGTACACCTTCACCGCCCTCGTGAGGAAGCTCCTGACCTTTCTGGGGGCGCTCTACATGACTCCCGCCTTCGCCCTTTACAGGACAAATCTCGTGAGGGAACTGGGGGGATGGGACGAGGAGAATTTCACCGAGGACCTGGAGATGGGCCTCAGGCTGCAGAACGAGGGCTATAAGATAGAGATGTCGATGAACGCGGCCGTCAAAACGGACACCCCTGCCTCATTCAGCAAGTTCTGGAACCAGCGCATAAGGTGGGCCAGGGGATTCGTGCACAATTCCAGAAAATACACCCATATCTTCTTCGGGAGGAGCTTTGGTCACCTCGGATGGTTCGTTCTTCCCACCCAGTATCTGGTAGTGCTGCTGGCCATACCGGTTTTCCTTTATGGATTTTTTGACGCTCTCGATTCAGCGTACAGGACCGTGGTCAATTACTCTCTCATAGGTTTCGATGTACCTTACATACTTTCCCACCCCCTCAGCATTAATTTCAATTTCTTCAACCTTTCGCTGTTCCTCGTCACCCTGGTGGCCCTGGCAGCCCTTATAAGAATCGGCAGCAAACAAATCAACGAAAGCATAAACAAGCTCGAATACATACTTTACATACCCCTCTATCCCCTGGTGAACATGCTGGTGTGGATGTGCGTGTTTTACCACGAGATCCGGAGAAGTGAGTACAAATGGTGAAGAAGAAGAAAAGCCCTTATATCGTGGCAGGCGTGGTTTCCTTCGTGATATTCATAGTGGGGTTCCTCGTCGGCTTCGCCATGCTTGATTTCCAGCTGGAGAACATCAGGCTGGAGATGGACAGGAACGAGCTGGAACTGAAGAACATAAATCTGGAACTCATGCTTCTCGACAAACTGGGGGATGGGGAAAAGCTGTGCTCCTACCTCAACAGGAGGATAGAATACATAGACAGGAAGACCTGGGAGCTGGGCAACAAGATAGTCAACCCAGAAGAAATAAACCAGCAGTATTTCGACATGCTTTCCAGGAGGTATTCCGTCTCGCTCATAGAGGACTGGCTTTTCTCCGAGGAGCTTTCCGAGAGATGCGAGACGAAGAGGGTGAACGTGCTTTATTTCTTCGAGAAGAATTCCGACCTGTGCCAGTCCCAGGGGTATGTGCTGGATTATCTGGTCGAGAAGGACAAGGAGAACTACCTACGCATATTCTCACTTGACAAGGACCTCGACGAGCCCGCCATACAGATACTGGTGGAGGCGTACGACATAGAGAAGGCCCCCACCGTGGTGGTGGAGGGCAACAAGTTCGAGGGATTCCGGACGAAAGAGGAACTGATGAACATATTCTGTGCGATAAACAGCGATTTCTCTTTCTGCGTACCATCCTGAATCCGTTTCCTGCGGAGTTCTGATATACGTACCCCTGTCTGGGCATCGAAAATAAAAAGAAAAAGGGGTAACGTAGGCGCAATGCCTACGTTTTATTATTCAACGGATTTATACGACTGCGCCTTTGTACTGGTCGCCTGACAGTGTAGCCATCTTGCTCGGCTTTATCACGTAGTTACCGATGAGGTCCCTAGTGTCAGCCGCCTGGTTACCTGCCACGATGAGCGCTTTCTGACCAGAACCGAACACGTCCTCTACGACCTCTATAAGGCCATTGCCCGACGTCTTGAGCGTGTCGTCCTCGAACCATGCTGTGCATGCGTCGGAGACGTTCCACTCGGTGTTGAGCAATTCCTTTACCAGAGTGTTTGCGCAGGGTCCGCCAACAAGGATAAGGTCCTTGTTAAGGGTGCTGGTCTGAGTTATCTCGCTCGGGAATTTGGCAACCGGGTTGGTTATTGGAACAGCTTCGCTGTATGTTCCTCCTGACGTTCCGCCAGTCGTGGATATCACCGGATCCGTCCCTATGGCTACGTTCGCGTATGCCGGCCTTGTTCCTGGGTAGTACAGAGTCATCTTGTCGGAGTCGGTGTCTCTCTCTATGAAGGTACCGTAGTTGGATACGGCCCTGTAGAGCTTCTCTGTCCCGACCTGGTTCTCTGTCGGACCTGATGCCATTGTTACTGTGGCGATTTCCTGTGTGCTTCCGTCCCAGTTAGCAAGGAACTTCAGGGCCTGCCCTGAAGGCTCGTTTCCGCTGATGGAATACAACGGGCTCTCCGTGAAGGTCATGTTACCTACCTGGCTGAGGTCGATCTTTCCCTGTTCTTTCGTGTAAAGGTACACGTTCTCGTTGTCCACGATCGAACCGTTGCCGTTGAGGTCAACAGCTACCTCGTGAGAGGTGTCGTTGTATTTCAATACGAACTGGTTCGCACCCACTATCAGGTTACCGTCATACAGGTTTGATGAACCGGTGTATGCGACCTCGTATTCGTCACCGCTTCCAAGATCCGTGAAAGTGAGGATCTTGTTGGTGTCGTCGTACGAGGAGTACCTGAGCAGGTACGATTTCTTGTCCTTGTCGAGTCCGAAGTACTCGTATCTGGCTATCCAGTCAGCGTCTGCCGGGACCGATATGTTGGGCTCCTGAACGTGGAACGCTTTTGAACCGTCCCCGTACTTCCAGCCCGAGCTGTAATAGAACACGTCTTTTGCGTATTCCGTGCTGTCGTCGTTCGTGAAGGTCAGTTTCACCTTGGTCGTACCGTCCTTCGCGAAGACAACCTTGTCCCTGTCGCTGCCTGTAAGTGCTGGTGTCATGCCTTCGAGCGCATACTTGAAGTTACCGAACAGCGGGTCCGTGTGGGAAGTCCCATCCGTGAGGTAGACTGTGTCTTCCGGAGCGACAGAGAATGTTAGCGAGTTTATCTCTGCGTTCTGCGTGCCGCCCTGTACGAAGTCTACGCTGGAACTCGTCATAAGGTCGTCGTTCTTTTTGACGGAGTTGTCAGTATCTGACAGCTCGATCTTGTCGCTCCCTATGAAAAGCTCCACCGAACCGCTTGACTGGTCGGCTCCGGTGTACACAAGGCTTACCTGGCTGACGTATACGTTTGTGCTAATGCCAGATGCCAGTGTGTATGAATTACCGGAAGCCCATCCGTACGTCGGCGGATTGGCTCCGTTTACCTGCACGTATGCCGTTGTTCCTGCACTGTCCCAACCGACAAGGCTGAGCGTGTAGTCGGTACCTCCGACCGTGACCGTTTCCTCATCTCCTGAGCCCGAAAGCGTAACGGTCTGAGCGCCGCTGGCCGCGTAAAGGGTCAGGGATGTGTTCGTCGGGTTCGGACCTATCTTGTATTCAGTGCCGAACATTTCTACTGACTTATCTTCGGCATCCGAAGGGTTCAGTCCGCCGAGGAAGATCACTTTCAGATCGTATGTGGTCGAGGTGTCGAACTTCACGTTGAGCACCGGCTCATCCCAGTCGTCCGGACTCTCGTCATAAAGGACCTTGTGGGTTCCGAGGTTAACCAACTGAAGGTAGTTGACGCTCGGGTTCGTCTGAACGCTGCCCTTTGCAAGCATGTCGGGCATTTCAGAGTCCGTAAGGCTTGTCTTTATGGTCGAGAAGGCCAGATTAAGGTACGGGTAGTCGCTGGCGCTCTTCAACAGTATTCCGTTGGTAACTGATGTCTCCCCTGATGTCGAAGGGATCGATTTCTCTTCGACTGCGTAGTTTGAAACCAGGCTTGCCGCGATGTCTGCTGCACCCACCACATCTGTGGTGTCAACACCGGAACCAACCACTATGGCTGGTGATGTAAGTGTGCTTGTGGCAGAATCGGCCACCACGTATGGTGAAAGACCCTGGTCCAGGGTAGTTGCTGCAAAGGCTCCGAAAGCCAGTGTTGCTCCTGCTGCTATTGTTGCCAAACCTCCTGCGATTAATTGCTTGATTTTCATATCATATCTCCTCCTATGTTATATTTTGAGCCCTATGGGCTCTTCGTGATAAATTGTTTGTTCGATGGGGTATATATAACTTCATTGAAACAGTTATATGGACCGTTCCATCTGGATTTAATAATATTTATATGGACTCATAATAGTTTTTTTGATGTTTTAATTGTTCCAAAAAGATTTAAAATCCTTTTTTGGCTATTTAATAGATTTTAAACTATTATTAGTATTATATCTCCGATTAAAAACGTTATTATCGTGGTGAGCAGGAAAACAGGAGCGAACCGGACACCCTCTTTTATACACACGAACTTCCTGTTCTTTCGTATCTTTTCCACCTCCTCCTTTTCGAGTCCTCTCCACTTGTCATCGAGGACAACGTCCCCCTCCCTGAGTTCTGAGACGGGAATCCTCTTCTTGAACATGTCCTTCTCTATCAACCTGGCGTAACTCGTGAAAATGAGTATGAAAGAAAGCAGGAAGGGAAGCATTAGCATGGTGGGCATTGAGGCGGGGGGTATGCCGAAAGTAATCGAAAGGTACATCACGGAAAGATAGCTGCCCAGGAAAAATACCGCCACGAAAAATCCGTATCTCTTTGAATCATTTCTGATTTCCCTGAGGAAGGATTTCCTGAGCTTTCTGCTTCTGTATCCCAGTAAGAGGGAATAGCATATCAGGTAGAAGAGCGAAACGAAGAGGAAGTTCAGGAGGAGGGCCAGCGGAAGGTTGAACGTCACCGGGACCTCGAATCCCGTCATGTCAGGGAAGAGGAATCCCATCGCTCCGAGGAGCCACGCATCTCCGTCTCCCCACTGCTTGAGGAAATACATGACCAGACCAAGCCCCAGGAACAGGCAGCCCACCATCACAGAATTCGCCAGCAGGGAGAAGTCGGAGTAGAGGAAAGAGAATACCGCCCTCGCCGCCAGGGCCGAGATTATCATGGAATACGGGAGCCAGTCGGGGAATTCCGTATACCTGAGATCCCAGTAGCTCCCAGCCGAAAACCCGGCCAAACCGATTATCAAGGACACTATCCAGAGCATAATAATATATGACTGCATCTGAATAAATGTTTTAGATCATTCGAGACGTTTTTCGTATTCTTCTATAAACGTATCGAATTCTTTTTGATCGAATGTTTCCTTCCATGGCGGTTTCAAATTATCTTTATAATTTACAAATCTTTCCAGTTCTTTCATTCTAGATTCCCAGTTCAATTTACTTGGTTTAAGGTGCCTGTCCACAAGCTCCCAGTCCAGTATCATAATGCCGAAGGGATTATTTTTTTCGGGCCTCATGAGGTAAACATTTCCGGGGTGGAAATCCCTTTGAAGAATTCCCTTTTCATCCATGGTACCGTGCATCTTTATCATTGTCTCAGAAAGAGGTTCGATTACAATCCTTTTCATTTCTTCGGATGAGAGATTCACATGACCCTTTGTTTTAAGGAAATCGTCTAGGAACGATCCCGGTGGGTATTGTCTCATGACAATGTAAAAATTTGGAGATTCGTGTAAATTTAGTCCTGATAATATCACTTCAGAAGAAGTTCTTATCAATCTCAAATTGTGTACGTTAGAGGAAGAATATATTTCATTGAGTCCCCTTTCCTCTACCATCTTCTCTTTGTCTTTTCTTGTAATATCGTGCATCAAGTCAATGTTCTTGGCGGGTTCCATTCTCTTGATATATAAGTTCCTGTTACCTTTCCTCCATTCTAGTATGGTCGACCTGTCACCTTCATAGACAGTCCGTTTTATTTCCCCTGTTTTTATTTTTTCTTCCAAAAACCCTCTCGGGTTCCTTTTGAAATCAATCGGTAACTTGAAATCAATTATTGGATTATATATTTCTCTGCCCAATTTCAGATGTCCATAACTTTCTAGTACATCTTTTTTGTGAAATTTTGTTTTTTCCATAACCAAATAAGCAAAAGTTTATTTATAAATGGTTACTATTTAGTAGTTATTTTTTATAATTCGCATATAAATTTAAAGATTAGAATAAAGAAATTGATAACACGGGGTTATGGTGTAGCTTGGTCTAGCTGATCCCTGGTGGGACAGGCGCCAAAAGCATCGGAGCTTCGGGCCAATTCCGCTCTAACGGGCGGGATAGCGAAACGGCTTCAGACCTGGGTTCAAAAGCGCGGTAATCGAAACAACTGTTTCCGCGGGGAATATTCCCGCCTGCGCGGACATTCCCAGTAACCCCATTAGAAAGCATTTATTCACGGTGATTTAGAACAGGCCCTTGATGAAGAGCACCGTGGTCACCAGGACGGTGAAGCATATGAGGAAGAAAGCCCCCTGAATGAATGCCATCCTCATGAATTCGTTTTCGGTTTTTATTTTTTCCATAGAAACCATTCCTGTAGGATTATGGTATTGTATCCCAAGAATATATGATGCTCCTAAAAAAATATTTTTTTTAAAATTATTCTATTCCCTTCCGGGACTTTATCTGGTTTATCACCTTCTGCTCCAGGTCCTTGGTGAGCGGCTCGTGTATGACGTCTATCAGCCAGTAGAATCCGAGTCCGGAAGTAGAGGACTTCAGAGATGAGTTGAAACCGAACATGTCCGCCACCGGAAGCTTGGCCTTTATGGTGGTGGTCCCCCTCTCGTCCTTCATTTCGAGTATCTGTCCCCTCCTGTTCTGGACCTCCTTCATGGCCCCGCTGACCTGCTCCGTGGGGACGTCTATCCTTATTATCTGTTTCGGCTCGAGTATGTACGCCCCGGCCTTTATCATGGCGTTCCTCATTGCCGACCTGGTGGCGGGTATCACCTGGGCGGGACCCCTGTGTATGGCATCCTCGTGGAGCTTCGCGTCCACGATCTTGATTTTGACGCCGGTGCAGGGCTCCCTTGCCAGAGGACCCTCGCTCATGGCCTCGGTGAAGGACTGCTTGAGCATCTCCATCACCTCGAGTATGGCCTGAACCCCCCTGGTCATGTCTATGAATATGCATTTGTTGTGAATGAGCTTGATCTTCTTGGACTCGTCCCTGTCGAATCCCAGCTCAACCAGCTGGTCCTGAAGTTCGACCATCTTCTTTTTCACTTCCATGTCCTGGATTTCCCCTCTCATCATCGCCTGGTAGACCTTCGGTTCGAGCGGCTCCGCGACCATGTAGAACCTGTTGTGCTTGTTGGGCGATTTCCCCTCCACGGGGGACGGGGTCATGGATTTCACGGATTCCCTGTATATGACTATGGGAGAGGAAACGTCGACGTCTATGTTCTCTTCCTTCAGCGGCCTCTCTATCTTTGCGTTTATGTGTAGCTCTCCCAGGCCGGAGACCAGGTATTCGCCTGTCTCCTCGTTTATCTTGACTTCAAGGGTAGGGTCTTCCTTTCCGGTCCTTCTGAGGAACTCGATGAGCTTGGAGAGCTGCTTGGGGCTCTTGGGCTCTATGGCCTTGGTCACCACGGGCTCGAATATGTGCCTTATGGACTCGAAACTGGGCATTTCGTTGTCCGGATCGCTTATGGTTTCCCCGGAGTATGCCTCCTTCAGTCCCACTATACCGACTATGTTGCCCGCATCCACTTCCTCCATGTTGACCCTCTGCTGGCCCTTGTAAACGGAAACCTGCTGGAGCTTTTGCGTCTGTTTGCTCCCGACAAGCAGGACCTCTTGGCCGGTCTTCATCTTCCCGGAGAATATCCTCACCGTGGCCACGTAACCGGCATGCGGGTCGGGGTAAAGTTTGGTCACGACTCCCGCCAGCTTACCGTCAGGATCGCATTTCATCATGTCCTTGGCAACTTCTGATTCGTTGCTCCCGGGCCATATCTTCGGGATCCTGTAGGCCTGGGATTCGAGAGGATCGGGGAGGTGCTTGATGACCATGTTGAGGACTATCTCGTGAAGGGGGGCTTTCTCTGCCAGCTCCTTCTCCCCCTCCGCCCCCTTCTCGGTCATCTCTATTATGTCCTTGAAGCTCATCCCCGTCTTCTTCATGAAGGGTATTGAGATGGCCCAGTTCTTCACGGCGGATCCGAATGCAACGCCGCCGTCGTTGACGCTGACCATCCATTTGTTCTTGTATTCCTTCTCGGCGTATTTCTGTATGAGCATGTTGACTTCGGTTATTATCTTCTTGAACTTTTCCTGCATATCCTCGGGTGTCAGCTTTAGCTCCTTTATCAGCCTGTCCACCTTGTTTATGAAAAGTATCGGCTTCACCCGCTCCTTGAGGGCCTGCCTGATGACCGTTTCGGTCTGGGGCATGCACCCCTCCACGGCGTCTGTGACCACCACAACGCCGTCGACGGCCCTCATTGCCCTGGTGACATCTCCCCCGAAGTCCACGTGGCCTGGGGTGTCTATGAGGTTGATGAGATACTTTTGTCCCTCCCAGTCGTGCACCATTGATACGTTTGCAGAATAAATCGTTATTCCCCTTTCCTGTTCCTGCTCCACGAAATCCATCGCCAGCTGCTGGCCGGCAAGTTCGCTGGATATCATGCCGGCTCCCGCTAGCAGGTTGTCGGAAAGGGTGGTTTTTCCGTGATCTATATGGGCCACTATTCCTATGTTTCTGATCTGCTCGGGCTTCCTCATCAGTTCCTTGACGAGAAGATTCATGTTTTCCTTGGTCATTTCAAATCACAATTTCTTTAATTTGTAGATAATATATATAAATGTTAGCAGCGAGAATCAGCAGGCGTCCGGGAAGGATTATCTTGCCCCTTCTGCTTCCCTCTCTATGCGGCTCCTCTCCCTCACCACCGGATTTTTCTGGTCGTTGTTGGCAATCGCTATCAGCTCGTCAGCGATGACCTCAGGGAACTTCTTCTTTTTCTGGAAAGAGGAAGCGAAAATGTTCTGCGCTATCAGGCGGAGCGAGATGTCCAGCCTTCTCTGGGGCGTGGTTATTACGGCCTTCCTGGCTATTATACCCCCGAGACGGTAGCCCATTACCTCCTCGAGCAGCGCCCCGTTCTCGACTGCCTCCACCAGGACCTGCACCGGATTTTTTTTCGTTTTCTTGTATATTGTCTCAAAGGCTTCCTTGACCGCGAGGTAGACGTTCTGGTACCCTCCGGTTACATGCCTGGAGGTGATCTTGTGCCTTTTTCCCCTGTGGCCGGGGACCCTCAGCTTGTTTATCAGCCTCTCCACTATGCTCATCTGTTTCTTGTGTATGGAGGGGGTTATCAGTTTTCCCGATGATTTTGGCACTATGAAAGGCCTGACGTTGACGTATCTTTTCAGTCCCGGGTCATTTACCTTGACGCCGGAGACGTCCCACCGGTTGAAAAGCAGAATCTTGTCCATTTTATCCTTCCTTCTTCTCCTTCTTCCCCTTCCTTATTTCGTCGAGTGATACGCCGTTGACGGCTATGACCTTGTATTTTATGCCGTGCATGGAACCCACAGCTCCTCCCTGGGACCCGCCCAGACCCGCTATAAGAACCTCGTCGTGCTCGTCTATGTGCTTTATGGCGCCGGTCTTGGGGACGAAAGCGGTGACGTGTATGCCGTTCTTGATTATCTGGCACCTCACGGTCTTTATTATACCCGAGTGGGGCTGCTTCTGCTCGACTCCCTTCTTCTTGAGCACCAGCGCCCTGGCCAGAGGTGATCCCTTCATGGGCCTCTCCTGCCACAGTTTCAGCTTCTTTCTCTTGTACTGGTCGGAGTTCCATCTGAACTTCTTCCTCTTCTTCTTCAGGTTCCTTGCGGAAAATTGTCCTGTCATTTTGATCACTTGAGCTTGAGGTTGTTTATCTTGAAATGCCTCTTGAGGAATTCCCTCACTATCTTTATGTTCCTGCCGTTCCTGCCTATCACGGTTGATCTTTCGCTGGCAGGTATGGTTATCACGACCGAATCTCCCTTGATATCAAGGGTCTTGATGCTCGGTATCATGCTCCTGAGCAGTCCCTCGGGCGTTTCGGCGTACTCGAATATCTTTATGGATTTTCCGAGCGTCCTTTCCACGATCTTTATGGTCGAGCCGTTCTTTCCTATCGCCAGTCCCATCTTTCCCGGCTCTATGAGGAAATAGGCGCAGTTTTCGTCGATGAGACAGTCCCTCACATGCACGCCGGTTATCTCCTCGAAGGTTCCGACAGCCCTTATGTGCTCGGTGTTCAGTTTAACTCCCATGATTTCACTTTTTTATTCCTAGTATTGTCACGTTGAAAGGTTTTCCGCAGAACTCGCCAAGCTGCCGCGAGTTCCCCTTGAACGTTTCCGATCCGATACCAAAGTTTTTATTATAGTAATTTAAATTCCTTTTCACGCTTTCCGGTGCGTTCGAAGCGTATATTATCAGCTTCAGACCCGACTGTTTCGCTGTCCTCTCAACAGCCCGGCTTCCCATCACTGTTTTTCCCTCTTTCATCGCTTCCTTTATGGTTTCCTTTACTTCCATGAAATTTCACCTAATAAATATAACCCAGCAGGACGCCTCCGATCCCGTCCTTCCCGGCCTGTCCGTGCTCCATGACTCCCTTGGATGTGGAGAGGAACATGAGCCCTATGTTGACGGCGGGAAGATATCTCTTCTCCCACTTTATCATTTCGTCCTTCTTTATCTCGAAACGGGGCCTTATCACCCTGCAGTCGTTTATCCTTCCCACGAGCTCTATCTTGAACTTTCCGCTCTTCCCGTCATCTATGAATTCGAAGTTGCCTATGTATTTCTTTTCCTTCATTATTCCGAGTATCTTCTTTATGAGCTTGGTGGCCGGAACCATGCACATCCTTTTCCCTATCGTTTCCGCGTTCTTTATCGTGCAGAACATGTCCCCGAGTATATCATGTCTCATAATCACACCTCATCTGAATTTCCTGAATCCGAGTTTCTCGGCAATCTCCCTGAAGCATTGCCTGCAGTAGCGGAGACCGTACTTGTTTATCACGCCTTCGGTCTTTCCGCATCTCCTGCAGGGGGTGACGTTCCTCCCGAACTTCCTGTCTTTGGGCTTGTTGAACTTCATGAACCTGTCCATCTTCACTTTCTTCCCCTTCAGCTGCTTTTTCGCGTTTTCGAAAGTCATGCCAATCACTCAGCCCCCTTTTCGGCTATATCAACATCAAATTCCTTTTTTACCCAATCCATTGCTTCATCGGGCTTTATCCTGTGGGATTTCCCGACTTTTTTCGGCATTATGCGCCTTTTCTTGATCCTGTAGCCCTTCCTCTCAAGGGTGGCGCATACGTCCATTCCCATTATGTCTATCTCCGGGTCGTATTTTATTCCCGGGAGGTGTATGTATTCCTTCACCCCCACGGAGAAGTTCCCGTTCCTGTCGAAGCTGGATGCCGGCAGCCTGTTCTCGATGCTTTTCAGGGCGTCCTCTAGGAATGCCCTCGCTTCCTTTCCCCGGAGGGTGACCTTCACTCCTATGGGCCTTCCTTTACCTCCTCCGAAACTGGTCCTTTTTTTTCTCTTCGTGACGGTCATTTTCCCGCCCGACAGCTTTGACATGAGCTTTTTGGCGGTTTCCAGTTTGGGACCGGCCTCTCCTGCCCCTATGTTGATCGTGACCTTCTCCAGCATTATATTTTTCATCGGATTCATTTGAATTCACCTACGAGAATGTAATCCTTAACCGTCTCTATGTCCCCTTCATTCGTCTCTATTATGGTCCTGTTGACCTCGAGCATGTGCTTCTTCTCCTGGATTTCCTTTATCTTTCCCTTCAATCCGAGGTTCCTTCCGGAAACGATCATCACCTTCGCCCCCTTCTCGAATTTGAAGTGCTTCATGATCTTCTGCTCCGGCAGCTTGATCAGCAGGGAATCGCTGGTCTTGTAGGAGCTCTTGCCGACCAGTATGTTCCTCCCGTCATGAAGACTGAGCTGGATCTTGCCTCCGTTGACCAGCTTCTTGTTCTTTATCCTGCAGAGCTTCTGCCCGGAGTCAGAGGATTTGATTTCCTGGAGGGCAAGCCCTTTCCTGTCCACGGTGACCCTGAAAGACTTCTTCATGGCCGGGAACTCCAGCACGTCCATCAGACCAACCGGGAAATTGGGGTCTTTCCTTTCCTTCTTGTCCACCAGGACTCCGCCGGATTTTATTATCCTGCCGGCTTCCCCCGCATTCTGGGCCATACCCATGACGTTCCTGATGATCACGGTCAGCGGTATGCAGCTGCCGATGGGATGCGGTCCCGCCCTCGGCCTGACCGCGAACTTGTTTCCCTTTTTTGCAACCTTCCAGTATGAAGGAATCACGTATCTCTTCAGATGCATATCAGCTCTTTACCTCCGGTTTCTTTGATCTTGATCTTTCCACAACCATCTGCCTTCTCTTGTCGTCCATGTCCGGCTCCACTATTATCAGATTGGACGGGTTAACCGGCCTCAGGACCTCGGACCCGTCGACCTTCTTGACATTCACGCCCTCTATGTATACCTTCGAATTCTTCAGGTCGATCCTGTCAATCTTTCCCTTGGTTCCCTTGGACGATCCCCTGATAAGCTTCACCTCGTCTCCCTTCCTCAGGGGGAGCGATCTCCTTTCGAACCGGTTCCTGAGCGCGTCGGATAGGTGGGCGCTCAAGAATTTGTGCCTGGTGTGGGTGGGAGCGTTGTGCCTGAACTTCCTCTGCTTCCTCGGCTGGACGCTCGAATTCCATTTGTTTGACCATTCCTTCTTCATTCAGATCACCATGCTCGCTATCTTGCCTATGGCAGGGAACCTTTCCACTGCTTCTCTCGCTATGGGGCCCTTTATCTGGGTCCCCTTGGGATCGCCGTTCTCGTCGACCGCCACGGCCGCATTGTCCTCGAAATAAACGTAAATTCCCTCGCCCCTCCTGTATTCCCTTTTCTGCCTGACTATAACGGCCCTGTGCACCTCGTGCCTGACCTTTTCAGTACCGACCCTGACCTTGCAGAAGACCAGCGATCCCACGCCCGCCCTTGGCTTTGCCCTCCGGTTGGTCTTGTAGCCCTTGACTGAGATTATTTCCAGCATCTTGGCTCCGGAGTTGTCTATGCATTTGAGCTTTGTTCTGGGTGTGAAGCTTTTCTGTACCCTGGATGACATTCCCTTCATTTCTTTTCACCCTTCTTTTGGACGACCACGAAATGCTTGGTCTTAGAAAAAGGCCTGCACTCGGCTATAACGACTCTTTCCCCTTCCCTGGCGTGTATGCAGGGGGGGTTGTGCGCGGAAACCCTGGATTTCTTCTTCTCGTACCTCTGGTATTTGGGGATGAATTCGTGGTATCCCCAGGATACCCGTACGGTGTTGTGGGACTTGGCCGACTTCACAATACCCTCGAAGACCCTTCCCCTGACTGGCATTTCCCCGTGCCATGGGCACCTGGGATCCTCGCACTTCGCTTCAGGCGGCTTGATGCCGAGCCCTATGTCATTTTTCATACTAATTCCATTATCCAACTTATTTAAATACATTAACATTACAGACGATTAACGGATTATATATTAAGAGGGTTAAATATTTAAGTAGTTTTGCGGTTTTCAGGTGAAACATGATAAGGGCGGTAATATTCGACATGGGTGGAGTGATGGTCAAAAACAAATCAGAGGCGGTTTTCAGCAGACTCGCAGAGAAACTGGGCGTCGATCCCGCTTCTTTGGACGATTTGCGAAAGGAAAATTACCGGGAGATGCTGATAGGGGAAAAATCTTCGAGGCAGTTTGCAGAGATGATCAGCCGGCGTTTTAATCTCAGTGCCGATGTTATCGGGGAATGGAAGAAATCCTATTTAGAAGTGATGCCGGTAAACGAAGATCTTGCCGAGATGACTGGGAGCTTAAAGAGAATATATAAAGTGGCGATTATTTCGAACGTCCCTGATCTGCATGCTGACATTAATAAAAAGAGAGGCGTTTTTTCTCATTTCGAGCCGGCATTGATATCCTGCGACGTAGGTATGGCCAAGCCCGATAGGGGAATATTCGAACTCGCCCTGGAAAAACTGGACATGAAAGCTGAAGAATGCATTTTCATCGACGATCGCGAGAAGTTTCTGAAGACTCCGGAAGAGATGGGCTTCCGCACGATACACTTCCGGAGCAACGGGCAATTGAAGAAAGATCTTGTGAAACTCGGGGTTCAGATTTAAAAGAATTCATTCCCATTCTATACCACCGGGAGAGGGGTGACATGTTTTCTGAGGAAGACCGGAAGATTCTGGAGAATCACGTGACCAGTATAGACGGGGATATATACGCGATTTACAACCTCCCTCCCGAAGTGGTCGCCGTTCTTTTCGCCTACGTCTCCCGCTCGCCGGCGAGCTTCAGGGAGAACCTGCTCAAGCTGATAAAGAGCAGGGACCTCGACATGGGGGAACTGATCACCAGTTTCCGGAGGAAGGGGATGGATTACGGGGAGGCGAAGGAGAAGGCCAGGAAATTCCACGAGAAATGGGTCGTTGGATACGGCCACTCCTCCGTGGCCGAGCACGCCTTCGCAAGCATAGCCATAGAGAACGTGTCCATTCTCGCCACCAAGGTGATCGAGGACAACCGCCTGGCCTCCTACACCGAGAAGTCCACCAGATACCAGGTTTTCGACAGGGACAGGTACTACAAACCCGGAAGGATCATGGATTCGGAATTCTCCGGGGAGTATGAAGACTTCTGCAATTCACTTTTCGGTTTCTACACGGAAAACATGCCAAAGGTGATCGGCCATTTCAAGAAGGCCCATCCGAAACCGGAGGACATGAGCGAAAGGTTGTACGAATCCGTCTCCAAGGCGAGGGCCTGCGACGTCATGAGGTATGCCCTCCCGGCGGCCACCCTGACGAACCTGGGCATGACCATAAACGCCCGCTCTCTGGAGCACGCCATCCGGAAACTGCTCTCCCATCCCCTGCGGGAGATGAACGAGACGGGGAAGGGAATCAGGGGGGAGGTCACCAAGATCATCCCCACACTGGTGAAATACGCGGACAGGAACGAGTATATCGCTGAAACGAACAATGCGATGAAATCCTTCGGGATGGGCGGGGATCGGGAAGAGGGGAAGGCGGTCTCGCTGGTGGAATACGACAGGGAAGCGGAAGAAAAGCTCGTCTCGGCTATCCTGTACAGATATTCAAAAAGGTCCTATGGTCAGATAAAAGAATCGGTTAAAAAAATGCCTGCGGGAGAGAAGGAGGAAGTGATCGATGAGTTCCTGAAGAGGATGGAGAAGCACGACATTCCCATGCGTGAGCTGGAGCACGTTTACTACACCTTCGACATCCTGTTGGACTACGGGGCATTCAGGGACATACAGCGCCACAGGATGTGCACCCAGACAAACCAGGAGCTGGGCACGGGTCATGGATATTCGGTACCCAAGGAGATGGAAGAGGTCGGGATAAAGGAAGGATTCACGGATCTCATGGAAAGGGCCAAGGAGCTGTTCGGTAAGATTTCAAGGAAGTTCCCCAAGGAGGCGCAGTATCTGGTCCCTCTCGCCTTCCGCAAGCGCGTTCTGATCACCTGGAACCTCAGGGAGCTGTTCTATTTCGTGCGCCTGCGCTCCGGCAAGGGGGGCCACGAATCCTACAGAAAAATCGCCTGCCGGGTATATGATGAGCTCGAAAAGGTTCATCCCCTTATGGCGAAGTACATCACGGTAGAAAGAATTAATGGTCCTGCAAGGTAGTTATTCCTCTATTCTTTCGATGATCTCTTTTGGATTGTCTGCGAAGTGGATAAATTCTCTCTCACTTTTCCCTGTCATTTCTTTAACACTTCCCTGTTTTACCACTTCTTGAACTTCTTCTTTATCCTGTCCTCGGGCCGGGATATCATGACCTCGCCCCTGACCGATACCCTCCTCCCGCCGGGAAGGATGAAAACGAATGTGCATTCCCCCTTCGCCAGCGTGGCTTCCTTCCCGTTGTCTTTCTCTATTTTCAGGGTGTTCCTGGTCTCGTCGATTACCCTGCCCCTTATCCCCACGGATTTTGGGTTTCTGGCCTCCTTGACCTCTATTTTCAGGCCGATCAGCTCGTGGCGGACCAGATTTTCAGGGGTGATCATAGGAATATCTTGATCACCATACTAAAAAATGCATTCTTCCCCGGGTGTATACTTATCTCACTTCAACATTCTTCTCCGGAAATCCGAGCTTGGCGAGAACCTTCTTTATCTGCCTGCGGTGGTCGCCCTGGAGTTCTATGGTGTCCCCCTTCATGGTCCCCCCGCACGCCAGCTTTGTCTTCAGCTGCTTGAGGAGGAATTTTACGTCGACATCCCTGCTTATTCCGGATATCAGCGTTATCCGCTTTCCGTATCTCTTTCTGTCGGAGGTTACCCATATCTTTTCCTCTTCCTTTGCCACCACGTCGCAGACGCATATGCTCTTGTCAAGTCCGCATTTCTTGCAGATTTCACTCATCTTTTTGTTTCACCTTCCGTTCTAAAAAAAGATTTTCCCGAACCTTGGAATCTGGAGCTGGTCATTTTCTCTTCTCTTTCTCCCTTCTGATAGTAAGAATGCGGGCTATGGTCTTCCGTATCTCGTTCAGTTTGCCGGGCGAGGTGACCGATGCCCCTATATGGATGTTCGCCCTTTCCTTGCTCAGTTCGAGCCTGAGTTCTTTCAACTGCTCATCCAGCTTCTTGTCGTTCATCTTTCTGATTTCCTTGGTTCTCAGGATAGCCATCATTTATCACCCTTTCCGGTTTCCTTGTTTTTCTTTTTATTCTTTTTAACGCCTTTTTTTTCCTCTTCGGGTATGTCCTCGGCAAGAACGGGCGCATGGGTCATTATTTTCACCTTCACCCCTATCTTGCCGGGCCTGGTGTTGGCCTCCTTGAATCCGTAGTCAACCATCTCCCGGGCGGGCTCACCGCAGTGTTTGAGGTATCCGTCGGTGAATTTTCCCATCCTGCCTTTGGATCCGCCCAGTTTACCTGATATGATTATTTCAGCCCCTATGGCCCCGGCCTTCATGGTTCTTTTGATGCTTATGTTCCCTATCTTCTTGTAGTTGTATCCGCTTTCGAGGGCAGTCGCGATTTTCCTGGCGACTATGCTGGCGTCGAGGTCCGCGGAGGGTATGCTCCTCACGTCTATCTGGGGGTTCTCGAGTTTGAAATGATTCTTTAGGTCCTCGGTCATGCCGTTGATTTTCTTCCCCCCGGCGCCGATTATCCTCCCCGGCCTGTCGGTGTATATGATTATCTTGACCCCGAGGGGGGTCCTCTCCATCTCGATTTTCGAATAGTTTTCGTCCGGGAAGTTATCTCGTATGAAATTCTCTATCTGCATCTTTCTCGTGCTGTAATCGACGAAGAAATTTTTCAGTAACATGATCAGTTCTGGGAGAGGACTATCTGTATGTTGGTCATCTTCCTCTTCGTCCCCCTTAGTTTTAAACGCCTGGGTCTCATGAACCCGAAGCCCTGATGGGCCGAGGCGTGTATTATCATCCTTCCGGTGTCCAGCCCCTTGAATTCGGCATTCGCCTCTGCCGAATTGAGTATAGAGAGTATCTCCTTCGCGGAGTTGGTGTAATATTTGCCTTTTATATCTCTCTTCTTCTGGAGGAGGTCCTCCAGCATCCTCCTTCCCTTCTGGAGGTTCTTCCTGTTTATCTCCCTGCAGAGGATCACTGAGTCCTTGGTGGATATTCTGAGGGCTCTCCCGTACGCCTTTGCGGATTTCTTGGGGCTCATTTTCGTAGCGTAACTGTCAGCCATCATATATCACCTTACTTCAGGGGCACGAACTTGCTCGAGCGCGTGGCACCGAATCCTGGGGCGGAGTGCTGCACCTTCTTCCTGGTCTGGGAAAATTCTCCCAGCCGGTGCCCGAGCATTTCGGGTGTGACCTCAACGGTTACATACTCCTTTCCGTTGTGCACCCCGATCTTCTCGCCTGTCATCTCAGGAAGTATTATCATTTCCCGGCAGGTGGTCCTGTGAAATTTTCCGGGCTTTTTCTTTATTTTCTCCAGAAGTTTCTTCTGGTTCTCTGTCATTCCCCTCTTCAGGGACCTCCTCATCCTTGAGGGGAGCATCTCGCTGAATTCAGCCGTGCTCATCTTCCTTATCTCCTCCATGTCCCTTCCGCGGTAGCTTTCCTTTGGCATAACCATCACTTTCCTGCCCTCTTCCCTGTTCTCCTGGCTCCCCATGAACCCACCTTTGCGCCCGGAGGCGCATGCCTGCTGGTGGTAGTCGGCTTTCCGGGCCCGGTCGGCCCTCCGAACGGGTGGTCTATGGCGTTCATGGCGACGCCGGACGTCCTCGGATAAAGCTTGCCCTTCCTGTGCATTATGATCCATTTCTTGCCTGCTTTGACCAGGGGCTTTTCGATGTGGCCTCCGCCTGCAGGCACCCCCGTGCTTGCCCTGCAATCGGTGTGGAAGGTCTTCTTTTTTTTCGATGACAGCTGGACAACGCATTTCTTCCCGCTCTTCGAAACTATGGTCCCGAAAGATCCCGCGGTCCTGCAGAATTTCGGTCCCGAATTGGGGGATGATTCTATGGCAAAGATCGAAGCCCCTATTGGAGCATCTCCAAGGGTCGAGATGAATCCGGTGTCATCGCCGGTCTTGATTCCCAGGGGGGCCAGCAGATAGTTGCTGCTGCCGTCCTGATATTTCACCCTGGCGAGGGGGGTCCTTCTCGAGGGGTCGTTCACTATATCGACCACCTTTCCCTTTTCTTTCCTGTAGGACAGTCTGGTGTCTAACCTTCTCTTGCGGGCCCTGTATGTGGGGGTCCCTCTTCCTCTCCTCTGGGGTATCAGTCTCCTGCCCATTTTTTTACCTTGTATGTATTATATCATACCGAGTTTCGAGGCCACGTCCGATGCTGAAAACTCTGGGTTTATTTTAACGTAGGCCTTTTTATATCCCTTCCTGTTTACTTCGCTTTTCACCCATTCAACCTTTACCTCGAACTCCTTTTCTATGGCCTCCTTTACCTGTCTTTTGGTGGCCTTGCGGTCGACTATGAAAACGAGCTTGTTCTCCATCTCCACCATGTTCATTGATTTCTCCGTGAGGTGGGGGTAAACCAGTATGTCCCAGGGACGGAGCTCCTTCTTTTTGGTGTCTCCTTTCCCTTTCGTCTCCTTTTTCTCACTTTGCTTCTTTTTTGGCATTTCCCTTCACCTTCCTGCCCAGTTCCTTCACGGCCGACTCAGACCAGATGGTCATCCTCCCGGGATGTGTCCCGGGCGCGACCAACTCTGCGGTGAGCCCGCTGACATTAGAAACGTCCAGTCCCGGTATGCCCTTGGCGGCTTTCATTATTCCCTTGTCGTCGCTGATTATGATCAGGGGCCCTTTTTTTTTCTTGAATTTCCTCCCCCTTGTCTTCCCCCTTCCGGACCTTATCTTTTTCTCCGAGCACCTCTCGAGTTCCTCTCCCAGTCCGATCGAGAGCAGGAGGTTCCTCACGTCCCCGGTCTTTTTGATAGCCTCGAACCCGTCCTCGAACACCACGGGCAAATTCATGTCCTTTATTCTGTGCCTTTTGGAAACCATTTTCCCGTCAGCGGAGGCGGCCAGTGCGGAATAAATCGCCTTCTTCAGTTCCTTCCTGTTTATTTTTTTCTCCCATTTCTTCTCGGTTTTTGGGGGATGCGCCTTCCTTCCCTTGACCACCTCGGATCCGACCCTTGCAGTCATGTTCAGAAATCCCTGGTTGTGTATCCTTTTCATCCGGGCCATCTCCCTGTTCATCATGCTGTGCCTGATCTGCCTCCTTCCGTGATAGTGCGCAGAGCTCCTCTGTCCGGCCAGAGGATCGGCTCCGTATTTCTGCCTCTTTATGCTCTGCTCCGAAAGCACGGCCCTCTTTATGAGGTCCGGCCTGACCCTTCCGGAGAAGGGTTCCGGGAGCTCAATTTTTCTCTTCTCTTTTCCCTTCAAATCGTGCACGGTTACCTTCATTTTCCCACCGGTTACTCTGGTTAAACGAATTATACTATTAATCTTTTTAATATTTAAGCGTTTTTATAAGAAAGAAATCGCTGCATGGTTTATTAATCCCTTTTCACTAAATCTAAACATGACCAAGCAGGGGGACGAGGAATCCCACAAGACAAAACAGCCGTGGAGATCCAAGATAATGCTGATGGCCGCCCTGGCGGTCGTCTTCGTAATTCTGGTTTACTCCATCGTGCACCTCTTCAGGACGGGTGAGAACCCCCTGCTGATGATAGCGCTGATAGTTGTCCTGCTCATAATGATACCGGTTTCCATATTCTCGGTAGACACGGCTTTCTATCATTATTCATGGAACGGGTAGGTGGATAAATGTTTATCTCAAAGATATGGCCCGTCGGAAAGGAGAGATTCGGATGGAAGACCAGGTTTCTGGTGACCATCGCCATACTTGTCATATTCATCCTTCTCTTTTCCATACTCTTCCTCATCACCCGGGAGGAGATAGGCATACTTCTGGTTGGTCTGGTGGTGCTTCTCATAATGGTGCTGGTTCCCTTCGCCGCCTTCTCCATGGATGTGGCATACGGACCCTAAAGAGCAGATTTTTCTACCCGGTCTCGAAATTCCTGAGGTATTCCTCCTCAGAGAAGTGAAGGTCCCCGGGGACTATGATTACAGCGGGGGAGGGCAGCGATTCAGAAACGCTCTCCGCCTTCCCGTATATTATTTTTTCGTCTTCTGAGCCCAGCCTGGAACAGAACACGATTTTCTTTTCGCTCGATATCCTTTTCCATCTCCCCTTCCCGGCCTTGAGGAGGATTTCAGTCGCCTTCGAGGTGTCCAGGTCCCTGTCCAGCAGGAGCAGTGAGTGAAGCCCGGCCTCCAGATTCTTTTCGATCGCCCCGTAAAAAGAATCCGGGCTGTAATTCTCCTCGGGTGAGGGGATGGTCACCACCCTCCCGAACTTGTAGAGCTGGAGTCCGGTCCTCCCGACCGCTGTCAGGACGGATGATGAGTGCACGATGCGGAAGGGTATTCCCTTCTCGCCGGCCTCAGCAAGAAGGTGAAGATGGGTAGTGGCCACCAGGGGATCCCCGGGAACCAGCAGGACCACGTCCTTATTTCCTGCTTTTTTAATCAGTTTTTCCGATTCCTCCTCCACACCCTTCCTTTCGAGGGGTATAATATCCTTACCAATCATCTTCCCCAATGATTCAAGCGATCCTCCCCAGGCGGCGGTGTACAGTTCGGCATAGACCTCATCCGCTTTCCCGCAGATATTCATACCCCTGACCGAGATGTCCTTCTCGTCCCAGATGCCCAAACCTACCAGGTGAATCATGAATAGAATTGACCGGTTTGTTTTAAATTTAAGTTTTCTTTCCAAGACCTGATCATGGACGACATGTTCATGGCCACCGCCGGGGAAGGAATGGGATTCGAGCTGGGAGACTTCGCCAAAAAGACCAGCGGGAAGAAATCCTTCCTGACCTGGCACATAGAGGAGGGCGGGGGCTCCATAAACTCCAGCCCGAGGCTGAGGGGGGATTACATCTACGTCGCCGCAATGGATGGCTGTCTTTACAAGCTCGACAAGGAAACGGGAAAGTTGGTCTGGAAGTTCAAGGCGGGAGGCCTCTTCTGTGACGCTTATCCTGTATTCATGGACGGTTTCATATACATCGGAAATTACGATCACAATTTTTACGCCATAGAAGAGGAGACGGGGAAGGAGCTCTGGCGCTTCCAGACCGGGGACAGGATATACGGCTCCTCCGCCCTCGTAACGGGCGATATGGTGATATTCACCTCCAAGGACTACTATGTCTATTCCCTGAACCGCAGAACAGGCGAGATAATCTGGACCTTCCGAACCGGCGGATGGGCCGCCTCCACCCCCACAGAACACGATGGCAGGATACTGGTCAGCTCCTCTGACGGGAACATGTACTGTCTGGACAAGAACGGCAAGGAGTTCTGGAGATTCAAGACCGGGGGAAACATATTCTCCCAGAACAGGTTCTGCATAAACGAGGGGAATGTGTATTTCGGTTCGGACGACTTCAACGTATATGGGGTCAGGATATCTGACGGGAGGGAGGTCTTCAGGTACAAGACCGAGGGATACGGGTCTACCGTGCCCGTCATTCAGGGGAATGTGCTTTACTTCTGCGGGGACACCAACTTCTATGCAATAGACACGAAAACCAGGAACGCCCTGTGGAAATTCAAAATGGGAGACGAGAAGGCGGGAAGCAAGCCTATTATATTAGGTGAAAAGGTGATATTCGGATCGGCTGACGGGAACCTTTACTGTCTCGATAAAGGGAATGGCAGGGAGCTATGGAGGTTCAGGACGAACGGTCACATATTCGGCAAACCCGCCCTGGACGGGGGAAGGATATACTTCGGCTCTTACGACTGCCACCTCTACTGCATAGACACGGAGGGCAAGCTCCTTTGGAGGTTCCAGACCTCCACGCTGAACCAGAGCAGATACAAATACGAGGAGGAGGCCACCTTCGAGTTCAGGGAGCCGGAGGTCACCGAGGAGGAGACTGACCAGGATGGGGACAAATACGCTGAAAAGAAGGAAGAGGTTGCCCCTGAATCCACCTACTCGGTGAAGAGCGAGTACGTTTTCAAGAGCGAGTACGCCTGAAGGTTTTTTTATTTCTTTTCCCGAACCAATTGGTATGGACGACATGTTCACCGCCACCGTCGGCGGGGGGATGGGCTTTGAGCTCGGGGATTTCGCCAAGAAGTCGAGCGGAAAGAAGGCATACAGGACCTGGCACATAAAGGATTCGGGAGGTAGCATAGGCTCCAATCCCGCGGTGGAAGGCGGAAAGGTCTTCGTGGCGTGTTACGACGGTTATTTTTACGCTGTGGACAAGGAGACCGGTAAAGGCCTGTGGAAATTCAAGTCCGGCGCCCCCGCCCACGGGTCTTCCACCCTTTCTTGCAGAGGGATAATGTACTTCTGCAGCTATGACCACAAGATATATGCCATAAATTCTGAGACAGGGGAAGAGGTCTGGAGGTTCGAGACGGGAAACAAGATTTACGGTTCCGGACCTCTAGTTCATGATAGCAGGGTGATTTTTGCTTCCACTGACAGCTATGTCTATTGCCTTGATGCGGAAAGCGGAAGGATGGAATGGGCATTCCGCACGGGCAGCTGGATCGCCTCCACCCCCACAGAACACGATGGCAGGATATTCGTGGGCTCCTCCGACGGGAACATGTACTGCCTATCCGGTGAGGGGAAGGAACTCTGGAGGTTCACCACCCAGGGTAACATATACTCCCAGGAGCCCTATCCGGTGTCCAAAGGGGTGATATATTTCGGTTCCGACGACGGTAACGTTTACGGGGTGAGGATAAAGGACGGAAAGGAGGAATTCAGGTTCAAAACCGGGAGCTTCATCAATTCCTCACCCTTCCTGGACGGGGAAGTCATGTACATACAGTCGAACGACAATAACATATACGCGGTGGAAATGAGTTCCGGCCTGGAAATATGGAGGTTCACCACCTCCTGCGACCAGGGAGGGACACAACCCATAGTAATAGGTGACAGGATCTATGTGGGATGCTCGGACGAAAATTTCTACTGCATAAACAAGAGGACAGGAGAGGAGATCTGGAGGTTCAAGACCCACGGGCACATATGGTCGACGCCTGTCATCGAGAACGGCAGGATATACTTCGGCTCTTACGACTGCCACCTCTACTGCATAGATACGGAGGGCAAGCTGGTATGGAAGTTCCAGACCTCCACTACGAATCCCACCAATTTCGAGTACGAGGACGAGACCACCTTCGAGTTCAAGCCCCCAGAGGTCAGGGACACGGAGGAAGACGAGGAAAAGGAGAGCTATTCCCCCAGCACCACCGAAACCACCCATGAAAGCTCTCAGTATTCCGTCAAATCTGAATACGTAATCAAGAGCGAGTACGCGTGATTGGCTTTCTCGAAAAATCTCGATCTCTTTAGAGGTTTAAAAAACTTGCTACCATTTCGTAGTTTATGTTAGACGGACAAGCACCAAAGGACACGACAGCTCAGATATCTTCCCGGCAACAGCAGTATGGCCAGAATGTTGTGGATGAAAGGATGATCAGCGGTTATGGCCATAACCGGGGGCTGTTGGGATTTCGGGATAGCCTTCAGCGGTATGCAGATCCCTACGGAATAAAGATAAACATGCCTGATAACAATAAAACGGCTGACGGGGATATGCCCCGGGGGATAGATAACGGGATAGGCGGCGATGGAATTGAACATTTTTATGTGAACAAAGGAATTAAATTGGACGATATTAGCTTTTACAAGGGGTTTTCAGATGCCTTGGAGGCCCGACTGCCGTCGATGCAGGCAAACGTTTCAGCAGAAATCGGTCCTCTTGACGTATCCAGTTACACGGAGTATGATTTTGCTGTTCCGGGGGGATTCTGGGGGGAAATTCCAGTTACTAAGGACGATCTTTTCGGTATTTTTGGTCCGGGGGTTAAGATGGACTGGGAAAAGGCGGATACGGACAGTAAGTTCAGCGCTCTCCTCAGGTCCGGCATCAAGCTGAAAGATTTGAATTACGGGAGGCTAAATCTTGGCAGTTTTCTTTATCCCCTGACTTATCCGGGTAAAGGTAAACTTTTCCATCTGAATGGGGGAATCGACATTGGAAAGGGCTGTGATGCGGGCGTAATTTACAGGCGCTGGTGGGGAGACGGTAAGGGAGACCGTGAAGTCATACTTCTTCAGTTCGGAATGGAATTGACAGAAGACGTTTCTTTGGCGGCGAAGGTACTCGAATTGGACGACAAACATCACCTTTTCTTGGGTTTCACTTACCAGGGAAACGCGAAGGAATGATCATTTCCCGAAGATTATCTCCACCACTTCCCCGTCGGAAAGCTCGTAATCCGCCCCGATCTTTCTCTTGGTCTTCGATTCGATCCCGCCGATGAACTTGTCCGCCATGTCAGAATGGACCTTGCCGGCGAAATCCTTCAGGGTGATCTTGTCGGGAACGATCAGCGCGTCCGGCAGGACCTTGCCTTTCTTGTCAGTGAAGTGGTTTATGCTGGCCACTGGATAGACCACTATGTTGCCCAGCAGATCGAACACCGCCGAGTCCAGGCACTTCTGGAC
>CAYYKJ010000008.1:0-62552 GCA_964441265.1 uncultured archaeon
GAAACTCCGGCTTCTCTATTTCGAGATCGGTCATCTCCGTTGAAAAGTCCATGGAAACGTTGTCGAAATCCATATCAATTCCTCCATTAATCTATTCTCTTCCATTATTACCATGTTAACATCGTAATCGCTTTTTGTCTTGTAATCGGAAGTTGCCGAGTATTCGGTTTCTATCTGATAATCTGACAAGGATACGGATGCCTCTTTCTTTGTTTTGTATTTGTCCTCGCTTATGGCATCCTCGATATGGGTTTCATGTTTAACCTCACTCTTGAATGTGTCATTGGGTTTACCTACAAATGACTGAGTTTGTGAACTGGTGTTGAAAGACCATACAATTTCTCCGTTCTCGTCTATGCAGTAAAATTTACAATCCCATGAACCCATGTATATCTTATTCCCGTAGAATGTTGGAAAGTCAAAAACAGGACCACCTGCCCTGAATCTCCATAATTCTTTGCCTTTATCGATATTGAGACAATACAAGTTACCATCTTCGGATCCAAAATATACTTTGTCATCCTTGAAACACATACCTACTGTTAAACCACCTGTTTTGTACCTCCACAATTCCTTTCCTTCCAGATTTATTGCAAAGAAGTATCCTTCCCTGGAACCCTGATAGAGGATATTATTGTGTAAAACAGGTGAACCAGAGTTACCGTATTTACCGGTACTGAATCTCCATATCTCTTTTCCACTTATCATCTCAACGGCATATAGGAAGCTATCGAAAGAAGTGAAATAAATTACACCATTTTTAATTAGAGGAGGAATATCAATCTGTATCTCTCCTCCCGTCTTGAATCTCCAAATCTCTTTGCCAGTTTTGGAATCCAGACAATACATATAATTGTCGAAAGATCCTATGAAAACCCTACCATTTTCATATCCAGCGGTTGAGCAAATCTCTCCCCCCGTCTTGAATCTCCAGATTTCGTCCCCACTAATAGGATTAATACAATATAGTGCGCCATCCTGCGTTCCTATGTAAAGCATATCATCATGGATAACTGCGCTATTGGTAGCCATCTTTCCATTCGCCTTGAATCTCCAGACTTCTTCACCGCTTTCGAAGTTAATACAATAGATGAACTGGTCATACGAACCAAAATAAATATTTCCATTGTAAACATCTGAAGGCTTTCCAAGAATTATGTCCCCGGTCTTGAACCTCCAAATTTCTTCACCTGTTATGCAGTCAATTTTGTAAACATGACAATCCATTGAACCGAAGTAAATAAACCTGTCATGCGAATTATGAAGACAGATACTCCCTCCCTTTCCAACCGTGAAAACCCTGCTGTATTTCCCTGTCCTCTTCACTCCAATATCTTCGATATCTACATCGAAATCCGAGAAGCCGGAGTCAAATCCTCCGAACCCGAAATCCATATCAGTTCCTCCGTTAATTCATTTTCCTCAGGAATTATCAAACTTACGTCGTAATCGCTCTTGGCCTTGTAGTCGGACGTGGACGCGTACTCGCTCTCCACATGGTAGTCGGACAGGGAGACTGATTCCTCCTTCTTGGATTTATACTTGTCTTCAGATTCCGCATCCTCTGTATCAACGCTCCTTTTGATTTCGAGCTTGAAGTTTTCATAAGGTCTAGGTATGTAGGCAGGTGTCTGGTTGCTGGTGGCGAATTTCCATTCCTCCTTGTGTGTTTGTATGTTGACCTTGTACACGTGGCAGTCCCATGACCCGAAATACACACAATCCTTCCAAAATATTGCCGATGTGGCCAGTATGCCTCCTGTTCTGAACCTCCAGATTTCACTCCCGGTTTCCGTGTCGAGAACATAAAGGTTTCCGTCCTCGGAACCGAAGTACACGCAACCCTGATGAATCAGCGGAAGCTTGTCTATTACGCCCTTTCCTTCTGTTCTGAACCTCCAGATTTCTTTCCCGGTTTCGGCTTCGATACAGTAAAAGATGCCGTCCCTCGCTCCGTAATACAGTTTTCCTTCGTGTACTGCGGGGCAAGTTGCATTGCCGTATTTTCCCGTCCTGAACCTCCAGATTTCAGTACCCTTGTGAATATCGACCGCGTAAAGGTTGTTATCGAAAGAACTAAAAAATATCATATTTTTGTGAAACGTGAAGGCTGCTGAATTAAGTATCTCTCCTCCTGTCTTGAATCTCCAGGTTTCTTTTCCTGTTTCCGGATCCAGGCAGTAAAGGCAAGAATCATAAGAAGCGACAAAAAGCCTTCCTTCCTTTATTGACGGGCTTGAGACCACTTCAGCTCCCGCCCTGAACCTCCAGAGTTCCTTCCCTGTCTCGGAGTCCGCTGCGTACACGAAGTTGTCCCTTGAACCGAAGAAAACGATGCCATCTGAAACTAGACCCCTGAGATTGATTTCCCCGCCCGTCCTGAACTTCCATCTCAACTTCCCGTTATCTTTGTTCAGGCAGTAGAAATATCCATCATAAGAGCCGACATATAGGCTGTCCCCATGAATAGTCGGAGAGGAATCCAGGAAAACGCCTCCGGTCTTGAACCTCCAGATTTCCTTTCCGGTTTCGCAGTCAACGCAATAGATATGGTGGTCCATTGAAGTGATATATATTTTCCCGCCGCTTATCGCGGGCTGAGCGCAGATGCTTCCTCCGGAACCCACTTTCCATACCCTGTCGAACGTCTTGATCTTCTTGACCTTGAAATCCTCTATTTCCACATTGAAATCGTCAGATCCCGACTCAAACCCTCCAAATCCGAAATCCATGTCAGTACCTCCTCGTTTTCAAGACAGGGCAGTTCCTCTGCCAGCCCACTTCCTTCGAAAATAACCATGCTCACGTCATAGTCAGATTTTGTTTTGTAGTCAGATGTTGAAGCGTACTCGTTCTCCACGTGGTAGTCTGAAAGAGAAATGCTCTCCTCCTTTTTCGATTTGTATTTGTCCTCGCTCACGGCGTCTTCTATCTGGGTGTCCCTCTTGATTTCCATTTTGAATTCATCGTGCGGAGGAGGGGCGGTTGAACGTGTCTGGGAACTGGTCCTTATCCTCCACAGCACCTCCTTCGTGTTCATATCTATCGCATAAAAATGACAGTCCATGGAACCCACCAGAATCATGTTCCCGTAAATGCTCGGGAAGTCATAAGACCCACCTTCACCGAATTTGAACCTCCAGAGTTCCTTTCCTTCCTTTGAGAGTACATACAGGTTTCCGTCTTCTGAAGTGAAATAAATTTTATCCCCATGCACAACAACGCTTATAACTAAACCGCTAGTTTTGAACCTCCACATCTCTTTGCCCTCAAGGTCAATTGCAATAACAATCCCTTCTCTTATCGGGACATAAAGGGTCTCATTGTTCAAAAAAGGTGGTCCTGTTATTCCGTATTTTCCTGTTTTGAACCTCCATTCCTCCTTTCCTGTTTCTATGTCCAGTGAATACAGGTAGTTGTCCATTGAGCCGAAATAGACCTTACCATCATGGACCAGACAAGGCCTGTCATGTATGACTTCCCCGCCGGTCCTGAACCTCCAGATTTCCTCGCCTTCTTTCGAGAGGCAATAAAGATATCCGTCAAAGCCGCCAAAAAGAATTTTGTCTTTATATGTCACGGCTCCGTAAGCGACTTCGTCACTTGTCTTGAATCTCCATTCCAGTGTACCGTCCAGTTTGATTGAATAAAAATAACCATCTTTCGATCCGACATAAATATGATCCCTTGTCATCGTGGGTCCAATGGATATTGAACCACCCGTTTTGAATTTCCATATCTCCTTACCGGTTTCTGTGTCTATGAGGTAAAGTGAACCGCTGAAATTTCCTACTGCTATCATTCCGTCAATGACCGCCGAAGGAGTTCCGAAAATGCTGTCGTCTGTCTTGAAGTGCCATATGGTTTTTCCCTTAATTACGTCGACAGCATATAAATAACCGTCCAATGAACTGAAATATGCGATGTTTTTGTCTAATACGTGGAAGGTAATGCTGCCTCCCTCGCTCCACTTCCATATCCTGTCGAACTTCTTCGTCCTCTTCACTTTGAAATCTTCAACATCTATGTCGAAGTCCGAAAAGCCGGAATCGAAGTTCCCGAATCCGAAACCCATGTCAGTTCCTCCCCGTCTTCGAAAGACGAAGGCAGTGCCTCCGTCATCTCGCTCTCCTCGAAAATAACCATGCTCACGTCGTAATCGCTCTTGGTTTTGTAATCCGAAGTGGAAGAATATTCCGTTTCAATTTGGTATTCAGATAAAGAGATTGATTGCTCGTTTTTTGATTTGTATTTATCCTCGGAAACAGCATCTTCTATCCGTGAATCATGTTTTATTTCGGCTTTAAAGCCTTCTTTGAAATCAGGTATAAATGCCTTTTGTGAACTACTCGTGTTGAACGTGTTTAGTATTTTCCCATTGTATATGTCTAACACATAAAGTTTACAATCCCAAGATCCTATGAAAAGTTTATCATCATATATGGCAGGCATCCAGAAAACAGGGCCCCCGGTTTTAGTTTTCCACAGGAGTCTCCCCTCATAATCCAAACAATATATATGTGTATCTTCAGCAGTCATGTAAATTCTATCCCCCTGTGCATATGGTACTGCTACAAGCAGACCCGTTTTGAACTGCCATATTATTTTTCCTTGATAATTAACCGCGAAAAGTATGCCGTCTCTGGTTTGCTGGAGAAGAATGTTCTTGAAGGGAACAGGTCCTGCAGCTATTCCGTATTGACCGGCCTTCACTCTCCAGAGTTCACTTCCATCTTCTGTCCTTAAAGCATACATGTAATTATCGAAACTCCCAAAGTAGACCATTCCGTCTTTGACAAGAGGCGGTCCTATGCAGTATATTTCTGCCCCTGTCTTGAACCTCCAGAGCTCCTTTCCTGTCTCTGAATCAAGACAGTAAAAGAATCCGTCGAAAGAGCCTACAAAAACCTTTGAATGGTCTAAAGCCACGGTGCCTGCTATTTCGTTACCTGTTCTGAATTTCCATATCAATTCTCCCCTTTTCTTATCAAGACAGTAAACATAACTGTCCTGCCCGCAAAAATAAACATATTTTTCGTTAGTGACTGCACAACTAATGATTTTCCCCGATGTTTTGAATTTCCAGACAAGTTTCCCATTGAGGTTCAGAGCATACATATGACCATCAAAAGAGCCAATGTAAAGTATTCCGTCATCTATCACAGGAGAGGATTCCATTATTATTCCGTTCGTTCTGAATCTCCAGAGTTCTTCCAGTGTATTTGCATCAACAGCATAGATGTTATAATCCATTGAACCAAAATAAACCACACCGTCCTTGATTAATATTCTTTGGTTTATGCTACCTCCCATGCCTATATTCCAGATCCTGTCAAATTTCTTAATTTTCTTGACTTCAATCTCTTCAACATCTATATCGAAATCTGAAAAACCGGAATCAAAACCCCCGAACCCGAAGTCCATAAGACCACCACATCCCTTTCTTCGCCATTATGTCATATAATTGATTAATTGTTGAATCAGGGGTTTATAAATGTTTTTACTACTAAAAAGTGCTTAATTTTATGTATTTTTTGGATATGAAATTCCCATCATTTGACGTGCCCAAAATCACTTCCGGGTTCTCGAATATCACCATGCTCACGTCGTAATCACTCTTTGTCTTGTAATCAGAAGTGGACGCGTACTCGCTCTCTATTGCGTAGTTGGACAGGGAAACTGAGTCCTCCTTCTTGGACTTGTAATTTTCCTCCTCGACAGTCTCGTCAATTGTTTCTTCCTTCTTGACTTCCAGTTTGAACGCGTCATGAGCAGGGGGCAGCTCTATCGGCTGGGGATTGGACGTGGTGAACCTCCACAGTTCCTCGCCGGTTCCGGCATCCACCGCATAAACATGATAATCCGCGCTTGTGAGATACACTGTACCGTCATGTAGTCTCGGCGTTGAAAGTATGCTTCCGCCCTCCCCCGTTCTCAGGTGGCGGTCCATCTTCTTTACCTTGACCAGCTGAAAATCCTCCATCTCGGCCTCGAAACTGTCGAGTCCAGAATCGAACCCCCCGAAGTCGAAGTCCATGGTTTAGAATTCGGACAAAATTTTAAAAGCTTAAATCACGTGTAAATTATAGATATCTAACAGCGAAGGGCGACTTTATCCGGTCCATTCAAGTCGTCGCGTAGTGTCTGAAGCGTATGTGGCTTAAGAGAGGCATGTGCTTCTTTCGAAAATCGTTTGACAACCTAAACCGGTTGAATCAAGCTGTCCTTCGAAACACAGCCCCGTAGTGTAGCGGCCAAGCATACGAGGCCCTGGACCTCGTGACTCAGGTTCGAATCCTGGCGGGGCTATTATATCCCTTTGCAGGTGTAACAGTACCGTTTTTTAAAGATTCTGATATGTTAATTATTATGAAAATGATATCCCTTCTGGCCGTGTTTTTGATTCTGGTTTCCTTATCGGCTGCTTTAGCATGCACCGCCCGCTCCCAGGAGCCCGCCAGGAAGGACTACATCGTGATGTTCAGGGATCTTTTCGGCGAGGAAACCTTCCTAAAATACGGCACGCCAAAGAGGGATCTGGACATAATAGACGGCGCCGTCGCCGAACTCACGGAAGAGGAGGCGGATTCGCTAGAAAGCCATGGAATGGAGGTCTTTGAAAACTACAGGGTAAAGACCCTGCTGAAGGATTCCGTTCCCCTGATAAGAGCGGATGAAGTCCGGAGCATGGGTCACACAGGTCAGGGTGCAATAGTATGTGTGGTGGACACCGGGGTCGATGACGATCACGATTACCTGAACCCCTTGGTAGGGGAATACGACTTCGTTAACCTCGACGGCGACGCTACTGACGACAACGGCCATGGAACCCACGTGGCCGGTATAATCGCTTCCCAGCACCCGGAATACACCGGCGTAGCCCCCGATTCCGGCATCATGGCGGCCAAGGTGATGGATGCCTCCGGCTCCGGCTGGGCCTCGGACGTGATAGCGGGTATCGAGTGGTGTGTGGACAACGGGGCGGACGTGATTACGCTCAGTCTGGGCGGGGGGCTTTTTTCCGGCACGTGCGATTACGACCCCATCGCAAACTCCGTCAACAATGCGGTCGGCCAGGGCGTGGTCGTGGTGGCTGCGGCCGGCAACGAGGGCCCTTCGGGGATGACGTCCCCGGGCTGCGCTTCCGGGGCCATATCCGTGGGGGCGGCCGACAATGAGGGAACGGTCTGGATCGGCTCCAGCAGGGGAAGCGAGCTGGATGTGGTGGCACCGGGCGTTGACATAATTTCCGCCTACAGCAATCCCCAGTACCCCAATTCGTGGGCCTACGGGACGGGAACCTCCATGGCGACCCCTCACGTCTCCGGTATAGCGGCCCAGGTTCTGGGCTTGAAACCGTGGATATCCCCCAGGGAAATACGGATAGCTATAGAGAGGACTACCGATCCTGTCGGCGCGTGCGAGATGTTGACGTGTTATGGCGACGATTGCTATGTGGTCAAGAGGGACAGCATATACTGCGGAAAGGATGTGAGGGGATGGGGCATGGTGAACGCCTACAAGGCATACCTTTATGTCAAGACACTAAATGGACCCCCGGATGACGACACGGACGGTGACGGAATACCCGATTCCTCTGATGTGTGTCCGAACACCATGGGGGACTTCTGCAACGGGTGCCCAGAGCCAGATTGCTCGGGATGCCGGTCACCCTCGTGCCCGGGGGAGGGGACGGAGCCGGTATGTGAGGACGATGACTCACTCTGTTCGGCCCCGGATGCGGAAGGGGCCTGCGGCGGCGGGGAGTGCTCCTTCGTTTGCGATCCCGGATTCGGGAACTGCGACAGCGACTGGGAAAACGGGTGCGAGACCGACCTTGATAATGACCAGAACAATTGCGGGTCCTGCGGCAATGCCTGCGGGGAGATAATCTGCGAGCAGGAGGACGGGTGCGGCGCAGGGATATGCAGTGAGGACGAGTACGGATCCTATCCGGAAAATCAGCAGCAGACCTGCGCGCAGGGAGCATGTGAGGGAGAATGCGTCCCGGATTGCGAGTACGACCGGGAATGCGACCCGGACGATGACGATGATGGCGTGATGGATTCCTTGGACCAGTGCCCCCTGACCTTCGGGGAGGACTGCAACGGATGCCCCGACCCATGCATGGGCTGCGGTGTCATGGTATGCGAGCCCGGACAGCCCCCTTCCTGCCTGCCCGACGATGATCTCTGCCCGCTCCCGGAATGCCCGGAGGACGGATGCGGAGCGGGCGAATGCGCTGCCGGCGAGTTCGGTACTTATACGCCCGTTCAGTCCAAGTGCATGCTTCTTAACGGAGCGGAGGGCGTATGCAGCGAGAGGGGGTGTTACCTGGAGTGCGTATACGACCCCATGTGCCAGCCGAACGTGATGCACGTTAAATCCATATGGATGTCAACGCTTTTTTACAGCCTGAGATGGCCTCCATATCTGGAAAGGGGCCGGGCCGTCGCCGAAGTGGAGGTGGTCGATGCGCTGGGCGAGCCGGTGGAAAAGGCGATAGTGAGAGGGAGCTGGTCCGGCCTGACGCAGGACGAGGACGCGGCCTGGACGAACTCGGAAGGAAAGGCCAGGGTATATTCTAACTGGGCGACCAATCCTTCAGGGACATTCACCTTCACCGTGGGGGATATTTCCAAGACCGGATGGACGTACGATTCCGGGAGCAATGGTGTGAAGGAAGGAAGCATATCAGTGTAAAAGAATTTTATTCCGGGTCAACAAGATATATTCATGGTAAAGATAGACTCAATGAAATTCGGCGAGATAACCATAGACGGCAAGGCATATTATTCGGACATGACCGTCTGGTGGGACGGAAGGACCGAATACAGGGAGAAGTCACATTCCCTTGATACGGAGGAGTTCTCCAAGATCGCCGCCAGGAAGCCGGAGATAGTGGTAGTGGGAACCGGTACGGACGGGGTGCTGAAGATTTCAGATGCCACGAAGTCCCTGGCGGAGGAGATGGGGATAGAGCTATTTTCGGACCTTTCCCCGAAAGCGATCGAGATGTTCAACGCCTTCCAGAAGGAAGGAAAGAGGGCCGTGGCGATAATCCACGCGACCTGCTGATTCGGTGAAATAATGGGCGTACAGATCACGGACATAGCGGAGAGCAGGAACTGCGAACTTTCCGAGTTGATGGGAAGGAAGATAGCGATAGACGCCTACAATTGGGCTTACCAGTTCCTTTCCATAATAAGGAATAGGTTCACCGGAGAGCCCCTCAAGGACTCCATGGGGAGGATAACCTCCGCCCATTCGGGATTCTTCTACAGGACAGCCAAGCTCCTGGAGGCGGGAGTAACCCCCATATACGTATTCGACGGTAAGCCCCCTTCATTCAAGAAGAGGACGGTGGACTCCAGGAAGCAGATAAGGGAGGATGCCAGGGAAAAGCTGGAAAAGGCCAGGAGGGAAGGCGACAGGGAAAAGATAAGGCTCTACGCGCAGGCCTCCTCGAGGATCACCGAAGACATGATAGATGAAATAAAGGAGCTCGTTTCCGCCATGGGGGTGGGCGTGGTCCAGGCCCCCTCGGAAGGGGAGGCCCAGATGGCTGATATGGTCAGGACCTCGGATGTCTGGTCCGGGGCCAGCCAGGACTGGGATTCCCTCCTGTTCGGATCCCCCCGCCTGGTGAGGAATCTCTCCATAACCGGCAAGAGGAAGCTGCCCGGAAAGCAGTCCTACGTGGACGTGAAACCGGAGATAATAGAGCTCGACAGGGTGCTATCCTCCCTGGGGGTCTCCAGGGAGCAGCTGGTCATCATGGGAATCCTCATAGGGACGGATTACAATCCCGGGGGCATAAAGGGAACAGGGCCCAAGAATGCCCTCAAGCTGGTGAAGGAGAAGGGTGATCTAGGGAAGGTCATGGAGGACGTGGACTGGAAATTCGACATATCCCCGGAGAAGATATATGATTTCTTCATGAA
The DNA here is from genome assembly GCA_964441265.1 of uncultured archaeon. Classification (GTDB taxonomy): domain Archaea; phylum Aenigmatarchaeota; class Aenigmatarchaeia; order QMZP01; family QMZT01; genus JAFGDH01. The sequence goes on from CAYYKJ010000008.1 coordinate 9,945, forward strand.
CCCGCCCGCGGATAGGTCCGAGATAAAGACAAACAGCCCTGACTGGGAAAAGGTCAGGGGGTTCCTGATCGATCATGACTTCTCGGAAAACAGGATAGATTCCACCCTGGAAAAGATGGAGAAAGCGAAGAAAAAGAAGGGATCGAGGCTTGATAATTGGCTGAAGTGATATCATGGCAGAATCACCCCTGGGCATACTAATAGAGATGATTTCGGTTCTCCTGGAGAACACCATAGGCACGCTCCAGTCCCTTTTCGGGCTGTTCCGGGACTTCTTCAGCGCCATGTTCGGTATATCCCAGTCCGGCGGATTTTTCCCGTTCCTCTTTTCTGTGGTGATAATAGGCATCGTGCTGCTCTTTCTGGCGAAGTTCTTCTTCCGCTCGGCGAAAACCATATTGGTCATGCTGGCGGTGGGGGCCATAATGGTGGCGGTGCTTTTCGTTAGTCTTGTGTGAGCGGTGACCGCTTGGAAAGCATAAAAAGGACGGCGAGAATAATTTAACACTGGTGATTGGGGTGATTATCTGATAAAGAGGCTTAAGTCCGGTATACCGGGTCTTGACGAGATAACCGGGGGAGGCATCCCCGAAGGGCAGATAGTGCTCCTTTCGGGATCCCCGGGAACGGGCAAGACTACCATGTGCACGCAGTACGTGTACGAGGGCCTGAGGAACGCCAACGAGAACGGGCTTTTCCTCTCATTCGAGGAGACCCCGGACAGCATAAGGAAATCCGCCAATGAGTTCGGGTGGAAGTTCGGGGAATTCGAGAAGGCGGGCAAGTTCGACTTTCTGAAATACGACCCCTATCACGTGGAGGAGATATTCGACCTCATGGAATCAAAAATAAGGGACATGGGGACCCGGAGGGTGGTCATTGATTCCGTCTCCGCCCTGGGTCTTTACGTCAGGGACAAAGCGGAATTGAGAAGGATGATATTCAACCTCTCCACCATACTCCGCAACCTGGAATGCACAACAATAATGGTTTCCGAGATAGTTCCCGGAAGCAGGGGCATATCCAGGCACGGCGTGGAGGAGTTCGTGGCGGACAGCGTGGTGGTCCTTTATTACGAGAGGAACAACCTGGCGTTCAACCGGGGGGTTCAGGTGTGGAAGATGAAGTGCTCCTCCCATTCCAACAAGCTCCATCCCTACAAGATCACCGGCAAGGGAGTGAGCATAAACCCCTCTGAAGAGGCATATTTCAAGGGATGACTCAGAACACGAAATCCGTCTTTCTTTCCAGGTAACTGAAATCCCCGAAGTCCATTTGAAGGACTCTTTTCCCGAGCAGGCCCCTTTCCAGCCCCATGCTGGACATGAGTTTTCTCGACTGGTTCTTGGTGATGGGGGAATCCTGGAGGGACCTGAGATTTATGAGGGATTCCATGAGCGCGTTCCTGAGCTTCTTTTTTCTCTGGAGCATGATCTCCTTCAGGAGGAACTCCATGGGCATCTCCCTGTAGTCCCCGATTCCCAGCTTCCTGATTTTCACCAGCACGGAGTCGGTTTCGGGGACCGGGAAGAAGTTCTTCCTCTGGACGCCGCATATCATCTCGGTTTCGAAGAAGCATCTCACCTTAAGGGAGAGCATGGATTTCTCCTCGCTGATGCGCCTGTAAAATCCGTCGGGTACGGTGAGTACGGCGGTGTGGAAATCCTTCCTGGTGAGCAGTCCCGTGAGCGGCTCGGATATGGCGTAAGGTATGTTGCTGACCATCTTGTCGAATTCGTTGTCCTTCAGGTATTCCAGGGCGTTCCCCCTGACTATCCTTATCTTCTTTCCGGTGAACAGGGACCTCAGCAGCGAGCACAGTTTCGGGTCTTTCTCTATGACCACCAGGTTTTCTGTCTCCTTTGCCAGCATCCTGGTCAGGTTTCCGGTTCCCGGACCTATCTCTATGACCTTCTCCCCCTTCTTTATGTCCGCGGCGCTGACGATCCTTTCCAGCAGTTTCCGGTTTATCATGAAGTGCTGGTCCATTCCGGTGTCCGGGCTGATCCCGTGGTTCTTCAGAATCCCCCTGGTCAGAGAGGTCAGGTCCATCACAGACCCCTCCCGTGCAGGAAGTGATCGATCTTCTTTACGATCTTCTCCGCGGAGACGAATTCAGGTATTATCACCACGTCCGCCCCGGCCTTGTAGAGCCTTTCCGAGTCTATCTCAGAGTGCGCCCGGGCCAGTATCTTCACTCTCTCGTTGTATCTCTTCGCCTTCCTTATGACGAAGGATGATATGTCGGCGTAGGGGATGGTCAGTATCACCAGCTTGGAATCGCTTAGCGAGACCTTCTTGAGGATGTCCTCGTTGTTGGCGTCCCCGTAAACGCAGTACACCCCCCTCCTCCCGAGGTATTTGACCAGTTCCGGGTCCCTCTCGACCACTATGAATTTCTGCTCCTTTTCCTTTAGGTATTCCACCACCCTCTGGCCCATCCTGTGGGCCCCGAAAACGATTATGTGGTTCTTCATCTCCTTTTCCGGCGGGTTCTCTATTTTGTGTATGCTCTTGGGGTTGGTCCATTTCCTCCTGTGTATGAAGGGCAGGTGTATCCTGGAAAGCTCTTCGTAAAGCTTGTCCCTGGATTTCATGATGTACGGGGTGATGATTATGGAGACCACGACGATGCTTATCAGCAGGGAGTAGAAGTCCTGGGACATGTTGCCGAGCTTCAGCCCCCCGGCGGCTATTATGAACACGAATTCGCTTGCCTGACCGAGCCCCAGACCTATGTAGCTGGAGGTCCTCCCCCCGTATCCCATGAACATGTATATCAGCACGAATATGACGGGCTTTATCAGGAGCACTGCCAACAAGAGCACTAGGAAAAGCTGGAGATTGCTCTGTATTATCCACACGTTTAGCTGCATCCCCAGCGTGGAGAAGAATATTATTGAAAAGAAGTCCCTGAGGGAATGGGTCTCGCCCTCTATCTCTATGTTGTAGGGGAAGTTGGCCATGGAGAGCCCCGCGATGAAACCGCCGATGGCTATGGAGAACTCCAGCACGTAGGCGGCACCTATGAAGAAGAAGCAGTTTGCGATGGCGGTTATGAAAAATATCTCATGCCTCTGTGCCGCGTAATCCAGCACCCTGGGAAAGAAGAATTTGTTTAGTATTATGGCCATGGCGAAGAGCCCGATTCCCTTCATTATTATGGATCCCACGAACTCGAAAGAAAGCAGGCTGCCCGCGTTGCTGAGCATGGGAAGCGCGACCACGGCCACTATGTCCTGGAGCAGGAGCACGCCGAGCATTATCCTCCCGTGGAGGGTGCTTATCTCGTTTCTGTCCACCATGCTCTTGGTCACTATCATGGTGGAGGAGAAGGCGACCAGCAGCCCCAGGTAAACCCCCGGCATCATCTCGAATCCGAAGAAAATCGAAATAAGTATTCCCAGAAGGAAGCTTATGACTACCTGTATGGAACCGCCCGCCATGGCGGCGAAGCCCACGTTCTTGAACTTCCTGAAGTCTATTTCCAGGCCCACGGAAAACAAAAGGAAGACGATTCCCAGTTCGGAAAGGAAGTTTATATTCTCGACGTTGGTGATGAAACCCAGACCCACCGGACCTATTATCAGTCCCGCTATGACATACGCTACTATTATCGGCTGCCTGAGCATCTTGGCCAGATACGCCAGAAAGGCAGACAAAACTATTATTATACCTATGTCAAAGAGCAAAGGAAGAGCCATGCGCACCCCTGATAATTATTTATGATTTTCAATAAATAAGACTTAATGATGTCCAACGGAGATTTACATGCCGGAGCATAACGAAATAAAATCGCTGGAAGAGGAGATAAGGAACACCAAGTACAATAAGCACACCCAGTATCACATAGGCAAGCTCAAGGCGAAGCTGGCCAGGCTCAGGGAGGAGAAGGAGAAAGGGAGAGGCACCGGCGTGGGAGGTAAGCAGTATTCCGTAAAGAAGACCGGTGACGCGACCGTGGTGCTCATGGGCTCTCCGTCTGTCGGAAAGTCCACGTTAATAAACAGCATAACCAACGTCGAGTCCAAGGTGGGCCATTATGATTTCACCACCCTCGACGTGATTCCGGGCGTTCTTGAATACAACTCCGCCAACATACAGGTTCTGGACATTCCGGGCGTCATAATGGGGGCCTCCTCCGGCAAGGGCAGGGGGAAGGAGATAATGTCCGTGGTGAGAAACGCGGACCTGATAGTTATAATGGCCGACCGGAAGGAACAGGTAGAGGTCGTGAGGAAGGAGCTTTACGGAGCCGGCTTCCGGCTGGATACGGAAAAACCGAAGGTGATCATAAAAAAGAGCTCCTCCGGCGGGATAAAAATAGGGAGCACGGTCAGGCTCACCATGATGGATCAACGCATGATAAAGGACATAATGGGGGAATACGGCATACACAACGCCGAGGTTCTTCTGAGGGAGGATGCCTCCCCGGACAGGTTCATAGATTCCCTCTGCAGGAACAGGGTGTACGTCCCCTCCTTGGTGGTCTTCAACAAGATGGACAGGATGGCCCCCCCGGAGATCGAAGGTATCATAAAGATGGGATGGCTTCCCGTATCCGCGAAGACGGGGGAAAATCTGGACGAGTTCAAGAGGGAGGTATGGAAGAGGCTCGGCCTGATGAGGGTTTACATGAAGAAGATAGGAAAGGATCCCGATATGGACGAACCACTTATAATGAATAATGGCTGTACCGTATCGGATGTCGCCAGGAGGATTCACAGGGAATGGAAGGCGGAGTTCGCCCGCCTGTGGGGGCCTTCGGCAAGGTTTGACGGCCAGAGGGTCTCCCCCTCCAAGAAGCTCCGGGACAGGGACGTCGTGGAGCTGCATCTGGAATAGGTTTCTATAGGATAGTTCTCATCGCAAGGTCCAGAGCCCTCACAGAATGCGTGAGCCTTCCCACCGAAATCCAGTCCGTTCCGGTTTCTGCGTATTCCCGTATGTTCTCCAGGGAAATCCCCCCGGAGATCTCCGTTTTTGCCCTCCCCTTCACGGCCTTCACCGCTTCTTTTGCCTCTCCGGGAGACATGTTGTCGAGCATTATCACGTCCGCGCCTGCGGAAACGGCCTCCCTTGCCTGTCCTGTGCTCTCCACCTCGACCTCCACAACTTTTCCGGTCTTCCGGGCCCTCTCCACGGCCTCCTTTAGGCCCGCGATCTCTGTATGGTTGTCCTTTATGAGCACCGCATCATACAAACCCATCCGGTGGTTGGAGCATCCGCCCATTTTCACCGCATATTTTTCCAGCTTCCTCAGCCCGGGCGTGGTTTTCCTGGTGTCCAGTATTCTGACCTTGTGGGGCTTTACGGCATCCGCATATCTCTTCGCAGTGGTGGATATGCCCGAAAGCCGCTGGAGGAAGTTCAAGGCGGTCCTCTCCCCGGTGAGCAGGGCTCTCGCCTTTCCTTCGATCTCAGCCACGTCCTGGTTCTTTTCCACTGAATCCCCGTCCTCGGCGAGTTTTCTGAATTTCACGCCGGGATCCAGTGATATGAAAACCATTTCGGCGACTTCCAGACCGCATATAATCCCCCTTTCCTTGGAATATATGACTGCCTTTGCAGTTCTTTCCTCGGGTACGGTTGAGTTCGTCGTCACGTCCCCCTCCCCCACATCTTCTTCGAGCGCCTTTTCCACGATCCGTTTGATATAATCCTTATCCATGATCATTCACCACTCCGGAATATTGGAGGGGGTTCCCTCTTATGCCCGGATTTTTCGATCATCTCCATGACCCTCTCCGCTAATCCTTTCTTCACGCTTCTGGTATCATCATTTTCGATGGCCCTTATTACCCTCTCCAGTTCATCATAAGAAATGCCCAGTTCGCCCTCGTCGGTCTGCCCCTTCCACAGTCCGGCGGACGGCTCCTTTTTCACTATGGAATCCGGTATACCTATCTCCTTTGCGATCTCCCTGACCTCGGATTTCAAGAGCCCTCCCAGGGGCTCCATGTCGGCGCCGGTGTCTCCGTGCTTCGTCACATAGCCGGTAATCAGCTCGCACTTGTTGCTTGTACCCGCCACGAGGAGATTTCCCCTGTTGGCGAAATAGTAAACTATCCCCGTCCTCAGCCTCGACTTCAGGTTTCCCTTAGCCTTTTTTCCGGCTTCCGGGAGCTCTTTCAGAAGGCCATCATAAACGGGGCCGATGTCGATTACCCTGGTTTCTATTCCGAATTTCTTGGTGACCTCCTCTGCATGCTCCGTGTCGAGGGAATCGGATTCACATGGAATCATAATTCCGAGGGTCTTCGCCGCCCTGCTGGACAGAGCAGCCACCACGGAGGAATCCAGTCCCCCGCTCATCCCCACGACTATCCCATTGGCGCCTGCTTCCCTGACCCGGGATTTCATCCATTTTTCGATTTCACCGGAAATTCCCATGGAATTATTTTCGGTTTTTAATTTAAAAGTCCGGAAACCAAATAGAATTATGGCCAAATTCAGGTGTCTCCAGTGCGGGTGGGAGGGCAAGCCGGTGATAATGGAGCCGGTGACCAAAGTCTGCCCCAAATGCGGCAGCGTGCGGCTGGAAAAGATAAAGAAGAAATAGATACTTTCTGTCAGATTCGCTCCACCACACATATCTTTTTATAGAAAGAGCAACCAACTATTTCTCTTGAGAATGAAGGTGTTGTTCTGAGTTCGAAAGTCGGATGTTCTGTCTGCGGCGCGAGGTGGAGAAGCCTTTCCTACTGCATGAAAGCCAAGGTAATCATCTGCAAGGACTGCTGCATAAAGAGCTCCAAAAACAGGGTAGGGAAATGCCCATGGTGGGATACCTGCTGGGCTTAATAAGAAGACGAGACAAAATATCTATATGCGGGATACAGGGGAATTCTGGAAGGCAGCACCCCTTCTCTTTATCGTAATTTTCTATTCATGGATCCTTACGGCAGGCCTCCTCCCCGCCGGCCTGGGAGTGCAGGGCTTCACAGCGGTCATGATATTCCTGGCGACCGTTTACCTGTGGGCGACTGAGATGATACCTCTCCCGGTCACCGCCTTTCTCTCCGTGATGCTCCTGGCCGTTTCCGGCTCAGTCGGGCTTCCGGATGCGCTGTACGGTTTCGGGAGCTCGGTGGTGTTCATAATAATAACGGGATTCTTCCTCTCAGCGGGGCTGATGAAATCCGGCCTGGACAGGAGGATAGCGTTCGCCATACTCCGGAAGTCCCGTTCCGAGAATTCGGTTTTCATCGGGCTGATAATAATCACCGCCTTCCTGTCCATGATAATATCAAACACCACCACAACCCTGCTCATGGTGCCCATAGCCATACACATAATGCACCGGGTTCGGATGAACAAGGAATGCCTGCTTCTCGGCATAGCCTACGCGGCAAACATAGGTGGAGCAGGTCTTCTGGTGGGCACGCCGCCGAACATGATCGCGGTCGAGGCCCTCGGCTGGGGATTTTTCGAGTGGATGGTGGCCGCTCTCCCCTTCACTCTGATGATGCTTGTGATGCTTTATGTCTCCTTCGTCATCTATTTCCGCCCGAAGCACGTGAGGATCCGTAGCCACCTAGTCGAGGACCTCGGGCCTGTCAGTAAGGAGGAGAAGGTGACCGCTTCCATAATAATCCTGACGATTCTTCTCTGGTTAACCTCCCCGATTCATAACATACCCGCGGTCGCGGTGGGGCTTTTCGCAGGAATCCTGATGTTACTTTTCGTTTACGGGTGGAAGTATTTCGAGAAGAGGACCCACTGGGGGACCATATTCCTAATAGCGGGGGCGGTTTCCCTGGGGCATTCCCTGGAGGTCACCGGGGCGGCCGGATGGATGGCGGACAGCTTCCTCGCGATCACCGGTTTCACCAGCCCCGTTCTCATCGCCTTTTCCTTCGTTCTGTTCTCCCTGGCGATCACCCAGTTCATACAGAACACGGCGACTGCAGCCATGATGACCCCGGTCCTCATCGGGCTATCGGGACCCCTGGGGATTCCCGCCACCGTGATGGTGGTCCCGGTCATACTGGGGGTTTCCATGACCTTCCTGATGCCCCCCGGGACCGCCCCGAACGCGATAGTGCATGGCGTGGGGAAGGTGAAGACGAGGGAGATGATAAAGGCAGGCGCCCTCCCCACGGTTTTCGCGGTCATTCTCATGTTCACTTATATAGTTCTGATGGTCTAGAGCGTGAATTTTTTAATATCCTCCCCTTAAGATAATCATGCTTGTTAAAGGAACACCGTACAGGACTGTGTGGATGGATAACGGGAAGGTGAAGATGATAAACCAGCCCATTCTGCCCCACAGATTCGAGGTGGTTTCCCTTGGTACCTGCAGTGAAGTAGCGGAAGCGATAAGCAATATGACGGTCAGGGGCGCCGGAGCCATAGGAGCGGCGGGCGCATTCGGCATGGCCTTGGCGGCCGCCCACGCCGATGACCGGGAAGACATCAGAAAGGCGGCAGAGTCCCTGAAGGGCACCAGGCCGACCGCCCAGAACCTTTTCTCAGGAATCGATTACGTTCTGGAAGGTATCAGGAACCTGAAAGGCATGGGTGAGGTCAGGGAAATGGCCTTGAAGAGAGCCAATGAATTCGCTGACCAGGATGCCGAATCCTGCAGGAAGATCGGAGAGCACGGGAGCATGCTGATCGGGGAATCTTCCGCCGTACTCACTCACTGCAACGCGGGCTGGCTGGCCTTCGTCGACTGGGGTACTGCATTGTCCCCCGTTTACTGCGCGAAAAGGAAGGGAAAAAGGATGTTCGTCTTCGTGGACGAGACCCGGCCGCGCTGCCAGGGGGCTAGGCTGACCGCATGGGAGCTCATTAACGAGGGCATACCTCACGCCGTAATCGCGGACAACGCCGCGGGCCATTACATGGGGACGGGTAAGATAGACGTCGCCATAGTCGGGGCCGACAGGATTGCGGCGAACGGGGACGTGGCCAACAAGATAGGCACATATGAGAAGGCGGTCGTTGCCAGGGAAAACGGCATTCCCTTCTATGTGGCTGCCCCGACCACGACCATCGATTGGAAATGCCCCGGCGGGAAGCAGATCCCTATCGAGGAGAGAGACGAAGGCGAGGTCCTCCGAATGTTCGGGAGGGACGGGCAGGGCAAGATGCAGAGCATTAGTATAGCCCCGGAAGGGTCGAAGGCCAAGAACCCCGCATTCGACGTCACGCCTGCCGAATACATATCCGGAATAATAACGGAGAAGGGGATTTCCAAGCCGCATGAGCTGGGAAAACTGAAAACTGGTCACTAATTTAAGCCGGGAGAACAAATTATCTTCATGGAGAAAATCAGGACCTTGAAGGACATCCCGGACCAGAAGCTGACCGTTGGGGGCGGTCCCCTCTGCGGCGGATGCCCCGCTTCTCTGGGACTCAAGTTCGCCCTGATGGCGCTTGGGAAGGAGACCATAATAGTCAACGCCTCCGGATGCATGACTCTCTACGTGACGTATCCTTACATGCCCACCGCGGTTCCCTGGATACACAATGCCATAGAGAACGCGGGAGCCAGCGCCACCGGCATTTATTCTGCCCTGAAACAGCTGAAAAAGGACAAGAGGGCGACCATTCTGATTTATGCCGGGGACGGGGCCACCTACGACATAGGATTCCAGTCCCTTTGCGGCGCGCTTTCGAGAGGGGACAAATTCATATACGTCTGTTACAACAATCAGAGCTTCGGGAACACCGGTGTCCAGAGGTCTTCCGCCACCCCCTTCGGCGCATCCACCACGACCACGCCCACGGGTAAGCATGTCCACTGGGGAAATACATACCACCGTAAACCCATAGTGAAGATGCTCGCCTCCCAGGGTGTCGACTACGTGGCGACCGCTTCGGTGGGCTTCCCCATCGATTTCATGAACAAGCTGAGGAAGGCCAGGGAGAACCAGCCCGCCTTCATCGACCTCCTGTGCCCCTGCCCCACCGGCTGGGGATTTGACCCGGGCAAGACCGTGGAGCTCGGGAAGCTGGCGGTGAAGACCGGGGCATGGCCGTTGTACGAAGTGGACCACGGGCATTTCAACCTGACCCATAATCCGGGGAACCTCAGGCCGATCGGGGAGTATTTCAAACCCCAGAAAAGGTTCAGGCATCTGGGAGAGAAGGACGTGAAGGAAATACAGAAGTGGATAGACAGTCAGTGGTCATTCCTTCTGGACGGGAAATACTGGGAAGCCAGTGAATGAGATTTTCATTTCTTCTTTATTATATAGGGGTTTCCCCTCTTTGTTTTCAGGGAATGGCTTTTGAATTCATACGGAGCAATATATTCGGTTTCTCCGGTTATCATTTTCCCCCTGGTCAGCCCGGAGAAATATTCCAGAAATGAGTGTTGATTCGAATGCAAGTCGCTTTCTTTCACCCTTTCGAATTTCAAATCGATTTTCATCTTTTCGGCGAGAACTGATACATTGGAGCATGAGAGGCCTTCTATCCCGAATTTCCTGGTGTAGCTTCTTGTCGATTCCCTGATCTTCTTTCTCGATTTCTTGGGGATTTCGGCTTTGTTACCAGTTCCTATTTTGACAGGATCAGATAGCGATATCCTCACCGAAACGTCATAGAATGGTCCCGTAACATTTTCGTCGTCAGAGTTGCTCATAAGACGGATATTTAACAAAAATGATTTAAATTCGTTCCGGGCCATTTCAGGGCTTGGCCACGGGGTAATCCATGGGATCCTTCCTTTTCCTCTTCCGACGCTTCTTGCCATTTTTCGGCTTCTTTCTGAAATAAAGCTTCTTGGAATAATTGACCGGGTTCTTTATGCTCCTCGACTCCCCTCCGCAGATGTTGTCGGGCTCGCATATCCCCATGTCGATGTACTTCCCCTGGGCCTCGCAGTTGGGAGGGGGGATCTTCTCCTTGCGGGAGGAGTGCCATCTGAGCTGGGCCCTCAGGTAGTTCTCGTGGAGGGGAGGCTTGTTCTTCGAGTTCCAGTCCTCTGCGTATTTCTTTATCTTTTCCCATCTCCAGTTCATGGTTCTGAGGAAATTGATGAGTATGAACAGCGACCTTTTCCTCCCGTCCCTGAGGCCCTTGTTTATGTTCTTTATGCAGGGCGGAAACATCGATTCCTGGATTTCCCCCTTCACAGAAACTATCCTCCCGGACTTTTTCTTTTTCTTCCTCCTCATGGATTTCCAGTCCGTCGACTCCGCTATCAGAAGTTCCGCCTCGCCCTCCTCGCCCCCCTCCAGAAACCCAATATCCGGCTTTACCTTTTCGGGCCTCGCCATTTCCCTTTTGAAACCGTGCAGCTCGGATACCTTGAAGGGGAGCGACACGAGCAGGCTCTTCCTGTTCAGGGAATATGGCATACGGAAAAGATGTCTCGGGGAGATGAGTATGGGATCTATGTCGGCTATCTGGTAGGGGTCTATGCCGTCCTTGGTCTGGAGCCTTTCCGTCGGCTTGTTTATCTGGCTGGCCAGGGATTTCAGCCCCTTGTCGGACTCCAGGCCGTACTTGTCCAGGAAGACCTTCTCCATCCGGTCCCTTGCATATTCCCTGATGTATCTGGCGATGTCCCTGGCGAGACCGGGGTACTGCTCCGCTCCGGGCCTGTAATCCACTGTTTTGGGCATCGATTCCCAGGGAACCCCTATGTGGAATCCCGTCCCGCCGGTGAATTTCACCGATATGTTCTTTATTCCGTGCTTCTTGAGGGCCCATATCAGTATTTCGCTGGCGATCCTGCCGTGATCCATCACCGAGCAGTCCACGTCAAAAATCAGGTCCCACCCCTTCCGGAGGGAATCCTGGTTGTCCTCCCTGATTCCCATGGGCTGCTTCCATCGTTCGACGGAGCTGTGGAACTCCATTATACCGGTCTTGACCATGGCCATTATCTCCTTAGGATAGACTATCACGTTGGGCCTCTTGGAGAAGCTTCCCGATCGGTAAACACCGACCACTTCCCTGTCCTTCCCGAATGCTATCATGGCCTTCTGTATTTCCTCCCTGCCGTAATATCCGTTTATGACCTGCCTTGGATTCATATGATTCATATTTATGAATACTGAAAACAGAATTTAAAATAGATTCTTCATGAAGATCGTGTTTTCCGGGGAATGCCTCGAATATAAATTCGGCGGCCATCCGGAATCCCCCGAAAGGGTGAAAAGGATACAGGAATTCCTTAAACATAAGGGATTCCGGTTCACCAGGCCGGAGCCGTGCAGCGAGGGCGACCTCCTTCTGGTACATTCCGGGGAGATGGTGGAGAGGATAAAGAAAGAGGATTTCATGGATTTCGAGACCCCTGCCATGCCGGGGATATATCATTATGCCCGGCTTTCCGCGGGCGGGGCTCTCATGGCTATGAAAATAGCCCTTGACGGGGAGAACGCCTTCTCCCTGATGAGGCCTCCGGGTCATCACGCATCCCGTGACAATTACGGGGGCTTCTGCTATTTCAACAATATGGCCGTCGCGGTCAGCAGGGCCCTGGAGAAGATCGGGAAGGTCGCGGTTCTCGACATAGACGTCCATCACGGCAACGGCTCGGAGTCCATTTTCATGGGGAAGAAGAACGTCCTTTACACGTCTCTCCACCAGTTCGGGTTCATATACCCGGGAACGGGCAGGGAGTCCAGGGAAAACATTTTCAATTTCCCTCTTGAGCGGGGAACCTCGGAGGGGGAATACCTCGAAAAGCTGAAGGAGGCCATCGAGATGATAGGGAAATTCAGCCCCGATCTGATAGGGGTTTCCGTGGGCTTCGACACCTTCAAAGACGACCCCCTCGCGGGCCTGAACCTGGACGTAGGCACGTACAAAAAGATAGGGGAGATGATAAGGGGGCTGGGAATGCCCTCTTTCTCGGTTCTGGAGGGCGGTTACAGCGAGAAGATCCCCCAGTGTGTTTACTCCTATCTCACCGGTCTTTCTTAGATTCTTGGTACTCTGAATTGAGCAGCTCCCAGAGCCTCTTGGACTTCTCCTTACCTATTCCCTCCACCTTCATGAGCTTCTCCGCGCTGGCAGAAAAAACCCTTTTCGGGGTCTTGAATTTCTTCAGCAGCCGCCGGCAGAGCACATTGTTGACGAAGGGGAGGCCTGCCACAAGGAACTCCTGCTTCTGGTGGGGCTCCATGCCCTTCCTTGAGCATCGTATGGATATTCCTTTCCGCTCCTTGACCTGCTCCCTCCTGGCCATCCAGAATATCTGCATGGCGGTCTCCCTGGGATTCCTGGTCCAGATTATGGGAACCCTGTGGTCTATGGCTATCGAGGAAAGAACGCCCCTGATGGTGTTCGGGTGGACTTCGGTCTCCAGGAAAAGCAGTTCGGGGTTCCCCTCCATTACCATCACCGGATTCGCGAAAGAGTCGGAAAGGTCGCAGACCTGGCTGAACATCCTCTGGTCGGTTATCGACCTCAGAAAATCGGGTATGGTCTTCCTCTCCACACCCACCCTGTCCGAGCAGATGTAATCGGCGACCTTGAGCTGCTTCCTTATCACGTTGACATCTTCCATGCCGGAAAGGTAGGAATGGACGTGGTTTCCCGATTCCCTGGAATCCACTATTATGTCGATGTTCTGGCCGCCGAGAACCTTCTGCGCCATGTTAATCTTATTTCACCGGGAGATATATACGTATTTCCGGGCCGGTAAATGATTTATATGGGCTCGCCGAATTATATACCATGGAAAGAAAAGCAGCAATGCAGATGAGCTTGGGGTTCATCATTGCGGTGGTTTTCGCCGTGGTTCTCCTTTCCCTCGCCATCGTGTGGCTCAGGGGGATGATGGAGAACGTGGGTGGTTTGACCATAGATCTCACCCAGCAGGCAAGGAACGAGCTTTCAGATACTTTCAAACAGACCAGGAGCAACTTCGCCATCTGGCCGAAAAGGCAGGACATGGAGAGAGGGAAGACTCTGGTTCTCTCGGCGGGCGTCAAGAACAATGACCCCGATGCGAATAATAAATGGTTCTACGTGGACGTGGAATGTGCTGCAGCAGATTCTCCTGTTTCAAATGCAAAAGCAATGGCTGAAGATTGGATAACGGTCCCGGAGACTGCAGCATTCGCAAAATCGAATGACGTGGTTTACAGAGACATAACCATAAACGTTCCGAACGATGCTCCGGAGGGAAACTATATATTTGATGTAATCGTGTGCCACTGGGACAGCAGTCCTTCAAGCCTTTCATGCGATTCCAGCAGCAACAACCTCTGGGCGAGTCAGCAGCCACTCACGATCACCATAAGAGGTTAACACGAGCCCCTCTTTATTTTTTATTATTCCAGCGCTAACTATCTACAGGGGTGTGAGGAATGAACGTGGGCATGGTCTTCGGGATGATATTCTCGATTATAATCATAGGATTCGTCCTGTATTTCGGCTACACCTACATAGGAGAATACATGGGGATACAGTCGGATGCGGGTCTTATGCAGCAGATACTGAGCATAGACAGCACCACCAGCGAGATCTACAACATGGCCTACGAGTCTTCCAGAAGCTTCACGGTTTCCATGTCCTCGGGCTCGGGGAAGCTGTGCTTCGTGGACACAGACAACCCCTCCGCCAACCCGGACGGCGGGTGGCCGGACAGCGAGATACTCAGGAAGATGGTGACCTCCTACGAGAACAACGTTCTCATACTGGACAGCGGGGGCATGTACAAGGAGGGCAAGAAAATCGATCACCTTGTGCCTTACAGGAGGGAGAACTTCTGCGTCAGCTCCCCGACCAGGCTCATCCTGATGAACGAGGGGGATCACGTGTCCGTTAGAATTGATGAAGGATAGACATGATCAGCGTTTTCCAGCTTTTCAAGATAATATTCGGGATAGTATTCTCAGTCTTTGTCCTGGTCATAATACTCAGGTTCTCCTACTCTTATACTGATATAGGGTCCTCCAGCCAGCAGGCGGCCGTTCTGGTGGGGATGAGGAAGGTTGTAAATGATGTATACACAACGGGGATACCAGCGGATTACAGCATACCGAATTCCGACGATGTCATAATCAGGTACCGCCCCCCGGACATAATAAGCGCCATAACCTCCCTGACGCTCGACCCCATAACCGTCCTCCTGATGAAGGGGGACAATGTGGGGATATACAGGAACGAGATAGACCTGGGATGGCATACATTCTACTACGTGGAGGTCTTCCCGGGCATGAACGTCCTGATAAGCCCGGTGAACGCCAGCGGGGCGGTCTGGGACACCGCCAGGGACATAGTTGATGCCTTCCCCTCCACAGAGAACATTGAGACCGAGGTGGTTTTCGGATTCGGGTGCAGGGACGGACAGCCCTTCGTGGACAGGACGTGGGAGGTAGACAAGGTCTCCGAGAGAATAATACCCGCCTTTTCTTCAGGGGGTTACGACAATCTCACCGCATGCGGAGAGATGAGGAATTTCGACGGGAGGATAACCATAGCTGACCACTTCTTCGTGACCGATGGGCTTCTGGTAGTTCCCCGGGACGGCAGCAGCGGCTACATATATTCAGACACGTCCGATGATACGAAGAGGTACTTCTACGACCATCCGCTGGATGTTGTGTCGTTCTTCTTCGGGGGCGAGGAATCCTACAATTACACCAATGAGAAGTTCCTCAGCGAGCTGGAGTTCGCCGCGGGGCTCAAGATCGACGAGATGTCCATACTCAGGGAACACATGGGGACGTATTGCGCGGGGGAATACGACGGTTTTTCCGCGGCGCTGGAGACGGTAGAGACGCTCGCCTCCAAGGACTACCGCTCGGAAGGGTCAATGGACCTTCTCGGGCAGGCGCTGGCTGACGCATCAGAGGAATATGCGGACGTGAGGAGGGAGGGCTGTGATTAAAGGACAGGCTCAGATACTGGAGTATTTCTTCCTCACATTTTTCGTTCTCATAGTGATAGTGCTGGTGGGGCTCTTCCTGATGACATACCAGAGCATGACCTCCAGCAACCTCCAGAGCGAATACGAGACTCAGGACACCATGTTCATGCTGAAAACCTTCTCCAACTTCCCCATACTGAACAAGAGGGGATACAAGGAGGGGAGCATGTTCGATGACTCCAAGCTTACTGCCGTGTCCTGCGGGGATCTGCAGGAGGTTTTCGGGACAGGATGGTTCGCGGAGGTGAGGGTCCCCTCGGCGAGCGAAACCGAATGCGACGCTTCCAATTACCCCGCCTGCAACAAGTGGACCTTCTGCAAAGGGGAGGGGAATTTCCGGGCGTTCGAGGTTCCGGTCAACGTGTTCAGAAAGACCACCAAGGTGGTCAGCATAGGGGTTCTCACGGTGGGGTTCTATGACTAGGAAAGGACAGACCAGCATGATAGTGATAGTTCTTATGATAATAATAATGATGGGCATGGGCGTCTTCCTGCTCTTTTCCTCCATAAGGGAGCCGGCCACCGAATTCAACAACTACTATGCCCACAACCTACTAATTTCCGTGCTCCGCACACATACGGGATACGGACCCCCGTGCACCACGGTTTCGGAGACGGTGAGTTCCGCCTACCTCCACCCCGGAACGACCTGCCAGGGAAAACCCAAGACCGAGGTCCTGGAGGAGATAATCCCCTCGCTGATGGGATCCGTTCTCAGGGGGAGCCTGGAATACTACATGGTCATAGAGCCGGAGAGCTGGGACGTGTCCGGGGGCAGGAGGCTGGAGTTCGGGAGGGAATGGGTCGATTCGGCGAAGAACAGGTGGGTGGCCAACGAGAAGGTGCTCCAGTACGGGAGCAACCTCAGGGTGAAGCTGGTCATTTCCGAGAAATGATTGCATGCCGGCCCTTTTTGATTTTTAAGTCTTCCGGCTTTCTTTCTCTATATGAAAATCTACATGGAGACCTATGGCTGTTCGGCCAACCAGGCAGACTCGGAGATGATAGCCGGACTGCTGAAAAGGGAAGGCCACAGCATCGTCGGAAGCCCGGAAGACGCCAGCGTCTCGATAATCAACACCTGTGCGGTGAAGACCCCCACATCAGACAGGATGGCCCACAGGATAGGGGAACTTTCGGGGAAGGGAAAGCCCCTTCTGGTCGCCGGATGCATGCCCGAGATAGAGCGCGGGAGGATAAGGAAGATATCCCCCGGGGCTTCCATGATCGGGACGAACCATCTCAGGGAGATACCCAAGGAGATAGGAAAGATATCAAGGGGGAAAAGGATCGAGCTGCTGGGCAAAAAAGGGGAGAGGAAGTTCTGCCTGCCGAGGGACAGGATCAACCCCGTGGTGGGCATAGTTCCCGTCTCCAGCGGATGCTTGGGATCCTGCGCCTATTGCTGCGTCAGAATCGCGAAAGGTAAGCTCTTTTCCTATCCGCCTGAAATGATACTGAAGGACGTCGAGTCCTCCCTGAAGGAGGGATGCAGGGAGATATGGATAACCTCACAGGATAACGGATGCTACGGGTTCGACAGGGGGACCAGCCTCCCCGGACTGCTCGGAAAGATGGTTCAGATAGAGAGGGATTTCAGGGTGAGGGTGGGTATGATGAATCCTGATCACGTCCGGAAGTTCCTGCCCGATCTAATTGACATCTACAAGGATTCCAAGATATACAAATTCATCCACCTGCCCGTCCAGTCAGGTTCCGGCAGGGTGCTCAAGAGCATGAACAGGAGATACTCTGCGAGGGATTTCGAGGGCATAGTGAAGAGATTCAGGGAGGAAATTCCTGACGTTACTTTATCCACCGATATAATAGTCGGATTCCCCGGAGAGACGGAGAAGGATTTCATAAAGACCAAGGGACTCCTCGAAAGGGTCAGCCCCGACATAGTGAACCTGTCCAAGTTCGGGGCCAGGCCGGGGACTCCTGCTTCGAAAATGGAGCAGGTCGACAACGGGGTGGTCAAGGAAAGGAGCAGGAAACTCGGTTCTGTTATAAAAAAGATCACCATGGAGAGAAACACCCGCTTCACCGGCAGGGAATGCGAGATCCTGATCAGCGAGAGGGGAACGCAGAAAAACCAGTGGTCAGGGAGGAGTGAGTCCTATAAGCCGGTTCTGGTGAACTCGAAAAGGGATCTCACGGGCAGATTATTGAAGGTGAAAATCACCGGAGCAGAAGAGACCCACCTTATAGGTTCTATCCAAAGGTAGGCAGGAAGCCGGCCACCATACCCACGATGTAAGGGACTATGAACAGTGTCACCACCCACCCTATCACACCTACCAGTATGGCGTGGGGGAAGGACATCTCCCTGAAAAACATCTTTATCAGCACTATCCATATCAGTACGGGAAGTATGATTCCCAGGAAGGGTATGAACGACAGGAAGGAGGATATCAGCCCGAAGGCGATCGGGAGGTTTATTACGTTTATGAGCAGTACAACGAAGAAGGCGTTCTGCGGCTTAACCTGCTCCGAGAAGTGTTTGCCCACGACTTCGACTATTATGAGGAGTATTATGCCCCCTATCAGGGTGGAGAGTATTATGTTTATCGCCAGGGCGATCGGGTTCGAAAAGCTCAGTCCGAACGAGGTCAGCATCTCGGTGAGGAAATCCGCGGCCATATTAATAATTATCCCGGCCCATTTAAATATACTTGAATCACTGGACCGTTATGCTCTTTGCCAGATTTCTCGGGGTGTCAATGTCGCATCCCCTGAGAATCCCCAGGTGGTACGCCAGCATCTGGACGGGTATGATGTTCACTATGGGTGATGCATCCCCCACGTCAGGGGTTCTGAGCCAGAAGTCGAAGACTTCGTGGTTCTTGGGGCCCACCCCTATTATGTAGCCGCCCCTGGCCTTCACCTCCATGGCGTTCCCGATTGTTTCCGTGAACATCCTGTCGTTCCCCGTGAGCACGATGCAGGGTGTACCCTTCTCGATCAGGGCGAGGGGACCGTGCTTAAGCTCCCCTCCGGCGAAGCCGTGCCCGTGTATGTAGGAGACCTCCTGCACCTTTATGGCGCTTTCCAGGGCCACGGGATAATTGGGACCCCTTCCTATGATGTAGATGTCGGATTTTTTGTGTATTCTCTTAGCCAGGTCCCTTATCCTCTTTTCGTACCTAGGGTTGAGTATGTCGTTGACCTTGGATGCGGTTTCCATGAGGAGCTTCTTACCCTTCTTCAGCTTCCCCGCGCTCGCGTAGGCGAGGAGGTAGATTATGGCCATCTGCGCCGTGGTGGCCTTGGTGGAGGCCACCGCCTTCTCCGGACCGGCGTTTATGAGAAAGGTGTGGTCGGACTCGCGGTCGAGGGAGGATCCCCTGACGTTTACCATGGATATGATCTTGACTCCCTTATTCTTTGCAGTCTTTATGGCCTCCAGCACATCTGCGGTCTCTCCGCTCTGGGAGACCGCTATTAGCAGGGTTTCCGGCCTGAGGAAATGGTCGTAGTTGGGAAATTCGGAGGCATTGATGTAATTGATGTGCTTTTTTGCTATCTTTGAAAATATATACTCCCCGGTTAGGCACACCTTTCCAGCGGTCCCGCATCCGGTGAAGAATGTCCCGAAGGAGGAGTTTATCTCTCCTGCGATCTTCTCTATTTCCTGATCTTCCTGGTTGATCGCGCGGAGAATGGTGTCCTTCTGCTCCATTATCTCCTTCATCATGAAGTGATCGAATTCGCCTCTTTCCGCCTGGGAGGCGTCCCAGTCTATGTTGACCATCCTCTTTTTGATTTCCCTCCCGTCCTTGAGGGAGTAGAATCTGGGGGCCCCCTTCACCACCACCATCTCGTCATCGTCCAGATACATAACCCTTTTCGTATGATCCAGGAAGGCAGGTATGTCTGAAGAAACAAAGCATTCCCCCTTTCCCATACCCACTATTAGCGGGGACCCCGTCCTGGCGGCAACGAATCCGTCGTAACCCTCCTTAGCGACTATGACTGCTGATCTCCCCTCTATGGTTTTCATAACTCTGCGGACGGCCTCCTCCAGCCCCGGAGCATGGTTTTCCTCTATCAGATGGGCTATCACCTCGGTGTCTGTGTCCGACTGGAATGTGTGGCCCCTTTTTTCCAGGTCTTTTTTCAGCTCACCGAAGTTCTCTATTATTCCGTTGTGTATCACTGCTATCTTTCCGGAGCAGTCAAACTGAGGGTGTGCGTTCCTCTTGCTCACCCCCCCGTGTGTGGCCCACCTGGTGTGGCCGATCGCGATCCGGGAGGGTTCCAGCCCGCTTTCGTTGTGAGAACTTATCTTTCCGGTGTTTCTGACCGAACGGATTCCGCCTTTTCCCACGGAGGCGATGCCCCATGAGTCATACCCCCGGTATTCAAGCTTCTTAAGCGCCTCCATTACGATGGAGGGCGCGTCACCCTCGCCCCTGTATGCAGTTATGCCGCACATGGAAGATTCTTTCCCTGTCCTGCTTAAACGCTTTATTAAGGAAAAGGTTTTAATTCAGGGAAAATCTGCAGAAAGGTTTATAAGGTTTGTTTATAAAAAAATAAAGATATTTTAAAATTAATTATAATATTTGAGCGATTTCCATGAAGGAAAGATATTACCTCCTGAGGTCCGGTAAGAAGAAGGAGATAACGCCCATGAGGGTCTTCGATGATCCCTCGGCCTTTCGGGCGCTCTCCAACCCCCTCGGGTGGAAGATATTCAGGTCCCTCTCAGAACCGCGATGCCCCATGGATTTGGCGAAATCACTGGGAATACACGAGCAGAAGGTGTACTATTACTTCCGGAAGTTCAGGGATACCGGACTGGTGGAGGAAGTCCGGTCGGAGGCGAGGCACGGGACGCTGGCGAAATTCTATAAGATAAGTGACCATGCCCTCGGGCTGGTGACCGGGGACGCGCCCATGGAGAGGATGGAATTCGTCCCTCCGGAGCAGAGGGATTCTCTGGAGCCCTTCATAGCGGACAGGGAGATCAACTTCAGGATGATAGTAGGTTCGCCCGATCCCCACGGCCCCTGGAAGGAAAGAGCCCTTGATTCTCCCACGGCGATAGATCTCGGCCTTTTTCTGGGCTCCTTTTCTGCCCCGGGCAAGGGAACCCCGAATTACAAGCTGGACATAGAGGTCAGGGAGAGCGACCTGAAGGACAATCTCATTCTCGTTGGCGGGCCCGTGGCTAATATGATAACCAGGAGGGTCAACGACAGGCTGCCGGTCTATTTCGACACCAGAACCAGGAACATAGTCTCCCGTCTGTCTAAGAAGGAATACGGAGAGGAGGAGAACGGCTTCATTTCCCTAATACGTAACCCATGGTGCAAGAAGAAAAAGTTACTGGTTTTCGCGGGTAAGAGGTTCCCGGGAACCAGAGCCGCCATACTGGCCTTCACCAAAGACCTGGATATGGTAATGGAGGGAAACCGCTTCGATAGGAACACGAAATCCCGCGTGGTCAGGGGTTTCGACATGAGCGGGGACGGCGTGATAGATTCCTTTGAGATTCTGGAATAAAAAGAAGAAAAATAAGAGAAAAAAATAACTGGGGATTGCCGGCTTCTCTGTACTAGCTGTTCCGATTAGTTGCCCGTCGCTGTGAATGTGAACACTCCTGTGTCCATGCTGCCGTCCGGCACACCCTGCGGCACCTTTAGGGACGCCCATATGAAGGTCTTGTTACCCGGAATGAGCGTGTCATTGTAGAGGTAGTCCGTATTGGTGCAGCTCGTGCAAAGGTTGTAGTTGTACCTGAATATCACTATCTTGCTGCAGTCAGCCGAGACACCCACCGAGTAATCACGCATCGCTGCGTCTCCGCCGGTGCTTATGTCCGCGTATCCCCACTGCCAGTCAGCGTCCTCCGTGAGGGCGTCTCCTCCATGGGAGGAGAAGTCGGTCTGGCCTGAAGAGGAATCGGTCTTCGGGGAGGTCGCTATGTAGACGGTCCCGTTGGTGCAGTTACCGGCGTCCGCGTCCTGCGCGGTGAACCAGTAGTACTGCTGTCCGACATCGGCCGTTCCGCTGTCGAGGCTGACTGTCCTGAACTTACCGAAGTATCCCGTGCTGTCGCCCTCTGTCCATCCGGAAGGCGGTATTATGTAGCCGGGCTTCGATTCGTTCCAGGATATGCTATCCGCATAATAGAAGGTCGCTGTTTCGCTGTTGTTCAGAAGAACGTATTCTGTGGCGTTATGATTGCTTGGGTTTGCCGTTGCGAAGGGATCGGAGGCCGCGTTCGAGGCATCCACGTATATGGTGGATATGTTCCTGGTACCTATATTCTCTATTTCAAGCGATTTGTGGGTGTCGTTGGTTACGCCGGGCTCTGTCGCCCCCCATGATATCGACTTGGGGCTCACGTCTATCCTTGTCTGCGCGCCCACCGTAACGTCCACCGTGACCTCGTCTGTGTCGGTGTCCGCCATTCCCAGTCCCAACAGAATTATCGAGATCGCTAGCACTCCAACCAGAGTCAGATATATTTTCATGTGGATCTCCTAACATATAATTATTGGGCAGATACCCTATTTAAGCATTTCTCCGAATTCCAATTAATGCTCACCAAATTCCATTTACTTTTCTCTGTTTTCCAAAAAAATTTCTCCGAATTCCAAAAACCAAGCAGCATACCGGTTTAAAAAAGCTATTTTCCGGAATCTTTTTTATAGATTCCTCACAAAACAATAATCATGGGCAGAAAACCCCTCAAGGTGATGGTAGAGTCCGCGATCCTGGAGGTCATGGATCAGTTCGATTTCCCCATGAACTGCAACCTCATAAGGAAGGAGGTCGGAAAGAAGCTCGGCAGGGACATACATTTCGACACGGTGAAAAAATACGTGGTGGACCTCGCCAGTAAGAACATGATATTCAAGAAAACCCTCCCCCCTGCCAAGAAGGAACACAAGAGGGGGGTGACACTCTATTCTAAAAAGCCATTTCCCGCCAGATGGTAGCCGCAGGTTTTTGGGATGGGAATACAACATATGATGTCCGGATAATCTTCCGGACACAACATCTTGTTATTTTTACCGGAAAACGGGGAAAATAAGATTTATATATCAGGTTTTCATAAGAATGATTGCTTATGGAGGGAAAAGCCGCTCTTGGAGGACTCGTCAGTAACGAAGTCAGGACAGAGGCACTGATAAATCCAAGGCTTTTGCTGGGAGAGCTTGACGACAGGGATTTCATGATACTCCGAAAATTCTACCTCTCGGGACCCAAGCCCCACGACACCTCGATATACGTCCAGGTGATGATGCAGAAGGAACTTGAGTCTGACGGCGTGAAGCTGAGCGTCAGGGCGGTCGGCATACGGCTGAAGAGGCTGGTCAAGCTCGGTCTGATCAAGGAGGGCGGAGTGAACCCGAAGGTCTACTGCCCCAAAGAGGACCTCAAGGTTTTCATCCGGAAGCTCATAGGGATGTATTCCTCATCCGTTGGAATAGAACACATTTAATACATTTTCTGACAATAGTTCATTATGTTCAGGGTGTGCGGGGCACTGCTTATATCGCTGGTGTTTTCAGTGATTCTTTCTGTTCCGGCCCTTTCCCTCTCGCTTGGGATGGCCCCCAACGTGGCCGACCTGGGGACCGTGGAGAGGGGCTCCAGTTACATAGTTGACGCATACATAATATCCGATTACGGCAGGGATCTGATGGTGGATCTGAACACGGGCGCCATAGGATCAAAGTTCCTGGATCCTGGAAGAGCTAGGCAGACCTATGAATTCGTCCCCTCCGAGGCATCAGAGGAGGACATCACCGGGTGGCTGAGATACATAGAGAATCCCGTTCTCCTGAAGACCGAGAAGAGGGGATACGTCCTCAAGGACGGGGCCGTAATAAACGCCAACAAGAGGGCAACCGTGGTGGTCGGGGTTCCCGAAGATGCGGAGCCGGGATACCACGCATGCTACATCGAGCCTTCCCCCAGGGTGACCATGCACAAGAGAGGTACGGGAACGGACATAATCACTGTCGCTAGGATGGTGGTGGTTCTTTACGTCCCCGGCGATCCGGTCAGGTCCGTATACATCGAATCATTCGAGACGGAGAGAATCAATCCGTATGTGGAAAGGGTCAGGATAAATGTGAGGAACAACGGCACCACCACCATTATAGCCAGGTCCAACGACATGAGGATTTACGGCGAAGAGGGGCTGCTGGAGAAGATGAAATCCAGCTTCATAAGCATGGCTCCCGGGGAGACCGCTTCCCTCATATCCAACTGGAACGTGAAGGGGCTGGAGCCCGGGGAGTACGAAATCAGTGCCGGTGTCTCATGGACCACGGGAGGGACGGAAAAGGAGGGGGCCATCCGGGTCCACCGTCCCCCGGCCATGACGACCGGGGAGATAATAGAGGAGCCCGGGGAGTTCCCCTACTGGATAATGTTCCTGGGAATCGTGATAATAGGGCTCATAATAATCTACAGGGACCGGACATGAAGGTTAGAATAGTCTTGATAATCGCTCTGCTGGTGCTCCTGTTCGGGGTGCTGATCGCGAGGAATGTCGATTACTCGTGGGATAAATACCCCATGAGCATGCAGGCGATTTCGGATACCGAAGGAAAGAACGCCAAGATAGGCATATCCGTGGAGCCGGGAATATTGAATTTCGGCAGAATACCGGTGGGCTCCGCCTCGGAAAAGCCGATAACACTGAGTAATCCCGAGGACAGACCGGTAAAAATCCGGATGGAGGCGAGCGGCAGCATATCCGAGCACGTATCCTTTGAGAAGAGCGAATTCATACTGGAAGGCGGCGGGAAGGAAGAACTGTACATACGGGCCGATGGCGAGAAAGAGGGAAACTTCACGGGGAACCTCACAGTGATCTCCGTAAGCATAAGCGAGGGGTGGTTGGAATGGATGCTTCCTGTGTTCTGAAGATTTTCGTCATTTTTTTTCTGCTTCTGGCGCTGATGCCGGCCGTTTCCGGGTCAGTCAGGATAGGCGCGGAGGTCGGCGGCTCTCTGAAAGGGGAGGTTTCCTGGATAAACGTCACCGGGAATCCCCTCCAGAGGGTGAACTTCTTCTGGATCAATACCGGATCAGCCGCCTGCAGGGTCAGGGGCAGGGTGGATTTCCACAGGTGGAACGAGAGCTTTCTGACCGCATGGAGCGGGGAAAAGGTCCTTATGCCCGGGGAGGAGAAGGGCTTCGAGATTACAGCCAAGCTCCCGGAGGGCAGGTATGCCGGTTTGCTCAGAGTCTACCAGTGCAACGAGATATTCGATGCGGGCTCCTATGTCTTCGACGTCTCCCCTTCCGGTGACGAGGGGGATCGCATAGAGCTGGCTGGAGCGAGAACATACCAGAACGAGATAGAGGTCTTCGTGGAGAGCAGTAGTTTCGAGGGGAAGGTGTACGTCTTCCCGGTTTCCTATCCCCCGGGGTGGATCGTGGAGTCAGGGAACCTGACGCTTTCCGGAGACGGTATCAGTTCGGTGAGAATAGGCTACGACCCGGGCGTGTGGGTGGAGAGGAACGTGACCTTCATGGCGGTCTCCGAGGACGGGAGATTCTCTTCGGAAAAGACCTACCGCATGATCAGGGGAGCCGGGGTAAAGGAGATGATTTTTCTGGTAGTCCTGGGGGGCCTGGTGCTCGCCCTGTTTATGATAATTTCTTCCGGAAAATGCCTTTAGCTTTTAATTTATTAATTTGGGAAACATATCTTTCAATATGGAAACTGTCGAAAAGGTCGTGGGTGTCGTTTCCGGCAAGGGAGGGGTGGGAAAAACCACCTTTGTTTCGAACATAGGAATGGCGCTCAACGAGATGTCGGCGGACGTCACGGTCGTGGATGCCGATATGTCCACCTCCAATCTCGGTCTTCAGCTGGGTCTCTACCAGTTTCCTGTGGGTCTCCAGGACGCAATAGGAGGGACAATAGACATCGACAGGACCGTATATATGCATCCCTCGGGACTCAAGATAATACCCTCATCGGTTTCCCTCAGCTACATAAACCGGAAAATCAGGCCTAAACGTCTCAAGTCGGTGGTTTCGGGAATGAACGGGCTGGTGATGATCGATTCCCCTCCCGGATTGGGGAGGGAAGTGGAGCTCGTTCTGAACGCCTGCGATGACGTTGTCGTCGTCACCACCCCGGAGATAACCGCGGCGACGGATGCGTTCAAGGTCATACAGGTTTCCAGGGACATTGGCAAGGAACCGGTGGGTGTCGTGCTGAACAGGGTTACGGGCAGGCATGAGATGAGACCGGAAGAGGTGGAGGAGATGACCGGTGTCAAAGTCGTGGGGATCGTACCCGAGGACGGTATGATGAAGAAGAGTATTTACGGGAAGACCCCCCTGGTGAAATTCAGGCCGTATTCCCCTGCCTCGATGGCTTTTCAGAAGCTAGCCGCCGACATACTGGGTGTTGAGTTCAAGAAACCGGCGCTCTGGAGGTTAAAAAGGTTGCTCGGGGTAAGCAGATGAGAAGGTTGTTGTTTTTGCTTGTTGTGGCGGTACTGGTTCCGCTCCCTGCTGTCGCAGCGGAGCTGGAAACGAGCGCTGAGGTTACTCCCTCCCTTTGGCTGGGGGATCAGATTTTCATCTCCTCCAACTGCACGCCTCCCGGCAATTTCACCGTTTCCGGGGTGACAGCCTCCGTAACCGGTCCGCTGGTTCCCCCGGACTTCACGCTCTCCCATGCCGGAGGTGACACATACGAGGGCTCCTGGGAGCCTCCTGTGGAGGGGGAGTACTCGGTTTCGCTTTTCTGTGTGGCTGAAGACGGCAATTCCACCATCAACCAGTCTCTCGGACCGCTGGGATTCACGGTGAGCAGGCTCAACCTGGGTCTGGAGGGAACATATCCGGAAATCCTCTACACGGACAGCGAATCCCTGGAGATATATGCCAACCTCACCCGGATCAGCGCTTCGGTTGAGCAGGTATCCGATACAAATGCGGTGGAATGGGAGGTACTTCTGGGGGGCGAGGATATGGGTCCCGATTCGGTGCTCTATGATCCGGAAAGCTCTTACTGGATTCTGAAGTCCTCTCCGGGGGACCCGGAAAGCGGATCCCGTACATTGGAGATCAAGGCCTCGATTGACGGGGAATCCGTCTCCCTGGGAAGCAGCATAGAAATCAGGGAATCCCTGGTTTTCGAGATACTTTCGGTGAAGCCGGAGAACCCCAAGGGGGACGAGGAGGTCACGGTGGAGATACGCTCGGAATACCGGGATTCGGACATATTCTCCGAGGCATCTTTCAGCCTGAGGGTGGGCACGGAAAGTGTGGAAGATTTCCTCAAGGACAGCGGGAGCAACACGGTAAGCTTCACCCTTCCGGAACTCGATCCCGGAACATACGGGCTCAAGATAACCCTTTCCCGGGAGGGAATACCCGACACCACGGTGACGAGGGACATCACCCGAACGGTTCCCATTTCGGGAAGCATAAAGGACGCTGATGGGAACTCAATGAAGGGCAGGATAACCTTGATAAGGGACGGTGACGAGGAAGAGATGACCCTCAGCAGGGGGGGATATTCGGTCAGGATAGTGCCGGGGGATTACAATGTGATACTCGAGAATTCAGAAGAGCTCAAGTCTGCCTTTTTCAGCGGCATGTACATAGACGAGGACCCCGGAGACCTCTTCAGGTTCGACAGTCTTTCCGACAGGCTCGGTGTCGAGGGAATCAAGGTGGCCTCGGCCTTCGCGCTCGAGACCGGCTGCTTCTTTTCCAGCCTTGTCATGCAGGTCAGGTACGATGCAAGCGGAATAAGGAAAGAGGAAACCCTGGAGGTTTATACCTGTGAACAGTGGAATTTCGATGCCAGGGTCTGCAACTCAGGATGGAAAAAAGAGGAGGGGATTGTTGATCCGGTGATGAACACCATGGAGGTGGAGGTCGATCACCTTTCCGCTTTCTTGATAGGGGAGAAGGAAGACATGATTCTGGAGATATCCCTTGACAAGGAGGAGTACTATCTAGGGGAAGACATGCGCGTCGTGGGGACCGTGAGGACGGAGGGGGGAAACCCGATCGCTGACGCTTACGTCACTTTTTACCTCGGCGGCGTTGAGAAGACGGGGAGGACCAATTCCCACGGGGTTTTTTCGGAGATGCTCATCGCCCCCGATGTTCCCGGGGAATACGAACTCAGCGCGGAGTCCAACATATCCTCCCTGAACCCCATCGAGGAATCCGAGGCCTTTTCCGTGAAAGAGAAAAAGGAGATATCAATATTGCTTCCCATGGAGGCTGAAATAATCAAAGGGACGGACAACACTATGAGCGTTTCAATCCTCAATTCCGGCCAGTGCGATCTGAACAACCTGGAACTGGAGATATCCGGGGTTCCGGAAGGATGGCTGTATTATTCCCCGGATTCATGGGATACTTTGCCGCCCGGAGAAGAGGAGAGGGCAGAGTTGGTCATACACCCCGAAGATCCCGAGGATACGCTTTACATGCTTGAGATAAAGGCGGAAAGCGACGAGATAAACGGTTCCGAGACAATGCCGATCGTTCTCAAGAACGGCACTGGCACTGCTTCAGAAAATCCGGGAGCGACGCCCCAATTTCCCGATTTCTTTACCTCGAACATAATACTTGATGCGAACGACATCCTTAATGCCGTTTCTGTCGTGCTTGCTTTTGTGGTCCTCTTCGCGGTTGTTTTCACCTCGAAGAAGAAGGGGAAGAAGTTCGAGGCAAACCCGCGCATGGAAAAGATGATAAGCGGGATAAAGAAGGAAATAATGAAGGGCAGGAAAAGCAGAAAAACCAGGAAGCCCGGGAAGAAATCCGGAAAGAAGAGGAAGTAGCGCTGTTCACGTTATGTTTTTAATTAATAAAATGAAACTACCAGAATAAAACCCGGAGAGGGAGTTGTCATGAAAAGGGAAGACAGGAACAAGAGACGCCTCAAAAATCTGGTGGAGGAGCTGGAGTCGATCAAGGGCAGGCATACCGAGCTGGTTTCGGTGTACGTGCCTGCCGGCTACAACTTCAACAAGGTCTCCGAGCAGATAAAGAACGAGCAGTCCACTGCCCAGAACATAAAGTCCAAGACGGTCAGGAAGAACGTCACGGGGGCACTGGAGAAGATAGCCCAGCACATCAAGCTTTACGAACACACCCCCGAGAACGGACTGGTCATATTTGCAGGCAACGTCTCTGACAAGGAAGGGGTCTCGGACATAGAGATATGGGCCGTGGAGCCGCCCGAGAAGATGAACCAGCGGCTTTACAGATGCGACCAGAAATTCATCCTTGATCCCCTCAGGGAAATGGTCAGGGAGAGGGAGATATACGGCATAATAGTCGTGGACAAATCAGACGCTGACGTGGGAGTCATGCAGGGGAAGAACATCTCCCTGCTGAAGCACCTGGACTCCCTCGTTCCGGGAAAGACAGATAAGGGAGGATGGTCTCAGGCCAGGTATGCCCGCATACGGGAGAACCTGCTCAACGATTTCCTGAAGAAGGTGGGTGATCTGGCCTCCAGTAAGTTCAAGGAGTTCAAGGACCTCAGGGGTGTCATAATCGGCGGCCCCGGACCGGTCAAGGATCAGTTCAAGGAGGGGGGTTACCTGAACTACGAGATAAAGAAGAAGGTGGTGGGGGTGGTTGCGACCTCTTATACCGGTGAATATGGTCTGGAGGAGGCCGTCAACAGGGCGGAGGACATGATTTCGGATGCCTCTGCCGTCACGGAAAAGCGGATAATGAACAGGTTTTTCGGTGAGCTGGGGAAGGACACCGGTCTCGCTGTTTACGGGCTGAAAGAGACTGCAAGGGCCCTGGAAATGGGCAATGTCGAGGTCCTGCTCATATCGGAGCATTTCGACTGGAAGAAGGTGAAGTTCAGGTGCCCCGGATGCGGGAAGGAGAAGAACATGGTCATAGAGAGGAGGGTCCTCTCCGAGGGGAGGAAATGTGACAAGTGCGGGGAGGACATGGAAGTGGTGGCTGAGAGGGATGTCACCGATGATGTTATCAAGAAAGCGGAGGAAATGGGAGCGGAAGTGGAGTTCATCTCAACGGAGACCAGGGAAGGCCTGCAGCTTAAAGAGATGGGCGGAATAGCTGGCATACAGAGATACGTTAATGCCTAGAAATCATTCTTTTCCGGTGCCCAGAACCTGCTTTATTTCGAGCGGTTGTTTCTTTTCCTTTCTGAGGGATTTTCTGAAGAATATGAGCCTCTTTTTCGGCCCCGGGACACTCCCCTCCACCAGCAGGTAGCCCTTGGGGACTGAGCCGTATCCGGTCAGGCCGCTTTTGGAAGAAATCCCGTCGTTACCTATCTTGACCACCCTCTTGTTGAATTCGGTCCTTGCCTGGAATCCCATCTGGCCGGGCATGGTTATCTTTCCGGGCAGCACCCTTCCGGGCGTCACGGCTCCGATGTTCCCCACGTGCCTCCTCTTGCCCTTGTTCTTCCTGCTCCTTATGGTGACGCCGAACCTCTTGACCGGACCCTGGAAACCCTTTCCCTTGTCTATTGCCTTGGTGTCCACATATTCACCCTCTTCGAGCACCTCCGATATCTCGAGAACCTTCCCGAGCTTCCCCTTCGCGTATTCGAGCTTTTGTTTCGGATCGTTACCTGCTATATCTATCTCGAATATCTCGGGGCGCTTCTTGGAAAGGCCGGATTCCCTGGGCTGGGTGTGCACCAGCAGACGGATGTCGTCCGCTTCCCCGTGCTTGGAGGTCACGGGTTCCTTCTTGGGTGCGGATATCTTCCTCTTCAGATCCGGCTTCAGGTTCTTTGACATTATTGTTCCCGTGTTCCTGTACCTCCCCGCGGTTTTCCTGTAGAGCTTTATGCCGAAAACGAACACCGGCGGGCAGTCTATGATGGTCACCCCGCTGGTGATGTCCTGTCCGCTGGTTGGGGATTCCTTCCTGCTGTCGGTGAACATTACCCGGGTCATCCCGGCCTTGTAACCGGCGAAAAGAACCGGCTTCGGCTCGTTCTGCCCCTTGAGCTTCTCCATCCCGGATATCCGGACCCTGGGGTACATCCTTTTGGCTCTCTTCCTGTGCCAGAATGCCCTTGATCCCGCCTTGGGTTTGTGTCCCTTTGCCATGAAATCACATCTTTATCCTTATACTCTGCGTCCGCCCCGGCCTCCGGGCTTCCTCGTTGTGTCGTGAGGTATTCCCGTGACATCCTCTATGGTCCCTATCCTCAGGCCGGTCCTGACCAGGGAGCGTATGGCCGGCTGCGCCCCGGGACCCGGAATCTTCTTTTTATGTCCGCCCTGGGCCCTTATCCTGAGGTGGACCCCTCTCAGGCCCTTGCTCAGAGCCTCTTCGGCGACCTTCCTGGCAGCCTTCATCGCCGGGAAGGGCGAACCCTTGTCCTTGTCCCTGTTGGTTATTATGCCTCCGGAGCATCTTGCGATGGTCTCCGCCCCGGTTATATCGGTTATGTGGATTATGGTGTTGTTTACCGATGAGAATATGTGAGCCACTCCCCACTTTTCCTTCTTGTTCATTTGGCTTCAGCCCCCTTTATCGTTATGTTCCCTTCCTTTTCGACGGGGACCACGTATGCCGGGAACCTGGTCCTCCGACCGTCTACGTAAACATGACCGTGAGTTATCATCTGCCTGGCGTGCCTTATGGAGTTGGCCGTCCCATTCCTGTATAGTATGGTCTGGAGTCTCCTCTCCATGATGTCCTTGGAGGTCAGGGAAAGTATGTCCGAGAGACTGTTTTCTTTCTGAAGGAGACCGATTTCCACGAGCTTGTCCATGAGCACCTTTTCCTTTTCCTTGTCGTGAACGGCTATGAGGTCCCTGGCCCTTCTCCTGAAGTTCCTGACGATCTCTTCCGCCCTCCAGAGTTCCTTTTTCCTCCGGAGACCGAATTCCTCCAGCATCTTCCTTTCCTGATCTATTCTGTCCCTGTCCCATGGCCTTTTCGGGTGCTTGTATTTCTTCCTGAGTACCTTCATTGTTCCACCTTATTCTTTCTTCTCCTTGGAGGCTGCCTGCCTCTTGGCCCTGTCTTTGCTTACACCGACCAGCTTGCCCTTCCTGAACGCACCCCTGGTGCGCTGTCCCCTGACCGGAAGGCCGAACATGTGCCTAACCCCCCGGTAGGATTTTATCTTTTTCTGCTTGTTTACGTCCATCCTCTGCTTGAACTGAAGCTGTGATGTGGTGAGGTGGGCATCATTCCCTGAGTCGGGGTCCCTCCTCCTGTTGTACATCCAGCCGGGTATGCCGTGATTCCCGGGGTTCGTGATTATGTCCTCGAGCTTCTTGATTTCCTCCTCGGAAAGCTCCGAGACCTTGGTGCCGCCCTTCCCGAAGGCCTTGGAAACGGCGGATGCGTAGGAGAACGAGACTCCCTTTATCGTCCTTATGGCCGTTATCACCGGCTTTGAACCGTCGAGATTGGTCTCACCGACCCTTATCACGTGGGTCCTTTTTTGGGGTTTCTTGACATCGGGGTGGCCCTTGTGGCCTTTACCCCCCTTCATTACCCTTTTCTCGGCACCTTTTTCCATTTTCATCTCTCTAGTATGTTGATTAATCTATATAAATAGTATAAAGGTTATTTAACTTTATCGCCGAGAAGTCCCCCTTTTGAGAGACGGGGAATGAGACTTGAAACCTTTTATATAGTTAACCAATAATATAATAACTATGAAGTATAAGTTGGACAAGAATTGTCATGGTGTGCATGCGTTGCAGTATCACCTTGTGCAGTGCGTGAAATACCGTAGAAATGCATTGGTGAAGCAGGAAATAATTCAGTATCTCAAGGACAAAATCAGGGAGATAAGCATGAGGTTTGAGGTAAACGTGCTGAATATAGAATGCGACAAAGACCACTTCCATATGTTATTCAAGTCAAAACCAACTCTTGACATTCCGAAATATCTGAATGCAATTAAGACCATAACTTCGAGGGAAATACAGAGGAATTTCCCGGGGGTGAAAAAACTATTATGGAAAAAGCAATTTTGGTCTCGGTCATATTTCCTTGCAACAACAGGTCAGGTAACATTAGACCAGCTCGGGCAATATGTTGAAGGGCAAGGCGAATGATATCCAAAGGACATACAGGTTCAGGTTGTATCCGACAAAGGAGAATGAACAAAGGATGTTATGGACTTTGGGCAGATGCAGGTTCGTCTATAACTATCTTCTTGAACAGAAATCAAACAGCAATCTGAAACGAAGCGAACTGCAATCGTTGCTTCCAGAACTCAAGAAAGAGAAACCAGAATTACAAGGTGTCCACTCAAAAACACTTCAGTATGAGAACTACAGGCTTCACTCCAGCATAACTGCACTATCAAGGCTCAAGAAGAACGGCAAGAGGGTCGGTAAATTGCGGTTCAAAGGCAAAGCATGGTTCAAGACATTTACATACAACCAATCAGGCTTCAGTATAACCGAACATGAAACAAGGTTCGACACACTGCACCTTTCAAAAATAGGCGACATACCAATGCTAATGCACAGGGAAATCAAAGGCAATATAAAGCAAATCACGATAAAGCATACCCAAACCGGAAAGTGGTTCGTCTCTATAACAGCAGAAACAAAAGAAACAGTTGAACCAACACAAAACAAGAACAAGGTTGGCATTGACTTGGGTTTGAACAGCTTCGCCCATGATAGCGATAACAATAGGATTGACCACCCAGGATGCCTGAACAAGTCATTGAAAAAACTCGCGAAGGAGCAAAGAAGACTGTCAAAGAAAAAGAAAGGTTCAAACAACAGGAAAAAACAGAAAGTCAGAGTAGCAAGGGTTCACGAAAAAATTGTGAATCAGCGTGACGATTTCCTGCATAAATTGTCAAGACAATACATTGATAATTGCGGTAACATAGCAGTCGAAGATTTGAAGATAACCAACATGGTCAAGAACCATTATCTGTCGAGGTCAATAACAGATGCTTCATGGTCTCGGTTCATCCAAATGCTTGAATACAAGGCTGAAAGTGCTGGTGTTCAGGTGGTGAAGGTTGAAGCGAGAAATACAATACAAGTGTGCAGTCAATGTGGTAACATAGTCAAGAAATCATTGGCTGTAAGGACACATAAATGTTCATGCGGGTTTGTAGCAGATCGAGACTACAATTCCGCACTCAATATACTACGGCAGGGATTGTCGGAATTTACGCCTGCGGAGACAGAACCTCTACTTCTTCGGAAGCAAGTTCAGTCGCAGAAACAGGAAGCACCATGCGAAAGCGTGGTGTAGTTCACAATTTATAAGTGTTTAAGCCGGCGGATGTCAATTCTCTGGAGTTTTTACTTACCCCTTTCCAGCATGTCCAGGTATTTCTCGAAGTTCTCAATGAAAATCATGGCTGAACTGAAATCCTTCTTCCTTATGTGCTCCACTATGTCCTCCAGGAGCCCCTTCATGTTCTCGTAATAATACTTCTCCTTCTCCCCCAGACTGCTTTTGTTTATCTCCCTGAATCTTTTTCTGAGGTTGTCCGTGAGCATCATGACCGCCCCGGGATCCGGCTCCCTCTTCTGCATCACCGGCTGAGGTCCTGAAGGCCGGGAGGGCATTTCCGGCGCGGCTGAAGGGTATCTTTCCCCCCTCTTCCCCTTGTACCACCACAGGAACACTATCAACGCACCAGCCACGGGAAGCATTGCTATGACCAGGATCACGGGCATCCCCGCTCCCTCTATGGTCTCTATCTGCTTCATCAGGTCCTTCATCTCTCCTATGGTGGTCTCAGCTCCGTCCAGATCACCCCTGGCTATCTGATCCCTTGCCGAGTTCATCATGTTGGTTATGGCGAGATAGTAGGTGTACTGGGCCCCGCTCAGATCCCCTTTCATGTTCCAAAGGGTCCTGTTTATCTGATCGACCTCCTCCTCCAGGACATCCGGATATGTCATGGTTACCCTCACCGTCGTATTCGCCTCCCTCTTCAGAGAACCAGAGATGACCTCCAGTCCGGTCTCGTATATCCCTTTCTCCGCTTCCTTTTCAGCACATACAGAGACCGGTATGCTGGTCCTCGATCCCGCTCCCAGGGCGGTGATCCTTTTGGACGTCTCCAGTGTGCAGCAATCGGGCACCCTCGTCTCCTTGGTGGCGAAAACATTGGAAAGGTCGGCCTCTCCGGTATTCTCGACGTATATGTTAACGGAGGTACACCTGCCCGCTTTAACCCTTATCTCTCCCAGGGACACCTCCATGCCCCTGGAGGGGGTGCACGTCCTCATGACAGCCGGCTTGTCCTTCTCGGTCCCGCAGTCGTTCTGGTCCTCGCAGGTCCTGGTCTGTAATCCTTCGGAGGAGCATTCCGACCATCCGGTGCAGGTCCAGTCCTCGCTGCATCCACCTGGACCTATTGTCCCGCCGGTCGTCCTGGTGGTGCTCCCTCCCGAGCCTCCGGGCGGTGGCGTGTATTTGCTTTCGCTGAGGGTGAGTATCCCCTGGTCCACACCCCCGTCTCCGGTGGTGAAATTGAATTCCGTAGAATTGATATCATATCCCGACTTGCTCGCCTCTATGGTGAGGTTTTTGGAGCCGTATTGAGAGACGTTGGCCTGGAGGATCGCGCTCCCTCCCGAGCCGGTTGTTCCAGTGTCTATTACCGTACCGTTATAGGAAAGTTCCAGGGAGACCCCGGAAAGAGGGGATGACCCTTTCAGGACGCTCACGTTGAGGTATCCGTATCCCGGCATCTTGAGATACATGTCGAATCCCTCTCCGGCGAAAGCGGAGGTGTCCAGCGTCCGGTTCTTGTCCGTGTAGTTCGCCGTTTCCGCGCTCACGTTGTGCATGCCATCTGGGACACCGTAGAGGGTTATCATCCCCGTGGAGGTGGTCCCGCTGAGGTCCGTCCCCGTGGTGTTTTTGACCACCCCCGAGCCGTTGACTATCTTCACCGTGACGTTCTCGGTGATCAGGGATCCTTTTATATAGTAGACGTTAACCGTCACATCCCTTTCGTGGAGATTGAAGGTCTTGGTGTTGTTTATGGAATGGAGGTCGGTGGTGTTGAATGTCCAGTCCGTCCTGAAGTAATGATCAGAGCTCACGTTTATCATGTATTCCCCGTCCGGTATGTATTCGAATTTTGTGTAATTGGTGATCATGTTCCTGTCGGGTATTACCGTCCCGTCGGTCCCGTTCACCTGCCCTCCTGTAGTATTGCGGAAGGTGATGTTAACCGGATCGGAGAGCACGCTCCCGTCGGTCTCCCTCACGTAAACGTTCAGGGTCCTCTCCGAGAGATAGAAGTTCAGTGTGTTCTCCGCCGACACAATATTTTCCGTGTCGAAATTCTTGGTCTGGGAGAAGTGCGCGGAGGAGTTCACTAGCACTGAATAGTTTCCGTTTTGGAGATAACTGAAAGTTGCCGATTTTCCCGTGGCATTCAGGTACTGACCCCTGGCGTTGCTCGCCAGCGAGCCTCCGATCATCATGCTGATGTTAACGTCTTTGTCCAGTTCGCTCCCGTCCTCCTTGTGTACGTTCACCTCCAGTTCCAGCGGGCTCAGGGTATTGGTAACGCTCTCCCCCTCCGGGTCCACCGAGAGCGAATAATTCCACTTTCCGTATCCGGTCGAGTTCGCATCGACCACGTATACATAGTCTCCCATCAGGAGTGACGGCTTTACGTGATGGAATGTCACGTACCCAGAGGAATCGGTCAGGGCGGTCAGGTTCTCTCCCTTCGCATTCTCCGCTATCGCCCCGCTGAGATACATGGTCACGTTCGCGTTCTGGAGCCCTGAGGTCGAGTTCTTCACCCTGACTCTCACCTCTGTGTCGTTTATGGGTATGGTCAGGTTGTTCGTGGTGTTCTCGTTCTCCCCCGGTGTCACATTCAGGTACTGCGTGCCCGGAGGTGTCAGTCCCAGCGGGTAGAGCTGGCTGCTGTTGAAGGAGACGGAGATGTTTCCGTATTTCACCTTGGTCCGGAGCAGGTAGCCATTGGAATCGGTGGAGTTGCTCCATGTCTCCTGTGTCCTCAGATTGGTGAAGTCCAGATCCAGGCTTCCTGCCACGTTGTCTCCGGTGTCGTTGGTCACGTTGAGGGAGAACCTGGTCTCGTTCAGGGTGTAGTTGATCATGTTCACCTTCCCGGCCATGTCATCCGTGACCGAAAGCGTCCCTTCGTTGGTGTTGTTGAAGAAATACACATCCGTCATGTTCCCCTCCAGCGTGAAGTGGTGTCCGCCTGCCGGGACCCTTTCGAAAATGACCGAGCCGTTAGCGGTCACGCCCTGGTAGGTGGTCGAGTTCATGGTGACCGTTATGTTGTCTATCGGTTCCCCCGTATCGCTCGTGAGTGTTATGTTCAGGATGGTCTCGTTCAGCACGTTCGGAAAATACATTGACTGGAGTTTGCAGTTGTCGGTAGAAAGTTGGAATTCGGTCTGGTTGATCCCGTAACCTATCTCGCTCCCGTTGAAGGTGAGAGTCCTGGCTCCGGATGTTATGTAGCAGTTCATCATTCCGGTGGTTTCGTTGTATCTGCAGGTGGGCAGGGAG
This sequence comes from uncultured archaeon, assembly GCA_964441265.1. Lineage (GTDB taxonomy): Archaea > Aenigmatarchaeota > Aenigmatarchaeia > QMZP01 > QMZT01 > JAFGDH01. The sequence continues at coordinate 47,278 of CAYYKJ010000008.1, forward strand.
CCCAGGAGGCGGGTTTTGCCGCTGGTGGTATCCTTTATGGTGATGGTTATGTTATTGATCATGTCCTCCCCCGCCGAGGAGTTCACTGTCATGTTGACCATGGAGTACTGGCTGCCTATCAGGTAATAGGTGTGGTTGTCCGGGACGGTCATGTTTTCCCCGGTGTTGTATTCGCACCATCCCTCGGTTTTAGCATCTATCTTGAGGTTGGTGTATGGGGTGTGCACGTCCCTGGAGCTCACGCTCAGGTAGAAGTTCCCCTTTCCACCGGTGGAGCCGTTGTATGCCTCCACGTCGCTCCCGCTCCCGTAGCAGCCCTCCGCGCTCAGCAGCAGGCTGGTCGGGTATTTGCTCCCGTTTATCGGGTCGAGGGAAATGATGTCCCTGACCTGGCCGGCCACGTAGCTGTCCCCGGTCATGGCGACGTTTATCTCGGATGAGTTGGTGGTGAACTCGTAGGAGCCCTTGGTCTCGTCTTCGTAACCCTCCGCCTCCGAACGGATGCAGTAGGTCTCGAGCACGGTGCTGTCCTGGCCGAAAACATACGGACTGACCTTGAGCACGTAAGAACCGTTGTCCGTCACGTCCGCCCGGTACCTGATCTGATCGCTGCTGAGTCCCGAGCAGGCGGTGGACCTGTAGAGGTTCACGAATCCGTTATTAACCGGCTCGAAAGCCACGGGATCGAACGGGGGCGAGGGCGTGAAGTCGAGGAAGTTCGTGTCGCTTACGTTCCCCGTTATGTTCACCATCCCGTTCATGGGTATGGTCAGGCTCTGTGTCCCGACCCTGCCGGAGCTCCCGTTTTCTATGTCATCGAACATGTTGTATCCGGGTATGGAGACCCGTATGAAATAGGTGAGCATGCCGTTGACCTCCAGAGAGACCGATCCGTAAGTGTTGCTCTTGCCAGCGTTGGCCACTATCTTTCCCACCGCTATCTCGTCTTCGGTCACCAGCCTCCCGAATCCCACGTCCCACCCGTCTATGGTCACGTTGTAATATCCGGAGGGTATGTCGTTCATGGTGGCGTTACCGTCCGCGGTGAGGTTGCTGTAGTTGAGTGCGACCCCCTCCTGCCATAGGGTGACCGTCAGGTTGTCCATGTCCGCCGAATCCGCTCGCGGGGAAGACAATGCAATGGTCACGTTCACGTCGACCCCCGGGAGTCCCTCCCTCGGGTCGGGAGCGGGGGGATCGATCTGGGTGATGTTGTGCACACCGGCGGATATCAGGACGGGATATGAGTTGTTGACCGTCCCTCCCTTGTCTATGGATACGTTGCAGGCAGAACAGGGGAGCAGCCTCTCGAAGACATAGAGTCCGTCGCCTGATCCCCCGCCCCCGAATCCGTCGTTGATGCTGGTGAAGTTCATGGTGGTTCCCGATGCATTCCTGAGATAATCGGAGGAGCTCTTGTTTATGGTGAGACTGTCCAGGCTGGTTATGGGCGTCCCGTCGGGCTGAGTCACGTTGACTGTGAGGGTGGTCACGTTTATGTAGATGGTCTCGGTGTTCGAGCCGGGCGAGACCTTGATGTTAGACAATGAATCATTGGTTCCGTAACCCTGCATGGTCCCGTTCACCTTGACACTGTAATTTCTCGCGCAGAGGATGAAAGTGACCGCTCCCGAATCAGAGGCGTTGGTGGAGTTTGTAAAGGTGTTGTTCAAGACGGTTACGTTCACCCCGTACCCCGTCCCGTTCTGTTTCGCATCGTTTCCGTACTCGTCCTTCACGTATACGGTTAGAGTGGTCTCGGTCACCAGGAAGGTCTGGTTATCGGTGACCGCCCATTTGTTCACGGTGTCGTTAGCGTGTATCCTCCACCCTATCCTCATGCCCGTCTTTTCGCTGGTGTTGATGGTGAAGTTGCTCCAGTCGTCCGTCCCGCTGAGAGTCGTGTTACTTACGTTGACCCATGATCCGGAGGCATTGGTCTGAAGCTTGGCGAAGCTCAGCCCCTTGTCGTCCGTCCAGCGGGCGTAGACCTTGACCATGCTCCCTTCGGGGGAGGATCCGGAGCAGTTGTCGCTGATTGTTTGGGGAACGGGCGGACCCTCGTCTTCCTGCACCGACCCGTCATAGTAGACGAAGTTGAGCACGTCGATTTCGGTGAGATCATATACTCCGGTACTCTGATTTTCTATGGAGAGGTTGTACGTCCCTGCGGGCAGGCGGCGGAACTCTATCCCTCCCGTGGAATTCGTGATTCCTGTCTGGGGCTTGCCGGAGGAGTTCTCCACCATCGGGGAGGAGCCGTTCGCCCCGGTCCAGAGCGTCACGTTGGCTATCACCGGCTGACCATCGTCCTCGATCACGGCGAGCACCCAGTTCTCCGTGAGGTTTATCCTGACTATGGTCAGGTTGTCCGGCTCCACGAACCGGTTCAGCCTGCTCGTGTGATTGTATCCGGAGAGGCTCCCGTTCACGGTTATGTTGTTGATGTTGAATACCGAAGTGAAATTGGCCCATCCGTTGGCGGTCGTGTTCGTGGAGTTGGTGAAGGTTCCGTTGCTTATGGTGACGTTGGCGTCCTCTATGACCGACCCCTGGACGAATACGCTCAGGTTCCCCGCATGTCCCGGCATGACCATGGGGTCTTCCGTATGATCCGTCAGGGCATTATCCGCCACCGTATAGTTCTTGGTGGCGTTGTAGTAGTTATCATGCACCGCCCGCACAGTCTGATTTGCTCCTGAGGGGATGCCATACATTGAGCATACCCCCTCGGAATTGGTCGTGCAGTTCGCCAGGGACGGGTCGTCAAGGTAGGTCACGTTGGCATCCTCTATGGCATATCCTCCCATGTTGATCACCTTGACGGTTATCCCGTTGTAATTGAGGTCCTTGGTGAAATTGTGGGTTCTCCCTCCCTCGGTTATGGTTATCTGGGTCCGGTTTACCCCGCATCCCACGGAGCTCCCGTTAACCGTGAGGTTGTACACGCCTACGGGGGTCTGGTAGAAGGTGGTGTTGTTCACCCCTCCGGAGGTTAGAACGGACTGGGAGAAGCCGTATTCGCAGTCCGTGCAGAGGAGGGAGACGTTTATGCCGTTCACCTGGGTCTCGTTGCATGTGGAGGAGACGTTCACAATGGTCTGGTTAACCGAATAGGAGAATTCCCTCTGGGTGAAATTATAATAAAGTATCACCGAGGCGTTCTCTACCTTCTCGTATCTGGTGGTTGCGTAGGGGTCCCGAAGGCGGACGGTGGTGGCCGCATAAAGCTCCAATGTCAGGTTCCTGTCAGTCGAAAAAGGCCCGACCATTTCCTCCGAATACCCGTATTTGCTGGCCTTGACGTTGTATCTTCTGGACGGGCTCCTTTCCCTTATGTTTATCGTGGCGCGTCCCTGCGTGTTGGTGACCTTCTTATATACGCAGTCAAGGTAGAAGTTGAACTCCTCCTCCTCCATGTAGACGCACACGTCGGAACCGTTTATCATCTGGTCGTTGTCATACTCGTCTATAACGGTGACCCTGACCAGGGTCTTCCCGAGCAGCTCGTTGTAGTCCTTACCTCCCGTGCTCCATGCCTGTGATCTCCTGTTGTCCGGGTACTCTAGGGTGGTGTAGCCGTCTTTGGATATCTTCACTGAGTAGTTCGTCTGCTCGTTCATGTCACCCACGCTTATGGTGTAGTTTCCGTCCGAGTCCGTGGTCCCGGTGTAATAGGTGGTCCCCTCATCGTCGTATACCTTGACATAAGCACCTTCCTGCTCAGCGTAAGAGGCCACCGCATCCCTGTCCACCACCTTCCCGGACACCGAGACGTTCCCGTTCAGGCACTGGTTTGTGGGATCGCTCTCGCTTATGGTCCTGGTGCTGTAGAAGGCGCTGGTGAACTGTATGTCATAGGTGTTGATGGTCGAGGGGATGTGGATGTCGTACATCCCGTTATAATCCGTGAACACCCGGTACCTGTTGTTCATCCCGCCGGTCGTGCTCATGACGTTTACCGAGGCGTTCTCTATCTTGTTTCCGGGCAGCTGGTGGTTGTTGTAACAGTCCGTTAAGGTCCCGTTTATTTCGGTGTTTCCCCTCATCTCCACGTTTCCTATGTCATTCCCCGAGTCAGCCCCCACCGAGACCCCCGTGACCGTCTTGATCTGGTATCCCTGCTTCACGAATGTCAGGGAATAGGAATATTCCGAGGAGACGTTCAGACCGAACTCGCCGTTGGAGTCGGTGGTGGTGAGATATCTCGGTCCCCCGTTAGAAACGAAGGTGACGTTGGCGCTGGCTATCTTTATGCTGTTGTTGTATTCGTCCACTGCCGTCCCCTTTATCTCCCCGTTACCGGTGAGGTTTATCTGCCCGTAGCTGTGGTTTCCGATGTACTTCGTGGTGTCCGGATAGTTTTTATAGCCCGTCTTGGTGACGAGCAGTGTGTGGTTCTCCCCGTCTTTTACCGGGAAGCTGAAAGTCCCTCCTGGGCTGTTCACCGCGTATATAATATCAGAACCCGCCAGGTCGGGGTCCTTCACCTTTATGGTGGCGTCCAGCCCGTAGCTCTTGTTATTGTTATCCACCACCGTTCCTTGGAGACGGGCGGTCCCGTTCAGCTCTACATCGGTCTGGGCGGATCCGCTGGTCTGCTCCCTCCATTTCCTGTATCCGGTCGCCGAGGCGTGCATCCACATGCTCCCGTTGCATTCCAGGCCCGAGGCCGGGGAGGGGTAGTATATGCTGTAATAGCCGTCTGATCCCGTGGTGTCGTTGTAGAAATACGAGCCGCTCCAGTTCAGCTTGGGATCGGAATCCTTGTGTCCGCATTTTATTTCCACGAAGGCGCCCTGTATCTTCTGTCCGGGGCATCCCTGGCAGCGGAAGTGATCCTTCACGTAGCCGTTTATGTTGTATTTTCCCTTGAGGTATATGGTGATGTTCTTGTTCTGACCTTCGCTTATGGTTTTAGTGTGGCTGTCGTTCCTGGTGTATCCCGGTGCGGCCACGTTCATGGTGTGGGTCACAGGGGATCCGTCCACCTCGGCCTTCACCCCTAACATGGTGTTTCCGGAGGTGTCCGTCTCCGGTGTCGGGCAGTCATCGTTGTATACGCAGGCACCGTGCTCCGCGCTCACCGTCGCCCCGGGTATGGGCCTTCCGTTGGCCCGGTCCAGGACGGTTATGTTGAAGCTCCCAACGTTGGGCATGTACAGGTAGAGCGTCCTGTTCACATCGTTCGTCGTGACCCCGAGCGGCTGGGACGGCTTGCTGTTCGTGTAGCCGGATTTCGTCCAGTTGATGTTATAGCTGCCCCCTGCCGGAGGATCGAAGTAGTAATAACCGTTCGAATCGGTGAGAGTCCAGTTGGTGTAAGTGGAATTGTATATTGTCACGTTAACCCCGGAAAGGTATCCCACGCCGCTGCTGTAATTGTTACCGAACTGGACGCCGATCACGAATCCCGATATCTCGTTCTGGGCGAATGCGGGCAGTATGCCGTATATCCCGAATATGGACATCACTATGAGGATGATTCCTATCTTCCCTCTTCTGGATCTGATCAAATCATGCATTCTTGGTCCTGTCCTCCGGAAGGTATACGTGGGACTTTCCCACCTTGACCAGCCTCAGAAGCGCGCGGTCTTTCATGGATTCCAGGTAGCCGGCCAGGAAATCCCTCCTCATTCCCAGTTTGCGGGCGAGCTCAGAAACGGACTGGGGCTCTTTCCTGAGAAGTGAGATTATTTTCTGCTCTAATGACTGCAGAGATCCACCCATGAAATAGAATTGTCTGAGCCCATATTTAAGCGTTTCTATATTGTAATATACATTAAATGCAACGTATTTTACTAAAAGAAATATTATATGGTATTACTTTTCAATATAACTTTGTATATAACACTGAAACTAAATTAAAATTTAATTGTATTAATACATATATTATAAGAAAACTAAAGAGTTATAATATAATTTCTATATAGTAACTATAAAAAGGCTCAAAACCTGAAATCTTTATATAAAAGGAAGGCCATAAGGATTATATCGTTAGTGATATATCGCTGGAGATATGGTGTTGCCATGAAAAAGGAAACCGAGATCCTCTTCTCCATGCCCAAGGGATTCCTGGGTATGGAGGTACTGACGCTTCTGAAAAAACCCATGTGCGGATACGATATAATCAAATATATAGAGGAGCATTTCCGCTGCTGGAAGCCTTCCCCCGGATCGGTCTACCCGATGCTGAAAAAGATGGAGAGGGACGGCCTGGTCAAGAAGAAAAAGGAGGGCAGGAAGAATTCATACCTGATAACGGAGAAGGGCATGGAAAACCTCGAGGAATTCAGGAAGATCAGGGAGGAAATACAAGACAAGTTCATGGCGATGATCAGGCTGCTCGGTGATCAGTCCGGCAGCGAGATTATGAAAAACTTCATTAGGGCCCGCAGGCTCATGCGGGAGATCGACAAGGATCCCTCCAAGAAGGGCAGGCTCAATAAATTAATAGTGCAATTCGTTAAGAATCTTAAAAAACTAGCTGAGGAGTGAGGAGGTTTAGTATGAAATTGGAACAAATGAAAGTGATTTTGGGACTGGTACTGGGGGCGGCTCTCGTGGCCGGCGCGGCCGGCGCGGCTTTCACGGCCTCCAATCTGAATCTGGTCCTTTCATCCCAGAACCCGTACCCGGTTGAGCCGGGCGAGGTGGTGAACGTTGAGGTGGAGCTGCAGAACAGCGGACTCAGTGACGCAACCAACATAATACTCGAGATAGAGCCCAAGGCACCTTTTTCTCTCATGGAAGGTGAAAAAAGGGTCGTCAAGTCCAGCCTCATCTCGGGCTCCGGGAGCGTTAAGAAGACCTTCAAGCTGAAGGTGAACAAGACGGCGGAATCGGGGGAATACGACCTCGATTTCAGATATTACGGAGAGGGAGAAACCGCCATAACGGTCAGGAAGAGCGTTACCATACGCGTCCAGGGAAAGCCGCATCTGGTCATAAGGAAGATAACCACGGACCCGGAGACCATAGAGCCGGGCAAGGATTTCGAACTTGCGGTCCTCATAGAGAACGTGGGAACCGGCAAGCTCTACTACATGGAGGGTAACCTGAATTCCAGCTCTTCCTACATACTGCCCGTTCTTTCCGGCGGCTCCTATTATATAGGAGAAATGGGTCCGGGGGAGGTCAGCGAAGCGACCTTCCGGATGAGCGTGGATACGGGAGCGGGATACACGACGTATCCCTGCAGTCTGGTGCTCTCCTACACGGACGAGACCAACACCAAAGGGTCGGAGACCTTCTCTCTGGGACTTCCCGTCAGGGGGATGCCGGTGATAGAGGTGCTTTCCGCGGAGATAGACGACTCCAGATACAAGGTGGACATAGAGAACATAGGCACTGCCATAGCGAAGGCCCTGAAGATCACACTGGTCCAGAACGGGGAGGTCAGGGACGTTTCGGTCACTAACGAGCTGAAGCCGAGCAAACACAAGACTCTACGGTTCTCCGGTTTCGACTACGGGAACGCTGTCATAAACATGACCTTCCTGGATGAGAGCAATTCTCCGTACGTGGTGGAGACGCCCGTATCAATAACCCAGTCCGGGAGGTCATCCTCGGGTGAGGATGGCGGGTCAGGAGCCTATTCCGGAATAATTCCGTTCCTGGTCATAATAGTCGTCCTGGAGACCTACTACATATGGAGGATCAGGAAGAGAAAAAACAGACCCTAAACACTCACGGGGAGATAGATGAAGAAGAAGCTGTTCAGACTGGAAGACGTGTGGAAGACGTATAAGATGATGGGCAAGGGAGTCGAGACCCATGCCCTGAGAGGCGTCAGCGTCCAGGTGGAGAAGGGAGAATACGTAGCCATAATAGGGCCCAGCGGTTCGGGGAAGTCCACCCTCATGCACGTGATGGGCTGTTTGGATACGCCCACGAAGGGAAGGGTTTTCGTTGAAGGAAGGGAGACCTCCCACCTCAGCGGGGACGAACTTGCCAGGATACGGAGAAAAAGGATAGGTTTCGTCTTCCAAGCTTATAACCTCATTCCCGGTCTCAGCGCCCTCGAAAACGTGGCCCTTCCGATGAGGCTGGACGGTGTTGACAAGGGTCATTCGCTGAAGAAGTCGAAAAAATTCCTGGAGAGGGTCGGACTGGGAAAGAGGCTTCACCACAAGCCGAACCAGATGAGCGGGGGCGAGCAGCAGCGGGTCGCCATCGCCAGGGCCCTGGTGAACGACCCTGACGCTGTGCTCGGTGACGAGCCGACGGGGAACCTCGACACCAAGTCGGGGATGGGGATCGTGAAGCTGCTCGAGGATCTCAACAAGAAGGAGAAAAAGACAGTGGTTATAGTGACCCATGACAAGAGGCTCGCCTCCAGGGCTGACAGGGAGATGCACATAAAGGACGGAGCGATAGACAGGGACCACCACAACCACGAGGGGCGGTGAACCTCATGTTCGATCTCGCCATTAAAGACCTTAACGAGCACAGGGTGAGGACCATACTCACAACCCTCGGGATAATCATAGCCATAACTGCAATCGTTTCTCTCGGATCCATTTCCGCGGGAATAGGTGAGATGGTCACCTCTGGCACCAACATAATAGGCTCCGACACCGTTTTTGTTATGAAGTCGTTCGATTTTTCCGAGATGAGCGGACCTCCCACCAGCGGCTCGCACATGGTTGAAGACATGGACGCCAAGGTGGTAGCGGAGCTAATGGAGATATCCGGAGTGGAGAGAACCGTCCCGGTGATAGTCCGCATGATGGGCGGGGGCATGATGTTCGAGGTGGACGGCATAGACATGGATCAGCTGGACATAATGGGCGGTGAGGATGTCGAATTCAATGAGGGCTGGTGGCCGGATAACGACGATGAGGGGGCGGCAATTGGATACCCGGTGGCTGAGGTGCTCGGTGTCTCCGTGGGGGACTACATAGAAATTGAGGATAAAGAGGTCGAGATTATGGGCATATTCGAGGAGAACAGCGGGATCTTCAACCTCGCCCTCATAATTCCCTTCGGTTATGCGGAGGAGATATACGATACAGACGGCGGGGCGACCCAGGTCATGATAGAGCCGGAAGACATCAGCCTGGTGGAAGAAATAAAGGAGAGAATAAACGAGGATTATGACGATATCGAAGCCATGACCATGGAGGACGCCCTGGAGATGATGGGCGAGGTCACCGTGACCCTGAACGTGATCACATTCGGCATAGGGGGGGTGGCCTCCATCGTGGCCGCCATAGGCATAGTGATAACCATGTACACCAGCGTTCTGGAGAGGAAGAAGCAGATAGGAATAATGAAGGCCGTGGGAGCCGAGAGGGGGGTAGTCATGACCCAGATACTGCAGGAGTCGGTGGTGATGGCGGTGATAGGTTGCGCGGTCGGTCTTGGGATATCGTTCTTCTTCGTGGATCTGCTTAACGGGGTTCTTCTGGGCGGTTCCACCCTCGCCAAGATAACGCCCGCGCTGGCAGCAGGGGCGGTCTCCTACGGTATAATCATAACCCTTATATCCAGCCTTTATCCCGCCTGGATAGCTGTCAGGACGGATCCGATAGACGCCATAAGGAACGGTTGAAATGATACTGGAGATGATGGAAAGGGAGCTGGGAAGGCACAAACTGAGGACCGTGCTCACCATGCTGGGCATAGTCATAGGCATATTTCTTGTCATCAGCGTGCAGTCATTCTCCGAGGGCATAATCTATTATGTGAACGAGCAGATAGCCGTGACCTCCGGGCTGATCACGGTCACGGAGGATGGTCTCATGGGTTACGGGATGATGAACAGCGAGGTCGACTATGACCTGATGGAGGAGCTGGAATCCATCGGTGGCGTGGACAAGGTGGCGGCGATAAAATACGCCACCATTGACGGGATTACCGTTACCGCCGCCTCCGAGGGGAGCGAGGAGATAATAAGGGGCACCAACATCGAGATCCTGGAGGGGAGAGAGGCAGAGGCTGGCGAGGAAGAAGTAGAGATAGGTTATGATTACGCTGAGAAGAACGACCTCTACCTCGGTGACACCATCACCATGAACGGGACGGAGTTCGAGGTGGTCGGGATACTTGAAGAAACCGGGAGCAGCGATTTCGACGACATGGTGGGAATGAGGCTGGAGACCCTCCAGGAGCTCACCGGAGACTACGACAGGGTCACGCTTTTCATGCTCAAGCCCGTGAATCCGGCTGACGCGGAGGAAATCGAGCTGGCCATAAACGACGATTATGACGACATAAGCGCTGCCACCGACAAGAGCATAATAGAGGGGGTAAACGAGATGCTCTCCCAGCTCAACGTGATGACCTTCGCCCTCGGGGGCATCGCCTCCCTGATATCCGCAATAGTCATATCGAACGTGATGCTCATGTCTGTCAGGGAGAGGAGGAGGCAGATAGGGATACTTAAGGCCATAGGAGCGACCGACCGGCAGGTCATCTCCATGATATTACTGGAGTCGATCACCATTTCCATGGTCGGAGCATTTTTCGGGGTCATGCTCGGCTTCATCGGGGTAGCGATGATCAATTCATTCCTTCCCCAGAACATCGCCCTGGTGACCCCCAAACTGGTTGCCATGGGCTTCCTTCTGGCCGGCGCCATAGGGGTCGTCTCGGGAGTCATACCTGCCCGGCAGGCGGCCAGGCTGGATCCCATAAAAGCGCTCAGGTACGAATAACAGAAGCACATATGCGGAGTCTGTTCATAGTTACTATGCCCTGATTCTATAAGTATTGTTACTGGCTCATGGATTTGGGGAACCAATATTGGTAACCGGTTCCCGCATACCCGCTGTTAGCAGACCGCTACTTGATTGGGGAGTGCGGCTAGAACGAAGTGAGGAAGTCGTTTCGGTTAACCCACATGATCCGTGATTACGAGGGCCCGCATTTACTCTCTAAAAACATACTTTCCGTTCTCTTCGAAAACAATTTCACCTCTGAAAGGTTCTCCCTCATCGAAGAGGTGAGTTTGATAAGTCTGACTAAGGATAGTGGCAACTTCATTCGCAGCATTTCTATTACTTGCGCTAGGATAAGACGCTTCCAATGCATATTTAAGACCTGTATTTTTCGCATGTTCAATAACTGACATTAGATTAGAATCCCCCCTTATATTGCTAATATCATCGAACAATGAGAGATCAACTTCCCGTGGAGTATGAACAAGCTTACGGATTTTGGGAAGTTCTGTTTCAATTTTCTTCCTTGAGGCACTGCAGTCAAAAAATCCATACGCTTTACCAATTACTGCCAATTTTGAGTCATATTTCATTTTATCATCGACAAGTGATTATATGTGTCACAAATTAATAGCTAAAATATGGGTTTATAAGATTACTATTGTCTGTATAATATCGTTTTTACTGTTATTTATCTTATTTTTGGGTATGGGCGCCTCGTAATCTTCTTCTCTAAGAAATTGCCCCGGTCTAATTTTTAGCTCCTGAAAAAATTGAAACTAACATATGCGGTTATGAGAAGTTTCAGCGTAACTGAAATTTGGGAAAATCAAACGAAGTACAGATTTTCCTCATAACCGCTGTTATATTCTTTTTGGCTACGCCAAAAATTCTAGGCAGAGCCGAGAAAGTTTTCGTGCCTAAATTAAAAACTGGAGACACGCCGCCGCCGAAATTATATACTGCAAAATATATTTTTAAAATAGGATTAAAAAAATTTAAAGTCTTCGTTGTCCAGTTTCAGGCTGTTCGGGTGCTTCTGGAATTTCTACCTCGGGAACTTCTTCTGGAATATCGCCCAATGCATTTTTTTCTTTCAATGATTCAACTGCCGTTTCCCTGCTTTTAATCGATAAATTCATAGATTTTTCAATAGCATGTTTTGCTTGTTCTGGAACTTTTTCATAAATATCTGTCAAAATAGTTAAATGGATAGATGCTGCTGCTGTAACCAATTGTTCAACAGTTGTTGTATCCTTACCCAATCCTTGAGCAATCTGTGAGATTTCACTCCCAAACTCAACTGATTTTTCAAATTCCCTGATTTCCTCCTCGACTTCTTCTACCTCATTTTCTTCTGCTTCTTCTTCTGCCTCATTCAATCTGTTTTCAGCTGCTTGCAGGTTTATTTCAGTAGCTTTTTCGGGTTTTGTTTTGGACAACACTCTCAGGGTCTCTTTTTGTTTGTCCAATGAAGTGGATTTTTTCTGCTCAACTTCCGCTTTCACATCTGCTGGTGCCTTATCTTCTATCTCATCCAGATCCTTCAGCTGCTCGTTGAAGTCAGAAGCTACCTGTTCAAGAACAGTTTCATCTTTCTCTGCTAGTTCTTCTGAAAGTTCAACCATCTCTTCATATTCCCCCAAAGCTTGTTCAACACCTTTGATTTCAGCCTTTTCTGCCATCTCTTTGGCTTTGCTCAGTCTTCCTTTTATTGTATCCAGGTTTATACTAGCGGCCTTCTTTGGGTCAGCTTCGGAAAGAATTCTTAAAGCGTTCTTTTGACCGTTCATAGAGGCGTTCTTCGCCTTTAGTATCGCCTCTTTCGCTTGTTCTGGAACCTTTTCGTAAACATCATCAAGCACATCTAAATGAACCGAAGTTGCCAATCCAACCAGTTCGGTAACTTTTGTCACATCCTTTCCAATCTGCTGGGCTTTTTTTGCTATTTCGTTTGATAGATTGATGTTGTCCTCGTATTCCTTTACCAAACTATCAACAAATTCCAGTTTACCTCTTTCAGCCATTGTCTTCGCTTCACTAAGTCTTAACCCTGCATAATTTGCATGTTTCTCTGCTTTTGCCAAATCATCAAATGTGAAGAACATGTCCATGCCTTCAGAGAACCTCTTGAATCCATACACCCATGAATCAGGTGTTGTTCCTGGGTCTGGTAATTCGGGTTTTTGAGCAACTGCTATTGGCACAGAAGATAACAGAACTGTTAAAATCAGAGTTAAACTAAGCGCGTATTTTGCTTTCATACTTATATTAAGGTTCAACTTCTTTTTAAAGGTTTTTAAAGGTTTCCTATTTCCCTTCTATTTTCCTCTGAAGCAGGGCTAAATGCGGCGAAGCCATTCAGCGGGGTCTCCTTATAATATTTGCACGAAAATTGAACATCGAATGTTCACCGAAGACGATTTGGGGAAATTTCGAGCCGAGCATTTTTCCGTTAAATTCCTGTTAATTGCCCCGAACAAAGTGAGAGCGCAGCGTGGCTCGACATGAAATGTCGAGAGTTGAGAAAAAGGCGTATCAAGTGCGAAGCACCTTTAATCCAAATATCAAGGGTTTGAGGCGAAGATTTATAAATATACTAGAAATACTAACTATATGACAATATATATGACAATACAAAATTTAGTTGCTTTCAGGAAAGACCCAACAGAAATTAAAGATGGTTATCAAAAAACAGTTTTACATGTTGGGGCTGTAACTAATAAACTTGATGAACTGAAAGCAACATTAGAACCAAGATTTGACCAGCGACCCTCTTTTGAACAGGAAGGATTTGGTCGGGGAGATGAAAATACAGAGTATATATTAAGGGGTGCTGTTCATGGCGTTGACTATGAAGTTTCTTTAGAACATATTGAATGTCCTGTTCCTTATGCAAATGCTGAAGTTCATCATGCATTAGTTAGATTAAGAGAAGGAAGAAGTGATAAACTGGCTCCTTTAATTGAACAGGAGTTCAGAAAATATGAATCAGAAGTCAACGCCCGTAATGGTGTCGCTGAGGAAAATCTGCAAGAAGCAACAAGGTAATTTTTAGCCTCAAACCCTTTCTACATTTAGCCTTTTTCTCAATTTCTTATAACATCGGAATTTAACGAAGTCGCCGAAGGCGATTTGGGTGGAAGAAACTGCAAGTTTCTGAAACCGTTAAATTCCGATGTTAGTTTCTCCCGAATACTTGGAGGGATTGATTTTTAGTGCAACGTTCCGTAGCGAAGCGAAGGAAAAAATCAAAGTTTGCCTGAAGGCGACTATAAATAAATCTCTGCGAAGCAGACTAAATTTAAAGAAAAATTGGGCTTTGTAAAATTCAATTATTAACTTTGCAGTGGTTATAAGCGAAAGATTTAAAAAGTTTAATGTATTAACTTTAAAATAGGGGGTTAAAATGCCAGAAGAAAATAACGAACAAGTTATGAAAAGCGTATTTGATAACTTTCCAAAGTATTCAAGAGATGGAGAAACTTTAACTTTAGATGGTGAAAATGTTAAATATGATTATATTCGTAGTAATCAAGACCCAAGTTATGTGGGAACTTTGCATGATAGACAAAGATTCGCAAAATCTGCACTCATCGAATTAATAGATAAAATGCTTTCTGCAACTCCTAGGCAAGCATCTCTTGCTACAGAATCTTTTAAAGAAGATTTTGATGATAGCGAAAGTATGTATAGTGGATCTCATCTGGGACCTGGTCCATCATACAAAACTCAATTAACTTTAGAATTAAGAATGGTAAATGATATTCCTGTTTTACGAACAGATGGTATGTTGCCTTGGCAATATTTGAAAATAGAATAAAAGCCCAATTTTTCTCTTTCTGTCGCCTAAGGGCAAATTGAAACTAACATCAGGGATAAAAGAAGTTTTCGGAGCGAATTTGGGAAATTTCGGCAGGAAATTTCCTCTTAATCGCTGTTAAACTCCCCGAACGAAACGAAGTGGAGTGAGAGTGCAACGCGGTCGAGGATTTCTAAGAAATCCGAAGAAGTCGCTGACGAGGGCGTAAAATTTATAACTTTACGTATAATTACACAATTAGTATGTTTTCAGAAACTGAGCAAAAAGCAATACAAGAGAAACTCGAGCAATTAAGAAGAGTCAAAGAAGGAACATTAACTCCTCAAGAATTAGCGGATTTAATCACACAAAGAAGGATGGGATGGATACAAGAACATTTAGAAGAAATGTTAGGAAAATATGAAGGATTAAATCCTGAGGAGCAAGCATATAAAATTGTCTTCTTTGACCATATGAAAATAAATTCTGAACACTCAAAAATGGTGAGAGTTTCTCCGAGAAAGATTAGAATAAAATCGTATAATTTCTGCCCGTATTTAGAAGCATGCAAAGAATTAGATTTGGAAACTAGGTTTGTTTGTCATGAAATTGGAGAACCATCAATTCAAAGAATGATGGAGGTAATAAATCCAAATCTAAGGTTTAGCAGAAATTATACTAATATCAGACCATATAATGGTGCTTTTTGCGAAGAATTTATTGAACTTCTATAGCCCTCGCCAGCGATTGAGTTTAACATATCGGGCTATACGAAGCTGTCGCTTGCGACAGTTTGGGCAAAGGCTGAA
>CAYYKJ010000009.1:0-3148 GCA_964441265.1 uncultured archaeon
CCGTGTCAGCGCAGTCCCCGTCAATCTCGCATTCTGCGCCGCACTGGAAGGAGCAGCCATCGCAGGATCCCTCTATACACGAATTAGGCGAGCAGGGGGTCTTGTTCACCCACCTGTGGAACGTGCATTCACCGGAGTGGCATATGTATTCCTCCTTCCCCTTCGTGCATTCATCATAGCATTCGAAATCCCCGACATCGCACACCATTCCCTCGTTGATGTTTTCACAAACCTCCCTGGTGTCGCTCACGGTGTACTCGCATCCTGAGGGGGCGCACGAATATGTCCTGTATTCCTGGCTCTTGCACCTTTCACATTCGTATTCGTTCCAGCTGGAGGAGTCGTACCATCCGTCCAGATCGCTGCAGTCTTCGCTCCGGAAGGAGCATTCGCATCCCATCTCACAGACGCCGTCGTAGTATCTCACCGTCCCCGAGCAGTAGTTCTGGCAGTCCCCGGATTCCTCGCATTCCTCCTGGCAGTTCAGCTCTCCGTCCCCGCAGTGGGAGCAGAATGAGCAGTAATCCGTGTCCCCCGGATCCCCGCATTCCCAGTCGTCAGTTATGCACATGCAGAAATATGAGTTGCAGGTACCGTACCCGTCCCTTATGCAGTGCTTCATTTCCATGTAATTGCAGTACTCCGTGCTCTGCTCGCAGTCGGAATCCTGGTCGCACATTGCGTCGCATCCGTCCCCGTAAGCTATTCCGTCCTCGAGGTCATTGTCGTTGCAGGTGTGGGTATAGCTGTCGTATTGGGGAACAGTGCATATGTGGTCTATGCATTCCGATTCCATCGCCGGGTGGTAGTCCCATGTGGGGTGGTAGCCGTCGGGGGAATTGTCGCAGGTCCCTATCTCGGGAAGGTCGTTCGGATTGCAGTCGGAATCGGTGAAACAGCAGAGCGTACCGTCCGGCCCGCTCTGGCCGGTGCAGTCCGGGTCCGCGCAGTCCACCAGGCCGTCGCAGTCGTTGTCGTACCAGTCCCCGCAATTGGTTTCGCTGCTCTCTGGGGTTCCCCAGAGCCAGCCTTCGGTGTTCGACAGATAGCACGTATAAACTCCCGGACCGCATTCCCTTTCCTGGCATATCTTGTCCTGATTGCATATCCAGGGACCCTCGCACGCCTTTGATCCGGTCACTCTGCATTCCCCTCCCGAGCAGCCGTAATCGTCCCCGGTCTCCTGAAGGGTGCTGGTTCCCGCCCCCTCGCATGCGTATTCCGCCGGAGTCGAGCAGTCATAATCGTTGCAGTCCTTCTCGGAGGAATGCTCCGAATCCCCTATGCAGTAGTATTCCGTCAGCACGTTTCCGGAGCAGAAATCCTGGAAGGTCTCGGATGGGCAGGAGGTCTGGGTTTCGGAATCGCAGGGATGCTCATAAGTGACCTCCCCGTAGGTGGAGTAGTCGATCCCGCTGTCGCTGTCCGAGCAGGATTCCCTGCAGTCCTCGTACAGACCGTCCCTCCAGTCGCTTCCGGAGTATGTGCATTCACCTCCGGAGCAGGTCCAGTCCTCGAAATAATTGTATATGTCCCCGGAAGGAACGTAGCAGTGATGGCCCGCCGGGGTGTCGTCATAATAGTTGCAGTCCTCCGTGTTATCAAACGCGCATTCGCAAAGCGCACTGTCGCAGTATCCGTTGTAATATCTCGTGTCCCCCTCGCAATAATCAGAGCAGTCCGAATCCTGGTCGCACTCCGCCCCGCAGGTATTACCGTTCAGCCCGTCACTCGGGTCATCGTCCCTGCACTGGTGCTCGTAGGAACATGGATTCTGGGAGCATTCCCCCAGTCCCGTGCACTGGTTCTCGACATCTTCGGCGAAGTCGAAGGTGAACGGATTGGAATCTATCGTACATGAATCCGGACACTCAGTGGCCGCGCAGTCTGAGTCCTGAGTCCCGTCATATGTCAAATAACCATCGGAATCGCAGATACAGCACACCCCGCAGTCCTCTCCCTGGGAGGAGCAGGTCTCTTCCCAGTACCCTTCCTGGTTGCATACCCTGACACCTATGCAGGCACCCTGCCCGCATGGTTCCATTTCCCCCGGTTCGCATTCTGTCGTGTAGCAGTCGTGTATCCTTATCTTGCCGTAATGTATGCTCTGACCCATGTATTGGCCGTCCTTTCCATCGCTCATCTCCTGTTCATACAAGGGATGTTTCATCTCTATTATATTGTCTCCGGTAGAGAATTCGTACTCGCCGGGCATAGTGAACCAATGCCATCCACTGGCCCCGTTGTCATACCATTCCCCGGACTGGCTCCCGAGTTCTATCCTGAGATCCTCGTTGGTCTGGACGTCACCGTCGAAATATCCGTAGAAAGATATCTTCCCGTGTATTGTCTCTGTCAGGTCGGGGAAGACCACCTTGAGCCGGTTGTGATCGTTCGTCCAGCAGTCCCACCCTCCGGGGAAGCTCGAATCTGCCCTGCAGTCGTACATGACGGATTCAGTATAGACGTCGTGTACTATTCTGGTCCAGTCGCTCCCCACACACGTGTCCGCGCTGGCGTACACTGAAAACAAAAGGGAAAGGAAGAAGAGTGAGGTAGCCAGGACTATGGCCCCGGCTCTGAAATCCTCTGCCTTCCCAAGACTAATTTCACCCTTCATGCAATACCCCTCAATGGATATTATTTCACGCCGCCTCGAAATTTGAGCTTTCCGGCGTCGACAGCGGCTGCATAGACTCCCATGAGACCCAGTTGAAGGCCTCTGCGATGTACTGGGTGCCCGATGCCGCGTCCTGCGGAAGCACGAATCCGGCGGTTATGACGGATGTCTCTCCGGGCTGTATTGTCGACAGCAGGGTGCCTATGTTCATGGGTTCCTGGCCCCCTCCCGTGTCTTCGCTGACCTGGATTATCTGCATGGATTGCACGGGATCGGTGCAGTTGTTGAAGTTGGAAACCTCCACGTTGTACATGGTTCCCGGCGTTATTGCCGTGACTTCCTGGAAGTCCTGGTCCAGTATCCTCATGCCGTTGATCTGTATGCAGTATTCCTCCTCGCATCCGGGGAAGTCGAAGCATTCCCCATCAGCGCAGTCAACATCCCCGTCGCAGTCGTTGTCAACGAGGTCATCACAGACCTCAGCCGCCCCGGGGTTTATTCCTCCGTCTGAATCGTCACAGTCATTCT
>CAYYKJ010000009.1:3248-57822 GCA_964441265.1 uncultured archaeon
CGCAGATCATGTAACCATCCCCGTCAGCGTCGACCTCGTCAGCTCCGGGCGCTCCCGAGCAATCGTCATCCACACCATTGCAGACCTCTTCCGCTCCGGGATGGATGTTGCCGTTCGTATCGTCACAGTCATTCTCGCAGATCATGTAACCATCCCCGTCAGCGTCGACCTCGTCAGCTCCGGGCGCTCCAGAACAGTCATCATCTATCCCGTTGCAGATCTCAGCCGCTCCCGGGTGTATGCTGCCGTCCGAATCGTTGCAGTCCGTTCCGTCGGGACAGTCCGTCTCGTCGTATCCCTCGTATCCGTCTCCGTCGAGATCCTGGCATCCTGGATGAGCTTCCCCCTGGACGGTCAGGTTTAAGTTTATGTCATTGCTGGGCTCACATATTCCTGTCTGATCCGCGTCCGCGAAGCCCTCGGTGGTCTCCACGGAGAATACCACAGTATCCCCGTCTTCACATTCCACCAGTAACTTCCCAGAGAAGCCCTCGTTTCCGTACTGGCCGGATTGGGTAGTTTCGTAGGGGGGGTCGTGAGTTTTGTCAAGGTCCCCTACCATGGCCCTTATCTCGGTTCCTGTCGGCGCGGGGTCCCCTCCTATTGTCAGGCTTCCGTAGAAGCTTGCCGGCGGGACCGAGGTGCCTGCAAATGCCTGGGAAGACATCAGAGTGCCTGTGAGCAGCACTGCAAAAACCGCGCCCAAAATCGATATCTTGCCTGAAGATTTCATTTTCCTCTCCTCCCTCTTGTTTTCATTATATACACCCCAAGCAGGACAACGGCCACTATCATTATAATAACCGCAGCCATACTTCCAACACTTCCTGTCATCATTCCGCTCGTCCCTCCGGACACCGCGGTCGCCATTCCCGCGGGTTCAATTTCAGCGGGTTCGGTGTGCTTCTCGAACTTGAACTCCGCCCTTTCGTTCCTGGCGCTTTCGAGGGTTATCGACACGTCCTCGGAGCCGTCACCGTCGAAGTCGAAAGTCATGGTTTCCCCGATGCCGAATATCACGTCGTTCCCGTTGAGGTTCACCAGCGCCCCGAAATCGCTCAGCGATTTCACTTCAAGTGACTGTTTCCTGAAGCCCGCGGTGAACTCCACCTGATTCGTCCTTTTCAGTTCTATTGTCAGTTCCCCGGACTCAAGTTCGGCGTCGATGTTATTAGCGTTACTTTCCTGTTGCGGGGGTTCTGTTTCTTCCACCCCGCCTTCATCTTCACTCTCGTCCTCCTGGTCTCCGGTTCCCATCGTTCCGGAACTCCCTGCGGGAGCTCCTCCCGTATCGGAACCGGTATCTCCGGAAGATGAGCTATCGGCCGGTTTCGGTATCTCCTCGCCGGTGAAGGTCAGGGAGAGTCTGGTCACTCCGTCCTCGCTGTCATCTATTTCCCCGGTCTCCTCCGCCTGTATGGTGTTGGACATTCCGGGGGCCTGTATGAAGAAGGAAACGATATCTCCGTCCTCCCACGGATCTACCGAGAGGACGCCTCCGTCTCCCCCTTCCGACATTATCCTTCCGTAATACCCTTCCTGGGTAACGGTTCTCCGGCCCCTTTCCAGGCCGTCTATTTTCGCGTATACGACCGATCCCTCCGGAACCGGCCTTCCGTTTATCTCTGCCTCCCCGTGGAAGGACCACGGGGGCACCGGCTGCGCCGCAGCCGAGTTCATCATCATGGCAATGCACACCACTGCCAGCGCTATCGGGAAGATTTTCTTCGCGGACCCTTTCATTTAACCACTCCTTATGACTGATTTAAACGGGGAATTGCTCCCCGGATGATTATGATGAATCATGATTTTTTTTCGATGCTTTCTTCGTTTCGTCTTTCTCTGCCCTTTCAAAATAAAAAAAAGAAAAGGGTAGGGAGGTTAACCTCCCATTGCTGAAATGCCTGCTAGTTCTGCAGTGTCCTCGGTAACCCATATCCAGTATCCTCTCTTTGGATACATGTCGCTACCGTCGGTCTGCATCGGACTCCCACCGACTGTGTTTGCCACCGGAAGTTCATACTTCTGGTTCACTGAGTCCCATCCTATCAACTGCGAGTAGCTGTTGTCTATTGAGATAAGTGCGTTCTTGACTAACATAGGAGAGTTCCAAGTCAGCCCAACAGCTTCCCACCCGTCATTCACGGTTTTAGTCGGTATGCTCGGGAAGGATGGCTCCGCATACGTGTAGGATACCATGTCAGATTCCAACATCTTGACCCAGTATCCGTTCAATGGCTCCAGTTCGTCGGTCGTTGTCATGGTTACCCAGCTCTGTGTCGCTGAATCCCAGCCATAGACGACTGAGACCTTGCTGAGATCGAATATTTCTCCGACCTCGTCTGCGCTGCTGTCAAGTTCGTACGGCACTGATATGAAATTCCATCCGGTCTCGAGATAGACTTCGCTATCCTCGACCTCAAGGAACTCCACGGTTATTGTCTTCGGCTCCAGGTCCACGAATTCGTTGTAGTGGCAGTTGAACTGGTAGAAGACTTCCTCGCACTGCGGGCACTGGAAGCCCATACCCTCTCTCTGCATACAAACGTAGGCCTGTCCGCCTGTTATTGTCACCTCTGCTATCCCTGGCTCTGTCGAGGTCAGTTCGAGAGTCGCCCTGCCCGTGACCGGATCGGTCACGATCCTTGCACTCGTCGGGTTGTGCGGGTCGACGTCTCCTTCCCAACTCAAGACAGCGCCCTCGTCTGCTGTCCCGCCGATATAGACATTGCCTTTAACGGCCTGCCTGATATCCATGTACGGGTTTTCCACTTGTACTGACAAAGTCGCTTTGCTGCTGCCATCCGCCGGGACAATTACCTTGTCCGACCAGATGTTCCACTGGGTTGCCGGATCAACAAAGTCCATCTCACCGTGGTCCGGAGTCAGCTGCCTCGATTTCAAGCTGGATGGTATTCCGTTCTCGTTCATCTCCTGTCCCTGGAATGGCTCCAGGTCGAAGACGTCCACATCCAGAGTACCGCCGTGGTTGCATTCCTCACCGTCATATACCACGTAGAATGACCCTTTTCCGAACATCAGGTCACCGCAGTACGTGACTGGCTTGTCCTTGCCGCCTGGTATCTCCATGTGGAAATTCTTCCATCCGAACTTAGTCGTATCCAGGAATGGCATGATTCCGCCCATCGGGACGAATCCCATCGGGCCGATTTCAACACAGATGTTCTCGAATGTGAAATCCGTGTATCCCCATGGATCTCCTGGATCGCCGCTGAATCCCTGTCCAAGGTATCCGGTAACTCTGTTGCCGTGCTTATCCTGGACCTCTACGGTCACCCAAGCGCCTGTCTGCGCGTCCGCCGGAAGCCTGTCCGATGGTGAAATCTCGGTTATGACAAGCTTTCTCGGAGCTCCCTGGAATGCGATACTCGTGGTGTCGCTCTCCAGTCCGTAGGCGCTTGCGGTTATCGTCGACGTCTGGGGCAGGTCGCTGAGCACTCTCAAGTCGGTTTCACCCAACATTGAGTCGTACACGAGCTCTCCCGTCACAGAGTTGTCGTAGTTGTTGTTGCTTTCGAAGTCCTCGGATATGAAGACCTGTTCTCCGTCGGCAGTCACTGTCGTACCTGGAATGTCCTCGTAGACGACGTTGTTGCACTCGTCCAAGACCCTGAGCAACAGCATTGCCTCTTCCTCACCGTCCGCGGGCACACCGAACGAAGGCAGTGCCACCAGATCCAGCTTCGCTGGTATTCCGGCGTCAAAGCTCACGAAAGTGTAGTCCGCGTCAAGCGCGGTAGGCCTTGCTATTACCTTGTAAATTCCCGAGTAGGCGCTGGTCACGTAGACCTGTGCCTGCCCGTTCGCGTCGGTCATGACGTATGCATTTCCGTCCTCTGCTATCGGCAGCGGGTTCATGTCAGAGTCCCAGAATTCCACCTTTGCGTTCTCGAAGTACCTGTCGATCCACTCGGAAAGCTCCTCTCCGAAGTAATCCCCGAAGAAGACCTCTTCCATGTATGAACCGAACATCGATGTGTCCTTGAGAAGCTCCCTGAGATCTTCCCTGGTGAAGCACCTCTCGCCGTCCATGTATTCTGCTTTGCATATCTCGTGTTTCGGATGCATGCCACAGAACATGGAGATGGCACTCTTTATCTGGGTGTCACCGAAGGGTTCCTTGAGGCAGTACTCAAGCTGCACTTCGATCTCTTTTCCGTGCGGATTCTGGAATCCGTCTGCGGTCTGCAGGTTCAGAAGGAACGCGTTCTCTTCCGGATCCCACTCGCTGTCGCAACTGACCGTCTTTTCTGTTTCCTCGTGGTTTATCAAGACGACCTGGGTTGCCGGCTGCGAGATGAAATCGATCGGCTCCGGGTTCGGGATTATGTCGAGATCGAGTCCCTCATAATCACAGAAACCGGAAGTCACGAGGTTCGAAATGTACACGTCCACGTGCTCCGCTACGAGGTCCCTGAATGTCACTGATGCTTCTCCACCACAGAATTGGATGTTTCTCGCGACCCTGTCGCCGAATCCGTAATCCGGTGTTGATCCCGGATACGGGGACGGCGGGCTCACGTAGTCGTCGTTCCTCGAGTCCCTTATTCCTGGTCCGCAGGCAGAAACTCCTGCTGGGTTTGGATCAATCCAGTTGTGGTTGTCGCTGTCCGTGCAGTGGTCCCTGACCTCTCCCGGCATGTTCATGTCGGTTATGTCGGGCGAGTTGTAGTCCTGATAGTACATGAACGAGGCCTCGTAGGTTCCGCAATGTATTGATGTTGGCTTATCGTTGTGTGTTTTCAATACAACGTAGAAATCCTTTGAGTCTCCCGCCCTTATCAGGACGCCGCCTTCCCTCTGGTCGTCATATCCTACGCCTCTGGAGTACCAGTCGTACCCGAAGTACGGAGCTGTGTCCAGAAGCTCAATGATGACCTCACCGGGCATCCACGGCGCTCTTCCGACGAGCACGTCCGCGTTAGGTCCGGTCATCTGGAATCCCGCTTCTGCCTCGGTCTCCTTGTAAACGAAAAGACCAAGTATCGGCGGGTCCGGAAGCACTGCGGTCTCGAAGGCTAGCTTGTCGACCACTATGTCTTCCTCTTCCAGATCGGTCCACTGCTTTCCTGGTTCAGCGCAGTTGTCGATAACCACTTTGTCGAGAACCCTGTACCCTTCGAATTCGCACATTTCTCCGGGTATCCAGTCACAGAACGGGTCTATTTCCGGATCCTTGCACTGTTCCTCTGTGAAGTCAGCACAGGTTCCGTAGTTACCTACGCAGCTGTCACTCTGCCAGTCGCAACCGGCTTCGTCTACGCACTTGAACTCGCCGAACGGCGAAAGCACAGAGCATGGGATTTCTCCCGTACAAGACCCTGACTTTATCTCGGCAGGCGACTTGACCTCTATGAAGCTGGCGCAGTCCTCTCCCACGAGTTCCACATCTACGTTTCCCCCGAAGTCGGGCACTATCCAGCCGCACTGGTCATACACCGCGAAGTTATCGATTACTTCCTCGCTGACTACCTGCTGTCCCTGGTCCACTAGTTCCTGGTTTGCCGGATTCTTGGATTCGAAGGTCGTCGTCATGTAATCTGGATATCCGATCAGCCGCATCCCCGGTTTCGGTTCGCACTGAGGCAGTGGTCCGATTCCCGGATCAAGGCAGCAGTCGTCCGCGTCCACTGCGGTCACCTCAAGCTCACAGCAGTTTTCAGTGTCCCTTATTATCTCTGCCGTGGTTGCCTCTCCCGTCTCCGCAAGATCAACGCATACCGTGTCCGTTGACAGGTGCGCGTCGTCAGGCGTGCACGGGTTCGAACCCTTTCCCTCGAGCATCAGGTCGACGCAAGAGTAGGCGGGTCCGCTGAGGCAGTCCTGATCGATGACCTTGTTTCCGCAGATGTCTATTATTGAGACATCCACGTCCATGGTCTCGTCGCATACCAGAAGGTATTCGCCTGAAAGACCGACATCTATGCAGCTCGGCTCGGCATTGACCACATCCACTTCAGCTTCGCCCGGGAGCAGCGTGTCCGAATTCGCTATGATATCGAACTGGCCTAGTCCCTGGCATCCGCATATCTGGAAGTGTCCGACGCCGTAATTCAGCTTGCCCTGGAGTATATCGTACTCCGATATGAACTCGGGCTCCCTGAAGTCGACCGAACTCGGATCGATGTGTGTTTCCTCAGACCAGGGCGACATCAATGGGTCAACTATCTCAACTCTTACGATGCTTTCCCACTGCTGCATGTGCCCTGAAATGGGGTCCATGTAGTCCTCGATCCTGTTGCCGCACACGTCCGTCACCTCCACGGTGACGTCGATGCACTCGTCAGCCGTCATCTTTCCGTCCGGCGAAGTGTCCGCTGTCACGACCATCTTGTATGGGTTTCCGACTATTCCGAGCAACTGTATTGTTTCCGTGCTGAGTCCCTCGACTGCAATGTCTACCTCGTGGGTGCACAGATCGCATGTGGTGACCAGGAAAACCTGGGCGATCCCCATGGTGGTCTGCTCTTCCTCGTGGTAGTGGCTTGAAGGCGGATTCGATGGATCCTGCGCAAGAAGCCCGTTGCACGTTGAAGTCAGGTCGAACTCGACGTTAGGCTTTTCAGTGTCCGTAACTACGTTTCCGCAGGAGTCGTATACCGTTACCTCGATCTCCTGGTTGGTTCCGCCGACTACCTCGGCGTCCTTTCCCTTCGTCACTTCGAAGGAAACAGGCGCTCCGGCGTTTATCCCCACGTTCTCGGTCACCGAATTGGCCCCGGTGAGTCCGGGGGATTCCATCACGGCTTCCGCGACACCATATTCACAGTCGGGTCTGATGGTAAGATATTTGTTCCCGCTGGAATCGGTGTACTGAGGAACTGCGGGGTCGACGAAGTATCCCAGATCGGTCTCGAAGGTTATCGGTACGTTCTCCTCGTTGACGTCCCATCCGTTAGAGTCTATCAGCTGGACGTTTATGGTCCTCCCTGTCGACGGGTAGTCCACGTTGAGTATCGTTCCCCTTGCGCCGAACAATCCGGTCTCCGAATTGGAAGGCACCGGAGCACGAGGCTCGTCCGTGTGTCCCTGCGTTGAGAGAACTCCTCCGTATCCGTCGAAATAGAACTTCCATTCCTGTCCGTCTGCCACGTATCCCGTGTCCAGTTTTCCGGCCACGTTATCGCTGCTCGACCAGGAAGAGTAGTCCATTGTCAGTGTGTCCGGCGTTCCTCCGGTTATGGCGAGTCCATTCCCTATGAGAATGTCCTCTCCGACCTGAAGGCCGCTGTTCTCACCGCTCTCGACGTACACGTCAACCGTCCCGCTGGTGCTTCCTGACACTATCAGCTCGTCCAGCCTTCCCCAGGCACCGGTTCCTTTACCGGTGAATCCGGAAGAGGTGAAGTCCTTGATGTGCAGGTACTCCAGTTTGAGAGACTTTGCTCGCGTAACGTATATTACGGGTTCGTTGTCAATATTGTATCTGACGTAGCTCGGCGACGGTCCGCTGTCAGATTGGTCTGACGTGAGGAATTCGAACTCGGAAATCTCCTTGGTCCCCGGCGCTACCAAACCCGAAACGGTTATGGTAACTCTCTCTCCCGCGCACAAAGGTGCATCCGGTATTATCCTCACAGACTGGTTGTCGCTTACTACATTAATGTAATCACCAGCATCTGCTTCGTTACTAACAGTTATTCCTCCTCTTGTATATTGGGTTACAGAAGCAGTGCCACCCCAGCTCGCTGGAGCAGTTATTATTATTTCATCGATACACGACGTGTCCGTGGCGTCATTGTACAAGACAAAGGTCAGATCGTGTGTAGACCCGACACTCACCGCGGTCGGCGTGTAACTCTCAAGAAGCCCGTCACCGTTGTAAGCCAACGCTGAGGGCATTGCCATAATAGCAAATAGAAATAGCGCTATTGTCGCAATTACTGGCTTGTTCATCCCATCACACTCCTTTTTTAAAGCATGTAGACTTTTGGTTTTCTTGGTTCTCAAGTTAACACCAAATGTCTTCAGTCTCCAGTGAATCCTGTAGTTTATTCACTGGGACGTTGTGTAACTTATGCGAAGATATTATATAAACCGGCATTGTTCCACGTTGTTCCAAGATTTTCAAACCGATATATAACGGACTTAAAATTTTTGATTTTCGGTTTTTTAGACCTTTTTTTTGGAGATTCAAATCCGGTCCCGGCGACTGACGGGATCACCCCTGAGACCTTCTGTATAAGTTGATGATAATTCCATCCAAGCTTTTTATAGTCGTATGTTTTCGCTGGTCAGAATTAGCTCGGTTCCCGGTCATCCGATAGTCTTGTTCCCGGATTTCTTCCCCTTCCTGCAGTTCTTCTTCCCGCTTATGAGAGTGTTCAGGTCCTTCCTGTCGAACTTACTCTTTATCCGGCTGTAGACCTTCCCGAGGTCGACTTTGTTGTTGTCGTTGAGCCCCCATATCGATCTCATGAGCTTCTTCCCTTTTTTGCGGAAGCCCCTGACCTCGACCAGCTCGTATTCCTTGAGTATGTCCAGATGATAGAGAACGGTCCTGTGCGATATGCCCAGTGAGTAGGCGATCCTTTCGGCCTGCATCTCGTTCCTGGGGGTCTGCTTGAGGAGATAGAGTATCCCCACCCGGTTGGTGTTCGAGCATATTATGCTGCTCTTCAGGTTCTGTTCTATGTTCTCGAAGCCGTTCTTGTCCGGGCTGATCATTCTCCGATGCCTCCCCTCGTAATGACATGGTCCCTCTCTCCTCCTTTCCAATCAAAACCAATTTCGGTCCTTTTCATGTCATCACGCAAATGTCATAACTCCTCGTTAGAAATATTTACTTATTTAACAGTAAGAAATATAAACCTTTTTTCCAAATTGGCCAATTCATTCTCCGGTCCTGCATCGAATCCGGTTCATGCAAACAGGGGTTACAATTATATTCCCCAGTATATGTAATATAATACATGGGCATCAAACCCAAGAAACTACCCTCCATGAGGGAGAAGAAGAGGTATGTGTTCTTCAGCATACACTCTGACAATCCGGTCTCCTACAGCGAGATGAAGAACGCGGTCCGGAACTCCCTCATAAAGTGGCTGGGCGACAAGGATTATTCCGCGGCCAAGATAAGGGTAATAAAGAACCAGTGGTCCCCTTCCGAAAGCAGGGGCGTCCTCAGGTGTTCCCACAGATACGTGGACGACATAAAGATGTCCCTGGCGCTCATCCATCAGATCGGAGACAGCCGGGTGATATTCAGGACCCTCCGAGTTTCGGGTACCATAAAATCCGGGATGGAGAAGATCGGTGAGAGTCAAAAACCGAAGAAAAAGAAGCGGGCCTAACCAAGAAGCCATTTCCACAGGGGGATGAATCTTATTTTTTTGCCCTTTGATTTTTCCTCCCCCTCTCTGTCCTCTGTTATCACTACGCCCTGTTTCAGTTTAAATTCTTCCATTGCTTTGATCAGAGCCTTTAATTCCCTCTTTTTTGTGCCATGGTTTCTTATGTCCCAGCAGACCTGAATCACCTGTTCAATTTTTAGTCCTTTCTTTATCAAGAAATCCACTTCTTCATGCTTCTGGTTCTTCCAGTAATAAACTTCGTATTCAGGTTCTTTGTACCTTCTTTTCAGTTCTATGAACACTGTGTTTTCGGCCGTTCTCCCTATGTCCCTTGAAAACTGGAAGGAAACCGTGTTTCTCAGACCGTTATCGATGCAGTATATCTTTCTCGGATACTGTCTCTGATCCTTCATGGAATATGAGAAAATCGGGACCAGATAAATCAAATAGGTTTCTGTTATTTTCGACAGATATTTTTCCAGGGTCTCCATTCCAAGTTTCGTAAAGGCCCTTGCGGACCTGAAAGAAAACAAATTCCCGGTGTTCGTTAAAAGATATTTTGCCAAATCGAACGCCTTCAGAGAGCTCAAGTCGTATCTCGCTACGACGTCCCTGTTGATTATGTCATCAAAATACTGGTTTAATTGCGAGTTCTTTAGAACCTTTTTTTTCAGGGCAATTTCAGGAAAGCCGCCGTGTTCCAGATATTCGTTCAGGTGGCTCAATAGCTTGTTTTTGGTCTGTGTGGTCATTAGTCTTACGTCCGGCACCTTGAATTCTCTGAAATCCAGAAATTCATTAAAACTTAGGGGCATTATTTCAAATTTTATGTTCCTTCCGGTCAGAAGAGTCGAATATTCCTTTTCAAGAAGATGCGAGGAGGATCCTGTTACAATGAATGAATTTTTTTTGAAGAGGTCATATTTTTTCCTGATCCATTCAGACCAGCCGTCTGCATTCTGGATTTCGTCCAAAAAAATATACAGTTTCCCTTCGGGGTCCACTTCTCTCTGGTATATATTGAAAATATTCTCTATGTCCATGTCTCTGAATTTTTTATCTTCGAAGTTGACCAATAATATGTTTCCGGGCTGGACACCGGCTTTCAGAAGGCAATCAACCAGTTGATATAGAATCGTTGATTTCCCCGACCTCCTCACACCCGTGATTATTTTTATTTCCCTTTCGTGTATGAATTTGAAAATCTTTTTTGTTTCCAGTCTCGGTAGCCCTGTCAAATCCTTCACGAGTTCCCTGTTATCCCACCATGGGTTCCAGTCCTTTAGCGCAGTAAAGACCATGATAATATTTCACCTTCGGTATTTAAATATGTTACTGATAATAGAACCATTTTATATAAATATGTTACTGTAGAAAGAAGCATTTTACCCAAATATACTATTTATGAGATTCTTCCAATGTCCCAATGTTTCTGCCCGAATATCCGATTTCCAGCCCCTTTCAGAACCATCCGAGTTTCGGGTACCATAAAATCCGGGATGGAGAAGATCGGTGAGAGTCAAAAACCGAAGAAAAAGAAGCGGGCCTAACCAAGAAGCCATTTCCAGAAGGGAACGAATTTAAAACACCAATAGAAACAACCATGCCGGTATATATAGCAGGTTGCCTTCCGATTTCAGAATTTTTTTTGTTACCACTATGCCTCTTTCAACCTTGAATTTTTTCATAAACTTCACAAGGCCGTTTAGGTCTTTTTTGCTTATCTGGTTTTTGTATTTGACCTCTATTGGGATGGTTTTCATATCCCTTTTTATAATTATGTCTACCTCGTCTTTTTGTGGGGTTCTCCAAAAAGATGCTTTTTCCAGATGGTTTGCGATAATGGATTCCACTAGATGGCCTGTGTCATGGCCTTCTATCTGTATTACATCTAATGGGTAATCGAGCAAAGCCATGGGAATAGAAGAATGGGCTATATATGCCTTTTTGCTCATCCTGGCCTGCTTGATAACACTTTTGGTGTGGTTATAACTTATTTTTATAAGAAAGGTTTTTTCCAGTAATTTCACATATCTCGATATTATGTTTCTATTCACATTCAACGTATTGGATAGAGTTATCATTTCAAACAAATTGGCTGTATTCTTTGAGAATATTCTCAATAACTCGTAGACGAGGTCTTCCCGCTCAGGCTCTATCTGTCTAGAAAGATCCATGACCACCTTATCAATTACGGATTCTTTTATGTATTTTTTAATAAAATCCTCGTCATTTATTTCAAGCAGTTCGGGGAATGCCCCCTTAATAAGATATGCATTAAATAATTCCAGATATCTATCCTTCTTTGTTAAAAATTTGATGTCATATTTTCTGAACAGATTTTTTAAATCAATTTTATATTCAAGTTTCTTGTATCTCAGGAACTCTTTAAAACTAAATATTGGTAAATAAAATATCATTATTCTTCCGGCAAGCGTTTCTTTATACCTTTTCAGTTCCAGGCTGGAAGAACCTGACACTATTATCTTTAAATTCTTCTCAATTTCATAGAATGTTTTGAGAAGGTCATTCCAATTTGGAATCTTTTGTATCTCATCCAAAAACAAATACCTTTTTTTATTTTTGTCCGAAAGCTCAAGGAAATAATTTATCACTTCTTCCGCTAACTCATATTTTTGAAAATCTTTGTCATCAAAGGAGATGTAGCAAATGTTTTTCTTATCCGCGTGGCCGGATAACTGATTGATAATCTGCTTGAGTAGAACGGTTTTTCCCACTCTTCTGATTCCAATGAATGCCATTATTTGTTTATATTTCATATATTTTTTCATGGTTCTAAATACATCTCTTTTGAATCCCGGTACTACGAATTTCTCATTTCTCCATAAGGGATTCTGTTTCACCAGAATCCTTTTATGCCTCTCTTCCATAGGTAATATTTCTTTTTCACATTTATAAACTTTTTGCATAAATATTGTGCACAAAATTAAATATTGTGCATTTATTTATCTTCCATTAGACTGAAAGTTCATTATAAAATCCGGCATGGAAGAGATCAGAAGCAGGAATAAAAAAATTGAGAAATTGAAGATTTATTGGTTTTATTGTGGATACTGATATTGTGAGTTTTCGTTTCCGAATGGAAACCAATGTAGAAATATTATTACGAGGTTTCTGCCCGAATATCCGATTTCCAGCCCCCTTCAGAACCATCCGCGTTTCAGGGACCATAAAATCCGGGACGGAGAAGATAGGGAAGAAGAAATAATATCCCTCTTTTTCTAATTTCTGATTAAATTTCCTTTATGCATTTGTATTCGTGGTGACCCTTGCTGTAATACGTCGAGTCGCAGTAACTCCCCATGAAGGGTTTCATGGTGTCCGAGACGCTCACCTCGCGTATTTCGTCGGTTTCCGGCCAGAATTTCCTGCAGTAATCTATGTCGTTTTTCTCGCATCCGCTCAGGCAGTCGCTGTCCACCACCCATTCCCCGTTCTCTGTGTGGACATTTACCTTCCCGCACCATGTGGCGAACCTTCCCAGGACTTCCTCCCCGTAGCAACCGCCGGTGTCGAAGGTGCAGTCACCGCTGCAGGAAAGGGTCCCCCCGTCGAATCCGAGGTCAGTGCAGTCCTTTCCGTTGAGGTCGTCACCGTCGCACTCTTCGCCTGAAACGGCAACCCCGTCCCCGCACACGTTCTGCCACTGGTAGCTGACCACCAGCATGGGCCTCCTGTTCGCGTAGTCATGTTCGCTCGTGGCGAATCTCCTGTCGCAGTCGTCATAATCCTCGTTCGGGGTCCATATCAGCACGCCGTAGTTGGGCTCTTCCCCGCTCACCCAGTCACCGACCATGGAGGTCAGGTCGAATTCCTTGATGCCGTTGCTGGTGCCTATGTTCACCGTATCCTCGGGACTGGGCTTGGCATCAGTTCCTAATTCCATATATTCCGCACTCCAGTCCTGCATGTTTGTCGCTTTGATGGAGGTCGCTTCCCCTTCCTTCCATTCCTTCATGACCTGGTTGACGTTGACGTTTATGCTCCTGAGGGTTCCGTCCAGATAACAGTGAGTGTTCAGGTGGTAAAGCTTCATGGTTGCGCTGTTTATCACCGCTCCCTGAGGCATGCTGCTCAGGTCGAAGCGGACGAGCGAGCGCTTCTTCGGGAAGTTGAAGTGCTTGTCGATGAGCATGATTTTGTTGTTGCCCTGGTTTGAGCTGTATTTCTCTATCCAGGTATCCTCGACTGCGGTCAGGGTGACCGTCTGCTCCTCGGGGGATATTGCATCGCAGTCACTGGTCTGGCTGTTCCACTGGTATCCCTGGTCGCAGCTCACGCAATGGGGCCTCTCATCAGGGCACCTGTACGGTTCGTTCCCGGTCAGCTCCGTCTCCCCTTCCCCCACGTCAGCGCTGCACTGCCCTCCGGGGCAGTCGGTCTCTATCTGGCAATAGGAGCTGCATCCGTCCCCGTTGATTCCATTCCCGTCGTCGCATTCCTCCCCTTCCTGGAGTTCCTCGTTCCCGCAGCCGAAAAGCAGGTAGCAGTCCTCCTCCACCGAAACGTAATACGCCTCTCCCGGCTTGAGCGTACCTATTGTGTTGGTTCCGTGGTCGGGCGTGTACTGATTCCCTTCGTTGTCCATCACTATGACCAGCCCGTCTTCGATTTCCCTGAATACCTCTTCTATGCCCTGCTCGTAGTCGAACGGGTATCCTATCATATTTGTCTTGGATTTCTTCATGGGTATGGAGATGTCGCTTCTCACGGTGTTGCCGGATACCGTGATCTGCATGTCCTTGTTGACGTACACCCTGTACCCCTCGGAAGGGTATAGCTCCTCTATCCACCCCTGCGCCCCGTCTATTTCGTCGTAGAGGCTGTCCGGGTGAGTGTAATAATAATTACTGTCGTCGTATGCGTAAAGCTGGTAATCTCCCTCCACCTCGAAGACATCCCTGGCGTTCCTGCTGTCAGGCAGGACGTGGAAGGAAACGTAATTTATGAAGTTTCCTTTGAGATCTATCACCTGCGTGTCCTGTGGCTCGACCAGTTCACAGTCCCCGGTGCCGGAGTCCCATTCGTAGTCCTCACCGCAGCTCACGCAATGGGGCCTCTCATCAGGGCACCTGTACGGTTCGTTCCCGGTCAGCTCCGTCTCCCCCTCCCCCACGTCAGCGCTGCACTGCCCTCCGGGACAGTCGGTCTCGTCCCTGCAGTCCGAACTGCAGCCGTCCCCGTTTACGTTGTTGCCGTCATCACATTCCTCGTTCCCTTCCCTTTTCCCGTCCCCGCAGTCCGGACTGGAACAGCTCCCGTCACTCTGACATACCTCCCCCTCCGGGCACCCGCAGTCATCGTTCGTTCCCACGAGCTGGTCGGGTCCGTAACAATAATTTTCCAACAACTTCCCGTTCTCATCGCAGTATTTCGGCTTATCCGAGGAGCATTCTCCCAGCGGGGTTCCGTCCGAGCATTCGGCCGCCGGGGCACCTCTCAGGCATTCATATTCCTTTTCCCCCTTTCTCCAGTAGGTTGCGCGGCACCCGCTTGTCATGAAAGGTTTCAACTCAGAGGAAACCTCAACTCTCTGGATCTCGGCAGTGTCCGGCCAGAACTTCCTGCAGTATTCGATATCATTCTCGTTTTCTCCGCTTCTGCAGTCGCTGTCCACTTCCCATTCACCGGCGGCGTTGGTGTGGACGTTCACCTTCCCGCCCCATGTAGCGAATCTTCCCAGAACCCCGTCCATGACACATTCGCTGGTATCCAGGGTGCAGTCCGTTTTGCATGACAATGAACCCCCGTAAAATCCGAAATCCATGCAGCTGCTCTCTTTCAGGTCCTTTGTGTCACATTCTTCACTGCCCTCAGCTACCCCGTTGCCGCATTCAGGTCTCATGCAGCTCCCGTCACTCTGACATACCTCCCCCTCCGGGCACCCGCAGTCATCGTTCGTTCCCACGAGCTGGTCGGGTCCGTAACAATAATTTTCCAACAACTTCCCGTTCTCATCGCAGTATTTCGGCTTATCCGAGGAGCATTCTCCCAGCGGGGTCCCGTCACTGCACCCCGCTGTCTCACAGTCACTATTGCCGGAGTCCCATTCGTAGTCCTCACCGCAGCTCACGCAATGGGGCCTCTCATCAGGGCACCTGTACGGTTCGTTCCCGGTCAGCTCCGTCTCCCCCTCCCCCACGTCAGCGCTGCACTGCCCTCCGGGACAGTCGGTCTCGTCCCTGCAGTCCGAACTGCAGCCGTCCCCGTTTACGTTGTTGCCGTCATCACATTCCTCGTTCCCTTCCCTTTTCCCGTCCCCGCAGTCCGGACTGGAACAGCTCCCGTCACTCTGACATACCTCCCCCTCCGGGCACCCGCAGTTGTAAGGATCACCGCATGCATCTATGAGCACACCGTTTTTGCAGTATCCGGGTTTGTACAGAGAGCATTCCCCGTAGGGAGTCCTGTCCCTGCAGAATTCGGCGGGGGGCGTCTCGTACAATCCGGTGTTCTGGGGATCGTGCTTCCACATGGGCCATTCCATCCTTTCCGGGCTGTGTTCCGTCTTGATTCTCCATCCGTAAACGGTCCCGTCGTGCATACCGGCGAAGAGTTCCGGGTGCCCGTCCCCGTCCACGTCATCCACCGCGGTCCCGGAGTTGGAAGGACCGTCCAGCAGAATCGGGAAGCCTTTCACGTTATCCCCGTCCGAATCGAACGCATACAGGATCCCGTTGGTGGTGGTCACCAGTATCTCCGGTTCACCGTCCCCGTTCACGTCCGCCACCTGGGGCCTTGTCCAGAGGGAAAGCCCCTGTATTTTCTGCGGCCATCCGGGGAGGACTTCCCCTTCGGAGTTCAGCACGTAGACGTACTCGTCGCTGTAACTTACGCGGTGATGAGCGGGAAATATTATTTCCGGTTTCCCGTTTCCGGTCAGATCGGAAGCGACAAGGTACGATTTTTGGTATCCGTAATTCCTGAATGGCCATCCGTCCGGCTTGTTCCCGTCATAATCGTAAAAATCCACGTTTTCATTCCAATCTGCGAAACCGATCTCCTTTATCCCGTCCCCGTCTGTGTCGACCGCCATGAGGGTATCCCTCATTAAAATGTCGCACGGAGTTTTTATTTCTTTTTCGATGTCGCCGTGTTTGTCGAAAAATATCAGTTTCCCCTTGCAGGATCCCCTGGACATGTAGTAATCTTTTCTGAGGACGGCTATTTCGATTTCCCCGTCCCCGTCCAGATCCTCAGTCACGGGGAATGAAAGTGATACGAATAAATCGTTTTCTATGTCGTAATCATAAGTCTTGGGCCATCCCTCTGCCACCCGACCGTTCCCCTGGACGACGTAAATCGAGTTCTTTTCCTCTATTGAATCCTGAACGACAGTAATTATTTCCCCGTCCCCGTCCCCGTCCCCGTCGATGTCGTGCATAGAGTTGATCCCGCTGGTAGATCCCGAAACATCTGACGAAGACGGGCATTTGTTTTTCCATCCCTCTACCGAAGATCCATCCACGTTCCACGCGTAACCACAAACCTCCCCGTTTTCAAAGATCGTGCGCCAGAAATCGAAGACCACTATTTCGTCTTCCCCGTCCCCGTCTATGTCTCCTATGGACGGAGGGTTTACAGCTCCGCTGGTCAGGAGGCCGTTGACAGTCTTTTTCGGCCATCCGGGTAGTATCGTGCCGTCATGGTTCCATATCGTTATCTGGTTTCTGGAGAAGGTGATTATCTCTTTGTCCCCGTCCTTGTCCAGATCTCTCAGTATGGGTGTGCTCCCGACCCCCCAGAAGCCCGTGGAATGGGAAAAGGGACTCTGGGGCCATCCATCCATGAGTTCTATCCTTTCTCCCTTGCGGTTGAACAGATAACTGTATGCCGTACTGGTGCCTGCTGACGTGCTCACCCTGAGCCTGATTATATGCCATCCGTATACGGAGGGACGCGGAACATCCCTCGCCAGGTATTCGTCCGCGGGAAGGAAGTTGCTGTCTTTCACGATGTCCCATGACACGCTGCCTCCCAGTACGCCGGATTTCGCGATCGATAAGTCATAGCCGGAGAATCCCTGGACGTTTATGCCGCCCTTTATGTCGAATTTCGGGGAGCTGATCGTCCCGGGGCTCTCCACCCGGATTTCTCCCTCCGATCCGGGAACCGTTTTGAGGGCATTCGCCACGTTGATCCTTCCCGCTCCCTGGGCGAATGCGTCATCCCCGACATCATCTGAGGATGCCATTAACGCGGTTTTTATTTCGTCGGGCCCCCATTCCGGGTGCGCCTCCTTCAATAGGGCCGCAGCCCCCGCCACATGGGGAGCTGACATAGAGGTCCCGGACATCGTTATGTGATCGCTGTCATAACATTCCGAGCTTTCGTCTATACCATCATACTGAGCAGAGCATATATCGACCCCCGGGGCGGCGATGTCCGGCTTCATGATGTTCTTTTCTTCGCCGTCTGATGTCCATTCTACGGGTCCCCTCGAACTGAAGACCGCGATGTCATCCTTTTTGTCCGTTGCGCCAACGGTTATCGTTCTCTCTGCGTTTGCCGGGGAAGCTATGGTCTTTTTGGCCGGGCCGTTATTGCCTGCGGCGACAACCACCGTGACTCCCTCCCCGACGGCGTTGTTCACCGCCTTGGACATCGGATTTTCGGGGTCTCCCGGCCCTCCCAGGCTCATGCTTATGACATCCACATGGTCTGAGAAATCACCGTCTTCATCGGGATCCATCGCCCTCTCTATCCCCTTGATGACCCACTCCGTCGTCCCGCTCCCCCATTCATTAAGAACCTTGTATGCGTATAGTTTAGCACCGGGAGCGGCTCCCTTCAGAGACCCGTCGCCGGCAGCTATTCCCGCACAGTGGGTGCCGTGACCATAATCATCCATGGGATCGTTATCATCGTTAACGAAATCATACCCCCCTACGACCTTCCCGCAATTGCCTTTAAGAAATTCATTTTCTGTGCATCCACCGAAATCCGGGTGGGTGTAGTCTATTCCCGTGTCAATCACCGCTATGGTGGTTCCCTCCCCGGTGAGGCATTTTCTGCCCGACTCCATGCAGTCGTTTCCGGAGCTGTCGAGATTCAGCGCCTCTATGATGCCCACCGAATCCATGAGCGTTGCCTTCACCTTCTGATTGGGATATACATTCTTCACATAACTCAGTTCCCTCAGCTTCTCTGCCTCCTCGGAGGTGATGTCCAGAAACGCTCCGCTGATGCTTATCTTGAAGTCGGATTCTATTTCCAGATCCTCCCGGAGCGTGGAATTGATATATCTCTCGAGCATATACTTCCTGGCTTCCAGTGTATTTTCCTGTTCTTTCAGCCGTGAGTTTATGGTGTCATCGTTGTAAAAGAATGCCCTTAAGAGGGTGTAATACCACCATGCCTCCATGGCCTCATCCTCCATCTCTCTCATCTCCTCTGTCAGGGAATTGTCCGTGTATTCCACGATGAAACCCTCGTATTCCTCGGTTTCTCCTTCTCCAAGCGTGTAATCCATGCTTCCGCTGGAGGTGCATATTCCCTTGTCGTCGCACGTTATCATCTCCTGAATATTGGAATCGGATGCAGATGCCTGCGCAAAAGAACAGCTCCCGTCGCTCTGGCATTCCGACCCGGGCGGGCATCCGCAGTTGTAAGGATCACCGCATGCATCTATGAGCACACCGTTTTTGCAGTATCCGGGTTTGTACAGAGAGCATTCCCCGTAGGGGGTTCCGTCCCTGCATACGTTCCCGGGGGCGGCGGAGACACACTCGCCCTCCTCGCAGGAATATCCCGGAGGGCACCCAACCCAGTTGCTTTCCAGGGGGTCCTCCCTCTCGCAGTAGAACTCGTTCACCTTTGTACCGGAGGAATCGCACTGATCCTCCCTGGTTTCCCCCTCGTATGTCAGGGAGCCCTTCAAATATATATCATGCCCCTCGTCCGTTTCGGTGCATTCCTTTCCCTGGCGATCTTCGCTGCCCACCCATTTGCATGTCCCGTCATCCAGACACTCATACCCTTCGAGGCATTCGCACCTCTGGCAGTCTTCCTCGGGAATGCCGTTTTCGTTGCAGTAAAGGGGCGGAATCCTGGAACATTTCCCTCTGGGAGTCCCGTCGGAACAGGTTCCCTTTATGTGGCTTCTGATGTTAAGTACCAAGTCTTTCACGGTTATGCTTCCGTCCCCGTCTATGTCCGCGTTTTCGATTTCTTTTGGCGTGGGAGCTCTTTTCCCCAGAACTATGGATATCATTCCCCTGATGTCGTTCGCGTCCACCTTATCATTCCCGTCGAGGTCTCCTGAACCTTCCGTGTGGATAATTCCGGCTTCGGCCGGGGCGGTGGCGAGAATTGAAAAAAGCAGAACGAGAATGATAACCAAAACGAAGAGCCGCTCCATCCTCATGCTTATTAATTGCAGAAGCTGTCTTAAATTTATATAAATATATGCAATACTATTAGTCATATTACTGCATCCACATTAACCGGAATGATACCATGGCAAAGCAAAAATTTCCCGAGGCCGATGAGAGGCTCTTCAACCGCGTCTTCATATGCATGAAGTGCGGCGCCAGGATGAGGGCGGACCTCCAGAAGGTCAGGGACGGAAGGATAAAGTGCAGGAAATGCAAATCCAAGCAGCTCAGGCAGCTCCGCAGGGAGCACAAGACTTAAACAGGGTTAGTTATTGTTTTTTAGATTTTCAGAAGCCATTTCCAAAGAGGGATGAATTCTATGGATCTCCCCTTTATTTCTTCCCCTCCCTCTTTGTCTTCTGTGATTACTATGCCACGTTTTAGTTTATATTTGTCAGTAAATTTTATCAGTCCCTTGATTTCCTTTTCCCTTACCTTTTTTGCGTATTTCACTTCGACAGGCAGAATTTCTTTATTGACCTTGATGAAATCAACTTCCTTTCCGCCTCTCCTGCTGAAAAATCTAAACTTATGATTCATCAAGACCGAGGTTTCTATGATTTTTCCCTGAACAGCATCAAACAAAAACGCAAAGGATGTAGAAGCGGGATAAATTTTCTTCATTTTTTTCTCTCCCGTTAAAAGGTTTCTGCTGTAGTTGTATAGTCTTTTCACCAGAAATGCCTTTTCCAGATAAAAGATGTAATTTGATATTGTCTTTCTGTTTCTGTTCAGGTCATCCCCCAGGCCTTCATAATCTATTATCATTCCGGGATTTGCTGAAATAATGGAGAGAATTCTTGCCAGTAACTCAGGTTCTTCGATCTCGAAGACCTTTGGTATCTCAATATAAATCATTCTGTCTATGATAAGTTCCTTTATGTATCTGTTTATCTTTCTTTCTTCTTTCATGTTGAGCAATTCAGGAAACCCGCCTGTCCGCAGATAGTTTCGTAATGCCCTCTTTAATTCATCTTCGAAGAGAGATATTTTTTTACCGAATTCCATACCTTTGAGTCTCACGTATTCTTTAAAGCTCAATGGATTCAGAACAAATGAAAAAACCCTTCCGCCCAGGCTTTCCTTTGTTTTCTTTTCTATGAACAGGCTGGAAGAGCCGGAAATGAAGAATTTTATGTTCTTGTAATTATCATACAAAACCTTCAGCTCATTTTCCCAGTTTTTGTGCTTTTGAATTTCGTCGAGGAAGATGAAAATATTTTCCTTTTTCGTATCTACCTCGAGCGTGTCCCCGTAAGATTTCATGATATTCTCTATTTTGTCATCTGTAAGGTCAAAATTATAATAAAGTATGTTCTCCTTTGGGTGTTTTTTCAGCAGGAAGTCAATGATATGGTGCATGAGCACTGTTTTTCCCGTTCTTCTCAGACCATTTATGGCCAAAATCTGCCTTTCTTTCACGTAAGGAATTATCTCATCGAACAGATCTCTTTTAGGCAATATGGAATATTCTTCTTCTATCTCAGAGGTTTTCCACCACGGGTTGATGTCCTTAGTTTTCATATATGGTTATTATAAAGGACATATTTATAAAGTTTTTGGTTATTGGAGAGGTCAAATTTAGAAAGTGCAGGAAATGCAAGTCCAAGCAGCTCAGGCAGCTCCGCAGGGAGCACAAGACTTAGAGTAATCTTTTTTATCCGGTATAATCATCTGGGGTTTGACCTGGGATTCTTTCCGCCGCGCTTAAGTAATATATTTAAAGAACACTTCTTATTAAGAGGATAACATGCTTGAATTATTTTCCATGATGAGGCTCACGAACTGCCTCATGGCGGGCATCGGGGTGTTCATAGGCGGATTCGTGGTCGCCGGGACGGGGCTTCTGACCCCCTCCCTTGGTCTGGCCATGATAGTCGCTTTCATGATCACCGGAGCGGGAAACGTCATAAACGATTACATAGACGTCGAGAGCGACAGGGTCAACCGTCCCAGAAGGCCCATACCTTCCGGCAGGGTCCCCAAGGACCTTGCCCTGTTCTTCGCCATGGCCCTGTTCTTCGGGGGGATAATAATATCCGGATTCATAAACTGGGCGGCCTTCTTCATAGCCATGGCCAATTCCGTGGTCCTGATGTCCTATTCCGTGGTTCTCCAGGACAAGATACTGTTCGGCAATCTCGCCATAGGGTACCTGGTGGGATCGGTTTTCCTTTTCGGGGGAGTCGCTGAAGGCAACTTTTCAATGATAATGGTACCAGCCGTGCTCATGTTACTTGCCATGCTCTCGACTGTCTCGAGGGAGATCGTCAAGGACCTTGAGGACATAGAGGGCGATAAAATGCGTTTCCTGAAGAAGATCACCTACAAGGTCAGGAGCAAGATAGCCGACAGGTTCGGCATAGGCAGCAGCGGTGTGGAGCTGAGGTATAACGAATACATAATGAACGTCACTGCAATGTCGCTTCTCGGGATGGCGGTCGTGCTCTCCGTCCTTCCCTACCTGTATGGATTTTTCTCCGTCTTTTACCTGGCTGTCGTGGCGGTCGCCGACATCGTTTTCGCCAGCTGCATATACTCACTCGGATACAGGAACCGGAAGAAGTCCTACGCGAGGATCAGCAGGAGGATGAAATACGGCATGATCATAGCCCTGCTGGCCTTCATACTGGGCGTTTTCATTTGATTCAGCGGTCCGTATTGAACAGCGGATCCGGTTCACGGTGGCATTTCACTGTTTCAGAATTATGGGCGTTATTACGGCTAAAAACCAGACCGGATGTGCCGTCTGATTCTTGGTGATTATATAAAAAACCGACAGGCAACAGATGACCCGATGAGTCTCGGGGTAATTACTTGTTTTTGGGTTCAGCGTAAGAAAGGTTTGTTGACATTCGGAAATCGGCCGACTCGAACCCCTCCCCCATACCCAGAATCTTAATTGCTTCTTCCTCATGCGGTGTATGAATTCGTTCCCCTCCAAAACTTATAAACAGGTGCCCCAATAGATATTATGGTCCAGAGAAAATACAGGTACGTAACCAACAGAAGCGTCGGGAACAATGCGGGGGAGAAGACGGGGAAGATACGCGTCTTCGTGAAGGTCGGATCGGATACCGCTGGAGTCGACTATGTTTGTCCCGAGTGCTCCAATTCCGATCACACCGAGAAGGAGTGGAAGCGCCCCTTTTCGGTGAAATGCTCCAAGTGCGGCTTTCTCATACGCCTCCCCAGGATGAAGGACGAGATGAAAAGAGAGAAGAGAATGGCCAGGAAAAAGAAGTGAACCCTGTTTATAAATCGTCCCGCGAAAAATCAAACAGTTGGTGGAGATTTTTATGATCAAGAAGAAACTTCTCAGGGCCCTGACCTGTCCCAAGTGCAGCGGCAAGATCGAGGAGAGGGGCATGTTTCTTCTGTGTAAAAAATGCGGCCTCGCCTTTCCCGTCCTCGGCGGGAGCGTCCCCAACATGATAGTGGAGGAGGCCTGGCCGCTCAGGAAGGCGGAAAAGGCCGGCTTCAAGCACATGCTTAAGCTCTGAGACCAGTGAATAAAGTCTTATATGCGGCGGTCTAATAATCCTTTATAAAAACTGAATATGTATTTCTTCGCCAGTCCGATGTACAGGACCGGAGTGATGCACAGCGAAAAGGACAAGAACAAGCTCATGAGGAATGAGCGCATCGCGAGGTCGATGAGGATAACGGTTTCAGGGTTTTCCCGCCCCAGAGAGACGCGGAGGAGAGCAAGTCCATGGAGCATGTCTTCAGGGAGGAAATCCGGGATATCCGTGAATGCGACGCCCTGATAATCGTACTTTCGGACACCATGGGGATATATCTGGAAGCGGGATACGCGAAGGCACTCGGAAAGAAGATCATAGGACTCAGGGTGGAAGAGACCAGGGAGTTCACGGGGTGGAGCGATCTTTTCTTCGATCATATGGTTTCTTCTGCGGACGGGCTGATCAACGTCCTGAAAAGCCTCGGGGGATGAATCAGTCCCTTTTTATAAATATAAAGCCGTTTAGAATACAATTAAACCACGCCGGGGTACCGAAGCGGCCGTTCTGCCTCGCCGGCAGAGCTGAAAACGGGCCGGACTTGAGAACTGGATATAATGAGCCCGGATTTCCATCCGGACGATGAATTCATGGCTTGACTCGGATAGTGGCGGCAAATGAAGAGCATGCTTCCAGGATATCCGGTTGGTCTCTGACCTTCGCAGGTTCGAAACCACGCTTTTTCATAAAAGCGTGGGAGCAAAATGGAGCCACCGTCGCTAACGGTGTCGTTTGCTCCTGGCTTCCAAAGGCGGATCTCCTGCTCCCGGCGCTTTTTTTATTTAAGTGAGCCCAGACACGTTTTTAGACATGAGGGATTATCTCTTCGCTGTGACAGCCTCCATTTGTTTGGGGACGATCGGAATCTTCGTGAAGCTGATCGGATCCGAGATACACTTCATGACCCTCAACTTCTTCAGGGTCTTCTTCGGGTTCCTTTTCCTCCTCGCTGTCGTTCCCTTTCTGGACAGGAAGGCCTTCAGTATCAGCAAAAAGGACGCGAGGGATTATTTCCTCATAGGGTTGATGATCGCGGTTTCATTCTCTACATACAACATGGCCATGCTGCTGGCACCTGTGCAGAACGTGGTGATGATAGGGAACTTCTCCGTGTTTTTCGTCATGATCACGGGATATCTCCTGCTCAGAGAGAAGGTGACTAAAACGAAACTCATCACGCTGATCATCGCTCTGGTGGGGCTTTCAATAATAAATCCTTTCGACATAACCAGCGTGGCGATCACCGGTAACCTCCTGGCCTTTGCCGATTCTTTCCTGTACGCCCTGATACTGGTTGAGATGAGGAGGGAGGACACGAGCCACACGATAGGTGACGTCCTGTGGTTCTTTCTTTTCGCCTCCCTGGTGCTGTCCCCGGCCCCCTTCATATTCGGTCTCGGGAACCTCTCCGGTGTGATAATGTACGTCATTCTGCTGGGGGCCGTGTCCACCGGAATGACATAC
Organism: uncultured archaeon; assembly: GCA_964441265.1. Taxonomy (GTDB): domain Archaea; phylum Aenigmatarchaeota; class Aenigmatarchaeia; order QMZP01; family QMZT01; genus JAFGDH01. The sequence continues at coordinate 27,948 of CAYYKJ010000009.1, forward strand.
CTTTTCCTGAACCTGTCTTTGGAGAGGATAGAGGCGGAGATGGCCTCGATAGTGAGCCTGCTGGTTTCTTCGGTCGCCGCGATCGTCCTGGCCGTGGCCGTGATATCAGAGCCCCCGCACCCCGCCATACTTCTGGGAGGGGGGATCGTGGTTCTCGCTGGGATCTATCTGGAGCTGCACAGGAAGAACCTTAAAACAGAGGGGGACATATTCAACGTCTTCAGGCAGTGGTACGAGAAACGTAAAGAAGGTAAACCGTTTCTGAGATCGGGTTGAGCATTTTCTTGATATCGTAAATTTTTTGACCCGAAAATGTCGAAAGAAACAGCAAACGGGAGAAGGGTTCTTGAATCTATATTATACCTTATTTATCTTCCCCTTCGGTTCTGTCTCCGAGAATATCTCCGCCCTGAACTTGAGTATCTGGGTGTCCTTGGATTTCCATGATTCCGGGTCGAGCCCCGCCTTCCAGCACAGGTTCTCCAGGTATGCCTTGATGTCCCAGCCCTGCTCTCCCGGGACCTGGGGCAGGAGAAGGCCGTTCTGGAAGTCCTTCTTTATGATCAGGCCGTCTTTTCCCAGTTCTATCTTTTCGAAATATTCGGCGGGATCCTTGGCCTCTATTTCCTCCGGCTCGGTGAGTATGGAAACCTCCACTATTATCCTATCGAGATCCTCTTCTTCCAGGGGAGGGAACCTCGGATCCCTGGTGACCTCGGTGGCGGAGCGGATTATTCCCATTATAAGGGGGAGCGTCGGGTAGGGGTATCCTATGCATCCCCTCAGTTTCCCGTCCGGGTGGGTGTGTATGGTGGTGAAGACCCCTCTCATGGTCTTGAAATCCTCCGGGAATTCCGCGGGGTTGGAGAGCGTCCTGTTGTTTTTGAGCCAGAACTCCATTGCCTGCCTGGCCAGATTCACCGCGAATTCCCCCTTTTTCTTGTCCATAATCTAAATAATGCCCGCCCTTGAATTTAAGCGTTCCCGTCCATCCGCCGGGGCGGGGCCCGGGAGGGTTAGAAAATCATATCCCGTATTCCTTCAGAAGCTTGTTCATTTCCCTTATGAAGGGCTTCATTTTGCCGGTGGGTATCCTTGCTCCGGCTGCCTGGGGATGACCACCGCCGGATCCTCCGGTTTTTGCCGCCGCCCTGGAGCAGAACTCGTTGGCCGGGATCTTGTAGTCCCGGATTCTCATGGTGACATCCAGATGGGAGCGCTTGGAATGTATGGCCAGCCCTATCTTGGCGTTCTTAACGGTGGAGGCGAACAGGGCGGAGGGGCCCCTGAAGCCGAACATGGACAGGTCTTTCACGTATCCCACTTCCCCGGATTTCATGGCTTCTCTCTTGACCGCCTCGTAAAGCTTGAACTCCTCGTTGACCACTTTCCCCGACACCTTTACCAGCCCGGCCACCTCGGAGGGGTTGCCTCCCGTGGCGAGCTTTCTCACTATCCTCCTCTTGGCGTCGTAGCTGTCGAAGTTGTCATGTTTTATGCCCAGCACGATGGTGGACGCCTCGAAATAGAGCGCCCTTGCATCCCAGTTCAGGAGGCGGTGCTTGACGAAGCCCGTGTTCTGGGAATAGTCCCCTATCGCACCGTATATGGCGGCCCACACCCTCTCCCGGGGGATGGAGTCCTGAAAATACCTGTAGATCAGTTCGGATGAGCTTGCGTTTCCGGTCACGTAGAGGGCGCACTTCTTGAGCCGCTTCGCATCCTTTTTGCTGATGGGATGGTGATCGAAATACATGATTTCGGAATCGCTCTTTCCGAAGAATTTCAGGATTTTGTCCGTGTCCCTTTCCGTGAGGGCTATGTCGCATATGACCACCCTTTCTCCCCTGACCTTCCGGAGATCATTATACAGTGACACCGGCTTGGTGAAGAAAACCTCTGACCGGGGGAACTTGGTCAGGGCGACCGCCCCCGCGCATATCCCGTCGCAGTCGGAATGGGTCAAAATCACGGTCTTTTTCATCGCGTCCGCACCTCCCGTAGCTGGTAAATATTTGGTTTGATGCACTAAAAAGGTTGTGAGAAAACCGAGATTTTGCTCATAAATTTTATATGACCACTTTCCCGGTTCTAATTGTATGGAGCGGATAATATCCAAACTGAGGCTGGAAGAAGCGGATCCCGAAAACCCGACAAACATGTGCAAGAAGACAGTCGATAGGATAAGAGAGTATAAGAGTTCAAATGGGGCATCGGTCAAATCTAATTAGCCCCGGAGGCAATACCTTAAACATGGACAGGAGATTCTATCTTGCCGTTGCCGTGATACTCGTATCCTTTTCGTTCGTTTTCTTCGGTCTCTCTCATATATCGGATATCAACGGCGGGAGTTCGGTATGTTTCAATGGCAGATGCTTCGGGGTGGAGGTCGCTTCCACGTCTGCCGAGAGGGCTGAAGGGCTCATGAACAGGGATTCCCTTGACCGTGGAAGGGGCATGCTTTTCGTCTTCGGGAGCGAGGGGATCAGGGGCTTCTGGATGAAGAACGTGCGCTTCCCCCTCGACATGGTATTCATGGATGGTGACGGGAAGATAACCGAGATAAAGAGAAACGCGGAGCCGTGTTCAGAGTCCTGCCCGTCCATAACGCCGGGGGAGGAATTCTCCTATGTACTCGAGATAAACGGAGGCCTTTCGGAAGAAATGGGGCTGGAGAACGGGGACCGGGCGGAAATTTTCATGGAATTGGTGTAGGATTAAATATGGTTTTCAGCTTGCCTTTACAATACTCTATCGATTTAATTTACAGATAAATTGAATTTGATGTAATTATATGTTTTTCAAACAGGCGAACCATCTTTTATTGCCGTTTTCTGAGCATGCATAATGTTCTATATTCGGTTGTTCACTACAATCAATGCTGTATTCATTCGTATCAAAATCTTTGTCATACCATAAATAATGACCACTGTTGGATGGACTAGCTGTCCAACCGGTCGCGGAGTATTCACTTCTCAAATGAAATTCATCGCAGACAGATGCTGCCTGTTGTATGGTTGGTAAAGTTGCATCGTGCGAGTTACAAATTTGTACGGCGCCATTATAATCAGCATCTTGGGGGTAGAAAGATTTCCAGCACATATCCGTCCCTTCTGTATTTATTTTTGTCCAACCTGAAGGACAATTTCCATTTTCTTCTTCAGTGCAAATCCCATCTTTACATTCGTTATCGCAATCCACTAATTTCGTCCCGTGTAACTTCCCTTGGCCGTCAGGGTTGTCATAACACCATTTCTCCAGCACCTGTAGTTTATCCTCTGAACAAGAATCCCATATTTCATAATCCGAACCGTCAGAATCTACACCGTAAACCTTCCCTCTCACATTTTTGTCATCAACAGAATCGGTATCTGTACAAGCAGGAGTAATTTCTAGTTTATCTCCATTCTCTTCTTCAATGCAAGTCCCATACTCACAGCCATTTGGGCAATCATAACTGTCACTCCATACGTCAAGTGGATCAGAATCAGGGTAAGTGAGAGTCCGGCAGGAATATTCTATGAGCCTGTTGCTATCTATGCAATAATCATTCCATTCTCTGATTTCTGGGCCATGACCTCTTTGGTGTCTGCCGTAAGCGGTTCCACTTTCAAAATAATTCTTTCCATCATCCGAATCTGTACATTTTTCGGCTGTTGTTTTAAACATGTCTTCATTGCCGTCAAAATCCTTATCAATTATGATAAATTGCTGTTGATAATAACCATGAAATGTACCGCTTTCTATGATTGTTCTGTAATAGTTCCTGGATATTGATTTGTTATTCGTTATTGTGATTAAAAATTTGCCCTGTATATCATATTTCCAATCTGTTGATTTGAAAATGGCCACTCCATTATTGATTTCTGAACTATATTCTTTGCCGCCAATTCTGATTTTCGCGAGACCTTCAGTTACCCCGTCTATACCTATCATGATAACGTAATCGTTTTCTATATTCTGTTCAAAGTCTTTGATACCGAAGAAGTAGAATGTGTCCCTTGCTCCATCATCATGATCGATATAATCCGTGAAAGTTACGGTCTCTTTGTACAACCCGATCGGGAATTTTTCCATTGCGAGCTCTTCTGCACGATACCAACCCAAACCGGTTGGTGAACCATCCGAATCTCTATCCCAAGGTGTTTCGAAATGATAGGTAGGATATTCGCTACCTGACATATCGACAATCTCAACTTTGAAATCCGAACTCTGCATGTCAGTATAATAATAACCATCTTCTCCTTGACTTGTTCTTATCCATTCAGGGATGGCATCAAGATCATTTTCTCCGACTCCCCACCATAACCTACCATCATGAATAGCGTACCCAACGGCAAACTGTTGATCCCCGTTAATTCCGTATGGTCTGATAGTATTCAATACATATATACCTTCATCAAGTTTTTTTCCGTTGAACACGGGCAAGGTGTTAAGATATGATCTCAGGGGCTGGCCATTCAATTCAGGTACCAAGGTTTCCCACATGTTAATAATATCATCGCGGTTAGATCTCCAATCGGTGTTTTCTCTGATTTTTTTATAATATGCAGCCAAGAAATCTTTCATGAAATTAGGGTTTTCTCTGACCATCATCTGTATTGTTGTAGCTGCGATAGAATATCTGCTTTTTTGTCCTCCGCTATGCGTCCAGAAATCCCCGGCTCCTGTCCATCTGTTGTTTTTTATAGAATCATAATAAGTGGTTCTTGAACTCCAATATTGGTACGGTTTCCAACTTAGCAGCTTAATAGTTGCTGAGTGGTTTGGGTAGCTGCGCACATATTCATGCATAATCTCAAATGCCATCCCTTCTGCGGTTGCTTCTTCAAAACCGGTCAATGCTTCGCTGTATTCCCAATTTTCATCGCTTGTTATAGTATATTTGCCTTTCCATGCATGGACAAATTCATGGGTAATCAATCTGGGTACGAAATCCGTATCCGTTAAGAACGTCCTTCCATTATCTACAACCATGAAGTAACTACTGTCCTCACCGGTGTTTCTGATTAAAATATTGAAGCTTTCTGCTGGAGGTCCAAGATAGAGATACATGATGGGGAAAACTCTTTTAAGAAAATCTCTGTATTTTGTTTCGGCATCTTCAGGAAAATTTTCTGAAAATGTATAGCTAATTTTATTAGATGATTCACCTACTTTGGGGAATTCAATTGAAGATAAATCTATTGTAAACTCTGGATACTCTTCTACAAGACTATTATCTTTTGCATATTCTGTGAACCGACCCTTTATAATTTCTTTCCCGGTCAAACCAAATTTACTAAAGTATACGGGTGCGTATTCGGAATAATGACCTCCATAATAAATGTTCCATTCCTCTGAGCCTAGTGTTTTCAGGCTAAGTGAATAACTGCTGTCCGTAGGATTGGACCATTTAATAATTATATCTTCACAACCTACTTCAAAATAAGCATTTATCCCCGAATTTTCTATTTCGATTTTTTCGATTTCAACAAATTCCGGTTCTCCGGGGAAACTCTTATAGTCTTTTGGATCGAAACCATATTTAATCTCTGCTAAATCTGTCATCCCATCTCCGTCTGTGTCCGTAAAATTTCCTGAAAGATATTTTATCAGATCATTCGGAGCTGTGGGATTCGTCCAACGCGATGAGAGTTGGGATGGCTTAGTATCCGGTTCTGTTATTATTGGTGAAACCATAGATTTGTCATCATAAGAATCCGGATCTGTTGGCCGGTTGTCATAATAAGACCATTTTTCTTTTTCGTTCTGGGTTATTTTTGTTTTTCCCCCTTCGCATTTCCCATCCACTCTGCATTTTTGATTTCTGTGGCAACCACAATCTTGGCATTTGTCAATTAATTCACCGTTATCACAGTATTTTGGTTTGAATGAAGAGCATTGTCCATGGGGTGTTCCATCTGGGCATGTTGCATTTAAGATGTCTCTTTTTTGTGTTTTATCATCACTCTTCATTATGCATTTTATTTCATCTATATTTGCCCATATTATAAGTTTCAGGTTTGTTTCAGGATCTTTTACGGTTGCCCTGTAATAATCATCTACATTTATGTATGGGTTATCGCAATCTGTCCTGATGTCCTCAATGAATTCCGCAACCTCTTCTTTGGTGAATTTAGTGATGATTATCTCTGCGTTCGGGTGTTCTTCCATGAATTCTTGGGCAATTGGAGTTGTCTCCGCAATGTTCTCTAAGTTAAAAGAGGTGCATCCTGAGGCGAGAACTATCCCGAGGAATATAGGTAATATGATGTATTTTTTGGCCTCCATATTGAATTAATTATTTATTTTGCTAATAAAAGGAATTAATTATATCTCTACCTCGAATTTCCTCTTAAGTTTCTCCTCCAAGAGCTTTTCCAGGTCCTTTATCATGTCCTTTGTCTTTTCCTTCTCCGATTCCAGGGCGTCCGAGAGGTCCTCAATCTCCTTTTCCGTCTCGCTTATGTCCCTCTCCATCCCCCCGATCTCCTTCTCCTTCCTGTCCTTCTCCTCGGTCGCCTTGGAGGATTTTCTTTCTTTGATCATTGAGTCCAGCTCACCGGATATTTCGGAATATTTTTTCTTAAGGGCGGAAAATGTTTCCTTCTCGGCTTCCATGAGCAGGTCGAGGACATGCTCCTTGTCGCTTCCCTTGAGACTGACCTTTTCCTGATCCATCAGCTCCTTGGTTTTCCTGAGCACACTGCCCAGTTTGTTTTCCCCTCCTTCGGAGAGGAATGTCTTGGTGGGGGAGTGGAGTATCCTGTCGAAGTCTTCCGCGATTCCCTTCTCCCCCTCCTCCGTCCTCATGAAGTATTCTATCTTTTTCATGGGCCTCTTTATCTCAGAGAGGCGGTTCCTTATTTCCGCCTCCAGTTCCTTCCTCTGTTCCTTGGATTCCTCTATCTTTTCCTCGATGGCCGTCATTCTCTTGTATACCCCGCTTTCAGTGAATTGCTTTAGCTTCTCCTTCTCCGAATCCAGCATCTTCTCGAGGTTGTCCTTCCTTTTTCCGAACTCCTCCAGTTTTTCTTCCATCTCTGAGACCCTTTCTTTCTGCCCGGATATGCTCTTCACCGCCCCGGATATCTCTTTTTCCAGCCACATCGCCCCTCCGCCGGACCCTATTATGCTGTTCAGCGAGGAGAGGGAGTCCTCTATGGACTTGAGCTTCTTTATTATCTCTCCCGTCTCGTGCTTGAAATAGCGGCTCAGAAGGAATGCCTGCTTGGGGTCGGTGTTCTTCAGGTCGGAAGCGATCTTTCCGGCCTTCTCGTGGAAGGATTTCAGCTCCTCGTATCCCATCCTCCCGAGTGAAGGAACGCTCCCCAGCAGGGAATAGCTCCTCTTGACATAGTTGTTCTTTATCATGTTTATCTTGGCGTAGGTGCGGTCCTGTTTCTCGAAGGATTTGGCCTCCAGGAAGCTGTTCAGTTCCTTTATCCCCGAGAAATGCTCCTTTATCTCGCCGTATATCTCCTCGGCCTCCCTCTTCTCCCTTTCCAGCCTGCCGGATATGATTTCCTTCACCCTGCTTTCCAGGGAGTCCAGCTTCACGCTGACCGGCTTCCCCTCCTCGGCCGGCTCCTCAGGGGGCTCCTCCTTCTTCCTGAAAATGTCCAGAAATCCCATAATGATTGAATAGTACCTGAAGCTTAAAAAAAGTGAATGTTCTTCACAGGAACAGGGGCCCGAATACTAGCGCAACTACACCCATCAATTTTATTAATATGTTTAAAGACGGCGCAGCGGTATCTTTCGCGGGGTCTCCTACGGTATCGCCTGTCACAGCTGCGGCATGAGCAAAGCTCCCCTTTCCTCCCAGTTTCCCTGTTTCTATGTATTTCTTTGCGTTGTCCCATGCCCCGCCTGCATTAGCCATGAAGATCGCGAGAAGGAATCCGGTGGTTATGGAGCCGGCGAGCATACCTCCCAGGGCCTCGGGACCCAGCACCAATCCAACAATTATCGGAGCTCCGAGCGCTATTATTCCGGGTATGATCATCTCCCTGAGGGCGGCGTGGGTGGATATCCTTATGCACCTCTCGTAATCGGGCCTGGATCTGCCTTTCATTATCCCCTTCACTTTCTTGAACTGCCTCCTGACCTCGTTGACCATCTCAGAGGCGGATTTCCCCACCGCGTTCATGGTGAATGCTGAGAACAGGAAGGGAAGCAGCCCGCCTATGAAGAGGCCCGAGACCACGGAGGGCTCTGTGAGCGATATGCTGGACAGGTTCATGGTGTTGCCGTAAACCACGAACAGGGCGATGGCCGTCAGGGCGGCCGAGCCTATGGCGAATCCCTTTCCTATGGCGGCCGTGGTGTTTCCCACCGAGTCCAGGGCCTCCGCCTTTTTCCTTGTTTCTTGACCCATTCCTGCCATCTCTGCGATTCCTGCTGCATTGTCCGCCACCGGACCGTATGTGTCCGATGCCAGGGTTATTCCCAGCGTGGAGAGCATGCCGACTGCGGCTATGGCTATCCCGTATACACCGGCCAGGTAAAATGACGCCATTATGGCCCCCACTATGGCTATTATGGGAACTGCGGTAGATTTCATGCCGACCGCCAGGCCGGCTATCACGTTAGTGGCTGCCCCTGTCCTGGAAGCCTCCGCTATTGATCGGGTGGGGTTCCTGGAAGAGGTGGTGTAATATTCCGTTACAACGCCCACGATGAGTCCCGCCACCAGTCCCGATATGGTGGCGTACCAGAGGTTTATGTGTCCCGGACCCGAGACGCTGACTATTATGAAATAGGAGAATATGAACATGAGTATTGCAGATGCGAATGTCCCCCGGTTCAGGGCGGAATGAAGATCCTTACCTTTTCCGGAGCGAACGAAAAAGGTTCCCGCTATGCTCGCGAATATGCCCGCCGAGGCGAGCATGAGCGGAAGCACGATTCCGTTGAGTACGGTAACCGCTGCCACGCCCATCGCCATGGCGGCTATTATGCTGTCCACATAGCTTTCGAACAGGTCCGCTCCCATCCCCGCCACGTCCCCGACGTTGTCTCCGACATTGTCTGCTATCACCGCGGGGTTTCTGGGGTCGTCCTCGGGTATCTTGCTCTCCACCTTTCCCACCAGGTCCGCTCCAACGTCGGCCGCCTTGGTGTATATGCCCCCTCCCACTCTCGCGAAAAGGGCGATGGAGCTGGCGCCGAATCCGAAGCTGAATATTATGCTCGTTTCCCTGAATATCGCGAACATTGCGGTGACCCCGAGAAGTCCCAGGCCCACCACGGACATGCCCATCACGGTTCCGGAGGAGAACGCTATTTTCAGCCCTTTGCCGAGCTCCTCCGAACAGCCCTCCGCCGTCCTGGAGTTGGACGCGGTGGCTATCCTCATGCCTATGTTCCCTGTGAGGGCCGAGAAGAAGGCCCCGGTCACGAAAACCGCCGAATACGCCGGTCCGAAAAGCACGAAGAGCACCGCGGCGACCAGCATGACGAATATCACGAGGTATCTGTACTGCTTGGAGAGATAGGTCATGGATCCCTTTCTTATAAGGTCCGCTATCTCCTTCATCTTCGCGGTTCCGGCCGGCTTTTCCCTTATGTAAAGGGCGGTTATCAGTGCGAACAGGAGCGCAATACCGCTCGCGAACCATGGAATCAGACCTATCATTCGTACCCCTCTAAAAGATTATTCTTTCTCCTTGGTTAAATATACTTAAATCATTTATGTTTTACAGGAATTGGAGAGCAACGCATTTAAATGCCCACTAAAAAACCGCTTTTAATCAGAGTAGAAATCGTCGTCCGGGTGGTCTGACAGTTCCTTTTCCCTCATTTTACCGAAAGCGTATTCCATGAGTTCTCCGAAGGTTCCAGTCCCGTCGTAATCGTTCATTTTTATTGAAAATTCTTCTTCCAGATCGTTTATTAGCATTGAGGGATCTCCCATTTCTCCTACGGGGGTTTTATCGTGAATGCCTCCTCCGGTGACATCATCATAACAGCAGCGAACTATCTCTGCAAAAGTTTTTTTGAATTTTATGTAGTTCCCGTCTCCGGTTCCTCTTGTCCCTTCATTCGCGTAATCCATCAAGAAACCCTTTGGATCTTTATCGTTCCAGAATATCTATTCTTGGAGCCCAACGTTTAAAAATATTAAATATCCCAAACAAGTATAATCATGTCATTTAGAGGTGAAACAGAATGAAAAGACTTCCGATAGCTCCTTTCGAGAAGATACTGAAGGATGCCGGAGCCAAGAGGGTCTCCAAGCCCGCCGCGAAGGAATTCGCCCTACTGGTGGAGGAGATCTCGGACAGGATAGCCGCGGACGCGACGAAATTCGCCAAGCACGCCGGCAGAAAGACCATTCTCGCGGAGGACGTCAAGCTGGCTAAAAGATAGATCTTTTGAGATGTCTGCCTATTGCTGCCTGTGTTTTGGAAAGAAAATAAAGGGCTCCAGTCCGTCACTTGCCTTTGTTCTCTTTGGGCTTTATTTTCGGCAGTGGAATCGGCGGCGGGAGCTGAAGGTCTTCCGCTATGCTCGAGACTTTCAGAAGGCATCTCCTGAAAAGGTAGTTCAGCACTTCCAGAGAGGACTTCTCGGGAAGCTTCTTTTCCTTTTCCCATTTCTCGATGATATCCTTCATCTTGTCCGTCAGGTAAAGCAATTCCCCGCCTATCTTTATCTCGCCCACCTTCGGGTCATACTTGGTCACGAAATCGAATTCCATGGATATGACCTTCTTCTGAAGGCTGGACACTGTTATCTCCTTAAGGGAATTTATCCTGGGCACGGAATTCACCTTTATCTCTGCCCTGGGTTCTGCCTGTTCTTTCTTTGCTTCTATTGTCTTGAAATTCAATCCAACTATCGCCATAACATCCCTCTCTTTGTGTTTGCAAAGGCAGACATTGCCTGCCTAGCTTGTTTGAGTTAATTGTTTTATTCACTTTTATATTTAAATGTTTGTTAGTGCCCGGAATCGGGATACGCGCACTAAACAAGCTCTCCGTAACCTATAAGTCTCCATCTCCCGGAGAACAGCTTGGAGATGACTATTCGCTCGCCCTTCTCTGCGCAGAGCGGGGTCTTGAGGCTGACCTCGATTTCTTTGTCCCTGGCGGAGGTGACCGCCCCGGAAGTCTTCATGGTCCCCAGAGTGAGCATCAGGGGGTCTCCGGTCTTGATTTCTCCCATCTCCGTGCTCTCCTTGGTTCCCACCACCCTTTTCATGAGTGTCGTCTTCAGCGTTATGTTTTTGAGAACCCCGGGGAGCTTGCCCGTTATTCCGGCCACGCTGCCCGAAAGCGAATCGGACTTGGTGAGATACGGATCCAGGGATGTGGACATCCCTATCAGCCCTCCCGGATTTATCTCTTTGAGGCTCTTCCCCGCCTTCTGGAGACCGGTTATCTTCGTCTTCACCGGTTTTATCTCGTCCTTTATCTTGACTCCCGGCTTTATCTCAATCTCGTCCCCGACCCTGAGTTTTCCCCTCATAAGGGAACCGCCTATGACACCGCCCCTCAGTTTTCCCATCTCCACGCCCGGCCTGTTGGTGTCGAAAGACCTGGCTATGAGGAACTTGGGATCCTTAGCCGGATCTCTCCTGGGGGTCGGTATGTTTTCCTGTATGGACTTTATGAGTATGTCGATGTTGACCCTCTTCTTGGCCGACACCGGTATTATGGGAGAATTCTCTGCCACGGTCCCCTTGACGAATTCCTTTATCTGCTTCTGGTTCTCCATGGCTTCCTCTTTGCTCACCAGGTCGATCTTGCTCTGAACTATGACTATGTTCTCTATCCCCACGATGTCCAGCGCCTTGAGATGCTCTTCTGTCTGGGGCTGGGGGCATTTCTCGTTGGCCGCTATCAGAAGAAGGGCCCCGTCCATCAGGGAGGCACCGGAAAGAACGGTGGCCATGAGCATCTCGTGCCCCGGGGCGTCCACGAAGCTGACCGTCCTGACCGGCTCCGTTTCCGAGAAGCATTTTATGCATTTGTTGGTCGTGGACAAGTCGTGGGGCGGCTTGCACTTGGGGCATTTGTATACGGTCATGTCCGCGTACCCCAGACGTATGGATATTCCCCTCTTCATCTCCTCGGAATGGGTGTCTGTCCATTTACCTGAGAGCATTTCTGTGAGCGTGGTCTTGCCGTGGTCCACATGGCCGACCATGCCTATGTTCACCTCGGGAACCAGCCTCTTATCCGTTTTCTCCTTTTTCTTTTCCGTTATTTTACCACCCTGTGTTCTGATAGTGCAATATTAGAATAACGTTAAATAAATATAAAAGGGAGTCTCCCGCGCCCTCCCTGGCATTTCCCCGGGGTCGGTGAAGGTCAGTAATAGAGGAAGAAGAGACCCGCCGCCATCAAGCATATGCAGAATATCTTCACCGATATGGATTTCAGGGCGATTTCCTCCCTGACGAACCCGGGGAACCACCTCGAAAGCGAGGAGGCGATCAGGAACACGAACACCATCTGGAAGCCGAACATGACCTCCACTATGGATACGGAGCCGAGCTTTATGGCGTAATTTATGAAGAAGACCCCCAGCAGTCCGAATACCGCGAACATCGCGAGTATCTTGCCGGGAACGTTTCCGATTATTTCTTCCCTGGCGGCTTCCCTGAACCTCTTCCTGGAGAGTATTATAACCGTTGTCGCCAGGGTCCCTATGCTCACCCATATCAGGCCGTGGAAAAAGCTCAGTTCGAAGTAGGCGAACTTGAGCAGGACGGCCTGGAGGGCGTAGAGGAAGCTGGAGGCTACCATGAGACCGAACGCCCTGTTGAGCCTGAACATCTTCTTCCCCGTCCTGGCCATGAGTATCACGCTCCCGGAGAGCACCAGCACGAAGGCAACGTAGAAGTTCGCGGTCAGCAGCTCCCCCAGGAAGGCGGAGGCCATGATCAGCGTGAAAACCGGATCCAGCGTCCAGAGCGGGACCAGCCTGGATACCTCCTCCATGGAAAGGGCCTCTGCGTATGGGAGGAATGCCAGCACCCTGAGAGCTCCTGCCGCGATGGCGGGGATTATGAACACCCATGCGGTCAGGTTCAGGCCGAAGAACGGCAGGAGCAGTATGAACATGCTCTCGAAAGCGCCCAGGAGCACGGCGAATGAGACCGGGCTCTTTATGTGCGCGGTCCTTATTATCTTCTCTATTATGTTCCCGCCCGCGAAAAAGAGATAACCCAGCAGGGCGAAGATGACCCATTCCAGCATACATGATATTTGTGCCAGCTAAAATAAATGCGAATTCTCCAGGTGGATGAGTGCCATCATAACCGCCTGCTTTACCGAGTCCTTCCTGGTGAACCTCCCGCGGGTGAGCTTCCCTATAGCACCCTCGTGGGATCCGATCCTCCTCTTTCCGGTGAGCCCCAGCCGGTGGTAGGCCTCGTCCATGTCTATGCCCTCTTTCAGGACCATTATGGTCGCCTCTTTTGGGTATTCGAATCCGGCCGCCATTCCGATGTGCTTCTCCTTCCCGTCGAACATCACGCACACGCAGGCATTCATCATCCCGGTCTTGGTCTCCGGTACCCTCATGAGGCCATCCTCGATCCCCACGGAAATGTCACAATTGTCACATCCCTGGAACGCCTCCTTCGCCCGGTTCACCGCCCCCTTCACCGTCTCCTCCAGGGACTTCGGTTGTTTGTGGACGGAGGAATCCACCTCCTTCCCGGTCACCTCCGCCCCGCTGAGAAAATCATAATCCCGGACGGTCTCCCTGACCGCCTCGACCTTCACCCTGTTCTTAGTCCCCACGATGATTTTCATTGCCATAAGTCATCAATAATATATAGAATTTACAGAGAGATACTATTCCCCTTCCTGCATATAATCTGTTACTATGCTTATTATTTTTTTAACCGTTTCATTGCAGTTCTTGAAATATATCTTGTCCAGGATTTCAATGCCGTACTTCCTGATTACATCACTGATCAAAGCATGAATAAACGATTGCGTTGCCGAATCGATGCCTTCGAAATCTATTATAACGTCTTTTTCATCCTTGATTAATGGAATTATTTTTTCCAGTCTGATGTCCCTGGCCAAATCTTTATTTTCCGCAAAGCTTCCGACCAGTGACAATAATTTAATTTCTGTCATATGAATCTGGGTTTCCTGTATCTTGCCTTTTTCCTTTCCTTGACGCTTTTGATATAGGTATCCCTGATAAGATCCAAAAGTAAGGAAAATTCTTCCGTTGCATCCAATGATATGTCAATGCCCACGGCAGTTCCCTGCCAGAAGGGGAGATCTTCTCTCTTTGAATGATTATCCTTGAGCGGGTCTGCGTATAACCTGATTCGTTTTGTTTTTGATGGAATTTTTAACAGTTTATACATGGCATCACCGCTGTAAATTACAAAAAAATCCCTTTTCACCTTTGCAATGGACTTGATGAAAAAGAGCCCCGCTCCTGCGTTAAATTCTGTCCCTCCCTCCCTTTTGGTCGTTCCCGTGATCCCCGGGATTAGGGATAATCTTATTGCCTCCAAATGGGTTGATGTTTTATGTGACATGTTTATCGTCTTTTTGATGCCTACCCCAGTGTCCACGATTCCGATCCTTATGGTATTGCTTTTTTTGTAGTATTGTGCGGATACAACGGCACCATTGGACGATCGGGAGTGCTCAAGAACGTTTCTTACAAGTTCGCTGACAATGTATTTAATCGGTTCCGCCTGCTCTGGTTCCAGGTGAAGCAACGGGACCATCTCCGTGATGAATCTGGTCAATTCGGTCGAATCGGCTATCTTCGTCAGTGGTATAAAGCGCCCGGCGGGCTCATGTTCGGTTATTTTTATGCCGGATTTTATTCCCAGGAACCTGAACAGGCCCATTCTTTCCAGATAATGTTTGGATGTAGCTTCGAGTTTCTCGCAGTATACGTTTTTTTCTTTCACCAGCAGACCTACGGCGGCAGCCATCGATAAAACCATCGGGTGTATCGATATCCATTTTTTGTTCGAGGTGATTTCCAGTTTATCCGGGTTGGAACTGTCGAATGACTGCAGAAAAGGGTCAATATTTCCCAGAAATGCGCTGTTTGGCAGGTGTATCTTCATGATCTATATTTGAATCGCGTTATTTATAAAGCTTTCCATTTTACCGGGAATCCCGGTAAATATATTATTACCCGGAAATCCCGGGTAAATCGTTCCCCCGGTCGCCTCGACCTTCACCCTGTTCTTAGTCCCCACGATGATTTTCATTATCATGATTGGAATTTGATTCTATAATAAATTGGCGAGATTTTTGATGTCCCTGTTTGCCACGTGCGTGTAAATCTGGGTCGTCTTCAGGTCCTTGTGTCCCAGCAGCTGCTGTATGTGCCTTATGTCCGCCCCGGCCTCCAGCAGGTGGGTGGCGAAGGAGTGCCTCAGGGTGTGGGGAGTGACATTTTTTTTGATCCCTGCCTTTCCGGCGGCTGTTTTAACGATCTGCTGGATTGTTCGTTTATTGTATTTCCTCTCTCTGCCTGAAACAAAAACCAGACCTTCGTCCTTTGTCCCGAACAATTTTAATGCGTCGGCCAGTTTTTCGTGGAGAAATGTGATCCTTTGCTTGTCCCCTTTTGCTTTTTTTAAATGGATTATTTTCCTGCCGAAGTCGATATCCTTCCAGTTCAAATTCCTCGTTTCATCCAGCCGAAGACCGGCGTAATAGAGAGCCATCATGATCAGCTTGTGCTTCAAATTGTCCGTGGAATCCAGCATTCTGATCACTTCCTCTTTTCCCAGAACGACGGGTAATTTTAGCGATTTCCTGGAGAGCGGTATTCTCTCGTCGAACTCCCTTCCCAGCACGTTTTCGTAAAAGAAATTCAGGGCAAAGTACGCAGATCTCACGGTAGATTTGCTTTTCCCGGAACAGGACAGCATGAACTCTCTGGGCTTCTTCCCGGAAGAAATAAAGTCCCTCACGATCGATGCATATGACCTGCCTGTCTGAGAAGAGTATCCCCTCAGTCTTATCTCCTCGGTCAGCTTACCAATCAGGCCGCGTGATTGTTCCGGCAATGTTTTCTCGTCCCCTCTCCCCATGTTTCACCTTTGTCTGTCAGGTATATAAAATCTCGCTTTTTGCCCGGTTTACATCATTTAATGTAACATTTATAGCGTTTAATAGTTGTTATAAGAAATTGAGAAAAGGTGCTAAATCATAGGAAGTGTTTCAGTTTGATAGAATACTTCTTGTCCTTTTGGTTTAAGTTCACCATCAACCATTTTTCCATATTGCATAATAAACCTAAACCTATGTAATCCGGGCATATAAGTTCTTGTTGAAGGCAATACTCTTACCTTATATACATCACTACCTTCGGGCATTTCTTCATGTTTCATTTGATCCATTCTTCGCAAGTCCGTTGCTAATTCTGCCCGAATTTCCAGATTATTCATATCTATTTCAGTTGTGTCAAGTATTCTTGTTAACATAGATTTAAGTAATGATGGTAAACTTAAAAAGTTATCTATAGCACGCACCTTTTCTCAACTCTCGACACTTCGTGTCGAGCCACGCTGCGCTTTCGTCGCTACGCTCCTCAGGCCTTATAACAGGAATTTAACGGGAAAATGCTCGGCTCGCATTTTTCCCAAATCGTTCGCTGTGCTCACGACTTCGTTAAATTCCGATGTTAAGTGAAATTGAATTTCGCCCCTCCCACATTCATTAGATTTATATAATTCAAATTTCTTTCAACTATTATGGCTTCAAATAATTGGTCAAAACTCAGTCATTTACAACTGGGAAAATATGGAGAATATTTTGCCAAAATGGAATTTACTAAAGCAGGTTTTGATGTTTACACTGCTGAAGTAGATGATAAAGGAATAGATTTTGTTGTACGAAAAAATGAAACTGAATATTTTGATATTCAAGTTAAATCTGTTCGTAATAATAATTATGTATTTATGAGAAAAGAAGTATTTTCACCAAGAAAAAATCTATTCCTTGCATTAATATTATTTGAAGATAATAAAGAACCTGCTTTGCTTTTGATTCCATCTTTAGATTGGCAAAATAAAACTCATTCTTTTTTAGTTGAAAGAAATTATGAAGGAAAAAAGAGTAAACCTGAATGGGGAATAAGTATTACTAAATCTAATGCAGAAGTAGTAAAATCAACATATGATTTCAATAAACTAATCGCTTCTTTTTAACGGGGCGAAATTCAACTTGCTTCGTTTCACTCCGCACCACGCTGCGCTCTCACTTCACTTCGTTTCGTTCGGGTCACTTAACAGGGCTTAAACGGAAAATGCCTCAGCTCGGCATTTTCCCAAATTGCTCCCTGCGGTCGCAACTTCGTTTAAGCCCGATGTTAAATGCAATCGCCGGCTCGGGCAAAAGATTTATAATTTCTTCCAATTATCTTTATTATATGTTTTCAGAAATTGAGCAAAAAGCCATAGATGAAAAACTCGAACAACTGCAAAGAGTCAAAGAAGGAACATTAGCTCCTCAGGAATTAGCTGATTTGATTACTCAACGAAGAATTACTTGGATTGAAGAACATTTAGATGAAATGCTCGCAAAATATGATGGTTTGAATCCTGAGGAGCAGGCATACAGAATTGTCTTCTTTGACCATATGAAAATAAATCCAGAACATTCAAGAATGGTTCGAGTTTCTCCAAGAAAGATAAAAATAGAATCATATAATTTCTGCCCTTATTTAGAAGCTTGTCAGCATTTAGGTTTGGATACGAGGTATGTTTGTCAGGAGATAGGCGAGCCATCATTCCAAAAAATGATTGAAGTAATTAATCCAAACCTAAGATTCAGCAGAAATTATGTTAATATTAGACCGCACAACGGGGCTTTTTGCGAAGAATATATTGAACTTTTATAGCCCGAGCCAGCGACTTCTTCGCTCCTTTCAGTCGCTCGACCACATTGCATTCTCCTCGCTTCGCTCGTCGGGGCATTTAACAGGGCTTATGCGGAAACCTCGTTGCACTTCGGTTTCCCAAATTGCTCGCCATGAGGTCGGAATTTTCTGGGTTGCCTGAAAATTCCTCCACTCGGCTCGCAACTTCGCATAAGCCCGATGTTATATGAAATTTCTATATTTATGACAAGAGAAAAAGAAAATCCTAAACTTTATATATTCTAAGCTATAATCTAATTTTATGAATGTAACAATCAAAACCGCCACAATAGATGATTTGCAAAAAGTCCAAGAATTAAATCTAAGATTATTTGAGAAAGAACACAAAGAGTTTGATTCGTTATTGAATTTAGATTGGACTTTTGGTAAAACTGGAACAAAATACTATCAAGATAGAATTTCTAAAGATGATGGTTGCGTTTTTGTTGCAATTGTTGATGAAAAAATTGTTGGTTATTTATGTGGTGGATTAACTAAAGCAGAAGACTATAGAATTTTGCCAATTGTCGCAGAGCTAGAAAACACATTTGTTTTAGAAGAATTTAGATCAAAAGGAATTGGTAAAAAATTATACAATAAATTCATAGAATGGTGTAAAACAAAAAATGTTGGCAAAATAAGAGTAGAAGCTTCTGCTCAAAATGAATTAGCAATCAAATTTTATAGAAACAACAATTTTAAAGATTATACATTAGTTTTAGAAAATGATTTATAGACGGCTTTTCTTTTTCTTAATTTTAGACTCCCTTCGGTCGATATTTAATCTAAGTCACAAATATAGAAACTCAAGGGGGCGCTGCGCTTTCACTCCACTTCGTTACGTTCACCCTCATATAACAAGGATTTAGAGGTTCGTGCCTCGGCTCGGCACTCTCCCAAATTTTTGCTTCGCAAAAACTTCTCTAAATCCTGATGTTAAACGTAATTGCTAATTTGCCCTAAGCAGAAATCTTTATATAAAACTAAGAACCCTCATAATCTATGGAACTATTAAAAGAAATCAAAGACAAAGAATTTCCAGAAGACGAATCAACTTTGAAAATTAGAGAAGCATCAAGAGCCATTCTTTTTGATGAAAATGACTTAATTCCTTTATTATTTGTTGCTAAATATAATTACCATAAACTTCCAGGTGGAGGCATTGATGAAGGCGAAGATAAAGCTCAAGCTTTAGTTAGAGAATGCCTTGAAGAAGTTGGAAGTGAAATTGAAGTTAATGGTGAAGTTGGTAAAATCATTGAATTTAGATCCAAATGGGATTTGAAACAAATTTCCTATTGTTATTATGGAAAGATCATTTCTAAAGGTGAACCTGATTTTACCGAAAAGGAATTAAGTCAAGGATTTAAGATTGTATGGCTCTCTCTTAAAGATGCAATTTCCAAAGTTGAAAACGATAAGCCTGAAAATTATGAGGGTTCTTTTATACAGAAAAGAGATTTAGTTCTTCTTAAGAAAGCAGAGCAAATCGTACGGGCAAATTAGCAACTTCTCTGCTACGCTCCGACCACGCTGCGCTCTCCTCCTTTCAGTCGTCGGGACGTTTAACAAGGGATAAAAGGAAATTTGCTCGGCTCGCAAATTTCCCAAATTTCTTCCGCTTCGCTCCAGAAACTTCTCATAAGCCCGATGTTATACGCAATTCAAAAAATATTTTTCTAACGGAGAATAATGAATGATAGGCTTTCTAAATATGGATAAACTTGATTTTTTCTTACTTATAGAGGGGGACAATTGTGTTTTCTCCACTCCGTTCCGAAAACGATTTAATATAAAAAGAGAAAACTTATATAATGATTACAACTTTTAATTTATAAATGGGAATGACTATGAGCAAACAACCAAAACCAGATTCCAAGAAATACACCGATTTAATTTCGGAGATTCAAAAAGGACAAATTAAGGTTCCGAAGTTTCAGCGTAATTTTGTTTGGAGTTTGGACAAAACAGCAAAACTACTTGATAGTATCTTAAAGGGTTATCCTATCGGAACTTTTATTTTGTGGGAAACAAATGAAAGACTAAACGATATTAAAAACATCGGAAATCTTGAATTACCAGCAATTCCAGACGACATTAAGGTTCAATATGTTTTAGACGGACAACAAAGAATAACCTCTCTTTACGCCGCTTTTTTAGGTGCAAAAATTCAAAAAGAGGGTGAAAAGAAAATAACTGATTATTCAGAAATTTATGTGGATTTGGATGGCGATGTTGAAAACAATGACGACCAAATTGTTATTTCAGAAAAGCCAGAAGAAGGTATCTTTATCACGCTCCACGAAATTTTAAACTTTAATGATAATTTGCTTGAAATAAAAGAAAAGTATTCTGATGAACAATTTAAAAGAATACATCAGTATTCTCAAACATTTTCAACTTACGATTTTTCAACAATCGTTTTGCGTAAAGAAGACATTGATTCAGCCATTGAAGTATTTACAAGAATAAATACAGGCGGACAAACATTAACTCTTTTTGAAATTATGTCTGCCAAAACCTATGACGAAGAACAAGACTTTGACATGGAAGATAGATTTCAAAAATTACTAAAAGAATTAGAAGAAAGAAAATATGACACAATTTCAAGTTCAGTAATTTTAAGCGTCATATCTCTTATTTTAAGCAAAAACAAAGAATGTAAAAGAAAAGTAATTTTACAACTAGATAAACAAGCAATAATTGATATTTGGGACGATGTTATTTCTGCCCTAAAAGAAAGCGTGGATTATTTCCGTTCAGTTTATCGTATTCCCGTTTCGGCAATCTTGCCTTACGATTCGCTTTTAGTTCCGTTTGCATATTTCTTCTACTTCCAAAAAGAAAAACCGAAAGGCGAACAGATTAAATTTTTGGAAGAATATTTTTGGAGAATGTCTTTATCGTTCCGTTATTCGAGTTCAACAGAATCAAAATTAGCACAAGATATAAGAAGAATTGACGAAATCTTAAAGGGCAACAGACCAAACTATGAAGATGTAAAAGTATATTTGAATTCACCAAAAGATTTAATTGAAACAGGTTTTAGTGCAGGAAGTAGTTATTGTAAAGCAATTTTATGTTTATTGGCATATCACGAACCAAAAGATTTTCAAGATAATGGAAAAGTGATTTTGGATAATTCATGGCTAAAAGTCGCAAATAGTAAAAATTATCATCACTTTTTCCCAAAAGCATATTTAAGAAAAAATAATATTGGAAATGAAAATAGCCTTGTTAATATTACTTTGGTAAGTGCTGACCTGAATAAAAGAAAAATTAAAGCCAAAGCTCCGTCAATTTATATTCAAGATTTCTTAGACGAAAACGAAGAGCTACCAGCATCTATAAAATCGCACCTAATTGATGACTTAAATAATTTTGGAGTGATGAGTGATGATTATTTTGTATTCTTAGAAAAAAGAGCAACCTCAATTTTTAATGAGTTGAAAAAAAGAATTGAACTAAAACATAAAGAGGACAAGAAAGAGGACAAAGTCAAAGAATTGATTTTAAACGGAGAAAATGAAACTTTAGAAATAAAATCAACCTTGCGTTTTGACATAAAAGAAAATATCGTAAATAAAAAATTAGAATATGTTGTCGCTAAAACGATTTCCGCCTTTTTGAATACTGAGGGAGGAACTCTTATAATCGGTGTTGATGATGACAACAACACTTTAGGGCTTGAAAAAGACATTCAAACATTAACCAAACAAAACATTGATGGATTTGAATTACATTTGAGACAAGTCATTAAAAAATATCTTGGAGATTATTTTGAAAAGTATATCAAAGTAACTTTTCCGAAAGTTGATGATAAGGAAATATGTTTAATTCAAATTTCAAAAAGCGGAAAACCTGTATTTATTACTTCTGAAGGTTCCGAAAGTTTTTTTGTTCGTAATGGTAATTCGTCAATACCAAAGAATAGGCAAGAACAAAGCGAATACGAAAAAATACATTGGAATTAGGAGTTTTCCTTTTTCCAATTCACCCCTAACCCCTCTTGGAAAAAGAAAAACGAAAAAATCAAATTTATAAGAAATGAAGAAAGCCTATCATGACGACTAAGAGCGAAAAATATTTTTTGAACTCAAGCCACGCTGCGCTCTCCTCCTTTCAGTCGTCGGGGCGTATAACAAGGGATATACGGTTCAGCCCTCGGCTCGGGCTTCACCCAAATTTTTCTTCCACTTCGTTCCAGAAAAACTTCGTATATCCCTAACGTTAATTTCAATTGAGTTTGAGTTTTACTTGGGGGTCGCCGTCGAGTGGCTTCGCCACCTATTGCCTCACTTCGTGAGAAATGTTACTTTATCATCAAACTTAACGACTTTTCTAATTCACGAGAATTCTCTTTAATTTGTTTAACTAATTTTTTGAATCTGGATGTAACAGCAGATTTTACCTCATTATTTTTAACTTTCAGAATTTGTTCTTTTTCTGATTTATTGTAATCAGGTATATCTGATTCTAAAAGATAATCGGATACTAGATTTACATCCTTGTCTTTCCAGTCAGTCAGAGTTTTTACACCACAGTTATTCTTTACTCTTTTGTAATTTTTAATCATAAAAACTTGTTCACATGGTAGAATTCCTTTGCAGAATATGTTAAATGGAATTATGGCTAACAATTCCTGTGGTGTTATGTTTGATTTTCCAATTATATTCCAAACATCAGTGTCTGAGTATTCATATCCGGTTCTAAACCAGTTAATCGTTTCGTAAGAATTTTTTAGGTTCTGTGTGCTAAAACTCTGATTTGCAGGTAAAGTATAACTATCATAATTCAGGAAATCAAGAGGAACAACATATAAAATGCTTTCTTCCGCACTCTTGTTTAAAGTTTTTAATTTGTTCAATAATTTTTTTGAAGTGGAATAAACTCCTCTAGGTTTTATTATAAAAGCACTATATATTCCAAGCTTCGGAGTATTAACTGTTTTAAGACCCTTTAAATTAAATCTGGGCTGTGATGAGAGAAATTGTTTAACTTCGTCGGATAATTTATTTCCTACTACTAAAAATGTCTTTGAGTATTCTATTTCTTTTTTAAGATCCTTTTCAAGCCTTTCTAATGTTTCTTGTGTAATCCCCCAATTAGACAGCTCACCTTCTTTAATAAGATTAATCAGAGTAATCCTCAAATTCTCAGATTGATTCAGCTTTTCTTTTATTTCAAAAAATGACAATTCTTTGAGATATTTTTGTGCAAATTGTTTAAGTATATTTTCGTATCCTACTTCCACGCCAGACAAATCATTAATAGATGTATATTTTCTATCCTGCTGTAACGCATGGAAGATTTTTAGAAATTCTTTTGTTCTCTCATTAATATTAGCAAAAGATAATCCTATCGAATATGAATATTTCTGGATTTTTTCATACTCTTTTGGAGAATTAGTTTTATCCCACAAATAACAATAAAAACATAACAAAAGTGAATTTATTGATATATCATCGATCTCTGAGAAGTTTCTTTTAATGAATTGATTATGAATATCCTCATCATCTAGGAATTTTTTTATCTCTGGGGCTGTTAATTCGTTTTGAAAATGATTTTTCAGATAGCCTCTTATTTTATCGATTTCTTGACTAATCTGTTTTTTCTTAGCTTTTTCTTCTTGTCTTTTTATCCACCATTCCTTGAAAAATGGAAGTATAGCCAATAAAATCGGAATAGAAATGGTTACTATCTCTGATAGGTTTAAGTAATAATAATTAAGAAAGAATATCGCTACCAACAAAATGGCTACAATTAACCAAAACATTATATATTCTCCTCAACAATTTTTCTCTCCTCTTTTGTAATGCCATATATCTGATAAACTAACTCATTTATTTCATCTCCCAAGTTCTTGATTTTTTCTTTAATCTGTGATTGGTCAGCTCCTCCTTTCTTGATAATCTCCTTCAAAACTTCATCAGATTTCGGAATAGAAATATTGAGAATCACACTTTTGACATCTTTGGCTTTGGCAAGTTTGTCGCTAACAGAATTAAGGTAAATCTCAACAAAATCCCTTATTTTCTTTTCTTTAATTTCTATGAAGTCTTGAGGGTTTATGAAAATTTTGCTCCCATCGAATTTGATTTTTTCAAATTTGGCATTATCGCTTATGCTAAAAGAAACTTTGGGCAATTGGTGGAGTTTTTCAATTTCTCCGCCTTCAAGAATAGCATCTATATCAATAACTCCAGATTTATGCAATTCAAGAATCTCATCTACTTTTTTGATGATTTGATTTGCTATCTTCTTTTCTTCGATTGTTTCTGGTATCTTAATAGGCAATTGTTCTAAGTAACCAGTCATATACCGATAATATTTTCCAGAAGCGTAAGGGCTAATTTGTTTCAAATAGAATTCTAATAGCTGTGAATTTAACAAACCAAGAACATATTTGTGAAATAATTCATCTTTGTTTTTAAGCAATATACAATATGTGTCATGGTCAAAATAGTAATTTTCCTTATCTAAGGCAAAGTTATTTTCTTTTGATAAATTCGGGGTAACTATTTTAATTGTTTCAAAGGAACTTTTTGGCTTTGCGTGAATTAGCGGAAACCAAGAACCATGTAATTGCTTGACAGATTTACCATAATATTTCCTTTTGGCTAATTTATCCTTGAATGAATTTAGGTAACGTGAAATATTTGGATATGTATTTTTGAACTCATTTTCTGAAAATGGAGAACCATCTTCATTTTGGGGGTAAATTAACCACCTATCTAACCAGTCTATTCTAAACTTTCGTACATTTCTACCCTTTGGAACTTTTTTAAGCAAACTTCTTTCCAATCCTTCTGATTTAATAACAGACTCTTCAACAAAAAATACAGCGTTATCTCCGGTAATTAAACCTTGATGGATAGTATCTATGATATTTGATAATTTGTTTTTAATTGACTCATCTAATTTGTCCATGAGTTTCAAAACATTTTCTGGTTTCAGAACCCAATTGCTTTCACTTAATTTATTTTGGGGCACTTCAAACAGGTCAAAGAAATCATTTTTATACTGGCTCTGGTAGAATTTCTTTTGAATATCATAAAGAAGTCTATCTTTGGGCTGAGATATGATAATAGTTTTTATTTTCTTGTTGTCAGGGTTTTTATTCTGAATAACTAATATGCATGGATAATTAGTAACATCTTTGAACACACCAGAATCCCCAAAATCTATTATCTGTAATATTGTCTTTTCTAGTAAAAATTTTCTAAGTTCTTTACCATATTCCCTATTCAAAAATAGATTTGGGTTGATATATCCTAATTTTGAGTTTTCTTTTAGCCAACTTATGCCTCGTTCAATAAAGGGGATGTAAATATCGAATTTTCCAATAGTAGTTTTATACTCTTTTTTTAGATGCTCCCTAGTTTTTTCATCCAACATTTGAACCCTAACATAAGGTGGATTCCCGACAACAAAATCAAACTTCTTGCTCTTGATTGCATCTATTTCTTCTTGCTCTTCCAAGAAAGCTGAATGGCTGTAATCCCAGATTTGCTTCTGCGTTGGTTTTTCTAATGAATCTGTCCTGTAAATCTTGAATCTTTTCAGCTTGTAGTCTGGGTATTTTTCTCTGACTTTTTGGTATAGGTCTATTATCTGGAATAATATGTTCATTTCTGCAATGTGGCAAGCGAATGGGTTAATGTCCAAGCCATAAATATGTTCTTGAAGTGATTCTAAAATTATCTTTGCCTCATCTGGCGATAATCTGCCTACAATATCTTTCCATTTCTTGGCATCTCTTAATTCTCCTTTGTCTGTTTTTCTGAATTTCATCAAGTATCTGCTCATTAATCGCCTTGATGCCCTTACCAGAAAGCCACCAGAACCGCAGGCAGGATCAAGCAAATCCTTAGTTTCAATGTCGTAGCTGTATGTATAGCCAACCGATGTTAAAATGTAGTCAATAACTTCTGTTGGCGTGTAAAATTCCCCCAATCTTTTCCTTTCTCTGCTTGGCAGATATTTCTCATAGAGATTACCTAAAATATCCCTATCAACATGGGTAAAGTCAAATTGGTTCAGAATCCACAAAACCCTGTTAAGCAATTCATTTAATTCTCCATCCCCTGTCCTGAACCAGTCCAAAATTCCGACTTCGTAGAAATGGGAATATAATCCGCTGGCACTCTTGAAAGCCATCTCAAGAATCTCTTTGTTGATAACATCACTAGAAAACCTTTTTTTCAGAAATACCCTTAATTCTTCGATTCCACCGTTGGATATGTTCTTTTCAAGGAAATTCTTGTCCTCGCAAATCCTGATGAAAATGAGCTTGTTCAATAAAACATAGATTGTTTCCTTGCAGAAAATTTCCTTTATTTCATCGTCTGGAACATCTTCTTTTCCTGAATATTGCTTCCACAGTTCATAGCCAGAAAAAGTAATGTATTTTTTGTATTTTTCTTCTAACTTCTGCCTGTATCTTGCTATCCCATGATTCAATTCGTGGTTTCCTTTATTGTTCTTTGATTCCCTTTCAGCTGTGCTTAATTCAGCTTGGTATTTGCTGTATCCTTCTTTGTATTCTCCGAAAGCCCTTAATGTATAACCCAAAAGCAGATTATTGGCAATGAAATTTAGTCTGTCAAGAAGCTTTCTAAATCCTATATCCTTTGTAATGTCAATTCTTGCATAAGTTTCATCGAATTTTTCATATTTGCTTGGGTCAAACAGTGTGTCCTTTGTCAAATTGTTCAAAAATAAAATCTGGCTTTTTTCTTCAGCAGATAAATTTTCTATTGGTTTTCTCTGCTCCAAAATCTTGGTAAAATCAAGATTAAGCCTTAATTCACTTCCAGTTTTCTTGACTTCCCATAACTTAAACTGCAAAAAGTTGGTTAAACCAATGAATCTTGTAGTCTCTTCTTCATATTTGAAAGCCTGTTCTTCATGCTGTATTTTATCTATGCTTTCAGATGGTCTTTTTGTCTCAATTTTAATTACAGCAAAATCGTTTTCATCTATGATAGTCAAATCAGCCCGTTTCTTTTCCCATTTAATATATTTCGGCTCATAGCCAAGAACTTCTTCAACAAAATACTTTACAAACCTGTATCTGATATCATGCTCAGACGAGCCTTTCTCTATTTCCTTGATTATGCTTTTGAAAGCCTTCAATACATTCTCAGCAAATCCTATTTCACTTGTCATTATTCAAAACCTCTTTACCCTGCTCGGTAATTTTCAATATGACAGCTCTGCCCTCACCAAAACCCCTTTTAATTAAACCCAATTCTTCCATAGATTTTAGAATTACAGAAGTTAGCGGTCTAGATAAACCTAAGTGTTCGGTTACATCCTGAACCTGACACCCCTCATTTTTGTTTATGTATTGTAAAATCTGTATAGTTCTCTTTTCCATATTATCAATGATTACCAATAGTAACTTATTCTTTATAAATTTAACTGCTATTCAGAAAACATATATACTGGAGTATATAAATCGGCGACGGCGACCCCCAAACCCCGACTATTGTCTGCCTACGGCAGAGATATTATATAAAACTCAAACTCAACTTCGAGTTTTTCCCTTCGGGAACGTTGCACTAAAACTCGACCTCTCCAAGTATTCGAGGGCAACTAACAGGCATTAACCGACTACGCTCGGTTGCACCTCGCTCCGTCCAAATCGGCTTTGCCGACTTCGGTTAATGCCGTTGTTAAATCCAATCGCTGACTACGGGCGCCCCTAAAGAAAAGCTTATAAATACACTACTCAGAATATTAAACATGAAATTGAGGAGCATTCCATTATTTGCTATTTTGGTTATAGGTGTAGTTGTAATAAGTGGTTGCATTTCAGGAAGTACTAATTCTGATATTGTGGTTCAACCAACTGAGAACGTAGAAACACCCACAGCACAACCCGAAGAACAAGAACCACCTGAACAAAAGATTAAGAGTGCTACTTTAACTATTGATAGAGTTACAGAGACTGCTGCCAACTTAGGAAATATTAGAATTACTATAAAAAATACAGGCGATGTGACAATTTATCCCAAATTTGATGTCTATGTTTTTGATAGTGGTGAAAATGAAATTTGTTCAGATAGTCCATTATTTGGTATCGGATCGATAGCTGTAGGAAAACAAAAAACTGACGAAATTCAGATTATATCATGTATCTTTAATGAAGATGGGGATTATACTGTTAAAGTAGATCTCTTGGATGAAGATTTCAATAAATTGGATACTGCGGAAAAAACCCTTACTGTCAATTATTGGGGGCAGTTCCAATTATGATGGAGATGTTAAAATGAAGTATTGTTTAAACTGTAAACAGATGGTTGAACCAAAAAGACATTTTAGTGCAGGAATATTACTTGTTCTACTTTGTCTTGGTGTAATCCCCGGAATTATATATTATCTATTAAAATCTCCTACTTGTCCTATGTGTAATAGTGAACATTGGGGTATTAAACCCTCAGAAAAAAAGAAATAAACTTTGAACGTAGATAATTATAATGTTTGAAGAAATACGAAAATATTTATTATCTCACCACGAACCAAAAGACTATAATAGGTGTTTTTTGATAAATTTGTGTGGTAAAAAGATATATGTCTGTTCACGATGCAGTGGTTGGTATACTTCCTTCTTTTTGTTTTGGATTATGTTATATATGGGAATCGAATTTCTCTTGACTTATAGTTTTGTCATATTGTATTTGTTTCCTATTCCTGCTATAATTGATTGGAGTTTACATAGATTCAAAATTTATGAAGGAACAAATTTATCAAGAGTTCTTTCAGGTTTTCTAATTGGCTTGACATTTGCCACACTTTTATATACATTTTTGAGAAATGTTTTTGATGTAAATTTTTGGCTAGTTTCGATATTATACATTATAATCGTATCCATTATTTTCAATCTTACAAAATAAACAGGCGCCCTCCGTCAGCGACTTCTCCGAATTGCTTCGCAATTCTCGACGTTTTCCTTCAGAAAAAGGGACTTAACAGCGATTTAACGGCTACGGCTTCGCTTTCGCTCGCCCCCGCCCAGATTTTCCTTTCAGGAAAACCTCGTTAAATCGCGATGTTATGCGCAATTTTTGAGAACGCCTAATTTGTTTAAAGGGAAGGGGAACCTACTACCTTTGATCTAAAAATTCCAGAATCTTAGAAACTATTTTTTCTATAGATGCATGATGTGTATAAACCACTAAATCTGCGGATTCAATATATCCATTCATTCGCTCTTTCAAATAGGATTGAAACTCTTTAGTATTCTTAATACTGGTTAGTCTCTTGCCATCATTTTGTCTTGGCCATAGAATCTCTACAGATTTAATTATATCTTTTGAAGGCAACAAGCAGATTGTAAAAGCATATTTTTCTACTAATTCCTTATTTCTATCTTTTAAATCACCTTTTTCCAGATGAACTATTGTTCCACCACCAAGTCCAAGAATATATTTTCCTTCCCTTTTTTCTAAGATTTGTTTAAGACATTTATGTGTAAGTTTCTGAAAAAATTCAATCCCCTTTTCTTGAATTACTTTTTTACTAGTTTTTACACTCTGTTTTTCAGAAACCAAATCGTCTAAATCAAAGAAAATCACACCTATTTTTTCCGCAACCTTTCTTCCAATAGTGGATTTGCCAATACCTGGAGGTCCAGATATGCAAATAGGTTCATCACGATATTTCTTTGAATTTTCAGGAACAAATAATTCTGGAATTTTTTTGTTTATCATTGAATATGTTACCTCTTAAGAGAATAATTATTTTACTTTTTATTAAAGTTCCCCTTCCTCTGATTTAGCTATCAGATTGGACTTCGCCCTTGAAGACGGCGTTCTCAAAAACTCGAAATTTTTGCCTTCGGCATCGTTGCGCTAAAATTTCGTCCTGACGGAAAGCATAACAAGGATTATGAGGTTCCGAAGTCTTGCAGACTTCTCCGCCCAAATCGTGCTATGCACGACTTCTCATAATCCTAACGTTAAGTGAAATCGTGGACTTCTGGCCCAACAACCTTCAGCACTTGTAGCCAAAC
>CAYYKJ010000010.1:0-49987 GCA_964441265.1 uncultured archaeon
GCCCCATTATCTATATGGTCTTCGGTGATCTAGATTTTCTGATAAAGCTGATCAGGATGGATAACGATAAGGGGAAGTCCCCGGTATCCACTTCTATGATCGCGGAGAGGGCCGGGATATCCCAGCAGAGCGCCTCCAGGAAGATAATATCCCTGGAGAGTGACGGTCTCATAAGGAGGACTATCACCGGATCAGGGCAGAAAATAAGCCTCACGGAGAGGGGGACGGAGCTCCTGGA
Organism: uncultured archaeon; assembly: GCA_964441265.1. GTDB lineage: Archaea > Aenigmatarchaeota > Aenigmatarchaeia > QMZP01 > QMZT01 > JAFGDH01. The sequence goes on from CAYYKJ010000010.1 coordinate 239, forward strand.
GGAGAGACTCGGTGATCTGAAGGACATACTCGAAGAGGGGAAGGTGGAGAGATTCACCTTATCGGGAAGGGTGTTCACCGGGGACGGGGAAGGCAGGTATTACATGGGTAAGAAGACGTACGCGGAGCAGATAAGGGAAAAGATGGGGTTCCTTCCATTCGGGGGGACCCTGAACGTCCGGCTTACCACGAAGACCGACATCGAGCAGAGGGAATACATGGCAAGGCAAGGCGGAGTGGCAATAAGGGGCTTCTCCGACGGGGAGAGGACGTTCGGGGAGGCGAAGTGCTTCCCATGCAGGATAAACGGCAGGCCCTGCGGTGCGGTCATAATACCCTCCAGGTCCCGCTACCCGAAAGATACGCTGGAGATCATATCAGGGGAGAACCTGAGGGAACGGTTCTCTCTGAAAGACGGGGATTCCATAGACATAGAGGTGGAGCCATGAACAGGACCATAAAGGTGACATCGGCGAGCATGCTGGCGGCGGTCTCCATAGTCTTCCAGATATTCCACGTGGGCTACCTGACCCCATGGGGGATGTGGATAGACCTGGTCGCGATTCCCTGGATACTTGCATACTTCATATTCGGATTCAGGACATCCCTCCTCACGGCGGCGGTTTCCGGGGCGCTGATCGCCCTCCTGGCCCCCTCCGGGTACATAGGGGCCTCCATGAAGCTCCTGGCGACCGTGCCCATGATAGTGGGACCCGCACTGGTTTTGTGGATTTCCAAGAGGAAGAGGGAGGATTTCAGCCGCAGGAGATGGATAATTCTGGCCTTCCTGGCCTCCATAGCCATAAGGACGGCCGTGGTCCTCCCCGCCAACTATTACCTGGCAATACCGCTCTTCTTCGGCATGGAGACGTCCCAGGCGCTCACCTTCATACCCCCCTGGCTCATGTTCGGCCTTAATACGGTCCAGGGAGGCATAGACCTCTTCGTGGCATGGACCCTGGCCTTCCGGTTCAGGATGATGAGGTTCGGAAAATGATAACAACAAAGGACCTTTCCTTTTCATACGGGAGCAAGGAAGTGCTCAGGGACATAAACCTGGAGATAATGAAGGGCGAATTCGTGGGCATAGCCGGCTCCACGGGCAGCGGAAAAACCACCTTCGCCATGTGTCTGAACGGCCTGATACCCGGATTTGTGGGATGGAAATTCAGAGGGGAGGTGCTGATAGACGGGAAAAACACCAGTAAATCCAGGGTTTTCGAGAACGCCGGAAAGGTCGGCCTGGTGTTCCAGGACCCCGGATCCCAGATATTCGCCCCTACAGTAAAGGACGAAATAGAGTTCGGCCCCAAAAACGTCGGGATCAGGGGCAAGGAGCTTGCGGAAAGGGTCGACAAGGTTCTGGACGCACTGCGGATAGGGAACCTGAGGGACAGGGAGACCCATTCGCTTTCCGAGGGGGAGAAGAAAAAGGTGTGCATCGCCTCCGTGCTGGCCATGGATCCGGAGATACTCGTTCTGGACGAGCCCACGGCGAACCTGGACTACAGGGGCACGAAGGAGATATACAGGATACTGGGGGCACTCAGCAGGGAAGGAAAGACCATCATAGTCATAGAGCACAAGACCGAATGGCTGGCCAAGCACGCCGACAGGGTGCTCATAATGGACAGGGGGGAATTCGTCATGTCCGGCTCCCCGATCACGGTCTTCAGAAAGATAAGCGAGCTCGAGGAGGTGGGGGTGGAGGTTCCCAGGCTTTTCCTGCTAAAGAACAGGATACTCAGGGAGGAAAACCTCAAGGAGGGCGGGGATGTTTGAATACAGGAAGGGAAACGGATTCGTACACCGCCTGGATCCGCTCTCCAAACTGATATGGCTGATTGTGACCAGCGTTCTAATACTGGTGACAACGAACCTCCCCTTCGTGGCGGTGCTTTTAGTGTTCGTCGTGGCCGTGCACATGCTCTCAGGTCTTCCGCTCCGGAAGAGTCCCCTCTCCTCAAGGTTCGTGCTGATTCTGGTCGTCTTGCTCGCCCTTTTCCACGGTTTTTTCACCCCGGCTGGGGGAGAAGTCCTTTTATCCTTCCATTGGCTGGAATTAACCCAGGGGGGGATTACCTTCGGCGTAGCCATATCCCTCCGCCTCCTGGCGCTCCTGACCGCTGCTTCTGTGTTCACCGTGTCCACGAACCCGGCGGGGCTCGTGACCAGGATGGGAAGATACCTCCCGTATGAGATAGGCTTCGCCTTCATGAACGCCATGACCTCGGTCCCGTCACTCCGGAGGGACCTCTCAGAGATCGTGAACTCCCAGGTCTCCCGGGGGATGAGATTCGGCGGGCTGAAGGGGGCCAAATCCTACTTCCCCGTGGTCGCCCCCCTCATATCCAAGGCCCTGGAAGGGGCCAGATGCCTCGCCTACAGCGCGGAGAGCAGGGGCCTGGGCTCCTGCAAAATCTCCTGCGATGAGAGGATGGGCAGGGGGGAGACGCTCTTCATTCTCCTGCCCGTGGTTCTGGGTATAGCCGGATACCTCATTCTGGTTTGGCATCCATGAATGCAATATCAACAAACTTAAAAGCAAGGGAACAATTAAGATACATTAAGGGCGCGTAGCTCAGCCGGAATGCCCGGTGTAACGGATATCCGGTCTGCGGCACTAGAGCACCGGCCTTCTAGGATGTTCCTGGAAGATTGGAGGGCGAAATCCCGATGACATCGAGGAAAGCGGTCCGCCCCGGGAAAGGGGCGCTCGCCGTTGAAGCCGGGGGTCGCGGGTTCGAAGCGTAGCTTTTACGGTAGCCGACGCGTACCCAAAACCTACGCCTATCAAAAAGGCAGCGTGAAACTCCCGCCGCGCTCATCAAAACAAAATAAAAGAAAGGGATGAATCCCTGAAAATCAATCATTGGTATTTCTCTGCTATTCGGCCATAGGCTTGACCTTTATTCCGATATCCTGCAGTTTGCCCTTGAATTTTCCCAGTGCCCTGTGTATGTCCCCGATGTTGTGCGCTCCCGTGCATATTATTTTCCCGGAAGAGAACAAAAGGAATGCCACCCTGGGCTCCCCTATCCTGTAAACCAGTCCGGGGAACTGCTCGGGCTCGTATTCAGCGTTCTCCAGAGAAAATGCTATGTCCTCGAGATTCAGGTCGGCCTTTATCCTGGTGGATGCAACTATGTTCTCTACTTCTATCGGGTATTTCTTGGGCACCTTGACGCCGCTGGTGCTTATCTTCTCCACCACTTTTTTCATGGCCTCTTTTGCCTTCTCTATGCTCTTGGTTCCCGTGCACACTATCTTGCCGGAGGAGAATATCAGCGCGGCGCTCCTGGGATTGGTCGGCCTGTAGACGAGTCCGGGGAACTGCTCGGGCTCGTATTCCGTGTTTTCCACTGAAGTTACCAGTTTGTTCAATGATATCTTGACACTCAGAGAAGTGAATGCCACGACGTTCTCTATTTTGATTGTAAATTCACCTGTCATGAAAAATCGACCTTTGCTTTGTTTACACCCCAATATTGATTAATTAATATTAACCACAACACTTTTAAAGGTATCTATGACCTTTCCCGGTTTTTGTGGACCCGTTTTCCGGCGGAAAAACCCAAATAGACTTTATCTATAAGTTTCATCCCCCCATAATCCGAATCGTCAAGTATGTTAAATGCTTTAATTAATTTATATCCATCCCCCTATGGTCTTGTCACATACTCATATGCATCCATAATCTTTCCTTAATTTCAAAACTTTAATATTTTTGGTCTCAGAAATTTCATATACCAAGCATTTGGTCGAAATGGACAAATGTTTCAATCAGAATCTCACAATCTCGAAGCCCTCCGTGAGGTCGAAGACCCTGGACCCGTATCCCCTTATCTCCCCCGCATCTATGGCAAGATCAACGAATTTTCTGATTTTCTGAGGAATGTCCATCACCCTGGTCACGGGATCCTCCCCGGAGGGATTTACAGAAGTAGTTATGAACAGGATCCCCTGTTCCCTGATGAAATCGCAGAAGTCATTTCTGGGTATGCGTATGCCTATGGTCTTCTCCCCCGAGGTCACGGAGGGTATGGCCTTCTTGGACCTGAGAATCACCGTATACGGGCCCGGAAGGAGATCATCCAAGAATTTCCTGTTATCCTTGGATATCGCGGTGTTCCTGAATATCCATTCCTTGGAAGGAACGATCACCGAAAACGGCTTGTCAGCAGACCTTCCCTTGGCCTCGAATATCCTCTTTACCGATTCCCCGTTCTTCGCGTTGCACCCTATACCGTAGACGGTGTCAGTGGGATAGACCATGACCTTCCCGTCTTTTATGGACTTCGCAACCCCGGCGCTCCCCAGGGCATTTGACAGCTTTATGGTTTTCATGATATACTATTTGGGAAAAGCAGCGATTTAAATTATTTTCCCGCGAAATATGTTAATGGAACTAACAAAAACGGACATGTCCGGAAAGACCGTATATTTATACGACGAGATTCCCCTTTCTTCCATGGAAGAAAACGGGCTGAAGCCGAAGAGGATTTCCGAGGGTTCCCCGTGGATCATGAACACGATACGCAAGATATTCAACATTCCTGCACCGCCGAAAAAATTCTCTTACGGGGAGATGGGATCAGGCATAACCCTGCAAAATGCAAGTAAATTCATCGATAAAATGGAATGCGGGGCGAACGAGGGATACTTTTTGATTTCCGGTTATGCACACAAAGATTCAGCAAACCCGGTGAATGATTACGAATTAAAGGTGCTGGAGATGGATCCTTTCTACTGCGGAATCAACGGGATCGGCAACGAGGATGTCTGCAAGGACTGCTATTTCAACTCTGATAAAAGAAAGGGACTCGTGGTGGGCATAAAAACCATTTGATGCTGATTTTATCAAAAAAACCGGCTCAGCTTATGGGTCCGTTCTTCCAGAGGTCTTCCTTCATGCCCTTTCCGGTCTTCTTTTCCCACTCCTTGAAGCTCATGGAGTGCTTCCCGCGGATTTCCGTGCCTATGTTCAGCCCGTTGTAGGCGCAGAAGGGAACCACGCCTTCCTCCGTGGTGTAATGGATTACGCACCTCTTCAGCCTGTCAAGGTTCAGGTTCCATGCATCCTGGAACCACATGGTCCCTATGTACAGGCTCTTGTGGTGGAACTCGCCCAGGGCCTCGTATTTTCCCCTGGTCAGGACGTTCACCAAGATGCTCCTCAGGTTCAGCCCTTCCGGGGCCTTCTCCTGGTCGATGTACTTGGAGATGTTCTTTAGCAGGGAGCCGGCTATCTTTGCCTTCTTCAGCGCCCCATTCTTTCTGGAAAGGTCATCTATCAGCTTCATGAAGCCCTCCACGTCGATGAAGCGTGTGATAGGGATCAGCTTACCGTCCTGCACGAAAGCGTATGTCGCCCCCCCGCATTTGGGGTTGGCGGTGAACTCTACCTGCTTCTCTCCCTTCAGGGTCTCAATGAGCTTGGAAATCGGATGTACGAACGGAACCGGGTAGAAGTCGTCCCTGGTTATCTGGCCTCCGGTCTTGTCTTCTATGGATTTGAAGGCCTCGGCATAATCCACCCTTTCTTTCCTCCTCTGCTCCTCGGTCACGTTGGTGATCCTTCCCGTGAACGAAAGGGGCTGGAAATTGATCCCCCTGACGACGTCGACGTTCTCCTTCGCATAAAGCACTATGTCCCCCAGCTGGTCAAGGTTCATGTCCTTGATAACCACCGGGACGAGAACGACCCCCAGACTGGCCTTCCTGCAGTTATTAATAGCCTGCTTCTGCTCGTTCACCCAGGGGTTGGCGTCCTTGGTCAGGCCGTCGAAGCTCATGTAAATTGTATTGACCCCCGCCTCCTTTATCTTCTTGCAGTATTCGACGGATTCGGAAAGCCTTATCCCGTTGGTGTTCAGCTGCACGTGGGTGAACCCCATCTTTTTTGCCATCCTGATTATCTCGAACAGGTCCTCCCTGATGGTGGGCTCTCCGCCGGTTATCTGGAGTGCCTTGGAGGGGACTGGCTTCTCCTCCCTGACCTTCTTCAGCATGTTCCTGATCTCCCCCAGGGACGGATTGTAAACGAAGCCCTCGGCCCCCGAGTTGGCGAAGCAGTAGCTGCACCTCAGGTTGCACCTGTTGGTCACGAAGAGGTTGGTGAGAACGGACTGGGAAAAATGCTTCGGATAAAGCTTCTCTTCAGAAAGGGGCATAGCATCGACCTCTTTCGGGCCCTCCCCGGTGACCTTGTATTTCTCCCATCTTTCGTAAAGCTTCGGGTCGCTGAATACTATGGATTTGAACTCCCCGTGCTTCGGACATTTCTTTCTGATCCAGATCTTCCCGTCTTCCTCGATTATCTGGGCATCGATCTTCTCTATCTTGTCGTCCTTCCTGAAGCATTCGGGGCAGATTGACTCGACCTTTTCCAGAACCTTCATGTTTTCACAACTTTTAATTGTTTTTAAATTTTTTAAATGTTAACGTTTTAAGATTGTAATGGATCATATAAATATATGGTGGTGACCATGTCGGACGGGAGAACCATAGAGCAGATAGAGAAGAAGGTCAACGACACCTTCGGGGAGGTCGCGAGCTCGATAGGGTTCTCCCCCATACACGGAAAGATCATCGGAGCCCTTCTGGTCGGGGGGAGTTCCATGTCCCTGCAGGGACTGGCCAGGAAGACCGGTTACTCCACCTCCATGATATCGCTCAGCCTGGACCTTCTGGAACTGCTCGGCATAATAAAGAAGGTGAAGAAAACCGCCGACAGGAAACTTTACGTGGAGCTGAACTCCAACCTGCTGGAATGCCTCAAGAACACTCTCATAATAAGGATAAACAAGAACGTCACCGGCTCCCTGGAGGAGTTCGAGAAGTGCAGGAAGAAGCTGGAATCTCTGAAAGGGAAGAACAAGGAGAAGGCGCTGAAAGGGATCGATACGCTGGAGAAGGAGATAAAAAGGCTCCAGAAATACATAAACCTTCTCTCAGAGATAAAGCTCCCCTGAATATAAGTCCTCTTCCGGGTTCTGTTCACGGCTTTCCGTTTCTTCTTCGCCCCTCTTGGACATGGTTATGGAGACTGCTACTATTATGATTACTATGACCAGCACCACGAACACGTATATCCATGCGTTCGCTGGTAGTTGGGGAGTCTTGGGAAGGCACGGATCAGGGCACGATCCCCCGCAGTCTATCCCTTCCTCGTCACCGTCCTTCACGCCGTTCTCGCAGGAGGATATCGATCCGGCAAAGCACCCCTCGTCCACGCTGCCGTCGCAGTCGTTGTCCTTCCCGTCGCACACTTCTGCCTGGGGTTCCTTTCCGCTGCACTCGACCGAACTGCCATCCTCCGAGCACACGTAAACTCCCGAGCACACGCCCGAACCGCACTCGGCACCCAACTCAGGCCAGTCCTCGTCCACCAGGCCGTCGCAGTCGTCGTCTATACCGTTGCAAAGCTCCTGAGAGGGTGTTCCGTCTCCATAACATCCGCATTTGGTCGACTCGACCGAGTCCCCTTCCTTGACATCATCCACGATACCGTTGCAGTCGTCATCGATGTTGTTGCAGACCTCCACGCCGGCTCCCGGGGCGAAATTCCTCTCGTAGCACCCGCATCCGGATTCCGAAACCGACGTCCCTCCGCCGACATTGTCCACAATCCCGTCGCAGTCATCGTCTATGCCGTTGCATATCTCGCTCACCGGGGAGCTCCCGCCATAACAGGCGCACCCGGTGGATGATTCCGAATCCCTTCCTCCCAGGTCGTCAACGATGCCGTTGCAGTTGTCGTCCAGGCCGTTGCACACCTCCTTGGTGGGGACCGTCATTTCCGTACAGCTGCTCCAGGTTCCCCTCAGGCAAAGCTGGTATCCCTCGCTGCAGGCACCGATGCCAAGGCCGCAGCTCCTGTTCTCTCCGGTGGTGCAGGCGCATCCCTCATCTATTGAGAAGTCGCAGTCGTCGTCCAGATTGTTGCATTCCTCGGGCTTCTTCTTGCTCTCGGACCCGTCTATGGTGGAGCATACCACTCCCTGGCCGTCCGGGGCGCACTCGTATATGCCTCCCTCGCAGACACCGTATCCACACGCGGATCCCAGTTCAGGCCAGTCCTCGTCCACCAAGCCGTCGCAGTCGTCGTCCCTTCCGTTACAGGTCTCTGAAAGGTCCCCGTGTTCATGTTCCCCGCCGGAGCAGGCGCAGGTTCCCTCGAAGGTGACGTCGTCTATCACGCCGTTGCAGTCGTCGTCCACGCCGTTGCAGAATTCAGGCCTCGTCAGGGCGTTTCCCTGGTATCCCCCGGAGCAGTAACAACTGGCCCCGAGTCCTTCATCCACTCTGCCGTTGCAGTTGTCGTCCATGTTGTTGCACTCCTCCTCCGCGGATTTCTTCTCGCTGATGAAGCTCTTTATCTTTCCGAAGTTGGAATGGTTGAAAATGATAGTCATGGAGCATGCGCACCCGGTAAGGTCGTCGTCTATTATACCGTTGCAGTCGTCGTCCTTCCCGTTGCACGTCTCCTGTACGGGCTCCCCCTCGTAACAACGGCAGTAATCAGAGGAATCCTCCCCGAATATGTTGTCTATTATGCCATCGCAGTCGTTGTCCCTGTTGTCGCATATCTCGGGCTTAGCCATATTCAAACCCTTGACCCCAGCGTCGCTTGTGTGGCTGCATACCGTGGTGGTTCCTCCCAGGGCGCAGACGTAATGCCCCCCAAAACAGTCGGAATAACTCATCCCCCCGCAGGCCCTGCCGAGAGACTGGTTGACTCCGTCCACGAAGTAATCGTTCCTGAAGGGATCGTCTATTATACCGTCGCAGTCGTCGTCCTTCCCGTTGCACGTCTCCGTACTTATTTGGCCGGTGATGTTCTCGTCATTGTCGCTCCTGTAGACAGTCCACGAGCATGCGCAGCCGGAAACCCCCTCGTCTATGAACCCGTTGCAGTTGTCGTCTATGCCGTTGCAGGAGGGGCTCTCCTGCTGTGACCTGCGGACGGTTATGTTGACCGTCTCGTTGAAGCATCCGCAGTGGGTCCCGTTTTTCGAGGTCTTTCCTCCCACATTGTCTATCAGCCCGTCGCAGTCGTCGTCCACCCCGTTGCAAACCTCGGCAAGCTCTCCCGGGCTATGGTTTCCGTTATAACAGGCACAGGTGTGCGGGAACCTCACATTGTCCACCAGGCCGTCGCAGTTGTCGTCCAGCCCGTTGCATACCTCCTCGGAGGGCCCGACACCGTCGCACTCCCCCCACTCGTTTCCGGTGCACTCCTGGAGGCCCAGCGTGCAGGTGCTCAGCGAGTGCATGGAGAATGTCTTGTTGCATATCCTTACGGAATCGCACAGGCTGGCTATCGTTTTCACCCTTTCCGCATCGGTTCCGGTGCCTCCCACGTGCTCCCTCATGAACCGGTCGCACTGGGCGTATATATCCCCGGAGACACGCTCCTGACCGAGGGTCTCTATCGATTCCTCCCGGCCGGGGGATGTCGAATAGGAATGCTTCCTGGCATGGCCCTCTATGTCCTCGTCACCAAGCTTACTGGAGAACACCGCCAGCTGATCGAAGACCATGCCGTCCGCCATCCTGCTCTGGTCGTGATCACTGCCTATGAACATGTCAGTCCCCAAGGATCCCAGGGCGAACCCGTCCGAGCTGCTGTCTTCCAGAGTCCCGTCCACGTAAATGGCCATCCCCTTGGTGTTGTCCCATGAACATGCCACGTGGTAGAAGCGCGTTTCATCGCTCAGTGTTGTCGAGGATTCGAGCTTGTGCTCGGTGCCCCCGGAACCATTTATGGTGAAGCTGACCTCGGAAGAGGACTCGAGAACTATGCCGAATTGCTCGTTTCCGGAGGAATCGGGCACGCTGAACAGGTATCTCTCCCCGCTTCCAGAGGGCTTGACCCAGAACTCCACCGTTCCCCTGAGGCGGTTGAAGTTCGAGGAGGTCGGATACCTCACCAGAGAGGGAGAAGCGCCAGAAGAGGTTATCAGCCCCAGGTCATACTTGCCCCCCACATAGTTCACGTTCTCCACGGAAGAGGCCAGCTCGCTTCCCGGATCGCATTCAGAGCTGTCTTCGAAAGTGCAGAGAAGGAGCGTGTCCCCCCCGCCGGTCAGACCCAGTACCTCCGTCTCTCCGGGGGGTGTCCTGGAAACAGTAGGCTTTCCGTAGAAAACATAATAAACCTCTGACGAATCCGAGGGAATGGTGACCCTGAAGGATATCTTGGTATCTTCCCTGCCGAATGCGGAGAGGTTGCACCAGTCGATGTATGACTCCGGATCGGCCTTCCTGCTTATCCTGAGGTCAGAGCCGTCCGGGTTCATCTTCCCGTCATCTATGAGACTGTCCGTGTCCAGCCCGAACTCCACCGGATAACTGAGCAGGCCGAAGGGATTGTCATTGGTTATGTTCAACTGAACCCTGTACTCGGAAACATCAGGGGTCCATGTTATCAGGCTGGATATGTTCTGCATGACCTCCCCGCAGACGCGGTCGATGTCTTTTTGGCTCTGGTAATAGATACCGCTCTGGTAACCACATATTTTCACCACCCCCAGGTCAGATGGTGAGCAGGCACATTCCTCGTCCACGCTGCCGTCGCAGTCGTTGTCCACGAAGTCGCAGTCCTCCGGGGATATGTAATTGTAAGCATTGCCCAGGAAGGTCTCCCATGCATCCACGGTGGTGTTGCAGACCGTATCCTTGCCGTCAGTACTGCAGACATGATAACCCCCCTCGCAGCCCCCCATGCCGCAGGAGTCGTTCCTGAAGCCCTCGTCCACGATGCCGTCGCAGTCGTTGTCTATTCCGTCGCAGAGCTCTCCCGAACCTCTTATCTCCGCCACTTCGGAGGGAAGACGGTTCGTACAGGCGCATTCCACCGCATCCTCATCTATGCTGCCATCACAATCATCGTCTATCCCGTTGCAGGTATCGTCCTTTCCAATGGCCTGAAGTTCATTTATCAGGGTTATGTTGGTGAGCATGGCGCAGGCACATGTATCCGGGAACCGAACGTTATCTATTATGCCGTCGCAGTCGTTGTCCTTCCCGTCGCAGACCTCGGGCTCTGCCCCCCCCAAAACGCATGCACACGTCTCCCCGAGCACCTTCACCTCCACGGGCGCAAGGAAGCACTTCGGCTTTTCATAAATCCACTTGCACTCGGAATAGGTATAACTTTGCCTGCTCAGGGTTCCCTGTAAATGCACGTTCTCCATGCAGTGTATCACCTCGTCAGTGCAGCTGTTGCGGGTGACGTTCATGGGAGTCACTATCTCTACATCCTCTATGTGGCACTTGTCAGAGGAATATACCTGCCTGCAGAAGGACGGGGAATCCCCACGCTCCTCGCATTCCCATGCGCTCTCGGTGCAGTTGTTCACCTGAATCGTCCTCTCAGGATCGTCCACCACACCGTTGCAGTCATTATCTATGCCGTCGCATATCTCCTCGGCAGGCGGAGCTCCGCCGAAGCATCCGCACCCCGTCACCTCTTCGGCCGTCCATGTTCCTCCCCTGCTGTTGAATGTGTTTATTATGCTGTCTATCCCGCCTATGTCATCTACCCACCCGTTGCAGTCGTCATCCACGCCGTTGCAAAAAGTCACATCATCCTCATCGACCGGCTCCCCCGGCCTGTCATGGCTGGAATTGTAATCCCACATGTAATTATCATTGCAGAACCTCGTTCCCTCGTGGCAAGCCCCCACGCCCCTCTTCCCGGGATATGTTTCGTCATCGAAATAGTTCTCGTCCAGCTCCCCGACGGAAAGGCATTCCACGACATAGAAGTCGGATTCATTCTGCTGGTCCGCCCCGCCTTCAATGCTGTCCAGTTCCACCTCTATCTTGTATTTGCCCGTGTCATTCGGAGCGAGCAGGCCGAAGTCCCCGAAAAGATTCAGTACGAGGGAATAGTTCTTGTATAAGCCCCCTTCATAGGTCTCGTTCAGCTCCGCGCTCACGTCCCATCCGCTGGAAACATCCCCATCGGCGGTTATGTTGACCACCTTATCGCCCGCAGTGCTTGATGCAGATATATCCACAGATTCCGGATCTATCCTCCAGTCTTCCCCGGACATCTTGAAGGGGGATGGGGGTATTGTATACCTGCTACCCTTTATACCGTGCTCATTTTTGCAGTCCAGCGTGCATGTCTCGTAGCCGGGTATGCAGTAGCAGCACCCGGAAAGGGAATCCCTGTCGCAGGTATCCGTGTTGTTGTACCAGGTTATCTCCTCCACCTCTTCCGAATCTTCGGAGGCGCCGGATACCCAGGCGCAGAACTTGGGGAGCTCCGGGACCTTTTCGAACTGCTCCAGACTGAAGTCCAGAACCCTTTCCTCGGTCGGACCGTGACCGTGATAGGGGAGGTAATTGATTATATACATGAGCGCGTTCTCGTCGTAATCATGAATTGTTATCTCCCCTTTCTTGCCGTTCCAGCTCGCTTTCCCCGAGATATAGTCCTGGAGTTCGCAGCATATCCCCCCGACCGAATATTCCCAGTCACAGACCCCCTCAGGAGCGGGGCACTTGTATATCCCCCCGATCGTATTTTCTGTATACTTGTCCCTGTAAGTATCGAGACTGTGGTGGTCGAAGGGCTCTATCCACATCTTCCTGTCGCTGCCCTCTTCAGTCCAGTCCCTGGTGGTTCCGCTGGAGAGCTTCCTCTCGGTAACCCAGCCGTTCGGACCGGTGCTGCACATTGAATCGCACCCGGTCCCGCTGCAGAAGTCCTTGCACGCCTCGTAGGTGTCGTCCCCGCAGGCCATCCTCAGGGAAAGGTCGATATCACCTGCTTTCGAACTGGTTATATCAATGTCCTTGTATTTCTTCACGTCCCTCTCGTGGGAGGATATCCCTATGTCCTTGAGGCCTTCATCCATGCTCACCGTGGCGGTGGAAGTGACCTTTTCTCCCTCGGTATCGCTCCACCATTTGGTATGGGGTTTGTCGCTTCCCACTCCGTCGAAGAAATCGGAAAAGAAATTCCCCGGCGGGTCTGCTGGGAGCGCCCTCAGGTAGCACTCATCCCTGCAGTAGAGATAGACCTCAAGCTTGTGAACACCTATGGGTATTTCCATGACATCTCCACAATTCGCATTACCTCCGGAACACTCCTCCTCTGTAAGGCACCCGCAATGTATACGATCTTCAAAATTTCCGTCCAGGACGATCGACACGCCGGTGTTCGCAAATATGGAGAAGTCGATCATCTCCCTGGTCTTCGTATAGACCCATGTGGTGAACCTGTAGCTCTTGTCGCTGTCCTGGCTCCAGAACTCTATCCCGTTCGAGTTGAATATGAGTGGATCTTTCACAACATCGACATCTCCTCGATAAATCTTGAGTTCCTCACCAGTACAATTGTAAGAGGTTTCCGACGACCATCCGGTGACGCCCGGAGCTCTCTCGAAATCCGCCGGTCCCGAGCAGTAATTCATCAGACCCCTTCCGTCCAGACTCCTAACTCCCACCTCCTCGGCATTCCAGTAAGAGTTTGCCCCTGAGATAGAGAACGGAGAACTCATCATGGCGTCGAATTGTTGGCTAAATTCAGTAATTCCTTCTTCTTGTGGCTTGATCGTCAGGTCGCGCTTATCCACCTCCTTATTATTATCATAAGCGGTGATTCTAATTCCTGTGACCTTCCCCCCATGCAAAGTTATTTTAGCTGTATCCTCACCAGAATCATCCGAACCCTCCACCTCGTCGCCGGTCCAGCTGTCATAAGGGCTAGTATGTATAACCCAGTCATTGCCATTGTCTGCTATTTTCCATTTAATGGTTTTGTCCCGTCTTACATAGACATAAGTTGTGAGAACATATGTCCTTTCATCTTCCCCGTCGCACTCGAAATGGAGGTTTTTCGGATTTTCCTTATCTTCCTCAAGCCAAGGCTCCCAGCCGTCTTTATTTTCCCATTCCAGCCTGAAAAAATTGGGAAGTCCCGAACCTTCGGTACTCTGGATGCTCGGTTTACTGAGCTCCTCGTAGACCATCTTGTCGAATTCATATGTGAACTCGTAGGGAGCGGTGCTCACGTTGTCAGCGGTCAGATTTACGGAATAATTGAAGAAGAGAGGCTCGAAGGTGTATTCCCCGTCAGAGATTATCCCTTTGTCCTCCAGATAGGGAGCGATATCCAGGCTCTCTTCCGCTTGGGTGCCGTCGTCGTAGGTCACGACACTGGAGTCTTTCTTTATCTTCGCGGTGATTTTGGTCTCGCCCTCCCCGGCGGGAAGGGCCTCGTCAAAGGTGATGTTTATGTTAGTCGAGAGGGGATTTCCCTTCAGGAACCTCCCCATCCCTATGCTGACCCCGGCGTCCGGCTGGTCCGGGTCGGTGACCTCGGGAATCCCTATGCCCACGAAGCCGCCGCTGTACCGTGGGGCGGTGCTCACGAAAAAGAGAAATGCCAGAAAAACAGGAATGATCAACAGCAGGCTTCGCTTCCCAGTACCCCTCATACTATATAATATGGCCAGTCCGGTATTTATTAGTTAATATAGCGGACTATTCCAGAAGCTTTTCCAGCCTCCCGGAAATCACTTCCTTGGGCAAAGCACCCACCATACGGTCGGCCATCTTCCCGTCCTTGAACACGAGGAGGGTGGGTATGGACATTATGCCGAATTTGACAGGTGTCTTCTTGTTCTCGTCGATGTTCATCTTGGCGACCTTTATCTTCCCTTCCATCTCTTTCTCTATCTGCTCGAGCACAGGGCTAACCATGTGACACGGTCCGCACCACTCCGCCCAGAAATCCACGATGACCAGCGGATTGCTCTTGACCAGATCATCAAATCCATCGTCATTCACATTTTCCGTCATTCAAACCACCTCATATGTCTCCTCTTATCTTCATTGCCTCCACGACTCTCTTTACCGCTATCAGATAAGCGGCCTTTCTCATGGAGACATTGTATTTCTTCGCCGTTTCCACCATATCTTTGAACGCCTTCGAGAGGAGTATCCCCATCCTCCGGTAGACCTCCTCTTCTGACCAGAAGTAGCTCTGGATATCCTGAACCCATTCGAAATAGCTGACTATGACCCCGCCCGCGTTCGCCAGTATGTCGGGGACTACCATTACGCCCCGATCCGCGAGTATGTTGTCCGCTTCGGAGGTCACGGGCCCGTTCGCCCCCTCTATTATCATCTTCGCCTTTACCTTGGAGGCGTTTCCCTTGTTTATGACCCCCTCCAGGGCAGCGGGTATCAGTATGTCAGCTTCCACGCAAAGGAGATCATCGTTGCTCATCTTTTTCGATCCCGGGAAGCCAACGACCGAGCCCGTCCTTTCCTTATGCGCCATCACCTTTTTGGGATCGAGGCCTTCGGGGCTGAATATGGCTCCCTTTGAATCGGAAACGGCGATTATCTTCATGCCCATACCGTGCAGTTTCTCGGCAGCGACATGACCCAGATTCCCGTATCCCTGTATGGCCACCCTCGTTTTCTTGGGATCCTTCCCGAAATGCTTCATTACGTCCCTGGCCACATGAGCGAGCCCGCATCCGGTGGCGCAGGCCCTGCCATTGGAACCTCCTACCTCTATTGGCTTTCCGGTTATCACGCCGAGTTCGGTGTGGCCGTGAATCCTGGAATACTCGTCCATCATCCAGGCCATTATCTGGGGGTTCGTGTAAACGTCGGGGGCGGGTATGTCCGTTTTGGGGCCTATAAAATTATACATCCTTTCCACGTATCCCCTGCTGAGCCTTTCCAGCTCTCCCCCGGACAGCTTCTTTGGGTCAACGACCACGCCGCCCTTGGCCCCTCCATAAGGGATATCAACCAGCGAGCATTTCCAGGTCATCCATGCGGCCAAGGCCTTCACTTCGTCCACGTCAACCTTTGGGTGAAACCTTATCCCTCCCTTGGTGGGCCCCCTCGTATCATTATAGTGAACCCTGTAACCCATGAAAACCTTCCATCTGCCGTCGTCCATCTTCACGGGAATGGAAACTTCCATGTACTCCTTGGGGATGGAAAGTACCTCGTAAACGCTCTCGTCATAACCCAGCTTCCTGACCGCCCATCTAAGCTGCGCCTTGGCGTCCTCGAAAGGACCCGTTTTCTCCATCATAAAATCACCTCACGAACTCCCCTTACCGCCCGAATCTTTGACGTAATTATAGGCCGATTCGGCAGCGATTGCACCCTCGGCCGCGGCGGTCACTATCTGCTCGAAGCGGTTGGATTCACCGGTGATGTCGCCCGCGGCGAAAATCCCGGGTATGGTTGTGGACATGTCCCTTCCCGTCTTGACCATGCCGTTCCCCTCGACTTCGGCACCCAGCTCTTTCGCCAGGGAGGATGCGGGCTCTGACCCTATCTCGATGAAAACGCCATCCACTTCCATTTTATACTGCTTTTCCTTTCCTTTTATATTGATGCTCTCAACCCGGTCCTCTCCGAGTATTTCCGTGGGGGCCGATTCGAATATCATCTCTATCTTGGGGTTCTCTCTCGCCTTCTCCTTCCAGTAAGGAACCGCCTTCATCTTGTCGAACGTTCTCCTGTATATCAGATAGACCTTTTTGGACTGCTCCGCGAGGAGGATCGCCGCCCTGACCGCGGAATTCCCTCCCCCTATCACGGCCACTGTCTTGTCCCTGAAGAACGCGGCATCGCAGGTTGCGCAGTAGGAAACTCCCTTCCCGGCGAGCTTTTTCTCCCCGGGTATTCCCATCTTCCTTTTCCTGCTCCCGGTGGCGAATATCACCGCATTTCCCGTGAACCGCTCGTCGCTCCCGGTCTTCACCAGGAATCCGTCTCCCTTCTTCTCCACGCCGGAGACCTCGGTGAAAAGCTTGATGCCGACACCGAGCTTTTCGGCGTGCTCCTTGAACTTCTTGGCCATATCCATGCCCTTTATCCCGGGAAGACCCGGGTAGTTGTCAACCTCCCATGCCTCGGATATCTGGCCTCCCAGCTCCTTACCGATGAGGAGGGTCTTCAGATTGTAACGGACGGAATATATTCCCGCGCAAAAACCGGCAGGCCCCGCCCCGATTATTATCACGTCGTAATTTTCCATGTCATCAGCACCCCCATAGGCCGCCCTCTTAATCAATGGCAGCCAGATTAAGGTTGGATTATTTTTGTTTTCGGGGGATATAAAAATGATTTCCAAAATTCCCCCGAAAGAATATTTTCCGCCACCTCAAACAATATAAATCCCCTTTCAAATTCATTAACACGATCATGTGATCTCCATGTGGGCAGAACAGAACGTCAGGGATGACGACAGGGAATATTTCGATGCCGAGCAGAATGAGCTCAGGAGGATAAACGAGTCCCTGGAGATGATCCCCTCGGAGAACTTCCCGAGCAGGGACGTCCTCCATGCCCTGGGGTCTATATTCAACAACAAATACGCAGAGGGATACCCCTCAAAGAGATATTACGGGGGGAACGAATTCATAGACGTGGTGGAGAACCTCGCCATAGACCGGGCCAAGAAGCTGTTCAACTGCGACCACGTGAACGTACAGCCGTACTCCGGATCACCCGCCAACATAGCGGTCTATTTCGCGCTCCTCAAACCGGGAGAAAAGCTCATGGGTATGAACCTCGCCATGGGTGGACACCTTACCCATGGGCACCCGGTCAATTTCTCCGGGAAGATGTACGAAAGCGTCCAGTACGGAGTCGATCCCGAGACCCACCTGATAGACTACGACAAGGTCCTGGAACTCGCCAAAAAGGAGAAGCCCGGCATAATCGTGTCCGGGGCGACAGCATATCCGAGGACCATCGACTTCAAGCGTTTCAGCGAGATCGCACAGGAAGTCGGGGCGGTCTCGATGTCCGACATAGCCCACATAGCGGGGCTGATATCGGGCGGAGTCCATCCTTCACCCTTCCCCTTCACCGACATAGTCACCACGACCACGCACAAGACCCTCCGCGGTCCCAGGGGGGCTATGATAATGTGCAAACAGGAATTCGCGGAGAAGATAGACAAGGCTGTCTTTCCCGGTCTTCAGGGAGGCCCCCACGAACATGCCATAGCCGCCAAGGCGATTGCCTTCAGGGAGGCTCTCAAACCGGAGTTCAAGGATTACGCCAAGCAGATAGTCAGCAACGCCAAAGCCCTCGCGGAGAGCATGATGTCCAGGGGGCTCACCCTGGTCTCCGGAGGGACCGACAACCACCTCATCCTGGTCGACCTCAGGGACAAGGAGGTCAGCGGAAAGGAAGCGGAGGAAGCGCTCGACAAGGCAGGGATCACGGTGAACAAGAACACCATTCCCTACGACCCCAGAAAGCCGTGGGACCCGTCCGGAATCCGCCTGGGGACACCGGCGATCACCACCAGAGGAATGAAGGAACCCGAGATGAAAATCATCGGGGAGCTGATCGAGAAGGCGATAGAAAACGTGAAGGACGGGACGGAGCTGTCCAATATCAGGGAAAAAGTAAAAGAGCTCTGCAGGGATTTCCCTGTTTACTGAATCCAGCGAAGGCTTTTTATTTTCCGAGGGGTACCAGAAATTCCTCATATTTCTCTATCATTTTCCTTATATCAGAGGTAAATTCAGCTGGACTATTTTCCATTTTTTCTTTCAGTCTCTCCAGAGAGAATATTTCGACCCCGGAGCTTTCCCCGTCAGCGAACATTATGGACCCGTCGTAGTAACCGATATAGACATAAGAAACATAAGGCATGGAAAATCTTTCCCCGTTGCGGGAAATCCTTATAGATGAATCATTCCGGATCAAACCGATCCTCTTTATAATCCCGGTTATTTTCAAATTTATCGAACCGACCGCATCTTCAAAATCCTTCTTCCCGAGAACGGCAACAGGAAAACCGAGTTCTTCCGAGCATTCCTTTATAATGGCAACGTCCTCTTCCAGACCCTCCGGGACGTGGCCCCCGATCGTCTTGTCATAAAGGTCGGGATTTTCTTTCTTGGTCTCGCTCCTTTTCTGGAGATATATCTTTCCCCTGGAATTCATGAGGAGCAAAATAACCCTCTTCACTTTTTTCGTGATTTTCCCGGTCTCCCTGAATTCTTTCTTACTACCAGAATAAAATTTGTCTCTTTCTTCCACCCCGAGTAATTTTCCATCGGAGTCAAAGACTTCCAGCAGTTCACTCATAAAAATAAATTGTTTTTATCCGATATAAATCAAAGCATCGAAAGAAAAAGCACCGGAGGGAACCCCCTCCTCTATAGATCATCCGGATTCATTCCGTTTTCTCTTCGTCTTTCCCGGAATCCTCTTCACTGCTTTCTTCGTCCTCGCCGGACGAATCCTCGGGTTCTTCCGAGTCACCGCATTCTTTGCAGTGAGGGCACCCCGAGCATCCGCTATCCTCTTCCGTTTTATCCTCGTCTTGCTCCTGCGATTCCTCTTCCTGCTTCTCCTCGGATTCGGATTCTTCCTCCTCTATGAAAACACTGGTATGCTTGATGTCTTCCATGTAGATTCACCCCTTAGTTTTTATTCGAAAAAATTCGGATTATTATAGTTGGTCGGATTGGTATAAAAGGTTTCGGAAAAAATCTGGGTATCATCAGGCATACTCACTCTTTATGACGTATTCGCTTTTTATTTTGTAGGTGTTGTTTATCTCGTAATCCCCCGAGAGGTCCTCTTCCTTTCCGACGTCAACTTTGCTCTCTTCCTCGGAATAATCATCAGGGACATCGAACTCGACCGATACCTCCTCATTGACCTCGGACTGCTGGGTGCTGGAAGTCTGGAATCTCCAGATCTCCTCCCTGCTATTGAGATCGACGGCGTAAAGGTGGCAGTCCCACGAGCCGAAGTAGATGACACCCCTGTCGATTGTGGGCCTGCAATAGACAGGCCCGTCTGTTTTGAACCTCCACACCTCCTTTCCTGTGTCTTTCCGGAGCACGTGCAGGAAATTTTCATGGGAGCCAAAGTAAAGGTGATCACCGTGAATCAGAATGTCCATTGCCCCGTAATCTATCATGGTCCTGAATCTCCAGATTTCCTTGCCGGTAACGGCGTCTATGGAGTAGATATTGTCGTCCATGGAAGTGAAATATAGTTTCTCGTCCTTCAGAAAGCACGACCCTATTTCTCCGCCTGTCCTGAACCTCCATAACTCTTTGCCGGAACTTATTTCCAGTGCGTAAAGGTTGCCGTCGAAGGATCCGAAGAAGATGACCCCGTTTCTCACGGGGTTCTCGAACCAGTTGTTAACATGGCCGCCTGTCCTGAACTTCCAGATCTCGCTCCCGTCCTTCCTGCCGAGAGCATACATGTATCCATCATAAGCCCCAACCAGAAGAACGTCATCATGTATGGTGGGCATGCTCGCCACCTCGTCCCCGGTCCTGAACCTCCAGAGTTCCTCCCCGGTTTTCGCATCAAGCACATAAACCTTCTTATCTTGGGAGGTCACGTAAACAATTCCCTCCGAGACCTTCGCGGTGGAAGCTATCTTACCTCCCGTCCTGAATCTCCACATCTCCTCTCCCGTATCCGCGATCAGCGCGTAAAGGTTGCGGTCGTAAGAGCCGATATAAACGATGCCCTCCGAAATTACGGGGGAAGAATTCATTACCAAGTCATCTGTCTGGAATCTCCACACCTCCCTCCCCTTCCGGTCGACCGCGTAAACATTATGGTCACATGAGCCGAAAATTATCAGTTCCCGGCGGACCGCGGGAGTGCTGCAGACTGAGCCCCCGAAACCGACGTTCCATGTCTCCGAAAACCTCTTCTTTCTCTTTATTTCTAGGACTCCGACCTCGGCGTCAAAATCATCGAATCCCGTCCCGAAATCCTCCATGGTATAAAATTGAACGGAAAGAATAAAAATCAGGAAACGGTTATTCTGATTTCCACCGGGTCCGGTTTGTCTGCCTCCCTGACGCACATTTAATAGAAAAACATGAAGGAGGGAATAGATATCAAAGAGGTCGAATCCGTAGTAAGGAATGTTCTGGGGAGGGACAAGAACATAGTTGCTGCGTACATATACGGTTTCGCCGCCAGGGGCGCCAAAAGGCCGGGAGATATCGATATCGGGTGCTGGTGAAGGATGTTTCTGTCCTTGACGAAAATCCATATTTCGAATCGGACATGGCGCTGAAAATCGAAGATAAACTCGGAATAAAAACGCCCCTGGATATGAGAGTGTTGAACAGGGCCGGACTGAGATTCGCAAACCAGATTCTGAAATACGGAAGGCTGATATTCAGCAGGGACGAGAGAAAAAGGGTAAATTTCGAAACAATATCCATATCCAATTATCTTGATTTCATGCCATTCCTTCACGAATATGAAAAAATGAGAGCGCAGAGGTTTGCGGTATGAAACCGGACAGAGAACTGATTGAGGAAAAGATCGATATAATCGAGAAGAACATGAAAAGAAAGTAATCGGGAAGGATCTGTTTGAAAAACTGAGGGAAATGGCAAAATTCAGAAACATACTCGTTCACATGTATGAAGACGTCGAAGCGAAAAGACTACACATCATACTGGAAAAGGATCTGGAGGACATAAGGGAGTTCATAAAGCATGTTCTCATGTCCGCTGAGAAATCATGATTTCTTCCCTTCCCGGTTACTCACGGATTCCCGGAAAAATATTTTATAATGTCCATTATCATACAATTATCATGGCATCGCTACACGGCTTCGGGGAGGTACCGGAAAACGTGATCATCCATGATGACCGTGAATCTATAGAGAAGCTGAAGAGCAGGCTGGATAATCCGGTCAGGGTGAAAAACAGGAGATACCTCGTCTACATGGGTTCTCACGGAGGGGAGCCGGTCATGCTGATCACCACAGGGATGGGCGGAGCCAAGACGGCCATAGTGGTGGACGAGATCATTCCCATGGGAGCAAGGAACATAATCAAGCTCGGGACATTCGGCGCGATCCGGAAAGGCATAGAGATTGGTGATATATTCATTCCGGAGGGGGCGATAAGGGCCGACGGGGTGAGCGAGGCCTACGTGAAAGGGGGGCTCATGGCCAAAGCGAGCGGCGGCCTCCGGAGGAAGGCCGTGGAGGCGGCAAAAGAGATGGTAATAAAAACCGGCGGGGGAACGATATGGTCCACGAGCGCATACTTTCCAGTGGTTCGCGGATTCTCCCCCGATAAGAAATACCAATACGATACGTGGAAGAGGAAAGCGTTCGGCGTGGAGATGGAGTGCGCTGCCCTCTTCACTTCCTCTGAATTCCACGGGACGGATTCCCTGGCGATTCTGATATGCAACAGGGACTGGGAAACATGCGACGGATTGCGGAAAGGCAGGAAAGTCGAATGGAACAAATACAGGAAATCGGAAAGGTTCAGCGAACAGACAGAAAAGGCAATGGAACTCGCATTCAGGACCATTGAGAAAACATAGAAATCATCTCTTCTTCCACGCGTCCCTGATCTTCTGCATGGAATATTCGACGTAATCCCTGTCCCTGGTGAAAACCTCAAAGGTAATGGTCTTCTTGTACCGTATTCTCCTGAGCGCCCTCACGATTCCCTCATAGTCCAGCTCTCCCGTCCCCAGGGGTAGATGGTCATCGCTCCTCCCGGAGTTGTCGCTCATGTGGACGTGCTCCAGGCGCCTGCTGAACCTCCTTATCGCCTCGGTGCATCCGCTTTTCCCCTCCGCGATGAAAAGGTGTCCGAAATCCAGGTGAAGGCCCAGGTCCCTCACCCTGTTGATCACGTATCCGAAATTCTCGATCCTGGAACAGAGCATCTGGAATGATCCGTTCTCCATGACCACCTTAACGCCCCTTTCCTTCCCGTGATCCACCAGCTGCCTTATGCTGTCCGCGTAATCGTCGAGTATCTTCCTCCGGAACCTCCCATCCTCGAATCCCATCATGTCGAAGTTATCGAAATGGAAAACCACCTTCCCCGCTTCCAGCTCCACGCAGGCGTCTATGCTCTTCTTCCCTTCCTCCACCCAGGCCTTCCTCACTCCCTCGAACGGGCTTCCCAGGTCATACCACCATGCAGTGTGGGCGAGGGCGAACATACCGTATCTTTCGAGGAGGGAGGTTATTTCCACGCTCTTCCTGAGTAATTGCTCCGGTCTTCCCCTTGGGGGCTCCATGCCTATCTCCACGTAATCCATCCCCAGATCACTGGCCAGCTTTATCTGCTCCAGAACGTCTTCCCATGGGGTGGTGAGCATTCCGAATTTGGGGGGCATATATATATTTTTGGACTGAGCGCTATATAAAAACGGGTTTTCTCCGGAAGAAGGGAGTCACTTCTCTATTACCTTGTCGAAAAACAGCGATATCTTGTTCATGAAATTGCCGCCCTTGGGAACGGTGGTGAATATGGTCGTCTTGAGCCTGTTCTGCTGAGACTGATCCACCACGGATTTCACGAACTTGACCACCGTGTTCTCCGTGTTGTATATGAGCAGCGTGCTCAGCGAATCCATCACGAGGAACTTGTCCGAGGGGATATTGTCCATGAATTCCCTGATCGCAACCCCAAGTCCGGTCAGGTCGGAGGGATTCGATATATGGAGCACGTTCTTCCCTCCTTTCGGTTCTCCCATAGAGGTCGTTATGCAGTCGATGAAGAATATCTTTTCTGTATCTATTTTGCTGTCCTCGAGAATCTTCCTCACCGCGCTCTCCGGTTTGTTGAAGCACACATAGATTCCCGGGACCTTCTTCTTGGTGTAGTCCCTTATGATTTCGTTGGTCGCGTCCTGCAGTTTATCCGTCCCCGTCACTACGAGAGCGGCATATGAATCCCCCAGATTCTCGAGATGTTTCAAGGACATATTATTTAATTGGGATTAATTCTTAAAACCTTTACTGTAACTCGTGCCTCGGGATCATGAGCCTCTCACCACACTCTCCCTGAACTTGCTTATCTCTCCCATCGGCAGTGGTATTCCGTTTCTTCCCCCGCCGTATTCATTTATGAGTTTGTCCAGCACCTGCTCGGGGGAATTTTTTATGAGGCTGTGGTGGGAAAATATGTAGATTTTTATTATCTGCACGTATTTGTTCAGATCGGAAGAAACTTTTATGGTATGGAAATAGTCGTCCAGCTCCGTCAGGTTCCTGAAGCCGCAGAGGGCTATGTGAGTCGCGGAGCCCTCCGGTATACGGTAAACGTTTATCATGTGGGGGAGATTGGCTATCTTTTCCTCTATCCCCAGCTCCCCCATGTCCTCCCAGCTCTTGGGCGTGAATTTCATTATCGCGAATGCGAACGTGTTGAGGCCGAGCTTTCCGTAATCTACCCTTGTGGTGTATCCCTTCACTATCCCGCTCTTCTCCAGTTTCTTCCGTATTTTCCCCACAGCCTGCTTGGTTATTTTGAGGTGCCGGGATATTTCCGTATCGGTTATCCTGCCGTCCTTGATGAGAAGCTTGAGCGCCTTTTTCTCGTTCCGGGTCAGCTTTATCATGTTAATTTTTAACGATGGCGGGGTTTAAAAAGTTAATGCGGTGTTCGTTTAAACAACGGGAAAACTTTCCGCCCGGTTGATTTTATAAACAAAATCCGGAGTCTTCACTTCACCTCCAGAAACCTCTTCTGCCTGAGGAAAACCACTCTGGCGCCGGCTTTCCTGATCCTCTTCTGGAGCTCAGCATCCTGCGTGCACACCACGTAATTGTCTTCCCCGGCGAGTCTGGCCATGTCGTCGTCCGCATTGGTCCCACCGGTTTCGATCACCTTCCCGCCCCTGATCAGGTAGAGCCGGAAGGCCTCATTGCCGTTCTTCAGCTTCTTGAGCTCCTCCAGGACGGGGGAGACGGTATACATGTCCGGCTTCCCGAACTTCCGGAGCTCGCTGTAGATATCCACCTTGAACTGATAGGGGATCACCAGGAAATTGGTGTCCAGGAGGAACTTCACCTGCCTGTCCTTTTCTGCCATATTTTATCTGTGACATGGAATCTATATTAAACTTTCATCGGAAAACGTCTGCTTTTCCGGGAGGAACACCGTATTTTTTCAAAACGGTCAAAACCGTCTTCCTCGCATTCTCGAAAGAACAGTCTTCGCTTTTTTTCAGGGCATGTGTTATACTGTCATCTATTTCCGAAAGAACCCCGTACTTTTCAAAGGGAATTATGAATTTGTGCCGATATATTAATTCTGGACTCCTCGTTACCTGAATGGACCAATTTCCTTCCTGAAATAGTCATTTTGCATGTTTTTTATTATTGCACAACTTTTAAAAAAGGGGTGCAGCAGATTATGTATAAATAGGTTCGCCTACATAATATAATAATAACAAAAACCGGCAGATAATGAGCAAGTTATTGAGTTAACGCGGGCAGGTTTTTTCGCCGTTTCGCAAGTTGGGGTCAGGATAACATGGTACGTCTGGAAAAGGTAAAGATGCAGGGCTTCAAGTCCTTCAAGCGGCCAGTCACCATGCCGTTTCCCACCAATTTCGCGGTGGTCACGGGCCCCAACGGATCCGGTAAGTCTAACTTATCAGACTGCATATCCTTCGTGATGGCCAAGGGCAGCTCAAAGCAGATAAGGGCCAAGAAGGCGGGTGATCTGGTCTTCCACGGCAGCAAGAAGAAGAAGCCGTCCGATTACGCCAAGGTAAAGCTCACTTTCTCTAACGATAAAGAAACCCTTCCGGTCAAAGAGGAAAAGGTCCACGTGGCCAGGAGGCTCAACAAGGAGGGGATATCCACATACCGGATGAACGGAAAGGTGACCTCCAGGCAGAAGATACTGGATATCTTCTCCCAGGCCCGGCTGAACCCCGGCGGACACAACATCATAAAGCAGGGGGACGTCACCAGGATAGTGGAGATGAACGCGATCCAGAGGAGGAGCATAATAGACGAGATATCCGGCATAAGCGAATACGACGAAAAGAAGGAGAAGGCCATGAAGGAGCTGGAGAGGGTCGCTGAGAAGGTGAGGGAGGCAGAGATCATACTGGAACAAAAGGAAGGAATAATAGAGAAGATGAAGGAGGACAGGGACGCCGCCATCCGCTACAGGAGCATGGAAGAGGAGCTGGAGAACATCAAGGCGGCAATAACATGGAAGGAATATTCCCTGGCCAAGAAGCACATAAACGTCAGCGACGAGGAGATAAAGGAAAAGAAGCGAGAGGTGGAAAGGATTGGGAAAGAGCTGGACCGGATGGACAGGGAATTCGAGGAAAAGGAGAAGGAGATAGAGGGCATAATGAAGGAAGTCTTCAAGGTCTCCGACCGGGCCAGGATAACCGAAAAGCTGTCCAAGCTGGAGAACGCCATAGACACCAAGGACAACCTCATCGAATCCAACAGGAGGGAGATGGAGCGACTCCAGAAAATGATCGAAAACATGAGCATGCTCCAGAAGAAGGTGCCGCCCGGCCTCAAGGAAGTCATGAACATCGAGGGCGTGGAGGGGCTGGTTTCGGACCTGGTGGAAATCCCCGTCAAATACAGGGTAGCGGCCGACGTAGCCGGAGGGTCGCACATGAGGGATATCGTAGTCGACTCCGTGGACACCGCGGTCCGGTGCATAAAGCACCTCAAGGAAAACAGGATAGGCAGGGCCAGATTCCTGCCCATGGACAGGATCGATGCGAGGAACAAGCCGCCCCTCCCCCAGGGGACCTACGGGTGGCTCTCGGAACTCGTCCACCACGAACCGAAATACACCGGAATAATGGAATTCATCTTCGGGAGGACCGCCTGCGTCAACGACATAGAAAAGGCCAAGGAAATCGCCAAGAAGAACAGGATAAGGATGGTCACCCTGGACGGGGACCTCATAGAGACATCCGGCGCCATGACCGGCGGGTTCTACATGAAATCCAAAGTCCCTCCGGAGACCAAACAGTATATGAAGGAGAAGGGCCGCCTCCAGGAGCAGAACGAGACCCTCGAGGACGAGATAGCGGAACTTACCAGACAGATAAACGCTATAAAGGAGGAATTCAAGCCCGAGAAGGGCGGTGACGATCACGAAAAGCGTATGAAGGAGATCAGAAAGGAAGAGGACAGGATCAGGGAGAAGAGGAGAAAGGCGTACGACAGGAGGGTGACCATACAGGAAGAGCTCAACTCCATAAAGATAAACAAGGCCAAGCACGAAGCGAATTTCGACAAGCTGAAGGTGGAATGGGAGGAGCAATCCAAAAACTGGGAGAAGGTGAAGGACAAAGAAATCTGGAAAAAGAAGGGTCTCTCCACCATGAAGGACCGACAGAAAGAGATACTCACCGAGATGAACATGATGGGTCCGGTGAACATGAAGGCGATAGAGGAGTTCGACGTGCTCAAGGAGGAGTTCGACGAATACATGGAAAGAGTCAACAGGATAGTGGAGGAAAAGGAAACCATAACCAGCAGCATTTCCAAGATCGAGAGCAAGAAGAGGGAGCTGTTCGAGAGGACCATGAAGGAAATGGCCAAGCTGTTCAGGGAGATATACTCCGAGCTGACGGGAGGGGAGGCGGAGCTGTCCCTGGAGAGCCCCAGCGACATAAATTCGGGGCTGGTCATATCCGCCCAGCCGCCCGGAAAGAAGCTCCTTTACATAGATTCGATGTCGGGCGGGGAAAAGGTCCTGACCGCCCTGGCCTTCCTGTTCACCATACAGAGGTACAAGCCCTCGCCCTTTTACGTAATGGACGAGGTGGATGCCGCCCTGGACAAACCCAACACGAGGAAGGTGGCCGGTCTCATAAAGAAGCACTCCAAGGAGCTCCAGTTCATAATAATATCCCACAACAACGAAATGATAAACGCAGCCGAGCAGGTTTTCGGGGTCTCCATGGAGGAGGGAGAATCCAAGATAATCGGGATAAAGCTGCCCGATGGGAAAGGGAATGCAGGTCAAGAATAAAAAATTTTCATTTCTTTCTATTGTATGGGTTACGTCAACCTTCATCTGGACTCAGGTTATCTTCTTGACAAAGAGGAACTGATGGAATCGGTACGGAAAAAGACCGGGGAATACGGTGACAGGATCATCCTGACCTACCCGGAAGGTGTTTTGTTCCACAAGCTGACCCAGGACGAGGTTGAAAATTACGTTATCCCCTCCATGGAAGAGGCGATGGGCCATATACAGGACGGCGCAGTGTTCTTCCCCGCATTCGTGACGGAGGGTTGCAGATTCCGCAACAGGGGAATGTTCTTCCGGAAGAAAGGAGGGAAATTTGACGCGGACACCGGATACAAAAAGATAAGATATACTCCTTTCGAGAAGGAAAACGAAAGATCTGAAAAAGGTCATGGAAGAAATGGGGATCATATTCGGGACCAACCATTCCAACTATCCATTGTTTTCTCTCCGCAGAAAAACGGCCATGAAATCACAGGACAGTCACGCGAGAATCCAGCACATTCTGAATTTTCAATGAGATAAAGACAGAAACGGGACTATTTCAAATCTTGGGCTTCACGGAGGGAGGCTTGGGAAGGGATCTCCACTTGTGCTTGTCCGATCCCTTTTTGGTCTTGAATCCCATGACGACCGCCACGACTGCAATCACCACAACGACTATAACTGCGATTCCTCCCACCAGCATCCAGTCTATCTGCACGGGGGGAGCGGCCTTGCAGACCCCGGAAACGCATCCGTGCTGGCATGTCTCTGTGGTGACCCATTCGTTGTTTTGGCATTCCTGCACTTCGTCTCCCGAGCATCTCCTCTCGCCCGGGACAGTGCATTCCGGCTCGATTATCTCCTCAAGAGACTCCGCATACACCTCAGTGGAGGTGTCGTCTATCACCGATTGGGCGAGCTCTTTTTCGACAGAGTAGGTGACAGAGAGTTCCTGGTCGGGCAGGACTTCAGGATAAACGAAAAGGTATTCCGGATCCGACTCCACCACCTCTATGGATGCTCCCTCTGCTATGACGGTCACGTTTTCCGATGAATTGGCGAACGTCTTGGGAACGGTATCATAGACCATGAAATTCCTTATCTTTTTCGCCCCGCCATGGGTGAATTTCAGGGAAAGCGTGGTCTTCCCGCTCCCTGAAGAGAAGTTCTTGCTGAGCCCCATCTCGGAGGATATTGACTCGGAGAGCCGAAGCATGTTCTCCCTTGCCTGCTCGCTCATGTTGGCCATGCCGAGGACCTTCTGTATGGCGTTCTGGAGCCTCATGTTGTTCCTGATCCCCACGCCGGGGACGAGACTTATGTTCTTCCTTTCCCTGACTCTTTCCCGCTCCTGCTCTTCCTCATCGCTCGGCCCTACAACCGGACCTCCGGAGGGGCTGGTGTCCCCCGATCCGCTCGGCGGGCTGTCTCCGCCCACGGAGTTCACCGTCATGGAAAAGGAATCGGAAGCTGAATCGGCGTTTGTGGAAGATATGGTGAATGTGACGGTCGGCGTGCCGGGGCTGGAAGCCTTGATCGTACAGGACTGCGCGGCGCTCTGCCCCTCCTCTATCTCAGATATGGAGGAGCACCCGGAACTTATGCTCATTCCGGACCCGCTGACACTGGTAGAAACGTCTTTGGCTGTGGTCTCGCCGTTGTTGACCATGTCCAGATTAACCTCGAAGGTCTCCTCGTCATCGACCTCCGAAACATCGGTTGAGGCGTCCACGGAAAGGGAGGGGGGCAAGACTATGTCGAAGCTGTCGCTCGTCTCCTGCTGGAGCGTGCAGCCCCCGCTAACCGAAACCGTGATGCTCTGGGCGGCAGCCAGCTGGGAGGCACTGATCGTGGTCCAGGCAATGCTCGTCGCACCTCCGCCTATGCTCTTCTGGCTATTTTCACCGGAAAGCGAGCAACTGCTGCATCCCGAGAAACTCATGGTGGCCTGCGAGCAGTCCCCGGTCCATCCGGAGGCCTCCACAGTGAAGGTACTGTCCTTCATGACCTCGTAGTCGTCAGCCCCGGACTGGCTTACAGAAACCGAAATGGCGCATGCATTGCCTATCAGAATGACTAAAACGAACAAAGTAACCAGGGGTATCATTCTCGCCTTCATGGTCCCATCTCCTTCTCTCCGATCATGAACCACTCGTCAGTGGTCTCCGTCACGGCTCCGTTCCCGACCTCCACCACGGCGATGTATTCGGCGCCGATCACCCAAGATCCCACGGGCTCCAGCTTGAGCATGCCGTACCCCTTGCTGTCGGTAACGTTCTGGGTGTTTATGAGAGTGAAATCAGAGCCTTCAACCAGTTCCTTGTAGGGCACCCCTCCGCCGAACATCTTGAGCTTCTTCAGTGTCAAGTTAGCCCCGGAAATCGGGTTCTGGGCGAAATCGAAAGCCCTGCCCGTTATGGCGATGGTCTTGGTCTCGTTCAGGTGCCACACGTTCTTCTCGATTATCATCCTGGTGCCGTTGTAGGCCTTGATGTTCCATTCGGGCCGCTGCTCCCAGTCCATGGAATCGTTCCTGGGACCGAATCTTATGTTGCCGCCCCACATACCCCTGGGAGGGTTCCCTTCCTGCTCCGGCATTTCAAATCCTTCCCCCTTATAGAAATCATAGTAGGTATACACCTGCCCCTCCTGTATGTTCGAGCTGTTGGCCCACCATGGCTCGCTTATGCTCATGTCGTTGTCGACGTATATCCTGGTCAAATCATTTTCTCCGTCGCCGAAGTCGTCATAGGCCACGATCATGTAGTTCCCATCACGGGGTTCACTCCCCCCGATCTCACCGTCCATATCGAGATCCAGCCCGATCGAGGACTCGTTCGCGAATCCGAAGTAGACAGGCGTATTGTCCTGCGGCCTCACGTCCATGCCGGGCCTCTCCCCCGGAGGCAGGACGGATGTGAGGTTGGAACCGTCCGCTATCACCAATCCGTCCCACGGAGCGGGCCCCACCCTCGATACGTATTCATCGGCAGTGAAATTCTGGCCTATCTGATACGAAGATGCATCGGAGAAGTTCCCGTCGGTATCGAGCCAGACCACCTTGGCGACGTCGTTTATCCCCCAGGTCACGGCCTGCGGATAGGAGCAGGTGGTGTTGTTGGCGTAGACCACGTTGTATATGGTTCCCGACCTGTTCATGGACATTATGTTCCAGTTGGGGGAAGGTCTTCCTCCCCAGTCGTCCATGCGTATCGGCTCTATCTCATCGGGGAAACCGGAAAGTCCTATCGCGCTCCCCCCGCTCATATTGGCCCTGAGGACGTAAAGCATGTGTGTGTCCTGGCCGAGGGTTATGTTGACCGGGCTTCCTTCGGTATAATTGCTGGTGTTGGTCGTGAAGTTGCAGTCACCCTCGCTGAGCCACAGGGTGCTCTGGTTGGCGGGGGTCATGTAAGCATAATATTCTCCCTGAAATCTGTCCAGCACATAGGTCTTGTTCCCGCCCTCCGCCCCGGCGTCGGCCGGATCCTGGAAGCCCGGGCAGCTGGAGTGCATGACCTCATGGTCTATGGTCTCCATCACGCCCTTCATCACGGGCACGCCACTCTGGTTCACTGTGAACAGGTTCCTTATCTTCACCGGGCTGTCCCAGCCGCCATAAACATCGACTTCCATGGCCGCGAAGTTGGTTATTATCCCGCCGTAACCTGCAGAGGTGTCTATCAGGAAGTTCCTCACCGTACTCCTCGGCCACAGCCATTCGTTGAGCATCTCCTCCCCGAGGGCATCGTTCTCCGCTTTGAGTTCAAACTCGTATCTCCCGGCGCCATACCCCAGTGAGCTCACGTTCACCTCTATCTCTCCCACACCCTCTATGAGGACCGGACCGACCCCCGCAGGTTCGATGGTCGTGCCGGAGCTGGTCTTGACCTTCATGTGGGGTATGCTGACGTTGGCTGAAATCGGGCTCCCGTCGGGTGATTTGACCACGACGGGTATGGTTATGTTGTCACCGACCCTGGAATCCCCGATTTCAGGCCAGTCTCCGGTGGCGTTAGGATCATAGAACATAACCCGATCCGCCCTCGGATCTATGTTCAGAAGTATTAGCTTTTCTGACCCTGCCCCGAACTGCCTGTTTGCGCGGGTGTCACTCACGTCTATGATCTCCGACATGTTCCATTTCCGGGAAGCGTTCTTGGAATATGCCAGCTTGTCGTATCCGTTGGAGGAATCGATTATGACGAACATCACCGTGCCGTTCTTGGTCCCGTCGTTGTCCAGGTCCCATCCCGTCTTCTCTTCTGATAATTTGTTTTCGAAACCGAGTTCGTCCTCCCTCAGCTCCCCGAGCCAGATCTTTCCGCTGGTGCTCAGGGATGCATTTACCATCACGCCGTTCTCCAGTACGTTCTGGCCCTCGATGGTGACCTTGCTCTTGGCGATGGAGACCACCTTCCAGTTGCCGCCGCTCCCGTCGCTCATGATGCCGCCCACGGAAACCGGGCCGCTCGCCTTGCCGGCATCGGTGAAGTTGGCGAAGGTGGCGTTCGGATAGAACCAGACGTGGGTGGTGTTGTGGTAAACGTATCCCGGCCTGTCCGAGATGTTCAGGATGCACTTCGTCATCTCCGGCTTCTGCTGGCAGTCCGTCTGCATCCACATGTCCCCCACAACGTAGCTGGGGCCGTGGTAGAAAGTCGAATGATTATCATGTCCGGCGGGAGGTACTATCGTGAGTATGTCCCCTCCCATTTCGTTCCTGGCGCAAATGGCTCCTGCGCGCTTTATCCTTATGTACATGGGATCATTCTGCCTGAAGGAATTGACCTCCCAGGTGATTCCCGGGTATCCGGAAAGTGTGAATGTGCTCTCGTTGGTGAGGGTCTGGGAATCCGACATGTTGTTCGACATGTTTATCCACGCATGAGAGCCGTTACCGGCGATGTAGACGAATTTGTCCCCGGGGCAGCCGTCGTCGGGAGCGGAAGCGTACAGCCATCTCCCCCCGTCGTTCAGATATATGCACATCCTGTCGGCGAAATAATCGACCGAATTGTTCTTCGCCACCGGAAGCGTTATGTTGGTCTGCACCCCTCCTATCTGGTCCGTGCATATGGTGCTTCCGGGTAGCGACTTGCACACGTCATTCTTCTGCATCCAAATCTGGTTGTCGCAGGTGTCCTCCCCGTTCCATGCGTCCAGTGTCTGCTCGGCGGTGGTCTGATCCCGGGTCCATCCCTCGTATATCTGCGGTACGGAGAATATCAGGTTCTTTATCCCGAACATGAACTCGGAGGTCTGTGTGGAGTTCCCGTCATCGACCTCCAGCTGGGCGAAGTATTCGCCCGGCGAAAGCCCGCTCAGGAACACGTCGACCTTGCAAAGGTTGCTGCTACCGGTGCAGTTGTTCGTGTAATTCTTGCCGTATTTGAAGCTTATCGGCCTGTCTTCCTTTTCGGAATACATATTCTTTACCGTTATATTGGTGAGGTTGTGGGGACTGTTATCGAAATTCAACCCCGTGAAGATGAGAGTGAGATTCTCGGTGTTCGCATAAACCGGGGGCCACTGGAACATCTTGGACATGGGATCGGTCATGTAGTTGATCCTGTAGGATGACACCGTCATCCTTGCGGTTCCTATATCAGAACCGGCCCTCTCGGTATCCGCGCTGACCGCCAGCTCATAGTTCCCCTCCTTTATCTGGCTAGATGTGGAAACGTTGATGAGGTATATGGGATATTTTTCGCACCCCTCGTCGAAGCATTCGGTGAGGTTTTCTTCGTACAGGTTCTCCATGCTGCACAGGGTGTCATCCACCGGAAGCGGGGGCCACACGCTGGTGTCCTGAATCCCGGCTTTGTTCACGTAAGTGACTTTCAGGGGCATGGGCGGAGAGAACTTGCTGGGAGGCGAATACGCCGCCACGGCCATGAGCGAGCTCCCGCCCACCGGTATAGTCGTACCTTCCCCTCCCATTCTCGTTATGTTGCCGCTCTGATTCATTACGCTGAAGATATCCACCCAGAAGTTCCTGATCTCAAAACCGCCCCATCCGTAATAGGTGTTTCCCGTGGACGTGTCGTTCAGGAGTATGTCCAGTCCGTACCACCCGCTCTGCAGGTTAATGGGGTTTATCTGTACGGTGGCCCCGGAAGTGGAGTTTATCACCACCCCGGGCGTGACGGTGTAATCAGTCCCCTCTTTCATCTCCTTGAAGAACTGCTCGTTCCTCAGGGAACTGACCGTGGCCACCATCCCCGCGCATCCCGTGCAGGTGGGGGTGGTCCCGGACCCCTTCTGGCTGGCCATGTCGATGTCCATGATACTGACGGTGAGTGATATGTTCTCCCCTCTCTTGACGAACCAGCTGCCTTCTTCTCCCGCGACGTCAAGGTCGGCCCATATCATGTATTTTTTCAACTCGAAGAATATTGTCCCGGTTCCATCCATCATGGTCCCGCTCACGTTGGCCTTGAACCTGAACTCTGCGGTGTAGAAGCCCTCCTCGGGGGGTGAGGTGAAAACTATCGTGTTGTTGACTATGCTCTCGTTGAGGTCCGACTTGGTGAAGGCCGACATGTCCTTGAAGACGTTCTTCCTCTCAGGCCATTCCTTCCACATCTCGGTGAACTTGGCATTGATTATGTTTTCGGCGGGAAGGAGCTGGTCGGTGAGCATGTCACGGACCTCCAGCTTGACCCTCATGGTGCTGTTGGGCGCGAAGAATGAGAATGAACTGCCCTTGAAGTCCACGGTGGATCCCTTGGCGAGAAGCCTCTTTACGCTGAAGGTCTCCGCTGCCCTGAGATCCCCTATGGTGTCGTTGCTGAAAGAGAGTTCGACCTTGTATTCACCGGTATTCTCTGCCCAGGAGTTGTTTTCCCCCCACATTATGACCACGCACTGGTCTTTCATCCCGGGTTCGTCCGGCGTTTCACCGCCGAATAGCTGGCTGGCGTACCCGATTGTCACCACGCTGAAATTGTTCTCGCCCAGATTGTACTTCTGGCCGAGGTCGTTCTTCACAACCACATCGAACTGGGATGCATCGCAGCTGACGCCCACGCAGGAACTTCCGTCAAAACCGCAGGGAGGCCCTCCTGACTTGAGTCCGGACCCCTTGCTCATGTTAATCATGAAAACGGCGGCAGTTATGTTGGACCCGGGAGCGAAAGCGGTGACCATGGTCCCCTTGCCCCCTCCCTCGTCCATGTACTTGGGGTTCAGGGTCATGGGCATCATCTCCACGCTCTTCACGGCCAGCCCCACTTTGACTTTTTCCGTGTACTGGCCCTTGGTACCTTCAATCTCGATCTTGTATTCTCCCGGCATGGTCAGCCCGCCTCCGGAAACAGAGGTGTAAACCCCGGTCGCGTTCGGCTCCTCGGTCAGGCCCAGACCGAAAGATGTACCGTCGGGGAACGTAACGGTTCCGCCGGGATCGGAATCCAACGTCATCAGGTCCCCGTTTGCATCCCTGGCGATCACCCATATCTTGGGCGTCGAGCCCGGAGCGAATGTGGTCATGGGATTCCCGGAAAGATCGGTTACCTTGCCCCTCAGACTGAAGGTCTCCACCTTGAAGACGTCCACCGGGGTTTCGTTAGCCACTATGGTGTATTTGCCCGGGCTGTAATCCGAAAGGTTAACGGAAAGGTTCCCCGTCCCGTTCTCGTTTATCTCAACCAGATTGCTGTCTTTCAGGACCTTGGATTCGCTGAAAACCGAAACATTGAGAGCGGTGTTCTTCCCGAGGGTCCCGTTTTCGTGTTTGAGCAGGACGAGCATATAGAGCATGTCAGATGAGCTGAACATGGGCGAGTCCAGCGGTTCCAGAAGATAGACCGTCTTTCCGGTGGAGGTGTCCATGTCGGCCACTATGAACCGGTGTTCGGAATCTATCTTGAGCATACCGCCAGGCTGCTCGGACGTCTCCATGAAGGGGTAAGTGGCATTGTCTTCGGTGTCGTTGAACAGACGGAAATCGGAATCGTCATCCACGTACAGGGAATCGTAAACACCCGGTGCATTCTCGTCCACCGCCACGAAGTGATACACACGGCCGTCACCGGTCAGGTTCAGTATCTTCCCGTGATATAAATAGGGGGTTTTGTTAAGGGAAAGGAGATCAGAAAAGTTCCCCCCGATTCCGCCAGTTCCGTTATCTATCTGGGTATCTGTGAAAATGTGGACGAAATTCAGGGATTCCATCAGGCGAACAACCGGCTTGAGTATCTCCGTCTTCACCTCGAAATTCATCTTGACGTTTTCATTTCCCTGCTCCAGCAGGAGCGTGTATTGCCCGGGAGGGAGGGTCTGACCATAGGTGTACTTCACGAAGCCGGTGGTCCCGTCCTTGGGTATGGTGAAGTTGTCAGCCATGGTCCCGTTGGAGGTGACGTTGCCGGTGATGTTGGCGTCAGCCGTGCGGTTGACCTTTATCAGGGCGCTCTCGTTTATCTGGTAAACATCCTTGTCCATGAAGGCCAGCATGGCTTCGGAAGAGCACGAGAACGAAAAGAATACTAATGAGAAGAAGAATGCAGTGATCAATATTTTCCTGTTCACTCCGTAACACCCGACGATCTCGATTCTGAATAGTTTACATTATCTATTTTTCGTGAGTTCCTTATAAACGTAACTCTATACGTTTAAGTAGTGAATCGTCGGCATCAGAAAACGAACCTCAGTTCATCCCCGGGCCTGGTGCCGGACTCCCTGACAGTCCCGGCGTTGACCTCGAGGACGTATTTACATTTCCTTTCCGGCCTGGCTATGCCCCATGTGCTGGGCCGGATTGAAAGCGGCATGAAATTCTCCCTCACGTCGGCCACCCTTCTTTCCCTGCCGATGAAAATCAGATCAATGGGGAAGCGCATCCCCATCATCCACATGGAATGTTTGCCCTCCTTCTTGAACATGAAAAGCATTCCGGTCCCCTCCTCCAGGTATTCCCTGAACATCAGCCCTTTCATTCGCCCGAAGAAGGAGCCGGCGACCTCGGTCTTGCTGGTAATGGTGGTGCACTTGGTGAGATTGAGTACCCGCATTTTCCTCATTCCCGTTTCTCTTCCTTCGGCCCGGAGGGTCCCGTCCCGAAAACGTCGCACCTTATGCCCGCACTGGTCAGAAGCTCTATCCCTTCCTTGTCCGGGTAATCGTCTATGTAGACGACCCTCTTAACGCCGGAGTTCGCGATCATCCTCGCGCAGTATTTGCAGGGCTTGGCGTTAACGTAGAGGGTCCCGCCATCCATCCTGAGGGGATCCGCCCGTATGATGGCGTTGGCCTCGGCATGGACACCCCTGCACACCTCGAGCATGGTGCCGGACTTTATCCTGAGTTTGTCCCTGAGACACCCTATCTCGGTGCAGTGGGGGAGCCCCCGCGGGGCTCCGTTGAACCCAGTGGAGACGATGGTGTTGTCCCTGACTATAACCGCCCCGAAATTGTGCCTGATGCAAGTGGATCTCCTGGATATGGCATCCACGACACCCATCCAGTAGGTGTCCCAGTCGGGCCTCTTCACCTTTCTTTTGTCTGGCCTGGTCAAGATGATCACTCAATTATATTACATATTATAGTATATTAAATATCAGAACTTCCGCCGGACTCATCTGTCAACCGGCATGTCCTTGAGAAGATATGCTGAAAGGTTCTTGTTGTATTCGTTCGCAGCGTTGCGGGGAACGGTTGATTCTTCGATGTGCTTTTCGACGAATTTCTCCATCATTTCTCTGGCTTTCCCGCCTCCGAACAATTCCGGGTCGATCTCGTTGCAGCCAGCCATAACATTCCCATCTTCATCTATCTCGGTGTATTTGACCCATTCCTCCGCCTCCGGACTCACCGGCCCGGCCCTGTATTTACGGCCACCCACCATGCCTGAATGCCCCTTCCCGGGCTTTCCCAGAAGATGGTTGTATCTGGTGAAAACCAGCATGTTGCCCCAGGGGAGATCGAACGTTCCCATGTTTTCCAGTTCATTGAAATCATGGCCATATCTCTTGCTCATGTTAACCACTATGAAATAAGAAATAAATACTAAATGGTTCCCTGCTTTTTTTTGCCTGCCTGGTCCAGCTGCTCCTTGATGTTCGAGGCGGTCTTCGGACCCACCATCCTGGAAAGGGTTTCCAGAGGGACCTTCCGGACATCGGAAAGCTTCCGGAGGTTGTTGGAATAGAGCTTCCTCGCCCTGACCCTCCCTATCCCCTTCAGCCGGACCAGGGGAAGCAGCTCCTCCCTCACGCCGTACTTCATCCTGACCCTGACCCTGCGTATGTTCTTCACCGCCTCCTTCATCCCCATGAGAAGGCTGAGCTCCTGTGTGGCGTAGAGGAGCCAGTCCGCATTGTTCAGCCTCGACCTGGTCTCCCCGGGGGTGACCCCGAACTTCTCCAGTATGAGATCCTCGCCCAGCTCGTCCATCCATTCCGAGAAAACCCATGACATCTTCATCGATCTCAGGTAATCGTCATATTCGTATTCCCATGGGTTCGGCGGCTTCTCCAGGAGATCTTTCTCATAGGTGGTCATAAGCTCGTTTATGCCCTCCATATCCCTCTTCCTGACCGAGGGCCCCGGGCGCATCTCTATGGTGTTGGATATGAGCTGGAGGACGGAGAAAGGGGAAAGACCGGAACCGCCCGACTTCTCCAGGTTCCTGACCAGGTAGTTAGCGGTAAGCGGATCGATATACAGCTCGGAAACCCTCTTCCCCAGCGGGGTGGGCTCCAGCTTACCGCCGCCTTCATGGATCTCGGAGGCGGGCCTGAAGGGGTTGTCTTCGGAGGGAACCCCTCCCTTTATGAACCCGAAGGATTTCAGCATCTCGGCTATCTTGTCCAGCTGCCTCTCTATGCCGGAGAGTTCCCCGTACTGGCGGGCATAGAAGGATCCGGAAAAGAAATCCACCAGCCCCTCCATGGAAGTGACCATCCCGGAGGCCACCAGGGCGAGGGTATGCATCCTGAGGACGGGTTCCACACCCAGCTTGGACTGTATCTTCTCGGGCTCCCCGTGGACGTAATTGTCCCAGAGGTATTCGGCATCCCCCCTGTTCTTGGCAACCAGTATCGCCTCACCTGTCTCGTCGTATTTCGGCCGGCCTGCCCTTCCCGCCATCTGCTGCACCTCCAGGACGGGTATGTAATCCATCCCGTAACCGGAGCTGAATCTCTTGGTGTCCCTTACCACCACCCTGAAGGCGGGCAGGTTCAGCCCCCATGCGAGCGTGGGGGTGGCCGCTATGACCTTTATTTTGCCCTCCCTGAAGCTGTCCTCTATTATCTTCCTCTGCCTGCTGGTTATCCCGGCGTGGTGGAAGGAAACCCCCTTCTTAACCATGCCCGAGAGCTTCTCGCACTGGAGCGTGGGCCTCTCGAGGGCGTGCAGTATCCCTCCCGAGGCCTCCACGAGGGCATTCCTTTCCTCCGGCCCGAGGCTGCTCTGAACCACCCCTCCGAGACGCCCGGCAAGGGCCTCTGCGTTCCTTCTGGTGGAGACGAAAACGAGCGCCTGCTTCCCCATCCCAAGGGTATCCTTTATTATGCCCGCGGTTTCGCTTACCTCCGAACCCAGGCCGAGCTTCCTCTTCCTGGGGTGATAGGTTATCTCGTTCTCGAAACAGACCCCTCTGAAGAGTTTGACGGGCCTGTAGTCCGACCTCACCGGTTTCGCCCCCAGCCACCCGGAAATCTCCTCGTAGTTGCTTATGGTTGCGGAGAGGCCGATTATCTGCGGGCTCAGCATGGACTTCAGCTTGGTTATCATCACCTCGAGCGTCGGACCCCTCCCGGGGTCGTTCAGCAGGTGGATCTCGTCCACCACAACAAGGCCGACCTGCCCCAGCCAGGATATTCCGTGGCGCAGGAGGGAGTCGAACTTCTCCGACGTGACGATTATTATGTCGTATTTGGCAAGCCATGGATCCGAGGCGTCCATATCACCTATACTGAGGGCTGTCCTGCAGCCAAGTGAATCGTATTTTTCCCTGAATTCCCTGTGCTTTTCCGAGGCGAGAGCCTTCAGGGGCACTATGTACACCACTTTTTTGCCCTCAGCCACGGTCCTGAGGGCGGCCATCTCCGCCACCAGCGTCTTCCCCGATGCAGTGGGGGCGGAAACCACCATGCTCTTCCCTTCCAGAAGACCGGCATCCAGCGACTTCTTCTGGACAGGGTTCAGCTCCGAAAAGCCCGACCTGGAAAGCACCTCATCCGCAACGCTGTCCATATAGGGAAGATTGGTAGAAAGATATTATAAAGAGGGGGTTTTCTGACATACCCGTGAAGACCATGAGGCCCATATTTATGGGTGCTTCCCCCTATATTTATTTGCAGCGCTGAATAGCGTGCCCCGCATCCCAACCGGAGCATTTATATACCAGCGAACCAAAACACTTATCTTCCATAAGGAAGGCTGAGGGTATGTCAAAGAATTGAAAAGGACCCAACACCAACAGATACGGAAAGTCCGCGGAAAGAGAAAGCATGCCTGATATTTCTGGCTTAGTCCAACCGAAATCCCCCGTCACGGCCGCACCTTCGGTTGCAGGGGGAAAGCTGACCAAGGACGATTACACCCTCAGCGACACACTGGACAAGATGAAGCCCTCCCACATGCTGGAGGACACCGACGTTTACGACAGGGTAGAATGGCACGGCGACCCCAAATGCCCCTGCGGATCGGGACTCAAGGCGGACGAATGCTGCTTCAAGGAGATGAGATCTGACCGCCACCCCCTGGCCGGCATAAAGCAGTACAGGTCA
The DNA here is from genome assembly GCA_964441265.1 of uncultured archaeon. Lineage (GTDB taxonomy): Archaea > Aenigmatarchaeota > Aenigmatarchaeia > QMZP01 > QMZT01 > JAFGDH01. The sequence continues at coordinate 40,763 of CAYYKJ010000010.1, forward strand.
AAACTCCAGAATGCCGACACCGGGGGATACGCCACCGTGAACATAGTGGACATAGACACCGAAGATGGGGAAGATAAAAGGGAAGACGTCTGCCCGGTCTGCGGATTTGAAAAGAGCGCGTGCATATGCGGGAAAATCGCCCCGGAGGAAGCGGGGAAGACCGAAGAGGCAGGGAAAGGGGACATCTGGGTGCGCAAATAGAAAGACAGCGATAAATGAGCTCTGACTCGGCAAATTTATTAGGAAGTCCGTGCAAATTATCATTATGGCCGACATCGCCCTGACCGTAACCTATTTCGCTTTTCTGCTTGGCTTCGGAGTCATAATCGCCAACCTGCTAAAGAAGGTGAAGATACCGGACACGTTCTTCCTGCTCATTCTGGGTCTGATCATGGGCCCCACGGTATTCATGAACCCGCTTATCACGCCCTACGTGAACATAACGCTGGTTGATGTGGGGGTGATGGGATCGGTGCCCGACTTTCTCCGGATACTCGCCCTCATACTGGTCGTCTTCACGGGAACGTTCAACCTGAGCATGAGGGTGTTCAGGGAGGTCTCCGACGTTTCGGTTAAACTCGCCTTCCTGGGGGTATTCTTCAACACCGTGTTCTTCGGGGTCGTCGCCTCCGTTATGTTCCAGTTAGAACTGGTATACGCGCTCCTTCTGGGAGCGGTCCTCAGCGGAACCGGGGCCGGTGTCCTGTACGCCTTCGAGGCGTCCCTGAAGAAATACAGCAGGGCAATCACCATAATCAAGGTCGAATCCATATTCAACTCCCCCCTGACCGTGCTGCTACCCATACTCTTCCTCGACCTGGTGGGGATGGAGCCGGGGGCCCTCATAGAGCCCCTGAAATACATGACGCTGTTCTGGCAGATGATAGCCGCCGGGGTCGGGACCGGGCTGATAATAGGATTCTCCGTCTCCAAGCTGCTCAAGTCCATGCTCAGGGAATACGCCCCCCTCCTGGTCTTCGCGGTGGCCCTAATAACCTATGCCATGGCCGAAGCTGTCGGAGGGTCGGGTATGCTCGCCGTTGCAGTGTGCGGCCTGATAGCGGGCAACATGGTCTTCAAGGGGAGCAAGAAGAAGAGGAAGGAAGAGGTGAAGCAGTTCGACGACCAGCTTTCCGAGATGCTCAGGATATCCGTATTCACCCTTCTGGGGGCCCAGGTAACGCTCCCCCTCGGCAGCCCGGTAATGCTTCTGGCATTCGGGTTCTTCCTGATAGTTTTCCTCTCCAGGCCCCTGTTCCTCATACCGTCCATCGGGAAGCTCAGGATGGGAATGTGCAAGAAGGAACTCATACTCATGAACACGGTCTCCCCCAGGGGGCTCTCCTCGGCAGCAATGGCCCCGATCATCTCCACCGCCATACTTTCAATACCCGGCCTGGCGAATGCGGATGCCATAGCCGGTCTCATGGTCAACGTGATATTCATAGTCGTTCTCCTGTCGGTGCTCTTCTCCACGGTGATAGCATGGGTCATGAGCCTGGACAGGTTCAAGGTCAAAAAAAGCGAAGAGGAATGCAAGACCGAGGAGGAGAAGGAGATGGAGGAGGCGGAAAAGGTCCCGGGGGAATGATTCTCCCCCATGTTCTCCCCGGCCTCACCACAGGAAGGAAAGCGTTCCCGCCAGGGAATAAAGCACGACTCCTACCATGAAATCCACCAGTCCGAGGAGGAAATTTCCCGCCCCTATCACGAGACTGAACAGGGGGCCCAGTATTATTATTATGCCCAGGAACAGCCCCAGCCAGAGCAGCCCCTTTCCGGCCTGTTTTTTGTTGTGGCTGAAGGCGAACAAAACGCCCACCAGCAGACCCGCCACATGGGAAACGTGAGCCACCCCGGTGGCGTATTCCCCGAAGTATACCAGCATGCTCTCCACCACAGCGTAGATAATCCCCACGAACCCCAGCGGGAGGGGGAAGACGTAGAAGTTGACCCTCTTTTTGGGATTGAGCAGCATGGAAGCGCCCATTAGCCCGAAAACGCATCCGGACGCCCCCACCACCGCGCCGGGGGAGACCACGGCGAAGGCGATGTTCCCCATTATCCCCGCGAGGAAGTAGACGGCGAGAAAGGTTTTGGAATCGACCTCGTCCTCCAGAGCCCCGCCGAAGAAATACAGCCCCAGCATGTTGAAGAAAAGGTGGGATGCGCTGGCGTGCACGAACAGGGAGGTGATTATCCTCCATATATGGAGAATGTAGGGTCCCGAGAAGGAGAGCGCCCCGAAGGCCCCCTCCAGCATCTCCTCTGGCATGGAGAACATGAAAAGGAAGACTAAGACGTTCGCCAGCACGAGTGTTCCGGTGAATTTTCCCATAATTTTAATTTAAGCCCGGACAAATAATAATCAATTGGATGTCAAGGATAACCATCGTTCCTACTTCTCATGTGGCAGGGGAGAGCATAGAAAGGATAAAGAGGGCGATAAGGGAGGAGAAGCCCGACTGCGTGGCAGTGGAGATGGACGTGAACAGGTACCGCGCCCTGAAGAAAGAGCACCAGGCCCCATGGCAGGAAACCATGGCATCACTTGGCATCTTCACCTTCCTACTGTACTGGATAATGAAGCGCCTCCAGCTCTTCTTCGGTAAGAAAACCGGTATAATACCGGGGACGGAGATGCTGGCTGCGGTGGAAGCAGCGAGGAGGGAGGGGACAACGGTCGCCTTCATAGATCAGGACATACAGCTGACCTTCCTCGGGATAAGGAACATGGAGACCCGTGAAAAGGTCAAGCTGCTCCGCCTGCTGGTCATGGCGGTGCTGGGACTGGCCTTCCCTTTCCTGCCCGGGAAGAAGGAGAAGATAGACCTGAACAGGGTCCCGGGGGACAGGATGGTCAGGGAGGCCATGAAGGTGTTCAGGAAGGAGATGCCCGGGCTCTACAGGGTGCTGGTGGAGAACAGGGACCGGTTCATGGGGAGGAACCTGATAGCCCTAACCGACAAGTTCGAAAGGATCGTCTGCGTGGCCGGGGCGGGCCACCGTGAGGGTCTGGAGAGGATAGTCAGAGATCATCTCGCAGGCTAGCCCTTTTGATGGACTTTTCGATTCTTTCCACCACCTCGTCTCTGATCTTATAACCAGTAATCACCGGCCTGAGACGTTTAGTGGTATGACCTGTGTTATCAACGGGATATACCTTGCAAGATATCCCGATAGACTCATCCGGAATGGGGAGTTCGCTGCCTTTCTCGGGGACAAAGAGATTCCCATAGCATTCAATTCCTCCCAGTTCTCTGTTTACCCGCCCTCTCATTATGCTTATCGGACGAAACAATTCCTCTATATCTCTTTCTTCCCCACTTTCCTGGAAAAACATGGGCATGTCAGGATCGAGTCCGCTCCCGGGATGGCTCCCCCCTACCATATAGCTCTCGAAAGGCGTATAAATAGTTCCGAATCTGAGTCCGTCATATCTGTATTTGAGCCACCACGCCCAGTCCTGCAGCTTCCATCCTTTCATCTCTTCCGGTCCTGCATTCCGGTATTTATCACTTGGCTTTCCTTCGTAAGCCATCTGGCACACCTCATTCTCCTCTCATCATATAGTAACTACCATTTAATCAATAAAAAGTAATGAATTTATAAAAATTACTGTCAATTACTCATCATGGGAGCGGAAAATTACAAGGGCGATTCCGTTTTAGACGGCAATAACGGAAACGGGCACGGATTCTGGATCATGGAAATTCCCGGTTATATCAAAAACGGGCCAAAATACATGGAAAGCAGACTATCGAAACTGAATATTTATACAACCTGCTACTCGGACGGACATCTGCTGCTGGAGTTTCAGCCGGGATCTCCCAGCCCCGACATGCTTCAATCAGAATTGGACATATACGGGTTTAAACTGACACCAACGGGAAATCTGGTACTGACGAGCAAAGTAGACAACGATTTTTACGTCAGGATGTCGGGCATCAGTCCAAGAGAGGCGAACGAGGAAAACATCAAAAATAACTATATACGAAGGGAGCTTGATTCCCTGACCGGGGGTGTCCTCGGGAATAAAAGGGTCCCGGACAAAAAAGAAAAAACGTTAAGGATCACCGTAAAACCAGTCGGTAAAGAATTCGCCGTTTATGAAGAAGAGATAAAATTTAAACCCTTCAAAGAAGTGAGCCGCGAAGTATAGTCACTACCCAGCTACTGATTCACCAGCTCTATGTGGTTGCTCTCCACTTCCATGAGCGCCTGGAATATCTGTCTCGCTCGGGGCTCGGATGCCTCCTGCATGAACTTCCCGTACAGGGCAGTGGCGTTCCTCTCCAGACTGTCGGTCTCCTTCAGGTTCTCCCCGTCGCTCCCCTTGTCCCCCTCCGGCTCCCTTAGGTTGTCCGGCTTGGGAATCCCCAGGGCCTTCGCTGCCACGCTCACGTGCTCCCTCTCGGTCTTGGAGAGACCCTTGAACATGGACTGAATGAAAGGATCTTCCGAGCGCTCGGATGCCGCCAGGTAGAACCTGGTCGCGTGCACCTCCAGGTCAAAGGTCTTCTTCAGCATGTCTTTCGTCTTCTCAGAAAGATCCTTTATGGGCTCTTCCGGCGCCTTGTATGCCTTTCCTTCCGCGAGGAATTTCCCCAGAGCCCCGCAGAACGGGCAGTTGGTGGGCTTCTCCGTCCCGATGAATACCTCCCCGCAGATCACGCACCTGAACACCAAATGCACAAAAACACCTGGATTCTATTTGTGGCCGATGCTTAAAAGGTTTGCATCAAAGTAAGTCCGTATGACAGGAAAAGGTTATACGGGAGATGACGTAGACTCCCAGCTTAAAGCTATCGAAATGTACGCGAAGAACTTCCGAGGCCTTTTTACCGGCGGCGTCGGGAGGGACGAAGTCCTGAATAATGGAGACATTACCGAAACTGACTGGAAAACCGGAAAGCCCATAAAAACATGCGGAATGATATGGGGAAGATACGAAGACTGATAAAAAACTAAATAAACATTGAGCAAACCATTTATTCCGCCCGGGACAATAATTAACCATGAAAAAGAGGCACTTCCATACCAAAGAAATCCGGCCCTCCAGGGTAATCAAAACACTGGGAAGACACATTCTCGCTGACGGCTTCCACATAGTCGTTGATCTTGACAGGAGCAGGGGCTCCTACATGGTGGACCAGGTTTCCGGAAGGAAATACCTGGACATGTACACCTATTATTCCACCGCCCCCCTCGGCCACAACCACCCCAAGATGACCGACAGGCAGTTCCTGGAGGACCTGAAAGACGCGGGCATAGAGAACCCGGCCAATTCCGACGTCTATTCGGTGGAGTTCGCCTCCTTCGTGAACGCCTTCGAGAAGATCGCCATGCCCGAACACATGAAATATCTGTTCTTCATCACCGGAGGGGCGCTCGCGGTGGAGAACGGCCTGAAGACCGCCTTCGACTGGAAGGTGAGGAAGAACATGGCAGCGGGCAGGAAGGGGCTCGGGAGCAGGGTCATCCATTTCAGGGAGGCATTCCACGGCAGGAGCGGCTACACGCTTTCGCTCACGAACACCAGCGAGGAGAAGACCAAGTATTTCCCCCGGTTCAAATGGCCGAGAATACCGAACCCGAAGCTGAGTTTCCCCGTTACGGAAAAGGTACTCAGGGAAACCGAGAAGGCGGAGGAGAAGGCACTCGGACAGATCCGCAGGGAGATAAAAAAGCACGGAAAGGACATCGCCTGCCTGATAATCGAGCCCATACAGGGAGAGGGAGGGGACAACCATTTCAGGGGGGAGTTCCTTAAGGCGCTGGAGGAGGTCTGCAGGAAGCACGACATAATGTACATGCTGGACGAGGTCCAGACCGGAACAGGGACCACCGGGAAGATGTGGGCCTTCCAGCACTTCGGACTGAAGCCGGACATAGTGGCGTTCGGCAAGAAGGCCCAGGTGTGCGGAATAATGGTCAGCAAAAGGGTGGACGAGGTCAAAAACAACGTCTTCCACGAGTCCAGCAGGATAAACTCCACCTGGGGAGGGAGCCTCTCCGACATGGTCAGGGGGAAAAGGGTGCTGGAGATAATCCACGAGGAGAAGCTGGTGAAAAACGCGGCAAGGACGGGCGCCTATTTCCTGGAGCGGCTGGAGGAGCTGCAGTCACGCCACGAGGAGATCACCAATGTCAGGGGGAGGGGAATGTTCATCGCCTTCGATCTCCCCACCGGGAAGGAAAGGGACCGGTTCAGGGAGAGGTGCTGGAAGAACGGGCTGGCCGTGCTCAAGTCATGGCCCAGATCGATCAGGTTCCGCCCCCCGCTGACGCTTTCGAAAGAGGAAGCGGACGAGGCGATAGAGAGGCTGGAGAAGAGCTTCTCCTGAACGATAAATGGTCTAAAATCTGGTTTTTCTGGTGATTTTATAATGTTAATAAATTTTAATTACTTAATAATAGGAAATATATCATGAGAAAAAAAGGTATGTGCTTGAATCCCCGGATGATCGAACTGGATCCGATAAAGTGGAATTTCCTCCTGGAAGAATTGCAAAAAGAAAAACCACTGGACTCAGATGACTTTTACCACTCATACGCCGATATAATTCAGTTGTCCGATAAAATCCTTGAAATGAAATTCGACACAAAAAAACATTTCGAAAAACCGGAAATACTGGTCAGTGAAAGAACGAAAACCGGACTGGAATTCCGGTATAATGATGCGATAACAAAAAACATAAACGAAAAAATATCCCGTTATAAGGAGGCCGGCGGAGAACGGAACGGGAGAACGGAGGTCGCAGATATTTTATCGAACAGGAGAAAGATAACAGAATTAATGAGAAAACAGGTATCCAGAAGCCTGTATAATTCGCAGATAGAATTCATAAAAACAAGCAACCCTCTTGCACTCGGGTCCAAAGAGCTGAAAGAAGTGGCATCGGAATTGAACAACACCATAAACTGCGTATACAGGTCACTGGCCGGACTGACAATACAGACCCCCGAAGGAGAGGTGTTCTTCGCGAAAGACCTCATGTGCGAAGAAAGGAAAATTGACGGAAGGAAGGCGAACTATCTCCTTCACTCTTTATCCCAGAATCCGGATTATTACGACCAAGAAAAAAGAGAATGGAAAGTGGAATCCCCGGCAATCACGGAATATCTCTCGGGATACGGACTGAATGTTGAAATGCAAACCGCCAGGAATTACATGAACAGGATTGGAAAAAGTCAGTTCAATTCCAAACGTGAAATAAGAAATCTGAAATATGATTTCAATGCCTGAATATCACGGCTTGAACCATTCTATCTCGTAGTACTCGTACTTGGAATCGGGAAGGACTATCTTCTTGAGTTCGTAATAGGTTATGGAGGTCTCCCTGTCCGTGATCGAGAGCAGGGGTATCAGACCCGTATCCCTGGCCTTCTTGAGCATGGAGGCCAGCTCGACCCCGCCTATGTGATCCTCCTCGGAAACTGCCGCAAGCATGTATCTCGGCTTGTCTTTGGGTGTCTCCCTGACCCAAACTCCGTGGCCCTTCGTCCTCCTGTAGGCCATGAAGTCCCCCCTGCAATCGATGTAATCCTTTCCCTTCATCTCCGGGATTCCGAGTATGAAGGTCTTCTTTACTCCGTGGGCGACCCTGACAACTCTGGACCATTCCGATATGAGGAGCTTCTGGTCCTTGGGGAAGACGTGAAGCACGTGCCTGGAATGTATCCACTTGTCGGACCTGACCGGGGAAGCCCCCGGGAAATATATCCTGAAATGGGAACCGAACTTGAAGCCGGTCTTGACCACGTATCCCTTCATCCTCCAGTCCTCATAAACTTCGTAAAGCTCCTTGGAGTATTCCCTCCTGGATCTCACGTCCTTCATTATACTCCTGTAGGATATCTTCCTTCCCGTCTCGGCGTTTATCACCTTCATCCCGCAGTGCTTGGCGAGGAACACGGTCTCGAAGAAGTTGAGCTTGTGTATCCTTCCCCTGTCCTGCTTGTATACCCCGTACTGGCCGAGCCAGTAATCCTCGAAGAGCTTCCTTCCCTCGGAACCGTCGTCCAGCACGGAGAACATGGAATCAGGGTGCCAGTAGGCCTCCGATTCGACCCTGTCATATTTCATCCCGACCTTGGATGGATATTTCTTGTAGTTCTTCTTCTCGTGCTTCCCCCTGACGTTCTCGTTCATTCTCCTGATTATGAGCCCGCGGTCCCTCCAGTCCCTGTAGGCGTTGTACCTCGTGAAAAGGCGGGGGTTGTCCTTGAGGGCCATGGAGGCCAGTTTGTTGAAGGATACCTCGTTCCCCTTTTTGTCAAGAACCACACCGTTCCTGAAGGCGATGAGGTACATCGCCTCCTCGGGAGTGAGCACTATCCCTTTGCCCTTCTGGTCGCCGAAGAAGTCCTTTGTCAGCTTCTCCAGTGATTCCTCCTCTGTCACCATTATCCTTCCCTTCGCATCCATTTTCATTTCCAGCATGCCATATCCCTTTCTTGTATAATAATGTCAGCCTTACTTAAAAATAACCCAAAGTGCATGATAATGTTCCCATCGACACAGAAATATCAGGATGATTACTACTTTCTCCTTCCGACCCCTCTCATCGCCCTTCCGCGGGTCCTTCCCCTCTTGAGGCAGTAGGCGCTGACCTGCTTGTAGGTGGTGGAGACGCCGTGCTGGTACTCCTTCTTGTCCGCACGCATGTCGGTGGACCTGGAGTAATTCATTATGTTCTGGGTAAACTCGGTCTGGTAGGACTTGTCCTTCTTCTTCTCCACGGGCTTCCCGTAAACAGTGGTCCCGTGGGAAGATTTCGCGCCTCTTTTCTGCCATTCATCGAAGCCGACCCCGAAGATTGATTTGAAGATGTCCTCTTCCTCCCGTTCCGCTTCATCAGCGCTTTCCTCCTCCCCCTCTTCGGACTCCTTTCTCTTTCTGATCCTTCTTATCTCTCCCAGAAAATCCTCGACCGTCTCCTCCGGCCTGACATCCTCCGTCTCCTCGGAGATGCCGTCCCTGAATCCCGACGCCTCACCCATCGCATAAATCATTCTGATTCAGAAAGAGATTGGTCGGTTCCCTTATATAAATCTGCCGGACAGGGTTGGTTTGATTGTCGAATTTTTTTAAGAGAAAATAACATTAAGAATCAGTGGCAAGGAATCGGGTTTTTGAGAGGTATATTGACCGGAATCCTTGTTTGTTCTTTGTTCTTGAATTTCAAGATTACGAAAATCCACATCAAATTTCCCCTGTTT
>CAYYKJ010000010.1:50087-54129 GCA_964441265.1 uncultured archaeon
TGCTCGCAAAGGTTCTTCTGTCCTTTATATGGACTGCCAGGCAGTCCAATTCTCTGTCATACTGGAAATTTGCTTTTTGCATTTTTCTACCTTCTTATTATCTTGGGCTTTTTAATTAATTTTTCTATCTTCTTTGTCGACGGGAAAGCCGTTACAATAAATATTTGCCTCTTCGGCCTTTTATAGGTTATAACAACGAATAATTTTCTTCTTTTCGTGAGCTGAAAACAGAGTTTATATGATTCTTCATGCTTTCTTCTCGGCGGTTGCTGCTCGGTGGCTAATAATTTAACGGGATTTTTCAGATTAGCCAAAACCTTGTTTATGTCTTGATTGTGAATGTCTTCTATTTTTTTGTCTTATTGTCGCCTTCAGTTTAATGTTTTCCGGCTTTGTTTTTCTCAACAGTTTCTTGATATGAGGAATATTCATTTTTATAGAATTACTTGTCTTCAATAAATATTGATACAATGAACCTCAAGGAAGCGCTCAGGGACGAACTCACCGGAGAGGAGCTGGGGCATCTCCAGAAATCGTTCGACGTAATAGGGGACGTGTGCATAATAGAGATACCCGAAGAGCTCGTGGATAAGAAGGAAAGGATAGCGGATGCCCTGCTCGAGATCCACAAGCACGTGAAGACCGTCTACAACAAGAAGGGAAACAGGAAAGGTGTGTTCCGCCTGAGGGACATGGAACTCCTCCGGGGCAAGCACCACAAGACTATCCATGCCGAGCACGGCTGCAGGTTCGCCCTGGACGTCAGGGAGGCGTATTTCTCCCCCAGGGAAGGCACGGAAAGGCAGAGAATCTCGGAGCAGGTGGAGCCCGGGGAGACAGCCCTGGTCATGTTCGCGGGCATAGGCCCCTACGCCATAATGATAGGCAAAAAATCCAGGGACGTCGGGAAGGTCTACGGGATCGAGATCAACGAGAAGGCCTTCGGGTACTTCGAGGAGAACGTGAGGATAAACAAGGTCCAGGAGAAGGTCATCCCCGTTCTGGGCGACGTGAAGGAGAAGTGCAGGGATCTCCGCGGCAGCTGCGACCGGGTTATAATGCCGCTGCCGGAGGGGGCCTACCAGTACCTCCCCGAAGCCATCCGCTGCCTGAAGCCGGAAGGGGGAACCATCCACTTCTACTGCTGGGTCCCGGAGGGAAAATTCGACAAGGCCGGTGACATCGTCAGGAAGGCCGCGGAGAAGGCGGGAAAGTCCGCAGAGATCATAAATATCCGGAAGGTGCTCCCGTACAAGCCGAGGACACACAAGGTATGCGTCGACGCGAAGGTGAAATAATTATTTCTTGTCGTATTTCCCTTTCAGGGCACTCTCTATGGCGCCGTGTTTACCTAACATGGTCTTTTCATCGAATGGCTTTAAAAGATAACGGAAATTCTGTATCCCGTTGACTGCTGCTTTTTGATTATCATCCATCGCATAACCGGTAAAAAGTATTATCGGTGTGTTTTTCCCCAGTTCCCTTATTTTTTTACCCGCTTCCAATCCACTCATATCTCCGTCCAGTTTCATGTCCATGATGATGAGATCCGGATCATGAGAAGAAACGTATTCAATCGCGCTCGCACCGTCCCGGACGGTGCCCGGAACGTCATATCCCCTTGATTTCAGTACTGCTTTAAGACCCGCAGAAGAGATCATGTCGTCTTCCACGATAAGTATTTTTTTGCTTTTGGGCATTCTACCAAAATTTAATTAGTCGAAAATATTATATTTCTTTGTTCATTCAAAAAGCCTTTCTCATCCCCGCTGATTCAGATATTGTCGAGGAACTTCAGCCTGTCCGGCTGCGATTCTACCTTCCTGCCGGTGGTGGACATGCCCGGCCTGAGAGATTCCAGAGACGTGGGGAAGCCCGGCGTTCCGGAGGACTCTCCGCTCTCCTTCTTCCTCGCCTTGACGTTCTCCGTGACCACCCTGGTGAACCTCTCCCCGCAGGACCTGCACACGTAAGTTATCCTGAGTATGATCTTGACGGGGTCTGTGTTTTCCAGCACCTTGACGACCTCCTCGTCGGATATGTAAGCCCTGCTGTTGCACTTGGGGCAGGTGGCATCGTCCTCCCTGGCCACATTGGACTCCTGGGATTCCTGCGACCGGGAATATCTGTCCCAGTACTGGAGATTGGAGCCGGCAGGGCTGTCGTGGTGGCTCTGGTCATACCCATCCGGCGAATCCGGAGAGGAGGGCATGTCCTGCCGGGAGCTCAGATTGCTCCTGAAAGAAACCGGGGAGCCCATGTTGTCCCTCTGAGTGATAACCAGGTCCCTCCCGTCCATCCGCTCTATCATGCTGACGAACCTGTCGTAGCCCTTGAAGCCGTCCCTGGCGAGCGTCGACCAGAGGGCGGATATGTTGATCTCGCTGTCCCCCCATTTCCTTATGTATTCAGCGAGTGTTTCCTTGTCGAGGGTCACGTTGTGGTAATCCATGTTAAATATTTGGGGCAGGTCCCTTTTAAAGCCAAACAGGGCCGGAGAGAGCGGCGGGAATGTCCGGCTTCACGGGACGATTAAGTTTATAATCTTTTACATTCAATATTACTATTCAGTGGTTAAAATGTCCGATAGTATTTCAAGGAGAGATTTCCTCAAGAAAGGCGCAGTTCTCGGGGCGGGAGCATTGCTTTTCCCCCGGAAAGCCTCCGGGAAAGGGAACCAGGACTTCACCTACAAGGCCAGGAAAATCAGCGAGCTCCACGCCGGCGAAATGACAACGGAACATTTAGAGAGCATATCGGGCACGGAAGGCACTGAATCAATTTCATGGAACCCCACAGACGGGCGCCTTTATTTCTCCAGATCCGGGGGCTACGAGCTGGAAATGTCCGCCATAGACACGACCAAAGATAACAGTATAGAGAACATCCACCGGGGAAAAATGAATATTTACAGAAACGGTGCAGCGACCCGTTTAGAAATAGAAAACATCACCGATTTCAGCATCTCCCCGGACGGGAAGAGATTCATAACCAAAAAGGGCAAAGGGTTTGCGGAAATTGACATGGAAGGAGGCAAACCGCTTTCGGTGAAAGAGGACGCGAGGGGAAAAGTATCCTACTGGAACGGCAGGATAATTTTCCATCCACCTAAAGCGGTCTACTCTGACCCCGTTTACCTAAACGAGAAAATCGCCTTGGTCTCGAGAGCGGACAGAGGAGAAACCCCCGAAACGAGGGAAATGAAACACATGCTCCCGGAAAGCTATATCTGCGCGGTCGAGCTGGACGGCAGCAAAAGCTCCTATCACGCGAACAAAGCCTCCCACCCCATACTGCCGATGGGAACCGGGGATCTGGGCGAGCACCATTACATCGAGCAGATAAGGGAATACGGCGAGAGCATAGGAGCCAGCAATCCGGACATAATCCCTCTAGACGGCGGGGAATACGGAATAATATTCGGGAAGAAGGCACCGGAGATCGGAAAAACGGGCAGCTCCAAGTATTACATGGCCCTGCTGAAGGATATCGAAGACGGGGAAGGTATATGGAAAGCCGGAAGCGTGAAAAGGATCATTTACGGAAACCCGGACTTCAACCGGGGAGACAGCTACATAGATCTCAACGATCCGTCGTCTTTCAGGATAACGGATGGTATCAGAAAGGCGGCCTGCATGTGCACCATAGCGAAAGGGAAAAAAGGCGAGAGAAGAGTGATAATCTTTGACGTCGAGCCAAACGGCGACGGCATCATACTTCCGGAAGACTTCAAAAAGAGCAAAAAATACATGGACGTCGGCACCGGGACTTCAAATACATATTTCAAGAGCATCAAGATATCCCCGGACGGGAAGAGCTTCGGCGGGATATACCACGACACGGAAAAAAATACCGATCGGGTTTACGTGGGAAAGCTCGGGACGCGAAGGCGACTGTTTTAAAAAACATCAGGGGCAATTGTTAATATGAATTATCTCAAAGAACTAGAAAGCGGGAAAGGGCTGGATCCGCCTTTCCTGACGGAAAATAAAAAAGGAGAACCTCACGGTTCCCCTTTAACCCTTCCCTTTATGCGGTCTCG
>CAYYKJ010000011.1:0-46498 GCA_964441265.1 uncultured archaeon
ATTAAAATAAATAGGCAGAGGTATCATTTCCTGAACCATTCGATCGTCTTTTCCAGGCCCTTCTTCAGGCCGACTTCCGGCTCCCATCCCAGCTTTTCCTTTGCCTTCTCTATATCCGGTTTCCTTCTCACCGGGTCGTCCTCCGGGAGGTCCCTGAAGACTATCCCGGATTCCGATCCGGTCATCCTTTTGATGGTCTCCGCGAGCTCAAGTATTTTTTTCTCGTTCGGGTTTCCTAGGTTGACCGGAGTTCTGACATCGGAGTCCATTAGCCTGACCAGCCCGTCCACCATGTCGCTCACGTAGCAGAAGCTCCTGGTCTGCTTTCCGTCCCCGTACACGGTTATCGGCCTGCTGGAGAGAGCCTGGGTGACGAAGTTGGGTATCACCCTCCCGTCATTGGAGCGCATCCTCGGGCCCTGGGTGTTGAAAATCCTGGCTATCCTCACCTCTGTCCCTTGGGTCTTTGAGAAGGAAAGGGTCAGCGCCTCCGCGAACCTCTTGGATTCGTCGTAGCAGGAGCGGGGCCCGTTCGGGTTGACGTGCCCCCAGTATGTCTCCTTCTGGGGGTGCTCTTCGGGGTTTCCGTAGACCTCCGAAGTGGAGGCGAGGAGGAACCTGGCCCCCTTCTCCTTGGCCAGCCTGAGTATGTTGTGTGTCCCCAGCGAATTGGCCATCATGGTCTCCACGGGTATGTTCTGGTAGTCCACGGGGGAGGCGGGGGACGCGAGGTGGAATATGCGGTCCACCGGACCTTCGATTTCCAGGGGCCTGGAGACGTCATGCTCGATGAACCGGAAATTCTTGTTGCTCATCAGGTGCTCCACGTTCCTGCAGTCCCCCGTGGAGAGGTTGTCCACGCAGATGACTTCGTTGTTGTTGATAAGAATGTCTGTGAGGTGTGATCCGATGAAACCGGCCCCTCCCGTGACCATTATTCTCATGTTATTCCCCGTTTTCCTCTTCGTGCTTCCTGATTTTTTCCATCATCCGGTTCCTTTCTTTTATGTGCTTCCCGATGTCCTTTTTTCTGAATAGGTCGTTCTCCACCCTGAGCACGGTGTTCCATTTCCCGATGTCCAGGTATTCCCCCTTCAGGACCATCCCGAACACCTTCTCCCCGCTCTTGAGCGCCAGGGAGATGGAATCGGTTATCTGTATCTCGTCCTTTATCCCGGGCGGCGTCTTTCTGATGTAGTCGAATATCCCCGGCTCGAATACGTATGCCCCGCACAGGGCGTAATACTTCCCGTTGGTCTCGAACTCCCTGGCCTGCTCCCTGGTGGGTTTTTCCACCATCTTCTCGACGACACCGAAGCCGTTTTCCAGGTTTTTGAACTTCACTATCCCGTATCCGGTCGGGTCGTCCACCTCGAACACGAGCACGGTGGAAACGGGCTTCTTCTCCCTGTGGAAGTCTATCATCTCCCTTATCTCCTCCTTGGGTTCGATGAAGGAGTCGCCGAGAAGGGTCACGAAGGTGGTGTTTATCCAGTCGCCGGATTTGAGTATGCAGTGGCCCACCCCCTTCCTCTTCATCTGGTAGAGATAGGCAACTTCGACCCCGCAGAAGGATCCGTCCCCCACGTAGTCCATGAGGGATCCCTTCTGGAAGCCCACCACCACGAATATCTTTTTCACGCCGCCCAGCTTAAGGTTCTCTATGCTGTGCTCTATCACGGCCTTGCCCATTATGGGGTATATCTCCTTGGGCACGGCCCTCGAGAAGGGATAGAGTCTCGTTCCTCCTCCCGCGGCCGGTATCAGTCCCACTATGTCGCTCATGATAAACACCAATGTATCTTAATGTATTTTTCATTTAAATTTGGATGCAAGCTCTTTTAAATCGATCCTCCCCGCCCATACCAGCCAGGCAACCCAGAAGGCCATGACCAGCAGGACGAGCCCCAGCTGCCACATGTAATCGTGGAGGGCCATGGCGAACTCAATTCCATAGGACTGCTCCGCCAGCACGATCAGGATTATCCTGGCCAGGTTGCCCGCGTATATTACGGGAATCCCCGCCAGGAGTCCGGTGATGCGCTTCTTAGTTTCCACCCGGGGGACCGCGAACAGGAGGGCGCAGAGCAGTATCATGCTCTTCCAGCCCGTGCAGTCCTGGGTTATCGCGAAAAGGAATTCGTGGGAATTGTTTATGGCGAGGAATATGCCGCTCCTCGTTATCTCATAGCCCGCCGCCCTCAGTACAGAGGCCGCGTTTGAGGCGACCAGCCCCTGAAGGGGGATGAGAACATCGGAGAAAAACATTATCAGGTGCAGGGGGACCGAAAAGATGAGAACCCTGATTACGAAAACCAGGGTCTCCCATAGCCCCTTCTCCGTCCCGGTGAGTTCGGGGAGCCTCATCCGGAATATTTGTCTCATGGGAATAAATTAGAAGAGGTTCAGCCCGCGACGGGCTTGGACTTCCTGGATGTGAGGACGACCGAGCCTATCTCGTCCATCATCTTCGGCTCTGCCGCGACCAGCTCCATGGCCGTGACGACCCCGATGAGTACGTTGTTCGCGACCACGGGAAGCTTCTTTATCCCCTTTTCGGCCATTATTTTCGCAGCCTCCTCTATGTCTGTGTCGGGGCCGGTGACTATGACCTTCTCGGTCATTATGTTCTTCACTTTCATCTTTTCGGCGTCCCCCGCCTTGGCGCAGACCTTGGAGAGGAAGTCCCAGTCGGTCAGTATCCCCACCAGCTTGTCCTTCTCTGTGACTATCACGCACTTGGAGTTCGCCTCAGCCATCTTTTCAGCCGCCTCCCTCACAGTTGAGGATGGCTCTATTGTCATCACGTCCTCGTTCATTATGTCCTTCACAATCATAATATCATTATTGTCAGCGGGAGATATAAATACTTCCGGGATGCCGGCACAGCCGTCGGGTCCTGCGGGTCCTGTTATAGTGTAGTTATTAAAGAGTTGCCTCCAATTATTAATCTGGCGGACGGGAGAAAGACCGGAAATTAACTACTGGTGACTGATAAAACATTTATAAACCCCCGGAAGCCATATTTAACATACTATATCCGCGGATGATTGAGATGGGATACAAGAGTTCAACCAGTGGCGGTTTGGCGGCCTTGGACAGCGGGAAGAACAGGCTACCTTCTGATGGTTTTTTTTCTGACAGATACGGTGTGGATGACCCATCCCTCGACAACAGATTCACCTATAAAGGGGTCAAAATAGGCGTGGAAAACCTGCCGAAGGACATTTTCATGGGCCTCGATGATCCGACATTGAACAGAGAGGCCACCAAGACGTTCTACAAGGGCTTCAGAAAAGTAAATGAATCGCTGAGGAAGGACGGCCTGAAGGAGATAGACCTCCCGGAGGGAGTCGCGTCACTGGACTTGGGGGAGTCCTGCGGTCTGCTGTTCACCAAAGACGGCGGATTCGCGGTCGTGCCGCTGGGAAAAACAAACGCCTTCTACGACACGGACAGCGGTTTCGTGGTGATGAACAAGAGGAACATACCCGGCACCAGTGAGTACAAGGATTCGATCGAACTATATGAGATGGCCGGGGATTTCATCAAAGAGCACGCCACGGAGGCGGACAAGGAGGTTCTTCTTCCGTTTTACGATGACATGCTGAAGAGCAAGGACAAATCCTATGCCGAAAAGATGATGGAGATGACCCTGGCGCACGAGCTGGGCCACAAGAAGCAGGATGACGTGGGACTGCTTTACGAGATTTTCAGGAGAAACGGCTTTAATCTGACGGATTCCGACAGGGAGATGGTGGAAAAGCAGAACATAAGATACACGAGCAACATATTCAGAAAGATGACCGGGGAAGGGTATTACGGAATGCTTGAAAGCGATGCCATCCGTGGCGAAAAGAACAGGAAGAGAAGGGCGGCGAACGTCCTCCAGGAAGCGGAGCTACACGGCCCCGAGAGGGGGGTGGAGACGCTCGAGGACATCTACTCCTGCGCCGGCGGTGTATGCCTGAACTGAACCTGGTGCTACAGTTATCTATTTCTACTTGTTGCGACCAATAATATACCAAGGAAAGGTTGATATGCTTATTCGTAAGAGGAACCTGAAGATTCAGGAGAGGCTGGGCATGAGGATAGGCGTAGCCTACGGAAGCAAGGACATCCCCGTTGTCACCAACCCTGACCAGGCGCTGGAGGCCATAGAGACCTTCTATAAGATAGGATTCAAGGCCTTCCTCCTGCCCATGGAACTATTCCGGGGGATAGAGAACATATCCGACCTCTACAAGGAGCACTACAACAGCCTCCTCAAGGTAAAGACCATAGCGGGCAAATACAACATAGAGCTGGGCATACACAACCACCGGCTCCCCCCTGACCCGAAGCTTAACGAGATTCTGAAGATATACTGCAACGTGGCTAACGTGATGGACGCCAGGGCTCTCGTGATCCACCCGAACTTCTACAGGAACATGCCCCAGGACCAGGCCCTCCGCCTGACCGTGCACAAGATAAACGAGATAGTGAACGAGCTCAGGGTGAGGTCCAAGATAGGGGTGGAGACCACCGGAAGGGTCAGGGAGCTGGGTTCTGTCGAGGACATCATTGACATCGTGAAGAGGACCACCCACACTGAACCGGTGTACAACTGGGCCCACATACACGCCCGGAGTTCGGGGATGATGACCTCCGAAGGGGACTTCCGTAGGATTCTGGACAAGACCAGGGCCGAGATAGGCCAGCAGTGGCTGAGGAGCGCATATTTCATATTTTCCGGGGTCTCCTACGGCCCCTCGGGGGCGATGGCCCACAGGCCGATTCTCCGCTCAGACATGCACCTGGAGCACCTGATAAAGTCGATACAGGCCCTTAACATAGGGGGCACCATGATATTCGAGACCCCGAACAGGGAGCAGGACATACTGGACATGCTTAACGAGCTCGGGGACATGGTGAGATAGGATCAGCCCGCCCTTTCCAGTATCTTTTCCGCAGTTTCCTTTATGCTCATTTTCGTTGTGTCCAGAACCAGATCGTAAAGCCCCTCGTCATAGCAGTCGAAGCCGTAGTATTTCATGTATCTCCTGGTCTCGCTCCTCTTCCTCTCCTTCAGGTCTTCCAGTTGCTCCTCCTCGCTTTCCGTGGGCCTCTCGTTCCTCCCCCCGCCGTCCTCCTCGCTCTTCTGCCTGAACACCCTTCTGGCGGCCTCCCTGAGGTCGCATTTCAGAAGCACGTGGAGTGTGTCCTTCCTCATTCCCCATTTCCTGAATAGTCCGGCGGCAGTCCTGCTCTCTATGACCAGGTCGTCCTTCCCTTCCACGGCTTTTCTTATCTCATCGTCTATCTTTCGGTCGAAGGAGGGGTCCTTCTCGGCCAGGAGGTTCTCCTCCTCCACTGTGATTCCCATTTCCCTGGCCATCTTCCTGTAGAGGGCGCCCATGTAGAGCCTTTCGTAACCGAGCCTGCCGGCCACGATCTTTCCCACCGAGCTCTTTCCGGAGCCGGGAGTGCCCGAGATCGTGATTATCATGTTTAATTTTATTGACCGCGGATATAAAGAAATAGCTATTTCCTGTACTTGTTTTCCCTGATTATCTTGCCCGCCTGCTTTATGAACTTCCTGACGTACTCCCTGTGCATCAGTATGTCCTGCTTGGGCAGGTCGAGGATCTTCCCCTCCTTCACGATATTCTTCATCTTCTCCAGCTCGGTGAATATCTCCAGGTACTTGTCAGAGATTATTCCCGGCTTCACCAGGTGCCTCTTGAAGGCGGTGGACAACCCTTCCTCCTTCTTGAGCTTCTTGTCCATGGAATTCAGGAGGGTCATTATGGTCTCCGACATTATCATGTGCGACTTCTCTATGAGGTTCTCCCTCTTCATCACCTCCACCCTGACCAGGGTCTTCTGCATCTCCTTTACGAACTTCTTGGCCTTGCCTATCCACTTGTCGAGCTCATGCCCCTTTATCGCCTTTATCTTCTTGTGTTCGACCTCCTTCCTCCTCTCGATGACCCCCTCCAGCCAGTCCGCGAACTCCGGCTTAACGAAGTTCATCTCCACCAGCGTCTTTCTCATTGCCTGTGCGGCATCCGGGGGCCTGGGGGGAGTCTTGCCCATGAACATCATGACCGCCTGCAGGCTTTCCAGCATGGCGTAATAGCAGTCCTCCGCCACCATGTACATCTTGGCGTTCTCCACCCTCTTCATCCTCTTGGGGGCGCGCTCTATGTACTTTTCCACCGCCTCCTTGGAGGGCTTTATCTCCCCCTTCTGGAGCAGGCGCTTTATGGGGAGGAATATGTCCTTGTCGAAGACAGGGACGCCCTCCCTTATGAAATTGAAAACTATGGGGTGGCCTATCCTGACCATGTTCCAGAATTCGGTCAGCAGGTAGGGCTGCTGTATGGTGAGTTTCTTGGACAGCTTCTTGGAGATCCTGTCGAAGTCCCCCTCCATCTTCTCCTTGGTGTGGGGAGTTATCTTCTCCCTGGTATCGTCGATTATGACGAAAACGTCTATGTCCGACTCCTTCCTCCAGGTCCCCCTGGCGACCGAGCCGAAAAGCACCACGGACTTTATGGCGTCTCCGTATATCTCCAGTGCCTCCTTGGTGAACTTCTTTATTATGTTTATCCTTCTTTTCTCGTCCTTGATTTTATTCTTCTCTTCTTTGGTGAGCTCCTTTTTATCTTTCTTCTTGAGATCCTCTGTGTCGGGGAGGTCGCTGAACTCCTTTTTCTTGCCTGCCTTTTTTGCCATAATAATTATTAAGGAAACGTATTAAAAGATTTTGCGAGCCCCGCTCCCGGAGCGCGGAGAATTTATAACGCTGGCGAGAGAATAGATTATTATGGACAGGGGTGTTTTTTCACTATCGGTTTTTGCCTTCTTCGCTTCCTATCTCATAGTATCCATACCGTTCGCCTCCGCCCTCTTCCTGGGGGAGGCCCTGGACGGCGGGAAGAGCATCAGGATGGCGGATGAGCTGGCCCCCGAGCTGGTGATCCTGGTCGATGACAGCGCTGGCGGGAAACTGGAGCCCCTGAACTGCCGGTCCTCCGGCTCCCTGAGATTCACGCTGGTGCCCAGGAACATCCGCCCCAACAGCAGGATATCCGGAAACGGGACCTACATAGCCGACTCCATGAATCCCGGGATGAGATACGATGTGTCAGAGCACCTGTCCTGCTTCCCCTCGGAGGATCTGATAAGCAGCCAGGAGATAGAATGTTCCCTCGACATAGAGGGGCTCATTTCCGAGCTTCCCTACTGCCCCCTAGACAGGTCCGAGAACACGCTGGAGATAAACATGGATTTCATCTCCGGCCAGGGTCCGCAGACCCTCTCCGCCTCCAGGGACATCGTGATAACGGAGGCGGGGGTCGAGCCATCCCTGGAGATGATGCCCGGGCTTCTTCCTGATTCCGGCGTATCCGGCATCAACTGCAGGACCGGGAGCGTTCTGGACATCCCCGTCAAGATAATCCATTCCGAGGTCCTGGAGGGGGAGCCATCATGGACCTTCTCCGTGGACGGGAGCAGGGATTACGAAACGCTTGACTGCGCGTTCTCCCACGAATCATGGTCTGGGGATGCCCGGGAGGACATTTATTCCTGCGAGATATTCGTTTACAACTCCACCATCCCGGACTGCGTTCCCGGAGAGGATGCTCCGCTGTCCATAACCGCCAGGAGCGGGGACTACGAGTTCCGGGACGATGTCAGCGTCCCTCTCTACAGCGAGGATCTCAACCTTGGCCTCAGGATAGTGAGCCTTCCTTCCGAAGTGGAATGCCAGGCGGTCAGCAAGGAGGGTAGGTGCATACCCGGAGAACCGAAGAGGGATTTTCAGGTCCTGGTCACCGGAGCGCCGGAGAGGCTGGATGTCTACAGGTTCTCCTATTCCATGGGCGGGGACACCTCCGTGACGCTCTGCGACAGGGTCAGTCCTGAGGTTTATAGATATTCCTGCCAGATGATGCTTCCTCCTAAGGACCTTGAGGGCGATGATCCCGAGGATCCGATAAATTTCCAGGGATCCTTCCCCTTCGGGGTCACCGTGGAAACCAAGTTCCTGAACACCTATTACGAGACGCTGGAAGCGTCCTCCGCCATATCCTATTCCGGATCCCTCCCCAGTGAGGTGGTGGACATAAAAAAGAAGATCGGGGAGTCCGAAAACAAGATAAAGGAACTCAGGGAAGGCTACGCGCTGACCATGGAAATACTTTCCTGGCTCTCCACCATCCTCTGCTGCTGCGGCCTTGTCGATGTCATTTCAAAGGTTCTCTGGAAGGAGGGAGGTGAGGCGGCGATAGAAGAAGCAGCCGAGGAGGGGATATGGGAGCTAATGAAGGCCTACGGGAAGGTGTTCTTTGATACCGCCATGAAGCAGGCGAGCGGCAGGTGGCTCATGAGCCTCCTTAAGTCCGTTGGTATAGGGGCGGTGGAGTGCCTGATGAAGGCCATAGAGAAGCTGAACGAGAAGACCATAGAGAAGCTCGAGGATTTTCAGGAGACCGATGACCCGGAGAGTTTCGATGCGAGCATACCCTGTGTGGACAGGAACAAGGACTTCACCGACTACATAACGTGCGTTATGGAGGAGGAGGGCGGCACATGGGCCAAATGCACGGCAGGGACGGCGGCGGGGGAATTCCTTTCCGGCCTTTCCTGCGGTGCGAGCTGCCTCTTCGAGGACTGGCCTCCCACCCTGAAGTGCCTGGGTAAGATCGCGACCTGCACAGTCATAATTGTTGTTCTGCTCGGGGGGACGGGAGGAACAGGATTTTCGGCGCTGATGACCGTGTGTTCGGTCACTCCATGGGTAATAGAGATAGGCAGCATTGTCCTGGGCTTCGTCTACATGCTGGTGTCCATGAAAGAGTCCAGGCACTCCATAGACCTCGCCCAGGCCCAGATGGAGATAAGCATAGGGATATACAAGGATTTCGCTACCGCCATGCAGGACTGGACCGGGGCCTTCAGCGGTTTCAGGGAGAAGCTGGTTGAGGACACGGTGTCCGTTTCGCTGCTCCAGACCGCTCTGAACCTCCCCTCTGCGGGGCTTTTCATCAGGAGCGGTCCTTCGGTTCTGGAGTACAACGAGACGGTCTGCAGGGGGGACGAGATAAGCATAGAATACGAGCTCAACAAGCTCAACGTTACCAGGAGATTCACCTCCAGTCTGGGGATAAAGCGCCCCGGAAGTCCTTCGTATGTGAAGACGATCAGCCTGCGGGGACTCAACGGGACCTACGGGCCGGAGGTCGTTGACAACATACTGGGGAACCCCCTGAGTTCCGGGGAATACGATTTCGTGCTGGACTACGGGTACGGCATGGCCTCTTACAGGCTGTTCTACTACAACGAGACGTGCATATGATGAAGATGAAAAGGAAGAAGGGGCAGGTGGAGCTGGTCGCAATCGCAGGCCTGATAATAATCGTGCTCATAGCCATGTTCCTGATCATGCAGCAGTTCATGGTCCGGCCCCCTCCGTCCCCGGGCACGGGACCGGAGACCAAGACCATAAAGGACTCCGTCAACAATTTCATCCGTGCGGGGCTGACAGAGATAATGGCAGGCATATATTCCCGGGGCGGTTATTCCTCCCTGGCGGGAATACGTACGGTAAAGTTCGGCGGCAGGAGCGTCCCGGTATGGCAGGTCTGCGGCAATACCGAAATACCGGACGTGGAGGAGGAGATAGGCGAGGCGGTGGGGAAATACATAAGGGAGAATCTCGGCGAGGAGATGCAGTTCTTCGGTAAGGAAGTCAGGTTCGACCTCTCCGAGCTGCGGTCCGAGGCGAGGATACTGGAGGACTCGGTGGAGGCGGAGGTTTACCTCCCCACCGTGGTCGAGGGATTCGAGGTCTCTTCCTCCTACATCGCCTCTGTCGACTCCGGCGTCAAGGAGGTGCTGGACTTCTCATCGGGCTTCGCCGGGGATTCCGCGGAAACCAGGTTCTTCGAAACCGTGAGCCTGGCGACCCTCTTCTTTTCGGATTCTGATCGCGCTGAATGGACGCCTCTGGTGGGAATGAGCACGGAATGCGGGGAGCACACCGTGAAGAGGAGGGATCAGATACTCTCCGGCGTGGTGGACATGGCCGAGTACGTGGCCTCCCACACGGTCTGGAATACAGAAGCCGCCCGCTCCGCCAGCAACCCCTTCTTCACGCTGAACTCGGCGGGCGGGAAGAGGCACGATCTCGAGGTGATGTTTTCTTATTCCCGGGAATGGGACATGGACAGCAATCTCGATTTCTCCCCCGATCCGGTAAAGATAGCACCGAAGCCGATCAAGATAGACCTGGGCATAATATCCCTCCCGCTTCCCAGGATGTGCATCGATGTCTACGGCGTCACGTATTCCTTCCGGTATCCCATCGTGGTTTCCGTCAGGGACGAGGTGACGGGCCAGTGGTTCAGCTTCGCCCTCATGGTGGAGGTAAGCGGAAACGAGCCCGGGGAATGCTCAGGGGACCTGGCCATACCGGGTAAGGGAAGGGCGAAGGAGATATGCGGGGAGGAATCGGAATGCAGGATAAATCTCACGGTCACCGATTCCATGGGAAACCCACTGGAGGGGGCGGATATATTCTTCTACGAATGCGACCTGGGCAGCACGGGACCAGACGGGAACCTGATCACTTATGCCCCCTGCGGTATAGGAGAGGTGAAGGTATACAAGGACGGCTACAAGCCTTACGGGAACCTCACCAGCTATCACCACCTGACCAACACCACGGTCATTCTCCCGGAAACGCACAACCTCACCGTCCATTTCTTCGGGGTCCGCATGAGGGCCTTCAACATGTCCTACAACGGAAAATCTATAACCGAATACGACAAATACAGGGCAATCAGAGAACCCGTCCCGATAACTGAATTGGGCGGCAAGCTGGTGAATCTCGTCCTCAGCCCTGTGGAGAAGGACATATTCACGGGAGAGGACACCGACATAATGGTCACCAATGTCATGAATTACACGTCTGGGGAGCGTAGCAGGAACGCCACCACATGGGGGGTAGTGGGTAACACCTACGAGATATCCGGGCAGGTGAAGGAGAGGGCCGACTCGGGAAAAGCGGATTCCGACGTGGTTATGGGTCACGTGAGCGCCACCCTTGAGATCACTGACCAGACCGACCTCTATGTGTATTATCCGGTCGTGGAGCGGTTCGAGTATGATCCCGTAAGGCCGTATGTTAAGGACGTGGAGGATTCCATATGCGTTGAAGAGAGGGATCAGATGCTCTCCAAACTCAGGGAAGACTGTGGGATAGAGCCCGTCAGCTTCGAGGAGCAGGATTATTCAGAATTCGATCCCTCCGGCCAATGCATGAGTTACAGGCCCGGATGAATTAATGATAAACCAATATAAGTTACCTGCTTTTAATTATTATTATGGTCTTCAAAGGACAGGTCGAGTTCATCATAGTTTTCGCTCTTCTGTTAATCGGGGCGGTCGCCGCCTACGTGGCCCTCCAGAACGTCAGCGTGCAGCCCCCTCCACCTTCCGGAATAGCGGAGGAGGTGAAGACGGTCAAGGACTCGGTGAACAACCTGATAACCGCGGCCGTCCAGGATCAGATGGGAGAGCTTTACGCCAGCGGGGGCGTAATCAATCCCTCTTCAGGGGAATCCGTGAAGTTCGGGCAGGTGCGCGTGAGGCTGTGGTCAACGTGCTCGGAGATCGACCTCCCCAGCATAAGGATGGAGCTGGAGGACGGGATCGCTAACTATATTAAATACAACCTCCAGGATCAGGGGGAGTTCTTCGGCAAGGACGTGGATTTCGATCTGGACAGGCTTGACGTGGACGTGAACATACTGCAGGACAGGATAGACGTCACCGTAGACCTCCCCACAGAGGTGGAGGAATACTCCGTGCCCCAGCCCTACACCGCCTCCGTTTCCACCAGGCTTCACGATATAATGGAGTTCGGCCATGATTTCGTCAACTATCTGGACTCCTCTGAATTCTTCGAATACGCCACGCTGGATTCCATATACAATTCCGATTCTGAATCACCCGACTGGATGCCCATGGTTAACATGCAGACCGGGTGCGGGAACGTCCTCACCAAGACCAGGCAGGATCTCCTGAATTCCATGGAGAAGATGATAAAGGCGGTTGTCATTTCAACCGCATGGAACGAGGTGCCCGTGTATGGGGACGACCCGGTCTACGCCCTGGCAGAGATTAACGGGAGGATGTACCCGGAGATAGACCTGGATATGGATTCTCCCGTGAAGTACGGCGACTGGGATCTGGAAAGCAACTTCGCGGTAACTCCCGCCCCTCCCATAATCGTGGAGCCCACCAGGGTGATACCCTTCCTGGACGTCTGCGTCGTCCCCGTGGCTGTCATGTACTCGGTAAGGTACCCCATGGTATTCTCGGTTAGGGACACGGAAACCGGGGAATTTTTCAATTTTGCCACAATGGTCTGCATAGACAGGAACAAGCCCAGCGAAGGTGAATTGGATGTGCTGGGGAACGAGGAGTACGCCAGGGAGTGCATTGAAGAGTCTAACTGCCATTACAGGATAAATGTGAGCGATTCGGAGGGGAAGCCCGTGGAGGGAGCCACCATAATTTACGACATATGCGATCTCGGGGAGACGGACAGCGAGGGCATATCCGAGGGAGACGGGCCCTGCCTGACCCTCGGCCAGCTCAACGTGTACGCCCCCGGATACAGGAACCACGGCGAGGTGGCCGGTTCGGGAGACCTCGCATACCTGAACATAACGCTCAAGGAGGTTGCGGGGGAGGTCTCCGTGTATTTCTACGGGGTGAACACGATTGCCGGGGATTCACTGGGAAGCGGTGACTTCGACGGTTACACGGTCTCCGGAAGTCCGGCGAAAATCACCGCAACGGGAAACTACATAGTGTCCTCCAAATTCGAGCCCGTTAATCCCAACAGGTACAGCGGGGACCAGTATTCCGTCATGCTCAACAACATAGACTCGGGTAACGAGCTACAGGATTCGGTGACCGAGACGGGTTTCTACCCGAAGGAATTCACCGTGTATTCGGAGGTTTTCGACAATTCCACCCAGCAGAGGGTTGGCGTGACGGAGGGCACCTTCACCTTCAGCGAAGGCGACGAAGAGGTCTACGTATACGTGCCCGTGGCCGAAGGCATTTCAGGGTCCATAAACAAGACGGAGGCGTCTGAGATGACAAGTGCTCTCGCCTCCTGCGGGATCGCCCCGGTGAGCTCCGGGGAACAGGAGGTAAGCTGCTGATGAAAATCAACCCCGGGCTTCTGGTGCTGCAGATTTTCGCAGTCATCGCCTCCTATCTGATGCTTTCCGTGACCTTCGCCAGCGCCTACCAGATAAACATATTCGGGGACACCGACCAGGCGACGGCTTCAATCCAGGGATTCGGTGACCTGATGGACAAGGAATTCACATTCGAGTATGATTACGCCAGAAACGCCCACTACATGTCGATCAAGCTGGAGAGCCGGAGCGATAGCGCCCAGATGAGAAAGGTGTATTTCTACGTGTGCAGGGACTACAATCCGGTCCAGTGCATACTCAGGGGGGACCCGCCCCACATAGGGACCAGCCCCTCGGGGAGCATACCAGTCCACGAGGAGGAGATGAAGTGGTCGGACGTCTCCACCGGGGGGAGCGCAAACTTCATGGCCATAGTCAAGATGGACGTGGAGGGCAGGACGGTCTGGACCGGTTCGTGGGACCACGTGGAGAAGACCGGTTCCGGGATAGGACCGGAAAGCTTCGAACACGAGAGCTATGACGTCGACAGGCTGAATCTCTACCTCGATCCCGGGGTCAATCCGGGTCCCGTGAAGAACTACATAGAGGCCCGGAACAGGATACCCTCCAGCTACGTCAACAGGAGCGTTTTCGCCCTGGTTTCCTCCTCCACCGTGGACAAGCTTTACGGTCTAATGGGGGACGATGGTGACGTGGACCCCTCCGGGACGGACAATCCCGTGTTCTCCACGGATATAGAGTCCGGCAACACCTTCGAGGGGGCTCCCAAGAGGTGGAGCTTCGTTTTCGGGGGCGACGGGGACATTTCCAATCCGGTGATATTCTACTCTACCGGGGAAGACCTCCCTTCGGGGGAGGGTGACATAGGAGGGGCTTCCCTGGCCATAGACGACTTCGGGCCCCAGATAATCACCTGCGAAAGCGGCCAGGTGATAAGCGCCAAGGTGCACGTGGAGAACTCCAGCATGATAAGCTGCGCCCAGGAGGAATGCTATTACACAGATTTCGGGTATGAAATAGACGGGCAGGAGCCCGGCGAGAGCCACATGACCTGCCAGATAACGGACAAGTATACTTATGAATGCGAGATACCGGTGTCCAACCTTCCTGCATGCGATGCACCCGGGACCTCGACCATAACCATGTATTTCCTTTACGATGACGGGAGCAGGGTCTCCGCGGGTTACCCGGTGACGCTGAAGAAACCTTCGCCCTCCGTATCCCTGTCCGATCTCAGTCCGAACCCATTCGACTGCGGAATCGACAGCGAATTAGCCGCCACCATAACGGTCAGCAACCCCACCAGTTCCTCTCCCGTTAAGGAATACACCCTGGACGGCTCCAACTACCAGACGCTGGACTGCGATTCGCCCATGGGGAATTCGTACAGGTGCAGGATACCGGAGGGTGAGATATGCGGATTGCTCAACGAGAATCTTGATCTTTATTACAGGTTCACCTTCGGGGAGGTGGAGACCAACACGAGCAGGGTCAACCTCATGGTGACCTTCCCGCCCCCTAGCATGGCTGTCGACCACATGACCACGCAGATTTTCACCGCCGGAGAGAGCGCGGACTCCACAGCTTACCTCCATGTGAACTATCCGGACTCCGTGACCTTTTCCGGAGGGGATTTCGAGTACAGGTACCTTGACGGCTCCTGGGAGACGGTGACCTGCGCCAAGAAGGAGAGCTTCCCGGACATAGAGCACTATGAATGCCCGCTCACCGTGGACGTGCCCGCGGGGACCACCCCCGGGGTGAGATCCATGGAATTCAGGCTCAACGGATTCGACGGAGAGGGGAACCCGGAGACTCTCAGGGCGAACACATTCATGGAGGTCCGCTCTCCCCCGCCCGACCCGGACCTCAGCATAACCTATGCCGGAAGGCTGGACTGCATATCCGATTCCACCCTGACAGTGAGGGCAAGGGCGGACAACATACTTGAGGATCCGGGCAAGCAGGAATATTCCACGGGTAGCGGATATTCCGAGATAAACTGCCAGGAATCCAACAACGTGTTCACCTGCTCCATACCTGCTGACGACATATGCCAGATGAAGAAGCTCGGAGTCACTCTCAACCTGAGGTTCACCTATCCGTCCCTTAGCGATCCGCTGGTCTCGAAACCCTACAAGATTTACGTGGACCTCCCGAAACCCAGCTTCCACATACTCTACGTGGCTCCCGACCCCATGACCAAGGGGAAGACCACCGACGCCAGCGTGCAAACCTACATAAAATATCCCTCTTACGTATCTTCCAGCCCCTCCTTCAGGTATTCCTACATGGACAAGTCCGACCAGACAATGAGCTGCACCAAGGACACGGATTCCGGGAGCGCGGATAAGGACTTCTACAGCTGCACCGCCAGCTTCGACATCCCCTCCGGCTATTCCGCCGATGACTTCCCCCTGATGGCCAAGATAAAGGGTACCGACCTCATATCCGAGGTTTATCAGGTCGACCTAATCGAGGCCACCGCCGGGCCGCAGCCGGATATACAGAAGGTCAACCCGGATTACATAGAAGGAGAGGCCGGGAATTCCACCGCCGCTGACATCTTCGTGAGGACGGTGGATTTCGACGAGGCCGGGATCTCCAGCGTGAGCTTGAGCCCTAGCGGATGGATAAGGTCCGGAACCTGCGAAAGGCAGCAGCCCAATTATTATGCATGCACGATCGAGGTGGACATACCCTCGGGAGCTGATGCGGGTGACCAAGAGGAGACCCTCAAGATGCTCGTGTCCGACGGGTCCAGCAGCCATGACGTAACCCACCCGATTACGGTTTCCGTCATACCCGAGGCCAAGGGACTGGATATCCAGGCAATCACTCCTGATTCCCTCTACTGCCCCGGACACCCCAGCTCCAACCCCCAGCAGGTCCAGATGAAGATGCGCCTCACTGAGACCACCGAGACCCCGAGCATACTCCAGGAGGACATAAAGTTCAATTCGGTCAGCATAACCGGGACTTCCAGATACTGCAGCACCCAGGGCTACACGGTTTCGTGTACCATACCTGTGGACAAGTTCCTTTCCGCCGCGGGTTGCGATCAGATGAGTGAGGGGGACGTGGGTAACATGCCCCTGAACATGAACTTCAGCCTCAAGCTCCCGGGCCAGGACACCCCCTTCAGGGCGGGCCTGAACACCAACTACCAGGTCTATGCAGCGCCCGTCACACCCTACATAGAATTCGTCGACAACCAGATCGATTCAGATACCGGTTATTACGGGAACAACATAAACTGCCTGGAGTCCAACTCAATTGCCCTGGGACAAAAGGCCGGGGATTTCATAGTCATACAGAACGCCGAGCTTCTCCACGAGCCGGATGGCGAGCTTTCCTGGTCTTTCAATTTCAACGCACAGGACGCTTCCGGAAAGCTCACCAAGGGCAGGGGCATATCCCCGACAGAGGAATCCGTCCTTTGCGAGCTCAAGAATTCCGCCTCGGTGGGCGCCCACCGGGAGGAGATGTACAAGTGCAGCCTTTACGTAGATCCGGGATTCTTCCAGAGGTGCGACGACGGGTCAGGAACCGTGGAGCTGGTGGCCACCTCCAAGAGCACGGGTAAGCAGGCAAGGGGCAGCTTCAAGGTCTACGTGAAGAAGGGGACCGACCCCTTCGACATACATCTGGACGTTAACAGTTATCCCAAGCCCTCCAGGTTCAAGTGCCATGTGAACACCGCGGGAGGGAGCTGCGGTATGGAGTATTCCATGTTCAACGCCACCGTGTCCCTGAGGAACAGGGAGGACGGGGACATATCCGATCTGGAGGTCTATGACTCCCAGATAACCCTCGCGGACGGGAAGGTGAACGCCCACAGTTCCATGTGCAGGAAGGTCACCCAGGAGCAGGCGTCGCCCGACCAGTCGAGATACATCTGCACCTTCCGCGTCCCGAGCACTATCACCATTTCCGAGGAGATCACCGACGACCCGGACCAGACCTTCGGGGACGTCCCGCTGGGGACGCCCAATCTCACCATGTTCTACAGGTATGCGAACGGGCTCGTTTACGAGAGCCGTTCGAAGGAATTCGGGACCATCACCATAGAGCCGGAGCTGAACGACAACCTGAGGTCAATGCTCGATCAGAGGAGGCAGGCGGACAAGGTCTACAAAGAGGTGGAAGGCATATTCCAGTGGCTGATCAGGATCGCGGCCGGCTGCGCGGTGTGCCTGGGGGCGGACAAGCTCTGGGGCGACGCGGGCCTGGACAAGGAAGGGGATGATGACAAAGACACGCAGGACACAAGCGGCGACGGGGACGACGAAGAAGACACGGGAGACGGAGATGACGAAGAGGGAACAAACGGGGGAGAGGAAGAAGAGGGGACTAATGGGGATGAGCAGGAAGAGGAGGAAGGAACCAACGGAGGGGAAGACGAAGAGGCAGGTGCGGAGACAGCAGGGGCGCAGGAAGGAGAGACCTTCGGGATCCCCTACAGCGAGGATGATTACCAGCCGGAGACCGGCGGGATAGGATTCACTGATTATACTTCCGATGAGTGTCAAGGGATTGGTGCCACTGCGTGTGAATCAGCATGCAATGATGAATACCCTGAACATACAGGTTATGCCCAGTGCGATCCGGTCAAGGCAATTGAGAGGCGATCTTGTGAGGGGGAATGGGAGCGGGTGAGTGAAGGGGAATATTCGGGCCTCACTTGCGATGAGTGTTATAAGGACCCGGGTGATCCTGTCGATCATTATTGCTGGTGCTGCGTTCCGGAAGACTCGGAAGAGGACGATACTTCTGGCACTCTTCCGGGAAGGTTTCCCGCGCCTGATGAAAATCTGGAAGAGGCTGAGAAGAATGTTGAAGATGTCGGGGATATAGAGACTTCCGGAGGCAGATCAGGGCTTTCGAAGACAATAAGCTCAATATTCAGCAAGAAGAATGTTGAGGCTGCTGGAACCGTTGCGCTGATAGTGACAGCCGTTTTCCTGGTGGTTCTCATAATAAACACGATAGTCAGAAATTCCGGAGGGACGGGGATAAAGGAGGCGCCGTTCAGCTGGTTCAGCAAAGAGGAAGAAGAGGACAAGTACACCAGCGCACTCAAAGAAGGATTTACAGCTGGGCTGGCCTTCTGCGTGCTCCCGAGGCTGATTTATTCGGTCCCGGGGATCGGAGGGGGATTTGAAGATGTCATGGAATTTGTTTCGAAGACAATGGCCAGCACCTGCAAGTTCCTAATGGGGGCGCCCCAGCTGATCATGCTCCTGCTCAGGCTGGTCATGCGCTGGCTGCAGTTCAGGATGTGCCTGGACATGGCGAGGCCGAGGAGCATCAGCACGGGAGGAAGCGCCGCCTACCAGACCATGGCGCAGGCAGGGGAGGCCTCTCGGGTCATGCAGTCAATGACCCAGTGCTTCTCGCAGCTCGATGGCATAACTAACGACGCCTTCGCCCTGGGGTGGGAGATAAACAACCGGGTGAAGGACAACTTCGCCAAGCCGAACCTGGTGATCGAGCAGGATGGGAAGAAGCTGGTTTCGGAGTCCGCGAGGGCCGGGGGCGCTCCAGCAGTCTATTACGACAAACCTAAGGTAGAATTATCCTGGACCAACATCTGCAGCATAACCAGCTCCAGCTCGGTCAGGCTTGAGGTCACCGTCATAGAGCATGAAGAAGACGGGGGCAAAAGGGAACATGGATGTAACCGCATCAACATGCAAACACTGGCCACCAACTGCATATCCTGCAGGCAGGAGAGTTCCGGCTACAATCCGTACATGTCTTCCACAGGGGGAAGCTATTATTCGACCAGTTATTATTCCAGGGGATATTCCGGCTGCAGGGATACGGGCAGCTTCAGCCAAAGCGTGAGTGAAATGTGCCGGGGTAACTTCGATTGGGACAGATCTTCAACCTATGAGGTAGAGTTCAGAGTGGGAGACCTTGGCCCGTTCACCTTTGATCTGGTCCGGGGTTAGACAAAGAGCACTTATTCCAGCGCCCATGAGGAACGGAGACTGATTTTTTAAATGCGTGGGCCAAAAAGATACTATGAAAGACGTGGAAAAGGCCATGGGCGACCTCGGAAGGGAATTGATCAGGGAAGCGGAAAGGGACGGGAATGTGGTAGCAGTGATCCTGTTCGGGAGCCGTGCAAGGGGCGAGGCCGCTGATGGCTCTGACCTGGACATATGCCTCGTTCTCAGGGAGGGGGTCACGGACAAGAAGATCCCTTTCAGGGAGGCCCTGAAATACACCGGCCTGGCGAGGGGCGGGAATGTGGACGTCAGCATCTTCCGGGAACTTCCCCTTTTTGTGAGGGCAAGGGTCCTGAAGGAAGGGAAGGTGCTGCTCAGCAAAAACGACGAGATGCTGTATGGCATCGCTTTCAGGACGGTGAAGGACTTCGAGGAATTCAAGAAATACTATTACCAATATCTGGGGGCTGTTACCCATGCTAGATAAGGAAAGGATCCTGGCCAAAATAGACGAGATGGAAGGATACGTGAACGAATTGAGGAAAATAATCCCGGAGGATTTCGGAAGCTATGAAAAATCGACGGAAAAGAAAAGGGCATGCGAAAGGCTTCTTCACATATCCGTGGAATGCGCGATAGACATCTGCAACATGATTATAGTCGGAATGAGGATGGGGCTTCCCAGCAGCGAGATTGACATTTTCGAGAAGCTTGAGAAAAATGAGATAATCTCGAGGAAGGTCTCCGGCAAGCTGAGAAAGATGAGAGCCTTCAGGAACGTGCTTGTTCATAGGTATGGCCGTGTGGACGACAGGACGGTTTTTGATTTACTGAAAAATAAGCTCACCGATTTCGGGGAATTTTCGGGTGAGATTCTTAAATACATAAAGAAATCGAAGTGATGATTTCTATTCCAGCGCCCCGAATTCCCTGGCGCTCTCCAGGACCGCCCAGGCCCAGATGACCGCCTCGAACGCCCTTATTAGATCGTTCTTTTTCAGGAAGTATTCGGAGTCCTTCACGTAGGCGTTGATGTTGGTGAGGACCTCTTTCCTCTCCTGATCGAGGAGTTTGGTTTTCTTGACCTCTTCCCTGACCCTCAGGAGCCATTTCTCGGTTTCCTCCCGGAGCGAGGTTTCCAGATCCATTATTTAATTATCAGGGGAAATTATTAATATGGTACTGGAGATGCTTTCCGACCCCTTCATACTCGCGGTCCTGGCCATAATGATAGTTTTCATAATAGTGGCCTACAAGCTGGTCAAGATACTGGCCAAGGCCGCAATAATAGGGTTGGTGGCAGCCCTGTTCCCGATCTTCGGCAACTACTTCCTGGGGCTGGAAATACCCATAACCCTCTTCAACATACTCTGGTTCGGTGTCACCGGCATAGGGCTTTTCTTCCTGTACACCATACTCAGGACCGGCTGGAAGGCATTGAAATTGATTCTGGCCCCTTTCAAGGCGCTCTTCAGGGGAAAGAAGAAGAAGTAGCCCCTCTCGTTCTCATCCTGTCAAGAAGGAATTTCTTTTCAAGGCGGGATATCTCGTTCTTCCCCTGCTCCACGAACTCGGGATCGAAGGACATGGAGTCCACTCCCGCGTCGAACAGCCTTTCCACGGTTATCTGGTCGTATCCCCTCATGAGGACGGAGACGTCCGCCTGGCCCCTGCACGCCTCCACGACCATCTTTATCAGTTTCATCACTGCCCTGCTGCTCTCCGTGTATAACGTGGAGACCCTCGGATTGGAGGGATCCACACCAAGGGTGAGCCTGGACAGCTCGGAAAGGTTTATTAGAACGAAGTCCACACCCTCGTTCACGAAGGTCTCCATTTCCAGGGCGGCAGAGGGGACCGATATCTCCACACCGGTCTTCAGGTAGGAAGGGACCACGTCCTTCATTATCCTGAGCTCCTTGACGCTGGTCACGAAGGGTAGGACTATGCCCACGTTTTGTATCCCCTTCTCGTACATTTTCTTTATGATCTCTATTTCCTTGCCGAAGAGCTCCTGGTTTTCCAGCACCATCCTCATCCCCCTGCACCCCAGCATGGGGTTCCTCTCCCCTTCCTGCCGTGGCGAGAGAAGGCGGTACCAGACCATCCTGGGGGATGCGCTCTCCGCGACGCCTTCCACCCTTCTGAGGGCGCTTTCGAATTCTCCCGGGCTGCTCCTCAGCATGAACAGGGGATCGCTTTCCCCGAACAGTCCGGAGGGATCAAGAACGCCTATGCCGTCGAAATCCTGGTCGGGATCGAATTCATACCTGAAATCCATGTTCATGAAGACCTCGGTGGCGCTGGGGGCCCCGCTGTCCACTATTTCGTATCCGTCGGGAGAGGGCGGTTCCTCCGGCCTGTCATATGATAAGGCACCAGCCGCACCGTCTATCCTCACCATTTTTCCGGGTTCCAGTGGACCGGTGTCTATCCCGACTATGCAGGCAGTTCCGAATTCCCTCGCCATGGACGAGACGTTGGAGAAGAGCCCGCCACCGCTGGATATTATGCCGCCTGCCTTCCCCATCAGAAGGGAAAGGTCGGGATTCATGTTTCTTGTAATTATGATGTCTTCCGGCGTCACTCCGCTGAAATCGCTCAGACTTTCCAGCACCTTGAGAGTCCCCCTCCCGGTTCCCGGGGAGACCCCGAAACCCTTTATCTCTCCGTCCTCCTCGGATTCGGGCGGGCTCCATGACATCGGCCTGGCCTGTATCACGTGAAGTTTGCCCCTCTCCAGTGCCCAGTCCACCGATATGCTGTTCCCGAAAACCTCCCGGATTCTTCTGAGGATTTTGAATATGCTGGAGATCTCTTCCCCGTCCAGGAGCTCCGATGACACCCGTTCCTTGAGGACTGGCAGTTTCTTGGTCTTCCCGGAGACCGGATCCTTGCTGTACATGTATGTCTTGTTTCCCACCGTCTTTCCGGACACATCCCCCGTTTCCGGATCCAGGAAATACCTGTCCGGGGAGACGCTGCCTTCAGAGAGGGATTTCCCCAGCCCCCATGCACCCTCTATCACCACCCTGTCACCGAGGAAAGAAGCCCCTCCGGACTTTTCCGAGTTTACCATCTTCTGAATGATCACACCCATGCCCTTGCGGGGATCTTTCCCCTTCTTGATGGCGTAATAGAGCGCCTTGGGCGAGAATGCTGACGACCAGCATGCCTTGATGTGCTCCAGCAGGCCCTTCATCCCCCCCACGTTCAGGAAGGAGTCGCAGACTCCCGGGAAGGAGGACCCGTTGCCCGCGAAGGGGGAGGCCCTCACGGCCACGCTGACCTGTTCCCTTCCCGCCTTTATGAAGTCCAGAGCCGCTCCCCCGACCTCTTTCGCTTCCATACTCACGAACATGCGGTTGTACGCCCTGGATATCTCCTTCTCCAGTGATTCGGGAATCCTGGAGTTCACGAACATCCCGCGTATGGCCTTGGAAGTCTCTATGAGCCGGCCTATGTCTTCCGGGTCAGGCCCGGAGACCATCCCCTCCAGTTTCTCTTCCATGCGGTTGAACCTGAGGAATGACTGGTATGCCTCCGAGGTAATCACGAATCCCCTCGGGACCGGAATCCTGTTCCTCACGACCTCTGAGAGCCTGAGCGCCTTGCTCCCCACGTTCAGATTCCCCGAGTCTACATCTTCCAAACCGATAACGTTCAGCCGAATCACCCTTTTTCCATAATAAAAACATATATGGTTTAAATTTTATAAACAAAATATACAAGAGGGAAAGGGCATGATCGAAGGCGTTGAGAAGGTGCTGAAAGAGAAGGGAAAGATTATAGAGAAAGAGATAGAGAGGGTAATACCCAGGGAGGGAATCCCCAATCTCCACGACGCGATCTGGTACCACATGGGTACCGGTGGCAAGAGGATACGTCCGGTCCTGGCAATAATGGCCTGCGAGGCCATGGGAGGGAACACGAAAAAGGTGCTTCCCTTCGCGGCCTCCTGTGAGATCATGCACAACTGGTTCCTCGTCCACGATGACATAGAGGACGGTGACGAGGTCAGGAGAGGGCAGCCGGCCGTCTGGAAGAGATTCGGGGTCGACCACGGAATAAACGTGGGAGACTACATGTCGGAGAAGGTGTATGAACTCATATTCTCCGGCCTTGAGAAGGGTCTGGATGAGAGCATTGTCATAAGGCTGATAAAGGAAACCATTTCCACCTGCTCCAGGACCGCGGAGGGCCAGACCATGGACATGAACCTGCGGGATAACGACTCCCCGAATGAAGACGACTATTTCAGGACGATCGAAGGCAAGACCGCCTACTATTTCATGCACCCCATAATAGGGGGATGCATAGTTGCGGGAGCCAAAGAGGAGGTCATCTCCAAGATAAAGGAATTCGGGCTCAAGGCCGGGCCGGCCTTCCAGATAGCGGACGATCTGCTGGACCTCACCGAGGGGAAGGGCAGGGACGAGGTAGGTTGTGACATAAAGGAGGGCAAGCGCACACTCATAGTGGTCAACTGCATGGACAGGTGCTCGGATGAGGAGCGGAACGACCTGATTCGCATACTCAACAAGCCCCGGGTTAAGACGACAAAGGAGGACGTCCTCTGGGTCAGGGAGCTCTTCGAGAGGCATGGGTGCCTCGGATACACCGAGAATAAGGCAAGGGAGCTGGTGGGGGAGGCCAAGGAAATCATATCCGAACTTCCTGATGAAATCAGGAAAATGCTCTCGGAATTTGCCGATTACGTTATCGAGAGGAAAAAATGATTCTCCAAAAAACAATTTAAGTTAAAAACGGATAAATTATAACATGGCCGAAAAAACAGAAAGGGTGTCTTCGGGCATACCGGGCCTGGACAAGATGATCTCCGGCGGGCTGGTCAGGAGATCCACCAACTTGGTCACCGGAGGTACAGGAACCGGAAAGACCACCTTCTGCACCCAGTTCCTGCTTGAAGGAATCAAGAAAGGCGAGCCGGGGGTCTACCTCACCATGGAGGAGGATCCAGAGGACATAAAGGAGGACATGAAGTTATATGGATGGGATCTCGGGAAATTTGAAAAGAACGGGAAACTCAAGATAGTCTACCAGAACCCCTTCGAGGTATCCGACGTTTCCGCTAGGCTGGTGGAGGCGATAAAGGATATAAAGGCCAAGAGGGCGGTAATAGACCCGATATCTCTCATGGGGCTGTACATAAAGGACGAGGCTTCCGTCAGAAAGAAGTTCTACCATATAACCAGGATTCTCAAGGAGGCCGGGGTAACCTCAATCATAACCTCGGAGATACTCGAGGATTCAAAGGCCCTCTCAAGGGATGGTGTCATAGAGTTCGTTGTCGACGGTGTCATTATCCTGACCTTCCTGGGCCTGGGGGAGACATCCGACAGATCAGTGATGATAAGGAAGATGAGAAGGACGAAACACGGAACGAACGCTTACAAATTGTTCATGGGAAAGAAGGGGCTTGTTGTCAAGAAGACCCAACTGTGAAACCTCTGATTTGTTTTTGCCGCGCTTTCAGGACATGCGGTAGTTAAAGAAGCGTCACGACGATCAGCAGCAACTCTACCGATATTGCCAGCAGCATGTTTTTTATGAAATACGTCTTATCCCCGTTTTTCGAGTCCAGTCCCTTCACGGCGTAAAAGGCCCATGGTATGAATATGAAAACGCTGAGATATCTGATGTCCACGAATCCTGCCGCGTATGCCAGCATCATGTAAACGAAAGAGAGGATTATCAGGGAGGATACCAGAGCCAGTGCCCTGGGTATGCCCATCACCGTGGGCACGGTTTTTATCCTGTACATGCTGTCTCCCCGGACGTCCTGGAAATCCTTGGTTATCGCTATGCCGGAGCCGAAAATGAATATGAAAACTATTAAAAATACCGGCACAGGAAGATGCGGATACATGGCCCAGCCCGCCAGGGGGCAGAGGATGCCGTAAAATACGAGTCCGGTGAGCGTGTTTATTATGAATTTCTTTCTCAGGAAAACAGACGGGATGGAGTATGAGGCCGTGATTATTATGGAGACCACGGCAATTATGATGAAATTCACCCCAACCGGTATTGAAAGCAAGAAGGCAATTGAATAAAGCATGAGCGAATAAATGAGTCCCTGCTTACTGGACATGGACCCGCTGGCTATCGGCCTGTCCGGCTTGTTTATACTGTCTATGTTACGGTCATATACACCGTTGAGGGTGTTGAAACCCCCCACGATGAAACAGATGCTCGCCGCCGCGTATAATATTCTGAAATCAGGTAGGAAGCCCGTTGTCAGCACGGCGCCCAAGAGGAGACCAAGAACAGCGATGGGCATGTAATAAGGAACTGTGACCCTGATGTACTTCAGGTACATATATA
Source organism: uncultured archaeon (assembly GCA_964441265.1). Classification (GTDB taxonomy): domain Archaea; phylum Aenigmatarchaeota; class Aenigmatarchaeia; order QMZP01; family QMZT01; genus JAFGDH01. The sequence continues at coordinate 25,532 of CAYYKJ010000011.1, forward strand.
TCTATTTATGTTCCTTTTCGTTTATATTTTCCCTCTTGATTCTCAAAGCCCTCGATTACAAGCTGTTTTTTTATTCCCGGTTTTTTGGTATCGAATCTCCCTCTGGGCTTTGCAATGACTTCGCATAAGCGGTCCCCTTTCGCTTTGCATTTGGTTTCTATCGCATCCGCATCCGTTCTGAAGAAAATCGTGGCAGCCGAGGCGATGTATCCCCTGAATACGTCATCCACTGGTTCTTTGGACTTTCCATAACATCTCACGAAGCTGGAGTCCTCCAGAACGAGTCTTGCAACCTTTTTGTCAAAATCCACGTTGAGTATCTTGGTCTTCCCCCATCCAGCGAGGCTTATGGTATTGACCCCCCATTTCATGAGGTCCCGGGGCTTCATCCCGAATTTCTTTTTCATGTCCTTCATGTAATCCAGACCGCTGTTTTTCGATGCACGGTACAGCAGGGCTGTTGCATCAATATTTTCCAGGAACCTTCTTATTTCCACCAAAGTCGCTATTGGGCACATGATGATGGGATGCCCCAGAAGGTTTATTTCCCCTTCCTCAAAATCAATCTCCCTCGCGAACATCAGTTTCTTCACGATGTCGAACATGGTCAATCTCCCGTGCTCAGCATTTCATGCAGGACCCTGAGCTTCTCCATATCCACGGGCCACGCAACGTAGCTGTTGCCGATTTTTTTCATTTTGATCATGTGTGCTCTTTCGAGCTTGTTGAAGTGATAGAGATACTTGGCGGAGAGACTCTTGGTCTTCCCCCGGTCTCCGTGCTCTCTGGCCACTTCCAGAGGATTGGTCGGCCATCTGCTGCAGATCGTATCGAAAATACGGAGCGTCAGATTCCCCATTTTCTTTCCCTTCCCGGAATCCGCCTTGTTTGCATCAAAAAGATTTGAAGCCATGTTTATAGAATATTCTAGAGTTTTAAATAGTTTTGTTTTGGAATATTCCATAAAAAATACGATAGGTAGTTTTAAACCTCCGGATAGAGTTGGTGGTGAAGTCTTTCCAAACATTTAAACAACTTCAGCCAATAGTTATTCATGAAGAGGGGACAGGTCTCGGTGATCTCCGTCGTCATAATCGCCTTTCTAGTTGTCAGCCTGGTGGGAGGCTCATACATGTTCGCCAGGCCCATGATAGAGAAGCAGGGGACTCTCAGTCAGCACGCATCCGCCGCCAAGTTCATGGCGGATGTGGACAATGCGATAGTGGACATCGCCCGCTCCTGCGTTACCGAGGGAGGGTGCGAAGAGAAGCGCACCATACCGGTCGACGGGAGTCTCGTGCTGGACGAGGGTTCCAACTCCCTTGTGTATACTGTATACAGCCAGCAGCCCCTGATCACCGAAGGGAAGGTCATACTCACTCCGGGAAACACCGACGAGGTCGCGGAGTACGGGGAGGTCCAGAATCCCGGGTATATTCTCATGGAAGGCATCAGTACGGGGGGACAGAACATGGTCAAATACACGCTCCATTACAGGAGCCTTTACAATGAGGATCAGGGCAAGACCTACAACATAACCCTCGAACCCGCGGGTTCCGGAAGGGAGCAGGGTGCGAACACGCTGATGCTGAATTACGGCGGGACAACGACCCAGGTAGGGACAGGCCCCTATTCCAGCGATTACGTGAATTCCAAGGTAATGGTAAAAATTCTATAAGTAAAGGCACAAATATATAACATGGGCAAAAAGAAGGGCCAGACCATCGTTTTCGAGCAGGTGCTCATTTTCTCCATAAGCGTGGCCATTTTCATCTCGGCCTTCACTCTTTTTTCCATGTACCAGTCCCACTACCTCTCAATAACCACCGGGGATCAGATGTCCGGAGTCAAGGAGTACGTCATGTCCAACATAGTCAGCCTGGCCGCCAAGGAGGGGTTCAATTCATCGGTTACGATAGAGGTCCCCAGGAAGATATCCAACCAGATGTACATAATGGATCTGTCTGACAGGGGTCTTAACGTGAGCATACCGAGGAGCAGGACTTATGAATTTTCCAGCCTCGGATCGCTGAACGAAACCTTTGATTTCGGTGGGCAGGTGTCTAGTGATTTGGGCGTTGTCGTAATTTATAAGAAAGGAGACAGAATATTAATAATGTAAATCTTTTGGTCGATATTCATGAAAAAATTGAGACATTTAAGGGTGAAAAAACCTTCTTCCAAGATTCCCAGCCCGGTTTCCATAGTGAGGAAGATGAAGAGGGCATACCTGGGGCAAAAAAAGGATGAGGAAAAAAAGAACAAACCGATGGAGGTAAATGCCCCCTCGAGCATCTTCAAGGTTTCCGGAAAGGGACCCCTTCCCGGGGCCGGAGAGCCGCAGGGACCCTCCGAAAAAGGCGGTGAGAAGGGAGTTGTCGCGGGCATGATGCCCGGCATGGACATAACCCTCCCCAAGACGCCCACCATACTGGAGACCCCGATATCCTCAGAGGACAGGGAAAAGATGAGGAACATGAAGATGATGTATCCTCTCATCCCCTCCCATCCTAAAAAGAACGAGAAGGTATACGCGTACGCCAGGATAGGATGGGACGACAAACAGAACGCCATGGTATACAATGTGGTCGAGCCCCACATAACCCCCGAAGATCGGAAGGTAGTCGAGGACATAAAGAGGGAGCTGGAGGAGAAGCTCGACGTGGATTTCTTCCGCCTGGGAGAGATAAAGGCGAAGGAACTGGTCATGGAGGAGGTCAAAAAGATAATGTCTTCCATGCACGCGGACAAGAGGAAGAGGGACACGCTTGCTTATTACACCCAGAGGGACATAATCGGGCTGGGGAGGATAGAGCCCCTCATGAGGGACGAGGACATAGAGGATGTCTCCTGCGACGGACACGGAATACCCATATACGTATACCACAGGAATCCCCTTCTGGGATCGATGATAACCAACATATTCTTCAAGGACAAGGACGAGCTGGACTCTTTTACCATGAAGCTTTCGCAGAAGTGCGGGAAGTCGGTCTCGGTGGCGGAGCCGCTGATCGACGGCTCCCTGCAGGACGGATCCAGGGTGCAGGCCACACTCGGGACGGACATAGCCAGGAGGGGGTCCAATTTCACCATCCGTAAATTCACCTCCAGCCCGCTGACACCAATACACATGCTGGAGTACGGGACGGTCGACAGCACGGAGCTTGCCTACCTCTGGCTGGCCATGGAGAACCGGAAATCCATCCTCATCTCCGGTGGTACGGCCACAGGAAAGACCTCCTTACTGAACGCCCTTTCATTGTTCATAAAGCCATCCCTGAAGATAGTGTCCATAGAGGACACTCCCGAGCTGCGCCTTCCCCACCCCCACTGGGTCCCTGAGGTGGCCAGGACGCCCGTGTCCCTGGGAAAGGAGACCGGGGATATAAGCCTTTTCGATCTTCTCAAGGAATCTCTCAGGCAGAGACCCGACTACATAATAGTGGGTGAGGTCAGGGGGAAAGAGGCCTACGTTTTGTTCCAGCAGATCGCCACGGGACACAGTGGGTTAGCTACCATACACGCCGCGTCCTTCGATCAGCTGATGGACAGGCTCACCACCGAACCCATATCGCTGCCACCCGCCCTCATAGAGAACATAGACATAATACTCTTCCTCACTCAGGTGAAGATCAAGGACAGGTACGTCAGGAGAATGAACGAAATCCTGGAGCTGAAGGGGATGAGGGGCAAAAGGCCGGAAACGGACGTCATTTTCAAGTGGAAACCGATACAGGACGTTTTCGAACACAAGTCCAAGTCCCTTGTGATGGAGAGCATATCCAAGGTGCTCGGTTTCACCGAAAAGACGCTCAAGGATGAGCTCACCGTCCGCAGGAGCATACTGGAATGGATGAAGGACAGGAAGATATTCGACTACAAAGACGTAGCCAAGATAATAAACGGTTATTATTCTGATCCTGACAGGGTTATAAATCTCGTGCAAGAAATATAGGAGGTCTTGGGTCATGGGACCCGGGGAATCATGTTAAAGGAAATATCTTTCAGGCTGTTCGGGGACATAATAAGGCCTTATGCCGAATACTTTGATCCCCTGAAGTTTTCGCTTAAGCAGGCCAGGATAAGGTATTCCGTGGAGGAATACCTCTCCACCCTGATATTCGGGGCCTTCGTCGCCTTCATGATTTCGGTGATGGCCCTTTCCTTCTTCGTGACCCTCACCACCGCCTCCGCGCCCTACTCGTACACGCTTGCCATAATCGTTTCCCTGGTGATCGCTTCCGGCGTCTTCCTTATGGGGTATTATTACCCGAACATAAGAGGGAACAGCATAAAAACGAGGATAGAGCATTCCATACCCTTCACGGTAATCTACATGTCAACGGCGGCCTCGGCCAACGTGACGGTGGCTGATCTTTTCAAGACTGTCTCCATGCGGGGGGGCGAGATAGGGATTGAATGCAGGAGGATATACAGAGACATAAGGATGCTGGGCATGGACTCTGTAACGGCCATAACCAAGGCGGCCAACAGGAGCCCTTCTCCCATGTTCGCCGAGCTTTTGTGGGGCGTACTTTCCGTTATAGAAAGGGGCGGAAACCTCGCAGAGTTCCTGACCGAGAAGTCCAGGGAATACATGAACGTCTACAGGAGGAACCTGAACGATTATTCAAAGCAGATAACCTTTTACACGGAAATATACGTGACCCTGATAATCGTGGGTACGCTTTTCTTCCTTGTGATGTCTTCCATAATGTCCCCCATGGTGGGAGGGAACACGCTGCTGCTTCAGACCTTCCTGGTGTTCTTTTTCATACCCCTCATATCGGCGGGGTTCATTGTACTGTTAAGGAGCATATACCCCTCGGAGTGATATGATGAAGATAAGTTTCATGGAAAACCTGGACCCGGAAAGGAGGATACTGCTGATATCCCTGATAGTGGGGCTCATGTTCCTGCTCTTCTTCAGCGTCCTTACACAGGACATAAGCGTGATAATCAACGTTGGCGTTATCACACTCTTCATAGTCATAGGTCCCCTGTTCATACACAGATATCTCCAGTTCATGTGGCTCAAGGGAGTGGAGAAGGAGTTCCCCAATTTCATCAGGGATTTAGCAAACCTGAAGCAGTCGGGGATGAGCCTGACCGAGGCGGTCAAGATGTCCTCGAAAACCAACTACGGAAAACTCGCCCCTGAGGTCAAGAAGTTCTCCAACCGGCTCACCTGGGGGACGGAGTTCCTGAGGGCCCTGGAGATATTCGGGAAGAAGTTCAGGGGATCCCGTGTCATGAGTGAATCCCTGGACATAATGAAGGAATCCTACCTTTCCGGCGCGGACATCTCGGTCACCCTGGATTCCCTGTCCAAGGACCTACTCACGCTCAAGGACGTGGAGGAGGAGAGGAAGAGCATGGTCAGGCAGCACGTCATGGTCATGTACGGGATATTCTTCATGTTCGTGGGCATATCCGTCGCCATTATCTACGTGCTGGTGCCCATGATGACCTCCCAGGCCCAGAGCGCAGGCGCCTCCTCTGCGGGGGGGCTGATGCTCTCCTTTAAGGACCCCTGCGAGATAACCCCGTACGTCTTCCCCTGTCAGTATTTCAACGTGCTCTGTGCCGGTTTCGGTGTCATCCAGGGGATAGGGTGCTACTACCTGGCCCTTTTCGTGACCATACTGGTGATACAGGCCATATTCATGGGTCTGATAGCGGGGCAGGTGGGGGAGAACTCTGTGGTCGCAGGCATAAAGCACAGCATGATCATGCTCGCCTCCTCGCTGGTCATATTCGCCTTCCTGGTGCAGGCAAACCTGCTGCCGATATGAGCACGAGCCAGCGATGCTCCAAGTTTTTAATAGACCAGACCGAAATAAAGAACTATGGACTGGCTCAGCGAGTATTTCATAAATCCCGTGCTCATGAACGGGTGGTTCAACCCGGTCAACACGCTCGCCTACGGGATAATACTGGTGGTGGCTGTCTACCTCGTCTTCCGCATGCTCAGGAAGCTGAGGGTCAGCATAGACAGGTATTTCATCTTCGCCGTCCTCCCCTTCATCTTCTGGGGTTCCTCCACAAGGGTGCTCCATGATGCGGCCTTCGCCGGCAAGCTTGCGGGGAGCCTCGGGAACTTCTACAGCCTCCCGGTTTTCCCTACACCGGGCAGCTACATGATCACCTTCCTGCTCGCCCTTCTGGTACTTCTGTTTTCCCTGCTGATCCAGAGGCGGTTCGGATATATCTACTGGAAGATAATGTTTTCGGTGGGCCTCGCCCTGTGCCTGGTGAACGTGGCCATGACGCCCTTCTCCGACCTGTTCGCCCCCTCGGTCATCCTGGGCCTCTCCGCTCTCTGGGGTGGCCTCTTCTACCTTATAGGACGGTTTTCAGAAAAGATGGGGAACGGGACTCTGTCCGTATTGTTTTCGAAGGAGAACGTGGCCCTCCTGTCCTCCCACATGCTGGACGCCTCGGCCACCTGGACCGCCCTGACATTCTACGGGTACGTAGAGCAGCACGTGGTCCCCAGGATGATAATCCCCTTCCTGGGGCCTGCCTCCATGTTCCTCCTCAAGCTGGCGGTCCTCATCCCCGTGCTGTTCCTGGTGGACCGTTACACGGAGGAGGGGAACTTCAGGAACTTCCTAAAACTGGTCATACTGATACTGGGGCTGGCCCCGGGCATGAGAAATCTCCTTAGGCTGGCGGCCGGGGTGTAAAACTAACTCTGGAAGACCGCCAGGATATCCTTTTCGGCGGCGTATCCCCTTTCAATCCATATTTCGTGTGCCTCTCCGCATTTCTCCTCGGCGTCTTCTATCCCCTCCGGGCAGCAGGCGTCTACGCCGCTCGAAGTTTCCATGCAGATCAGCTTCCCGTACCTGTCGTCCTCTATCTGGTATTCCCTGTCCTCGCATTCGCTGTCGCTCTGGCATCCCCCTGCCCCTATGCTGCAGTTTTGGTTGTTGTTATCCATCAGCCAGCTGCAGTATTCCGTCCCTCCGGGGTGTCCGCTTCCCGGGAACAACACGTTGTACGTACCCGCCCAGGTCCTTGTGTTCTCGCAGGAATCCGCGAAATTGATCAGGGTTTCCTCTGTCTTGATGGTCTGGAGGGTGTAATCGGCGGATGCCCTGAAGGTGAAGGTCTTCTTTGGAGAATCCCCTATTCCCGGGGTTTTCGGGTAGCAGAACACCTGGTAAGCATTCGTGTCCTTGAATTCCCATTCCAGCACCCAGTAATCGCCCACGACGTTGTTGCTCTTGGGCTCCCTGGAGCAGGTCATGGAGGAGCTCTTCTGCGCCCATGACTTTGGTATTTCCAGACGGACGCTTTCGACCTCCAGCATCTCATCCTCGTTTTCCGTTGTGCTAAGGTTGAATCCCAGGAAAACCTGCTCCCCCTCCTTTATCGGCTGATCCATGACCCCAAGGGAGAGCTTCACGGGAGACGGTGAAATCAGGGAGGGCTTCTGCTGCCTGACCAGCGCATTGTCCCTGCTGAGCCTCCTCCATTCCTCCTCGCTGATCACGTCCACCTGGAGGGTGGAGTCGACGTGATAATCGTAAACCGTCTTCAGAGTCAGGGGTATGTATTTCTTCCTCATCTCGTCGACGCTCTCCCTTTTATCCGTGGACAGAGTGTCTATGCCGAGCAGCTTCCTCTGGTGGATTACGTCGAAGCATCCGATACTCCCCAGCAGATTAACCGGGATTATGTCCTTCTTGATGATCTCGGTGAAATTCGGGTATTCGTCCTTCCCGATATTGTATTCGTACAGCTTTCTCTTGAATTTGTCCTTGTCTCCCAGATGGAGCATGGGCGATGGGGAATACTCCCCGGTCATTGGCTCGGGGTTTATCTGTATGCCCTGTATGTAGGAGGACAGGGAGAAGCTCACGTTCCTCGCGTCGAAATCCCCCCTGTTGTTGAGCTCGAAGCGTACGGAGAAGGGCTCGCCGAGATAGATACCCGCTGCCTTGAACCTCTCGATTTCGAGACCTACGGGAGCTGCAGCGGTCCGGTCGCTGCTGGTATACTGTCCCGAGGTTATCTGCTGGGCATAACCCACCGGATTGGTGAAGAGAAGCCAGGTCTGCCCGAAGGTGTTCTGGAACTGCTCGAAAAGCCCCCCCATCGGCTCCATGAAATCGGTCACGCTGTTGTGGACTGCGGGCCACCATTCCCCGAGGAATGCCGTTCCTATGGTCTGCTCCCCCACGCCGAAACCGAATATCACAAAAGCTATCAGGAGAACCATTATCCCCATATAAGGCCGGCTGGATGCCGGGGTCATTATTCCCGTGAAGAACGCGATCAGCCAAACCACTCCGAACACGACGCCACCCGTTCCGACGAACATCGTGACCCCGAGTCCTCCCGCCCCGAAAACTGTGAACCCCCCTATAAGGAGCATTATTATCAGGAACAGTATCTTGTCTATGTTCTCGTAATTGGCCGTGGTGCCCCCGAGACCCTTCCCTATTGCGCGGATCAGGTTCTCCCGCTCGGTAGGGACCGGAAGGACCAGGAAGAACGCGATGGACAGCCATCCGAGAACCGGTGACTGGAATATACCTCCCCCGAATGCCCCGAAGATGTATATTCCCATATAGAGAGCAACAATCACCCTGCCTATCGATCCGATTATCTGGTCTGGGTGGAGTGGGTCGTATTCCACGGGAAGTGAGAAGTACGCTCCGAACACGAACAGCAGGAGTATGAGATTCGACAGCGGGAAGAAGGTGCTGTGGAGACCGAGCCCGAAGAATATTATCGCCAGTATCTTCATCATCTGCTTGGTCGCGCCGAACCCCGTGTTGTACGAGTTCTCCCTGGTGGCGAAAAGGCTCCCGAAGGTGAACCTGTCCGATTCCTCCTTGTCTATCAGCTTTATCTGCTGGGGATTCGGGACCAGTGTATAGAACGCCATGCACGCGAAAGAGACTATGAACTGCCATATCCCGGTCATCGCCGCTATGGCCACGCCGATCACGATCAGGAACAGGCTGAAGATTACGGTCTGGACATGATGGCCCGTCTTATCGGCGATCCTGTTGATGAATTTGAAGGGCCTTTTCATCCTTTTCTCTTCGTATTCCTTCGCCGATTTCTTCTTGGATTGAGCCTCTCCCTTGGTCAGGATCCCCTTCATCGCATTAGAAAAGGTCTCTTCGTGCTCTTTCTGCTCCTCCTCTGGGAAGGACTTGGTATCAAACCTCTTGACCAACGAATCATCATCCACCAGCTGGGTCAATTCATCTTCCAGTTCTTTCTCGTGTTCTCCCAATCCCATCTTCTTTATGTTGGTGTCCACCTTGCCGATTTTTCCGGCGGTGGCCTCAAAGGCCCCGAAGGTCCTTTTTAGCTTGCTGTAAGAATCATAAAATTCCTTTTTCTTTCCGGGGGCTGGCTTTCCGGTTATTATCCATCCCTTTTCCGGATGATTCACCACACGCAAATCGGGTCCGTATTTGTCGGCGAGGTACTGGAGTCCGTGCTGCTCCAGATATTTCAGTCTTTCAGTCATTTGCTGGCCTCTGAAGTGGACCCATTCGTCGTAGTAGTAGTCGCTGAGCAGCTGACCTGTCAGTCCCAACGTTTGGTGGGGACCGGTTATGTCGTGTGCCGGGCAGAAGAAGGAATGTATTTTCCCTTCCCCGGAGGGTGCCGGACCGGATACCTTCGTTTTCTCTTTCCCGCATTCCTCGCAGAATTCGCTTATCATCGGGATCAATTTATGGCCGACCCCGTGCCTTACCCTCTGGAAGGTGACCTTGCACGAATTGCAGTAATAAAGATCATCCCCGACCTGCTCCAGCGGATAGGACCTCTGAAAAAGGCTCATGCAGTTCGGGCATGGGTTTTCCCCCCTTCCTCCCCCTGGCGGGCGCCCACCTTCAGGGGCTGGAGGTTCCCCTCCCCCTCTTTCTGGCCGGCCTTCTGGTGGTTGCGGTCTCTCACCCTCCGGAGGACGTTCTGGTATTTCTCCTCCCCGTCGCTGTCCGCGGGCTCCCGCTCCTCTTTCTCTTTCAGCCTGGATGAATCTGGACTCCTCCGGAATTTCTCTGTTCTTGCTGACCAGATATTTTGCGAATTTAAGGGCCTCCTGTGGCGTTAGGTTATTGGATGCAAGGCTGTTGGATATTGTTCTGGCAAGCATCTGGAAATCTGAATCATTGAGCTTTTTTAATTTTCTCGGCCTGTTTTTCGGAAGATATCTCCCTTCCATCATCGGGATTATGTACGGGAGGAGGTCCTTTCTCATGAAATTGAAATAACTTTTCCTTGTTTTTCTGCCGATTTTTCCCCAGTCAATATCCAAATCTTCACATAAAGTGTCTCTCACGGTTCTGTACGCTTCTTTGTCCCGAAAGAAATTTTCCTTCGCCATTTTTCCCCTTTTGACCCCGCCCCTTTTCACTTTGAAAAAAGGAAAGATTTTTTTTACATCCACCATCCGAATCACTGGAAATCCATCTGATTCCTGTTAATTAATTATCCTAGCAAGGTTAAAAATTATGTTTTCCGGGGAAGGCGCCGGATGGCTCATTCCTTCCCGGTCAGATCCTGTATTTCGGGGCTATTTTTTGGTTGCCCGAAATTTTGTATTTTCGCCCGTGCTCTCTTTTTGTATGAATCTTGCTATATGTTTCGAAAAGGTCTCGAAGTCCTCCAGATCTTTCTTTAGGTGATAACAGACCTCGTCCGCGTCTATGTCCCCGTACCTGTGGATCAGGATGTTGCGGAACCCGGCAGCGAGGGAGAACCGCTTCGCGAAAGGCTTTGGAAGAACGCCCCTTTCTCCCAGTATTTCTATCACCTGCTTATAAGTTTCAGGCTTTCTGAGGCCTTCTTTTGAGATTATCATTTCCCCTATCTCAAGAACGATCTCTATGGAGAGCTGGAGATATCTCTCCACTGCACCTCTCAGGGTCGGGTCTTCTTTGATATCCTCCTTTTTGCGTTTCCGGTAGGATTTTAGGAGATCGACATAGCCCTTCAAATCCGATATCTTGGAAAATATTTCGTTCTTCATGACAATCCCCTCCGGAGTACCCTTTTCATTCCGTTTTTCAGGTATATATTATCGTAAAATTTCCTGTCCAGATACCTTGACATGATATCGGCTTCCACAGTTACCTTCTTATTTATGTCCCTGTGTGTTATGCTCCTCCCGTCCCTTATAATATTGAAATTCAATGAAAGCGGAGCCGAATTCATCAGAACCACGTCAACCCTGTCTTTACCGAAAATGGATACCGCCTCATCCATGATTATCATCTTCCTTTTGATCAGCTCCTTCTTGGTCAGGCTTTCATCAGCAAATATACCTATGTCTATGTCACTGAGAGGACCCGTTTTGCCCTTGGAGAAAGAACCGAACAGATAGGAAACCAAGACATATTTTTGACTGTCCAAAAATTTCCTGAACTTCTCAAGATCCCTTTCGAATTTCCCGTTCATGTTTATTCTATAACGGGCATTTAGTTATAAATTTAGCAGATGCAACAGAACATAAAGATTGTTGAAAACGTATACGTATATTTTACGTCATTTACTGCCAACCATCTTTAGAATCTTGGGAACCATCATCTCCGGGCCGCCTTCCACAACCACGTCTTTGATCAGTCCCTTCTTCTCATAGTAATCAATGAGGGGGGCGGTCTTCTTCTCGTATTCCTTCAGCCGGTCCTCGATCACTTCCCTGGTGTCGTCCTTCCTGTGGACGAGCTCCCCGCCGCACTTGTCGCATATCCCCTCCTTCTCGGGGAGCAGGGGAGGCATGTGCAGGTCGCCTATATGTATGTCAGCGACGTTGTATATTTCTCCGCAGTTCCTGCATACCCTCCTGGCTGTCATCTTCTTTATGAGGATCTCCCTGTCCAGCTTTATGTTGAGTACGTGGTCTATCTCGGTGATCTCACCGAGCATCTCCGCCTGGTTGATCGTCCTGGGGAAGCCGTCCAGAATGAAACCCTCTTTGCAGTCTTCCTTCTTTATCCTTTCCTTCAGAATCTTTACGGTGAGCTCGTCGGGCACGAGCTCCCCCCTGTCCATTATTGACTTCAGCTTCTTCCCGAGATCGGAGCCGCTTCTCGCTTCGGCACGAAACATGTCCCCGGTGGAGATGTGGGGAACGTTCAGAATGGATTTCAGCCTTGATGCGTAGGTTCCCTTTCCCGCCCCGGGTGGTCCGAGGAATATCAGCTTCATAGAATCACGTATTGTATTTGTATGGAAAGTGACATTTAAATATATTCCATGGATTCAGTCCTGGAAGAAGAAGTCCGCCTTCCCGGTTTTGGCTGATTTTATGACGAAATCAGCGAACCCCTCGAACTCCTCCACGGCGATGGGCTTTCCTCCCAGGGATATGATGAAATCTGATATGGGACAGGTCATTTCGTGGAGCGCTGACCTGACTTCGTTGAACACGATTCCCCCGGAGCCGGGAGCCAGATTCTGATCGATCACACCGATCGCCTTCAGCCCCTTCGTCAGTTTGATCAGCATTTCCCTGGGGAACGGCCGGAAGACCCGTAGCCTGAGCAGTCCGATTTTCTTACCCTTCTTTCTCATTTTTCTTACGGCTGCCTTTGCTATAGTGGAATTGGAGCCCAGGATTATGAGGGCGGATTCAGCGCCTTCCATCATGTAGGATTCGATTATTTCGTATTTTCTCCTGAACCGCTTCGAAAAGTCATTCTGGACCTCTTCTATGACCTCCAGAGCGTTCTTCTGGGCCAGATGGACCTGCTGGCGGAAGTACGGATATTCAGCCATCACCCCTATCCCCTGGGCCATCGGTTTTTTCGGGTCAAGGAAGACCTTCGGCCTGTAAGGGGGAAGGAATTTGTCCACCTTGGACTGGTCAGGAATCACGACCGGCTCCCTAGTGAACGACATATAAAAACCGTCCATGTTAATGAAGGCCGGGAGCATTACCCTTGGATCTTCGCATATTTTGTATGCCATTATTATGGAATCGAGAACTTCTTGATTTCTTTCGCAGAAGAATGTCAGCCAGCCGGCATCCCTTTGGTCAAGGATGTCATTGTGATCGCAGTTATGAACAATGAAACCATTCACAATATAATTATTAGTTCCAGTTTCAATATTGTATACTGTCTTTTTTGTGTCTATTAACTCAACTTCATTTATTTTCATTTTTTTCTTAACTGATTTTATTGTTGTATTAAAAACATTATTTAATTTTCTCATGATTTTTGGTCTGCACATTACAAAAAATTCAGTTGCACAATTAATGTTAACCAGGGCACAATCGGTTTTCCCCTTTCTTTTAGAAATATAGGTCTTGTATTTGAAACCCAGATAATCAAAATAAGATAATGCCCTTTTAATTATAATTCCATTGGTGTTGTAAATGGTTAATGATCTTGTTTTTTCATATGGTCCAGTCCCTTCGGAATCATATAATCCAGATAGATATCCCCTACAAAAATTTAAATTCCTTTTTGGTTTTATAAAATCCTTGAATTTTTTTGCTTCTTTATGTCCGGATATTATCGCTCCATATTGTCCGTCCTTTTTTCTATAATCATGTTCTCTAATTCTAAATCTGAAGTGATTTGCGTATTTAATAAATGTATCAATGAGTTCCTTGTCTTTTGCATTTAATTGAAATCGATAATACTTATGCTTTTTAACATTCAGTTTATAAATACAGCCATCGACATCCGTAACACCCGATAACCAACCTCGCATAAACTCATCATTTTCATCAAAACCATATCCCACCCATTTCAATTCCTTGTTTTTTAATGAAATTGCTTTTATCCAGCGATCATTGTTTGGATGATAGTAAAACTTATGATCACCCGTGCAAACCAAGTCAAATTTATCGGTTTTTAATTTTACAAGTTTATCTGTTTCTCTTGTAAAGGTTCTTTTGACCTTTGTCGGAACAAAATCCCCTCCACCCGGTTTTCTGTTCACTCCTAAAACAACATCACCTTCTTTGATCTCACTTATTTTTTTATAGCTAAGGTCACTCATCAATACTTGTGCTTCCCGAGTAAAACACCAAAGTGTGATCGGAGCAGACAAACCCCTTGAAACGTTGACCATCACGATAGGCAGACGAAGGCCGGAGGCGATATATATGACCTCATGCATTAACAGCGTTCCCTGGCTGGAGCTCCCTGTGAACGTGCGGGCCCCGGTGGCCTGGGAAGCCACGGCAGCGGACATCACAGAATGCTCGGATTCCACGGGAACAAATTCACCCGGGAATTCACCGTTCGCCTTCCATTGAGCAATGGTCTCGATGATTTCAGTCTGCGGGGTTACGGGAAAATTTGGCACAACCTGAACTCGAGACAATCTCGCTCCCCACGCCGCAGACGCATTGCCGTCTAGAATGGTCTTTTTTCCCATAAAACTAATTTGTCTTCCGGGAATATTAATTTACCCGATGAATATCGGCCTTTTTGTGAGATACCTGCTCAGGGATAGCCTTCTGAATGGGAATCCTTTCGTCTTCGATTGTATCTCCTTGACCAGGTCCTCGAGCGACATCTCCCTGACCTTTCCGGTTTCCCTGTACCTCACGGGCAGCTTACCGGATTCCTTTTCCTTCTGGCCCACAACCACCGTATGGGGAACCCAGCTCACTTCGGAATCCCTTATTTTTTTACCCACGCTCTCCACCCTGTCGTCTATGTCCACCCTTATGTTTTCGTTGTCCATCTTGTCCGCGAGTTCGTCGCAGTATCCTTTGAAGCTCTCGTTAACAGGGCACAGCCTGACCTGGGTGGGGGAAAGCCAAAGCGGCAGGACCGGATTCTTCCCACCTTTCTGCTCCATGTATGCCTTCTCCAGAAGTGCGTAAATCACCCTCTCTATCGCCCCGGAAGGGGAGAGATGGAGTATTATGGGGTGTTTCTTCTTGTTGTCCCTGTCCGTGTACTCAATCCCGTACCTTTCAGCGTTCTCCACGTCTATCTGGTCAGTAGAAAGCGCGGCGGCCTTGTCAAGTGCGTCCACGAAGTTGGATTCGTACTTGAACACGAAATAGAAGAACTGCTTGTCCCACATCTCCACCAGCACGGGCTTTCCTATCTTCTTGACGAAATTCTTCACGAAATCCCTGTTCTTCTCGTAGAAATCCTTTACTATCCTCACCCCGATCTCAAGGTCCTTCTTGATGGGGACCCCTGCCCCTTCAAGTACCTTCTTCGAAAGGTCCAGCCTAACCATGAGCTCTTTCTTCGCCTCCTCCACGTCCCTGCAGAATGCATGACAATCCGGCATGGTGAACGCCCGAAGTCTTCGAAGGCCTGCCAGTTCCCCCCTCTGCTCGACCCTGAAGGAATACCTGCTCATTTCGTATATCCTGTAGGGGAGGTTCCTGTAGGAGATGTTGGCGTCATGGCTCATCAGGAACTGCCCGAAACAGGCGGCGAAGCGGAGGAAGACCCTCTTGTTCGGGGTCTCGATGGTGTACTGTCTCGCAGGGAACCGGTTCAGATAGCTCTTCAGGGACGGATGCTCGTAATCGTACATTATGGGGGTCTCCACCTCCATTGCCCCGTATTCCACCACCTTCCCGGTGACCCATTCCTCGAGCAGGGATTTCACCAGCTTTCCCGCGGGCATGTAGCGGAAGTTCCCCGGGTCGGATCCGGGCTCGTAATCCACCAGCTCAAGTCTCCTCATCAGCTTCACGTGGGGAGGCTCCTCCTTGGCCGCCCTGCTCTTTGCCATCTCGTAGAGGGCGAACTTCTCCAGATTCCTGTGTTTGGAGAAATCGAATCCCTTGACCTTGCCCCTTTCTATCTTTACCTTGTTCAGCTTGCCGTCCGTCCCCATCACGTACCATTCCGATTTGAGCTCCTTCTCTTCTTTCTTGACTGCTTCGGAGACCTCTTCACCCTTCTTTCCCTCGGAGGATATCTCCCTGGAGAGTTCGGCGAGGGGATGGCCCTTGCATGACACAGTAAATTTCTTATAGAAACCAAATGGCGCTCTTGATATAGTATAACCTTTTTCTTTGAGATATTTTTCCATTTTTTTTAATATTTTTAGGGCCGTTTCTACAGAACCCGGTTTGGAACCAAAAAGTAAATGTACATAAGGATAAATCATAACGTTTTTTGTTTTTATTTGATTGCAAACTTTAATGATATCTTCGACCGCCTTTGAAACAATAGACTCTGGGTTTTTTTCATCGGATTTTTCAACGGCTATCCTGACGAACAAACAATCTTTCATTTCACCCTTTTTCATACTCTCTGATATTTTTTCCGCCATTTTCGTGGGTTTTGTGACTTCGTAGCTTACTTTATCTACGTGCAGCAACAATTCTTTCATTTTTCACACCCGAATATTCATATTTCTTGCCTATTTTGGTTCTATTTAAGGTTCTATTTAACTTTCCAATATTATATAGATTTCTTAAATGATGGCAAGCAACTTCTTCACTTCTATTCAATAAGACAGAAAGGTTACGAGTATCTATGAACCCTTTCTGTTCAATCTCAGTAAAGATAATTTCATTGATTTGCTTTGTTGGGTATTGTGGATATTTCGAAAGTAATAATTCAATTTCTTTCAACATATCACTTCTTTTCTCATTATTAAATCCTATACCATTTTTAAAATTTTTAATATTTTCATATCCGGTTATTTCGCATAGATATCTCCCTCTCTCATCGGGACCTCTTACATGAGAGAAAATATTAAATAATGATAATAATGTATGAATATCTTGAATGAATTTTCTTGATTTCGAATTGATATTTACTTTTCTCGTTCTTTTTACAACACATCCATCTCCATCGAAAGCTCCTCTTAACGCAGCAGATATAACATCTTTCTGTGAATTTACAATTATTTCAGGGATTCTAATTTTATCGAATTTTTTTCCGGGATTTATATTAAAAATATATGAAAATAATCTCGTGAAGCTCCTGTTAGTTATTTTATAATATTTTCCCTTGTTCCAATCCTTTTCATAAATTGATTGATTTTTTATGCCTAAAGAATTGAGAAAATGTTTGAGATCTTTCAATACATTTATATCATTATTCGCTATCTCTACGGTTTTTAAATTTTTTGATATATGCCCGTCTGTATTTATAAGCTGGGAAAAGTACGCCCATTTTATATCAATTTCAATTGGAAATGATAAATTCAAATAATTTCTGCAATATTTATCGCCTTTCAACCCAATTTTGCTAACTTGTTCAATAAAATTCAAATTTATTTTTGCCAATTTACATATTTTCTTGAATTTCAACATTGGCATAAATCTGGTTCCTCCCCTCCATCTTTTTATTTTTCTTTCAGAGACTTGAATTTTTTTCGCTAAATTAGATTGAGAACCATTTATCTTTGAGGCCGCATCAAAAAATATTTTTTTCCTTATTTTATCATCTAATATTTTTATGTAAAAATCATCTGGTATGTTGGCTAAATGCAATTTCTGGAATTTTGTTTTTTCTGTAATATTATCCACCTCTCTATTGAATTATTGTACCCGCCATAATATATTTCCACGATCATCCCAGCTCCCGCTGGGATTATTCGTTAGGAACCCCAGAAGAAGCCAGTGCACACTACAAAGATGTGGTAGTGCACGTAGTTGTCGTTGTTGTCTTGGCGGAGTTCATGTTAGATAATTGTCCGGTTAATTTTATATTGTTTTTCCCGAAACCAAATATAGGATTCATGCTGTTATGATCGGTTGAGTTTGTGCGGTGTAAACAAAAAGTTTATAAATAATAAACAAAAAGTTTATAATATGACAACAATAAAAGAATTGCAGAAGATATTCTCCACAGAAGAAAGAATAAAAATGCTGTCTGAAATACTCACCTCGGACATTGCATCTGTTTCTTCCCTCTCCAGAAAAACAGGGGTTAACAAGGGTTTGGCAAGCACTTATACCCGTTTCCTTTTGTCCATTGGCGTGGTATCAAAAGAATCGGGATTTTTTTCTCCGAATATCAACAATCCGGTCACCAAAATTCTAAAGGTTCTTTTGAACATTTCCAAGATTGATGGAATATCTGCCCCTGAGGATCTCGGAGTTGGGGGGATGGGGATATATGGCAGCGTTGCCAGGGGAACAGACACCGAAGAGAGCGATGTCGATATGTGGATAAAGACGAAAAAAAAGCCGGATGAGGAAAAGGTTGCTAAATTCACTGCCAAGATTAGAAATACTATGGGGATGGTAAAGATGCTGGTTTTGACACCTGAAAAGATAAAATTGCTCAAAAAAGAAGATCCTATATTCTATCATTCTCTCGTTTTCGGGTCAATAATCCTGGAGGGGGATGGTCTTGAGGAGTGAATTCGAGTATTGCATGGGAAAGGGGATGCTGAGGAAAGTGATAGCTTCAGGCGTTAAGGCAAAAAAGAGTCTGCTGAAATCCGGAAAATGGCTAAAAAGCGCTAAAATAAACATCGAATCCGGGACGTTCGATTCTTGCCTCATATCTTCTTACCTTTGCATGTTTCATGCCGCCAGGGCGATACTGATCAGGGACGGTATACGGGAGAAGAGCCATTACTGCCTCGCCAGATACCTTGAAGAGAAATACGTCAGGACTAAAAAAATCGATGAGAGATGGATAAACCTTCTGGATCATTTCAGGGAACTCCGCCATTCAGACCAGTACGACGTGAATTTCCTTACAAGCGAAGCCGATGCGAGGAGTTCTATTGAGTTTGCGGAAAAGTTTCTGAAACGGATGGAAAGGCTTTTCAGCGAAGACGAGAAAAGAAACCATCCGGGTCAGTAAATCGGTCAAAGGAATCTGATAAGATATTAGTGTTTTCCTGGGTTATTATCCACTGGACGTCGTAGTCGCTCCCGGCGGTGTATTCGTTGTTCACATTATATTCCGACTCGAATTCGTATTTGTTCGAGACCGAGAGCTCTCTTTTATCGTATTTCCCCCTTTCTTTCTCACCCTTATCATCGTCCTCCCTGATCACGACCTTGGCCTCGGCCAGCTTTTCCGATTCCCTGAATTTGGAGGGGGTCAGCGTGCTGACTTCGAACGCCCACAGGGGTTTCCCTGTCAGCGCATCGAGTGCGTAGAAATGGCAATCAGTGGAGCCGAAGTAAACGATGCCCTTCGTTATCACCGGATTGCACCAGTTGATGTTGTTAGTCCTGAATTTCCACACCAGATTCCCTCCGGTACTCAGGCAGTAAAAATAATTGTCAGCGGAACCGAAGTATATCCTCCCTTCGTAATACTCCGGGTAGCACCCTATCCTGTCCCCTGATTTGAACCTCCACATCTCCCTTTCGGTCTCCATGTCAAGCGCGTAAAGGTTCCCGTCGTGAGAGCCTATGTAAACGGTACAGTCATGCACGCATCCCGACTGGTCGACGCCATGGCCCGTCTTGAACCTCCATTTCTCCTTTCCCGTCCTGCAGTCAACTGCATAAACGTGCTGGTCGAACGAACCAAATATCACAACCCCGTTTTCCACGGTGAAGGCCTTGTCCGCGAACACGTTCCCCCCTGTCCTGAATTTCCAGACCAGCTTCCCTTCGGGGCTCACGCAGTAAAGATAGCCGTCGTAACATCCGAATATCACGTTGTCTCTGAATATGCTGGCCGCTGACGCCACTACGTCGCCTGCAGGGAACCTCCATTTCTCCCTTCCCGTCTCAGAATCTACCGCGTGCATCTGGTTGTCCTCGCACCCTCCGAAATAGACAGTGCCCTTGTTGTATGCAGGACTGCTCCAGAGTCGGCTGCCGGTTCCGTGTTTCCAGATAAGCTTTCCCTCGTTCCTTTCTATGCAGTATAGGTACCCGTCGTAGGAGGTTATGAAAAGCTTATTCCCGTGGATGACGGGGCTGGAATTCAGGATCACGCCTCCGGTCCTGAATTTCCATCTCTCCTTACCGGTCTTTTCACCCACCGCGTACACGTAATAGTCGCAGCACCCGAAGTAAACGGTCCCGTCCTTAGAAACAGGGCCGGACACGATGGTCCCTCCGTATTCATATTCCCATATTCTCCGGGACATTCCCCGGCTTACCTTGAAGTCCGAAAGCTCGATGTCGAAATCCGAGCTTCCAAACCCGCAGAAGTCCATGCCATTCCTCCCATCAATTTATTTTCTTCAAAAATAACCATGCTCACGTCGTAATCGCTCTTGGCCTTGTAGTCGGACGTGGTAGCGTATTCCGACTTGACCTCGTACTGGTCCAGAGAGACTTCCTCGCTCTTCTCATTGCCGGTATAGATTTCCTTGTCGCTCTCGATGTTAAGCTCCTTTTCTTTGAGTTCCGGTTTCACGATAACCTTTTCGGTTATCTGGATGGGTGAAACAGCATTTGTAGAGGTCTGGAACCTCCATAATTCCTTCCCGCTCTTTTTGTCCAGACCGTACAAATGGCAGTCCCAGGAGCCGAATATCACTTCCCCCTTGTCAACGATCGGGGTGGACCACATCTCATGCTTGGTATGGAACCTCCATACCTCCTCTCCGGTGAGCTTGTCCAGTGCATAAAAGAACCCGTCGTTGGATCCGAAATAGACAAGGTCGCCGTCAATTACCGGATGCTGGTCACCTATCCTGTCTCCGGTTCTGAATCTCCATATCTCTTTGCCGGTTTCGATATCAATGCAGAAGAAATACCCGTCCCAGCTCCCCTGATATATCCTTTCCCCTTCTATCAGGGGGGTGGCTTCCACCGCTCCTCCCGTCTTGAATTTCCAAATTTCCTTTCCCGTGTTCGCATCTACCGCATACAGGTATCCGTCCATGCTACCGTGGAGAAGGACGTTGCCCCTGACCGGGAACTTGTGGTAATTGGCTACCGTTCCGTTGGTTTTCCTCCTCCAGATTTCCCTGCCACCATCCGAATTCAGACAGTAAACGTATCCGTCATAAGATCCGAAAATTAAATTGTTTCCATGGGGTGTCGGCGTGGATGTCACGATCCCGCCGGTCCGGAACCTCCAGACCTCATTGCCCGTTTTTCTGTCGAGAACATAG
>CAYYKJ010000012.1:0-46043 GCA_964441265.1 uncultured archaeon
AGTTCGCAATTCATCCACCAGCTAAAGCTGGTAGGAATTCTTGCTTAGCGGGTATCAAAAACCTGGCAAACTCGGGAAAATACACTTGGAAAGAAGTCAGGAAGGCCCTCCGGGCGGGAATAGAAGCGGAGCAGAAATTTTATAAGGAATTTCTGGAAGGCGCCCCTGATGATGATTGCCTCGTGCTCGGAATCGATTCCAACATATTGCAAGTTAACGAGAAAGCACTGCAATCCCTCAGAAAAGGAAAGCCGTTCGAATACGCGGGGGTTCAGATGGAATAAGATCAGGAACAGAAAATCCGCTCACACCTTCTGGACGTAGCCGGGATTGGGCTCGAATAGCATGCCCTCCCTTTTGAGCTTCTCCACCATGTCATCTATTTCCTCGATACCTTCTTTCTTGGCGGCCTTCTGTATCCCGGAGAGAGGTATCTCCTTGGATTTTTTGGACAGCTCGTCTATTATCTCCATAACTATCCTTATCTTCGAGCGCTCCTTGGAGGTGGTCGCGCCCTCGGATCGGTCCACGTCTATCAGGCCGGTCTCCGGCTCGAAACCCAGCTGGCGTAGCGAAGCGCGCATGAGCCTGATCGCCCGCTGGGCGTCCTTCTTCCTCACCTCGTCGGAGAGCTGTATCTTGGCGGAGGCCTCCGAGATACGTATGAGCGCCTCGAACTGCCTGAGGGTTATGGGTATCGGGCCCCCTCCCTCCGCCTGCTTCCTGGTGTTAACGTAGAACTTTCTGAGTATCTGGCCCGCCTCGTCTGTCAGCTCGGGCTCGCATCTCAGCTTGGCGTAGGTTATGTATTTCCTCACCATCTCGGGCGGTATGGCGGGGGTGGTGGCCTCGTCCAGCTCCTGCCTCGCCTTGAGAACGTGATCCACTATCTTCTTGTCGGTGTCGAGGCTCGGCAGGTCCCTGAGGGCGAACTTCAGGTCGAATCTGGAGAGCAGCGTGTCCGGTATGGTTATCTGCTTGGATATGGGCATGTAGGGATCGAATCTGGAAAACTTGGGGTTTCCGCCAGCCAGCACGGATGTCTGGGCGGGAAGGGTGGCCACTATGCTGGCCTTGGCTATGGAGATGGTCCCCTGCTCCAGCGCCTCGTGCATGGCCACCTGGTCGTCGGCGGACATCTTCTCGAACTCGTCCACGGAAAGGAGTCCCCTGTTGGTGAGCACCAGAGCTCCGGCCTCCAGCACCCATCCTCCCATGAACTGCTCGTCCTTGGTGACGGTTGCCGTAAGGCCGGCTCCAGTCACTCCCTTCCCCGAGACGTACCTTGCCCTGGGGACTATCTCAGGGACCAGCTTGAGCAGCTGGGACTTCCCGCTGGAGGGATCGCCCACCAGCAATATGTGTACGTCACCCCGGAAATGGGTGCCGTCCTTCATGGTCTTGGGAACCCCCCCGAAAAGCTGCATTATGATTGCCTCTTTCTCATCCCTCAGCCCGTAAAGCGAGGGGGCGAGTGAATTAACCAGCTTCTCGTATATGTCAGGGTCCTCGGCGAACTTCTTTATCTCCCTCTCCTCCGAGTTGGATATCTCTATGTGCTTCCACCCCATCTCGGTGGGTTCCACATGGTTTCCATCAAGGAAGAAGTCGAGCTTTACAGAATAATGCTTTCCCTTGGGGATCTCCCTCAGGACGCCGGTGATCTTCAGCCTGTTCCCGGGGTCGGTCATCCTCCTGCCGTCGGGAGAGACCAGATCATTAGTGAGGAGAACGTTCATCTGGGAGGGCTTCTCCCCCTCGGTCAGTTCGAAGGGCTCCTCAACCACTATCCACCTGGTGTCGATCATCTTCTTGCCGACCTGCTTGAGGCCCTGCTTGTTCCCGCATTTTGTACAGGAGAAGGGCTTGAACACCACAGAACCCTTCCTCGGCTGGTTGATTATCTCACCGCAGTCCGGGCACTCCCAGAGGGTCTCGGTTATTTCGGGGCGTATCTCGCTGGCCCTCCTCACGATTCCCTCTATCAAAAGGAATTTCCCCACGTGCCTAGACCTGAGGTCCCGGATTTTGGTGGGCTCCGATTCCTTTATCCTGAGCTTAACCGGACCGGGAAGCTCTATGTGCTCGATCCCCTCCTCGGCTATCTCGAAGAACTTCTTGGGGTTCTTGAGCAGGAGGTCGGAAAGGACGATGTCGAACTTGTCAAGCTTCGGGAACTCCACGACAAGCGGGTTTCCCTCGCTGGCCGCCTTGGTGGCGTCCTTCTTGCAGACATTCTCTATGAATTCACTGAACTTAGAAGCAAGCTCCTCCCTGGTTTTCTTTTCCTTCGTTGCCATAACACCACCCTGATCACAAGACCGAAATTCATGCGGAGTCCCGGGTCTGTGCGGGATAAGATTGTTTATGGAATTTAACTTTTTATAACTTCGCCGGAAACATCATTGATCAGGGCTCGGAGAATGACCATGTCGCTCACGGAAGAGGCGGAGATGATGGCGGAGCTGGACCGGGGCAGGAATATAAGGAAGCACAGCCCCAATTTCGCAGGGGACGGAACGGCCTGCAACAGGGGAACCGGCCACTGCTCCAACACGGACTCATGTTACGATTGCAGACACTTCCAGACCACCATGGAAAAGAAGGAAATGAGCAGATACTTCAGCCCGGAGAAATGACTGCTTCAAGAAAACTCCGTCCACTGGACTCCCGCCGGTGACCTTTTGGTCCCGGGCTTTTGAGCAAGCGGAAGCTGCCGGAAAAGACTGGCTGGGAGAAGGAAAAGCGTGGAGTGGGATGGGCCGGGAGAGGATTGAACTCTCGATCTCCGCCTTTCTTACGAGCCCTTCAACCCGGAAGCTTTCTCCCCGAGCATTTTCCTGAAAAGAGCCGTTGTAAGGGCGGCGTCATTTATGTCCCCCTAACGCAAGTTAGGTTCCGGGAAGCCACTAGACCACCGGCCCGGTACTAATTCATTCCATCATCATCTTTATAAATTATACCAACCGGCGGATGCAAGAGGAACGGAAGGCGGGAATTCCAAAGTTTATTAGGAGCCAAACCAAAAAGTAAAATATCCAAATTTTATCCGGGATGCTCATGGGGAAGAAAAAGCCGGCCGGGGGGAAGGGTGTGAAAGAGGTTTCTGGAATGATCAATGACCTGGAGAGCAGGTTCGACGCCTTCAAAAGCATGACCGAGGCCCAGGACGAGCGGATATCCGAGCTGTCCGAGAGACTCGGGGAGCTGAGGGAAATGATTCTGGAGACCGAGAAAACCCTGGACGAGATCAAGGACGAGATGGGAAGCGCGAAGGGAATGAAGAAGCTGTCCTCGGAGGTCATGGAAAAGGCGGAAAGCGCTGAAAAGGAGGTTTCCAGGATATCCGAAAGGATTTCCGGCATCGAAGGGATCAGGGCCAAGCTCGAATCCCTCGATGAAATGAAAGACATGATCAAGGAGATCGGGGAGGAACAGAAAAGGCTGAAAGGGGGTGTCAGGGAAGCGGAAAACATGAAGGACAGCCTGGAGAGCATCGGAAAGAGGGTATCGGAGCTCGAGAAGTCGGAAGGGCCATCCGCAGACGAAAGCGCCGGACTGAATGCTTCCCTGGAAGACATGAAGCAAAGGATAACCGCCATGGAAGCCGGAAAACTGTCACTGGGGACGGGTTCCGGAACGGGAGAAGGGGCACTCGAGGGAAAGCTGGATCAACTGGAAAAGAGAATGAATGAAATGGAGAATGCAATTCCGTCATCAGGTACGGGAAATGCGGAAGGCCCAGACAGCGACCTCATGGAAGAGGTGAAGTACCTCAAGGGCAGGATGAAAGCCCTGGAAAATCTGCACCTGGAAGACCTGTTTGACCAGTTCGAGCACCTGGTGGTCAGGATGAAGAAAAGGCAGGACGAACTCGAGGCGAAGATACGGAGGATGGAAAGCCCCGGGGAGGGAATCGGGGAGCCTGACCAGAAGACCGAAGCGGGGGGTGGGGCGCCCGAAAAAAAGGAAACCGGCTCAGAGGAAGAGGACATCCTCCCCAGAAGCGGGGGAGAGAACGCCAGGACGGCGGTGAGGGAAATAAAGGATCTTATGAAGGAGACTGTCGAGAACATCGGAAAGAACGACATGGAGATGGCCAGATCCCTTTATGACCATGTCCTGAGCATGTACAAGAGCGTCAGCGACGAGATTCCCGGGGAGGAAGCGGAAAGACTCTATTCTGATATCAACAGGATATCCGACGAACTCAGGAAGAGGACCCTGGAAGGAGATTCCGGGGAATAATCTTTTTAAGCACAAACAATCCCTTTATTCTATGAATCTGGCCGCGCTGTTCTCCGGGGGCAAGGATTCCTGTTTTGCCGTCCACGACATGATCAGGAAAGGCCATTCGGTCAAGTATCTCATAACCATGCTCACGGAGAACAGGGAATCCTACATGTTCCATTATCCCAACCTTAAATTCACCGGACACCAGGCGGAGTCGATGGGGATAAAACAGATTCTCTGGAAAACAAAGGGGGAGAAGGAGAAGGAGCTCTTCGATCTGAAGAGGTCCGTGGAATCCGTCAGGAAGGACGTGGACGGAGTGATCGCCGGGGGCCTGGCGAGCAGATACCAGTACAACAGGATAAAGTCCATAAACGACTCCCTCGGGCTGGAGAGCATTGCCCCTCACTGGCACATAGATCCGGAGAAATACTGGGAGATGATACTCCGGGCGGGCTTCAGGGTGATGATCGTGGGGGTGGCCTGCGAGGGACTGGGAAAGGAATGGCTCGGCAGGGTGATCGACAGGGAAGCATACAGGGAACTGAGGAAGCTCTCGGAAAAGCACCGATTCCACCTGGCCTTCGAGGGAGGGGAGGCGGAAACCTTCGTCCTGGACGGCCCCGGATTCGGGAAGAGGATCGAGATCCGGGACGCGGAAAGGGTCTGGGACCGTGATTCGGGGTTCTATCTCTTCAGGAAAGTCAGACTGGCGGGGAAATAGCTTACAATGCTTAAATTATTTGTCATCACATTCTAATAATGAAATTTCATTTGATATATCTCTCGCTCATCACCATAATTCTGATCTCCGGGTGCATAACCGGCCGGCAGGTTTCCGTTCCCGGCCGGGAGCAGGATTTCACCGGAAGCGGACTGGGGAGGATTCTCATGGGGGGAGACGACCTGCCCCCGGAGTTCGTTTACGGTGACCCCCTGATCATCGAGCCGTCGGGTGCCCCGGAGGGAATGTACAGAAATGCCACCAGCATGAGAATCGAGAACGGAGTAATGTTCAGCGAGGTGGCGGAGAACACGGTCTACAGGTTCCGGAATGAAGAGGGGGCGGAGGAGTTCCTCTCGGAAATCAGAGAGGGAAAGGAAGGAGAAACCTTCCTCCTCCCGGATGCGCCTTCGGATTCCTTCGGGTGGTTCTCGGCCGACCCGGGCTTCACCGGGCTGGTCTTCAGGAAATCCGAGGTTGCGGTCATGCTCAGGTACCGGGAAACGGTCGACATGTACTCGCTCCCCGTGGAGAAGGACAGGATAATAAAAGTGGCGGAGAGCATATTCGATAAATTCTGAACCGCTGGATTCTGGTTCACCCAACCTTTAAATCTCAACCAGACAACATATTAAATTCGGGTTTTTGGAGGTAATGATCATGTCGAGGAAGAAGATTGTTATAATAGGCGCGCTGGGTATGGATTTCCATACCTTCAACCGGGTGTTCAGGGACAACGAGGACTACGAGGTGGTGGCCTTCACCATGGCCTCGGAGCAGAACATGGGGACCGCTGGGGGAGGGACGCCCCGGTACCCGCCGGAACTGGCGGGCAGGCTCTATCCGGAGGGGATTCCCATCCATCCGGAGAAGGAACTGGGAAAGATAATAAAGGACAGGGGAATAGACGAGGCGGTGCTCGCCTATTCTGATCTCTCTTATAACGAGGTCATGCGGAAGGCGGCCGAGTCCCTGGCAAGCGGGGCCATGTTCGCCCTGATACCCCCTAGAATGACCATGATAAAATCCTCGAAGCCCCTCATAGCGATAGACGCGGTCAGGACCGGGTGCGGGAAGTCCCAGACATCCAGAAAAGTAACCAAGATGCTGAAGGAAAAGGGACTCAGGGTGGTCGCCATAAGGGAGCCCATGCCCTACGGGGACCTCAATGCGCAAAAATGCATGAGGTTCGAGACCTACGACGACCTGGACCGGCACAAATGCACCATAGAGGAGAGGGAGGAATACGAGCCGTACATCGATCTGGATCTGGTCATATACGCCGGGGTGGACTACGACGCCATCCTCCGGGAGGCGGAGAAGGAGGCGGAAGTCATCGTCTGGGACGGGGGCAACAACGAGGTGCCTTTCTACGTCCCTGACGTACACATAGTGGTGGCAGATCCTCTCAGGCCCGGCCACGAGATAGGATATCACCCCGGAGAGGTCAACGCCAGGACCGCGGATTACGTCGTGATAAACAAGGAGAACACGGCCAAGAAGGAAGACATCGAAAAAGTGGAGAAAAACATAAGGGAAATCAACCCCTCCGCCAGGATAATACACGCCGATTCCAAGATCACCATGGACGAACCGGAGAATGTGAAGGGGAAGAAGGTCCTGGTGATAGAGGACGGGCCAACGCTCACCCACGGGGAGATGTCCTTCGGGGCGGGCTTCGTGGCCGCAAAGAGCCTGGGCTGCGAGATAATCGACCCGAGGCCTTACCTGGCAGGAAGCCTGAAAGAGGTCTTCGAAGACTTCCCCAACCTGGGCAAAGTACTGCCGGCCATGGGATACTCAAAGATCCAGCTGGAGGAGCTGGAGCAGACCATAAACAGGTCAGGATGCGATTTGGTGGTCGCCGGCACCCCCATAGACATATCCAGGGTGATAAATCCGGAGAAACCCGTGGAGAGGGTCAAGTACGAGCTGGAGGAGAAGGGCGGCCTCACGCTGAAAGAGGTGCTGGAAGAGTTCCTGGAGAAGACCAGAGAAAAAACTAAGCCCAGACCCCCGGAAAGCCCGGAGGGCGGCGGGGAACGGGAACACGAAAGCCGGGTTGAGACCGGAACGGAGAGCCCCGAAACCGGGGAGGATACGGTAAGGGAGACCCCCGAACCGGTGACGGACCAGACGGAACCCGGCGAGAGCACCAGCCCGTTCAACGGTCCGGTGTAGGAAATATAAATGAGCGGCACGTAAATATATGCATGAAGAATAAAAACGGTCTTGCGGCGCTGGCTTATCTGCTGGGACTCATCACGGGCATAATAGTGTTTCTCATATCCGAGCCCAGGGACAGGTTCCTGAAGTTCCACGCGGTCCAGAGCATACTGTTCCACATAGCGATCATAGTGATAGGCATAGTGCTAAGCGCGGCCATGCTGCCCTTCGCCATGGTCTCCGGGGGGATGGGATATCCCGCATACCCGGGGATGCTGGGACTGGGCGCGGTATGGGTGCTCTACGGGATAGTCGTGTTCATCATATGGATCGTGCTCATGATAAGGGCCTACTCCGGACAGAAGTACAAGCTTCCCGTGCTGGGCGACTTCGCCGAGGAATGGACGAAGTAAAAGCACGGGCTTCCCGGATATTCCCGGCAGAGGAAGCAATGAACAGGTGTTTGGATGGTTTCGGAAAAGGTGTGGATGCTCACCAGCGTGTTCTTCTTCATACTGCTGATGTTCCTCTTCGCGAACCAGTACAACGCCCAGATAACCGGCAAGCCCGTGGACAGCGATGAAACCGTGAGGGTCGACTTCTTCGCCATGTCCATGTGCAAATACTGCGTGAATTTCGAGCCCGCCCTGGCTGAAGTCATAAGGACGCTGGAGGACAACGTGAGGTTCAGGGTTTTCTACGTCGCTTTCGAGGAAGAAGACGGTTTCAGGAGCCTCCACGGGCAGGAAGAGGTGGAGGAGGACATGAGGCAGCTCTGCGCGAGGGAATACTATCCCGGCAGATTTTTCGATTACCTTCTGTGCATGGGCCGGCACTACTCCGATCCCTCGGGGAACTGGGAGCAATGCGCGGAGAACAGCGGGATCGACCCCATGGTGTTAAGGGACTGCCGGAACAGCGAGGAGGGCAGGTACATTTTCTCCGAGAACATCAAGAAGAGGGAATACCTGGGGATAAGCGAGAGCCCGGTGCTGATCATAAACAACAAGAGGTATACCGGAAAAAGGACACCCGAGGCGCTAAAGGACAGGATATGCGACGAGTTCGAGAACCCTCCCGAGGCGTGCGGAAGAGACCTGAGAGGGGGAGGCATAACCGGGGCGATCATAGGGATTCCCGAGGAGGGATCCTGCGTTCTGGAGTGACAATGCCATAAAGAACAATCTTTTTTTATCCGCTCCGCCAATCTTAATCCATGGACGCGGAAACGCTCAAGAAGAACCTCTCGGCCGTGCGGGACGGCATAAGGCCGGAGGTGAAGATCCTGATCGCCACGAAATACGCCGGGGCGGAGGACATAGCCATGCTCGCCCTGACCCAGGATATGCTTCTTGTGGGGGAGAACAGGGTCCGGGAGGCAGAGGAGAAGATGGAATGGATAATGAAGAACCACGCCCCCGCCATGGAGAAGATCGAGTGGCACATGATCGGGCACCTCCAGAGCAACAAGGCCAAGAGGGCGGTCAAGACATTCAGCTGCATACAGTCGGTGGACACCGTCAAAATCGCGGACAGGATCGACTCCGCCGCGGGGATGCAGGACAAGGAGATGCCGGTTTACCTGGAGGTCAACGTCTCCGGCGAGGACTCCAAGTTCGGTTTCGAACCCGGCGTGGTCAGGGAGGCGTCCGAGGTCATATCCATGATGGAGAACCTTAAGGTGCAGGGACTGATGGCAATGGCTCCCCACGTGGAGCCGGAGAGGACCAGGAAATACTTCAGGCAGATAAAGGAGCTCGCCGATTTCCTCAAGCTGAAGACCTCCATGGGTATGAGCAATGATTACAAAATAGCCGTGGAGGAGGGGTCGGACATGGTGAGGATCGGGAGGGCGGTGTTCAGCCCCCGAAAGCCATCTTGATTCCGAGAAGGAAGAGTATCCCTATCACGAAGAAAGCGAACGAAAGCATCGATTTCCCCATGCTCTTTTCTTTGTGGAGCTCCGGTATCAGGTCGGAGGCGGCGATGTATATGAACCCGCCCGCTGCGAACGGGAGAAGGAAACCCACGCTCTCCGGCGTAGCGAGGAAGAAGAATCCGATCACGCCCCCGATCACCGAGGTGAGCTGGGCGAGGAAGTTGAAACCGAGCGCTCTCGCCTTCCTGAACCCGCCGTAAATGAGGACACCGAAATCCCCGAGTTCCTGGGGAATCTCGTGGGTAATTATGATCAGAGTGGTGAGCACCCCGAAGGGTATGCCGATCAGGAAGCCGGCGGCTATGACCAGCCCGTCTATGAAGTTGTGTATCCCGTCACCTATCAGGATCAGGTGGGAGACCGGATGGACGTCGCACTCCCCCTCGTGGCAGTGGTGCCAGTGGAGGAACCTCTCTATCAGGAAGAAGGCGATGAATCCCGTCAGCAGGTAGCCGAAGGCGATGGTGCTCTCCATTGACACGAGGGATTCGGAGAGCATGTGGAAGAGAGCGCCGCTCATCAGGGCGCCCGCGGAGAAGGCGACGAGTATCATGAGAATCTTGTGGAGCGTCCTGTCTTTCAGGGAAAGCGTGATGACGCCTATGAGGCCCACCAGGCTGTTGACCAAAGTCGCCAGCAGTATGAACAGAAGGGTCTCGAAAGCCATGCCTAATTATTCTCCGTTATCATTTATATTGTTCATTCCCCGGCACCGGGGTGGATGCCCGTCCCGTCTCCTTAAGAATCTTGACCCGAATTATTCACACGGGACCTCTCAGGTACACAGATACGAAATACAGGGATTTACTGATAAAATATCATCTATTCGGGAAAATGTTCAGCATGGCCCTCGGTGATGACCACGGCGCGAAGGCGCACGTGTTCTTCATGATGCTGATCGGCCGGGCCGAAAGCAAAAGCGGGGAAACGGGCAGATCGTTCTTCCGGGAATACCACCGCATGAAAAGGAAGGCCTCCGGGTACAGCGTTAATCCCGGCGGTCAGGGGTAAGAGAAAGCTTGTCCGAGACAATCCCCCTCAAATCGCCAAAAAACCCCGTCTTCAGGAGTCTGCCGGGGTTGCCCATGGCTTTCTCTAGATTTTCGTCGAAACCTATGTCCCCCAGGAACTCGACTCCGAGAGCTCCGAGCTTGTCCCTCACGGACGAGGAATCCGTTTTCTTCATGTTTTCGATGACCCCCATGACCGGTATTTTCAGATCCCTCAGCATAACGGACATCTTCTTGACGGTCTCCATGGCCATTATCGATTCCGTGGAGACTATCAGAAATTCGGCTCTCCTCATCAGCCGTATGACGTCCAGGGTCGTGTCCCCGATTCCCGGGGGCATGTCCACGATCAAGAAGTCCAGCTCCCCCCAGCGCGTGATGGTAAGCAGTTCTATTATGGCATTCGAAACATCGACCCCTCTCATGGGGACCGGCTCGTCCCGGGCGTAATAAACGATGGACATGAATCTGATCCCGTGGACTTCCGGCGGGACGATGCCCTTCTCCTCCTCCGGGAAAACGTCCCCCGCACCCAGCATCACATGATCAGAGGGTCCGCAGAAATCCAGATCGAGCAGACCCACCCCGTGTCCCATCTCCGACAGAATCAGCGCCAGAGCGGATGCGACGGAACTCTTTCCGACCCCTCCCTTGCCACCAGAAACGGGGATTATACTCTTCACGCCCTTCAGCCTTTCACCGATCACGCTTAACCTCGGGTCCATTTCACTTCACCCCCCTGATGGATTCCACCCGGACGCCCCGCCCTCTCAGGATTTCAAAATCGGGGCTTTTGCATCCGGGGCATCTGAGATAAACATGGGCGACATCGGGAACGAAATGGATGAACTCCGCCTCATCCTCGCCTATCCCCTTCGGAGCGCCGCTGATATCCCACTCGTTCCCGCAGACCATGCACCTCAGAAGGGCCTTCTCCGTCTCTATCTTTATGTCCAGTTTCATCTTCTCCAGACCAGCGATCTCTTTCAGGGAAAACTCGAAAATCTCCATGTCTATCTGCTGAAGCTCGCCCAGCCTGACCGTGACCCCTGAAACGTCTTTGATCTTGTTTTCCTTCTGGTATTCCATGACGGTACGAATTACCGCCTGGGCCAGTGACCATTCGTGCATGTTGGACCATCCAATCGGCACCCGGTGTCCGGGCACGTGTCTATGCGCCGACCGGGACTTTCCGACCCGCAAGCGAAAACTGCTGGTTTTCCGAATTTTCGAAGGACGCAGATTTTATCTGCGTCAAACGACATTTCCGCTTTTGAGCAAAAGGGTCATTTGAACCCGGGCTAGAGGCTGTTTCCTTGCAAGCGAAAACTGCTGGTTTTCGCTTAAGCCTTTTGAGTAAAAGGCCTATTGGGAAGCCCCTGTCCTACCAGGCTAGACTATCGGCGCGTTTAGAATAGAAATTGAGCGCCGGGAAATAAATAGTTTTATTCTGCCCGGTTCACGGTCCCGGTCCCGCCAGCTCCTCTCCTCCTGATTTCAGGGCTCTCATTTCGGTTTCCGCCCCGTATTCCTTCTTCAGATCCGATAATTCCCGCTTCATCTTGGCGTATCCCGATTTCCTAGCCCGCCACAGGGCCCATTTTTTGCGGATGCTCTTGGAGCTGAATATCCTATGTTCCCTCAAAGAATCGCTTTCCGCACCGGATTCATCCTCTCCCATTTTCCTGGAGATGCTTCCCATATGGTATATGCAGCCGCCGAGCAGCAAAGGCCCGCATCCTATCAGGACACCCGCCCCGCCGAAGGCGGAACCCCCGACAGGTCCAAGCAGTCCCGGAAAAGCGATATCCTCCCCTATCTCCTCGAGTAAATAACCTCTTGCCCTTCGGACACCGTATTTGGATTTCAGAAGCTGTTCATTCTTCTTGTTATATTCCGATATCAGCTGCGAGTAACCGGAATCCGACAACATGTTCAACGTAGATTATCAGATTGATCGCACAACTTAAAAAACCGAGGTTGCCATGACTTATGACGTCAAACAACGAAACAGACAACCACTATTTAAAAGGTGACCTCGGAGTAATTCTATTATATGGGTATCCGGAACATACTGGTCGACCCTAAGAGGGTCGTCATGATAAGGAAGGCAGAGAAGCACCTGAAGAGGGTGAAAACCTGCCACATCTGCGGGAAAAGGACGGACAGCGACATAACCTCGCTGGACGTGGAAAACGGTGAGGGGCAGAGATTCTGCTCGTGGGAATGCATGGACAGGTCCAACCCCGGCGGCTCTTCCTGCTGAAAAGGCAGATGCTTCGAGAAAACCTTTTTAATGTTCATTTCAAAAGCTACTATCCGTGATTGAATGTTCTGGTCCAAAAAGAAGTGCGAGTTCTGCAAGGAAGAGATAGAGAAGGGAAAAGAGATCCGGGCCGAGGTCGGGGTATTCGGAAGAGTAGGGAAATGGAAGAGGGATTTTTGCTCCGAGGAATGTCTCGAAAGGTACGAGAAAACGACAGAGGAGCTCATGAAGACCAGGAAGCCCAGGGTGTGCATGCGCTGCCTGCGTTATTAGAATTCCCGATTTTTGACCGTCATTTATTATGAAAAACTCATAATTATGAAATATGAAACGGGGTGTTCCTGCAGCCGTAATCATCATAATGTCCATATTTATAGTTTCCGGCTGCGTAAACGTCAACCCGGAGAGCCTCGCCTTCGCCAGCCCACTGGTCAAGCAGTTCATGGATGAATACCCGAACGCGAAGATAACGGCCACCCATTTCACCAAGGAGCAGAGCGCCCGGATACTGGAGAACATAACGGCCGAGTGCGGCAACCCCTACATCAACGCGAGGGAATACTACAGGATTACCATAGACGACCCGGACAGCGGCATGAGGGTTGTGGCATGGATAGACTGGGAGAACAGGGAGATCGAATGCGCGGTGAAGTACGGGAAGGAGAACGAGAAGACCATCTCCAAGCCGGGGGAGGGCGAAAAGGAGTGCGCATCCCGTTATGAGGCCAGATGCCACAACGGACACGTCTACTGGTACGACTCCTGCGGCAACAAGGAAAGCAAGAAGGAATACTGCCATTACGGCTGCGAAAACGGGGAATGCAAAGAGACGGGAAGCGAGAACTGCACCGACTCGGACGGCGGAAAGAATTACTTCGTGAAGGGCACGGCCATGAAGGGAACCCAGGTCCTCTCCGACCACTGCAACGAAGACGGCACTCTTACCGAGAAGTACTGCGACGGCAACGAAATAAAATGGGAGACCATTCTCTGCCCGGACGGGTATGAATGCTCCGGAGGCAGGTGCGTCGCCGCAGGAGCCGAAGAAATTACGCCCCGGGAAGAAGCGACGCTCACGGGGGCGGGCGCTGAGATGTACATAAAGATTGACGGAGTGAAGCACACGCTGTCCCTCGTCGGCTGGGATACGGCCTGTACTACCGCTTATATCCAGGTTGACGGTCAAAACCCTCCCGTTTACGGGTGGATGGAAGGGAACAGCTATGAGACGGGAGTCGGGAGGATGGTAACAGAAATCACTGACATGTCATGCGGTGAGACTATCCAAGTTACTCTGGTTGCACGGGAATCCTGATTAAGTGAGACTGACTCGTTCTGAAAAAAGAAAAAGCGCTGGGTGCAGGATTCGAACCTGCGCGTGCAGAAGCACACACGGTTAGCAACCTTACGCAACCATTGATTTCCCAATAGGTTTGTGCGCCTTAACCACTCGGCCAACCCAGCATCATTTCTTTAAACTTTCGAGTTTTCGTGTTATTATGTGGTCTTATTTCTTTAAAAAACCTTTCCATATTTTTCCAACCAGCTAATCTAATTTTAAAATTACTTTTTTCAATCCAAAAATTAAACCCAATATTTGATAGAATCTTCTTTATTTGTAAAAGATGAGAAATTGAACGGCTCGAAATATCAATAACAGGATTTCTATATTTTTTATATGTCTTTCTTAGATAAACGGAACCATCGGTATCAAAAATTCCTCTGACATAATGAGGCCAACATTCAGAATCTTTAATTATTAATCTTGGAATTTCAACAGTTTCTGATTTTTTTCCCACAGGAAAACCTAAAACATCAGAAAAAAGTTTTTTTGCATCCAGACCACAAACTCTAACACCGATCACATATCCTCCGTTGTATTTTCTCTTTATGATTTTCAACTTTTTTGAAAAGATGTTTTCGAATATTGGTCTTACATGATCTGTATAATAAGACAATTCATTTTTATTACCTCTAACTTCCAAAACATAACTTCTAACAGTAGAATAAAGACTTCCATCACCGGCGAATATACCACAACACTCACCAAGATTTTTTTTATCGATTTCAGTAATTTTTTTCATATATTTAATTATAATTTTCTGGTTTAAACTATTGCGCCTTAAAAATATATGAATCAGAAAAACAAAACAACATCCTTGGTATTACAAACCTTTATAAGTTTAAACCATAAACTTATAACAAATCATGTTATTTACATTATGAGGTGGAAAGATGGGTATCAAGGTTGCTAGCGTTTCTGAAACATACGGAAAGGACGTCTTTACCAAGAAGGGAATGTTCTGCGGGAAGGTCGAGGATGTGGAGTGCGATCTACAGAGGTTCAAGATACGTTCTCTTGTGGTGAAGGCCGCGAGGGAATCCTACATCTCAAAAATGCTCGGGGACAAGAAGGGGATCATCATACCGTTCCCGATGGTGGAGTCCATCGGCGACATAATAATAATAAAGCACATCTCCATGCCCACGCCGGAGGAACCGGAAGAGAAACAGCCCCACGGGCCCGTTGAAAGTCCTCCCGAGCCCCCGAAGGTTTAAATGGATTTGGAAAGCACTTCCGGCTTTCCCTTGTTTATCAGAATCATGTCCTCCAGCCTCGCCCCTATCTCATTCTTGACGTAGATGCCCGGCTCGACCGTGATGACCATCCCATCCTTCAGCTTCTTACCCAGATCCTCGTGGACCGAGAGCCCCACGGAATGCCCGAACCTGTGCCTCTCCCTGTATCCGAACCTCTTCATGAGCTTCTTCTGTTCCCCGTCCAGAGAGCTGACGGAGATGCCCCTCTTGATCTTGTTCATGAGGGAATTATGTATCTTCTTTATGTCGGCCAGCACCTTCTTCTGATGGCTTTTCGGCTTCCTGCAGAACATGCGGGTTATGTCCGAGCAGTAACCGTTGAACCTGCAACCGATGTCTATGAGAACCATGTCGTCCAGCTTTATCAGCTTGTGGTTGGGCCTGTGATGGACGAAGGAGGTCTGCCTCCCGGAGGCCACTATGGGATCGAAGGCCAGCTCCACGTTGTGCCTGAGGAAGCGGAGCTTTATCTTGTTGGCCACGTCCTTCTCCTTCCTGTTCCACATGGCGGTGTTCTGGAGCACATCCCTGGTGACCTTCAGGGCCTTCCTCATCTGGTCGATCTCCCACGGCTCCTTGATCAGCCTGGGCTTCTTTATCATGTCCCCGCAGGGGACCAGTTTGACCCTCTTCTCCCTGAGGAACCGGTAAAGGTCCGATGAGAAATTCCTCTCGTCGAAGCCCACCTTCTTGAAGGGCCTGAGTATCTTCTTCAGGTCGCTCCTCCTCCTGAGCAGGATCACGTTGTCGTAGGTCTCCTGGGCCTCCTCCCTGAGAGGTGAAAGGATCAGGGCCATGTCCTCCCCGGTGACCAGCAAAAGCGAACGCTCGTCCTTCATTTCCCTGTAACCGGTGTAGTAGAACATGTCGTCGTGATCAGAGATCAGAAGGGCGTCTATTCTCTTCCTCTTCATGAGCCTGCGGATGTTCCTTTTTCTCCCCAAGTAATCCGGCCCCATGGCATATAATTGGAACTCTGGAATAAAAAATGATGGGGCCGCCGAGATTTGTCCGAACCCTTTCCACCTGGAAGCAAGCGAGCTTGCGAGCGAAGCTCCTTTCTGCTCAAGCTCTTTCCTGAAAAGAGCTTGTTGAACTCGAGTTACCAGCTGTCCGTAAATCCCGATCATCGCGGTTTCCCGCTCATTGGCTCGGGACTTTCCCCGAGCTGGAGTGATTTCGGCGTCGCCCGTCATCTTTGCAACGGGCATGCTAGACCAATGCAGAAGCCCCCGGCATTTTTGCTCCAAAGCTTTCGCGCAAATGTCGGCTGCCGGAAAGGCTTTGACTACACTACGGCCCCGTGTTTCGGAGTGCGGCCCGGTCAGTTAGATCCAGGCCGTCACGTCATGTTGTTTGGATATGTATCTTTTGTTCCTTAAATGATTTAAAAGAGAACGGGCTCGGATAGCTTAAATACAAACCAGGAGAAATATACATATGGGAGTCAGCGTCAGGAAGGAAGGGGTGATCCTCGAGCCGGGCGACCTGGATTTCGAGAACCAGGCAGTCCTGAACCCGGGCTGCGTGAGGGTCGGGGATTCCGTGCACATGTTCTACAGGGCAGTGGGCAGGAAAGGCTTCACCTCCAACATAGGCCACTGCAAGCTGGTGGGCCCCACCGAGCTGGTGGAGAGGGACGGGAAACCGGTGATGGTGCCGGAAAAACCATACGAGAAGAAGGGGCTGGAAGACCCGCGGATCGTTTCCCTCGAAGGCAGATACTACATGTTCTACACCGCTTATGACGGAAAGAACGCCAGGGCCGCCTATGCGGTGAGCGGGGACCTGAAAAAATGGGAGAAGAAGGGTCCGATAATCCCCAAAATAAGATACGAGGAAGCGGAGGGCCTGCTCCACAAGTCGAGGCTCAAGGACAGGTACTATCTCTTCGGTTCTTCCTACGAGGAGGCCCTGGGGGATGACGTGCTCCTCTGGGAGAAGGATGCCTTCATATTTCCCAGGAGGTTCGGAAAGAACATCGCCCTGGTGCACAGGATTCTCCCGGACATACAGGTAACATATTTCAGGGACTTCGGGCAGCTCACCCTGGAATACTGGAAGAAATACCTGGAGCATCTCTCCGAATACGTGATTCTGGAACCGAGATACTGGTTCGAATCCAGGAACATAGGGGGAGGTTGCCCGCCGATAGAGACGGAACAGGGATGGATCATGATATACCACGCGGTGGAGGACTCCAACAGGGGAAGGATATACCGGGCGGGGGCAGCGCTCCTGGACAGGGACGATCCCTGCAGGGTGATAAGCAAGCTGAAGAGACCCCTCTTTTCCCCGGAAAAGGAATGGGAGCTCACCGGTGACGTGAACAACGTGGTTTTCCCCACTGGAGCTGCGGTGTTCGACGGGAGGCTTTACATCTATTACGGGGCCGCCGACAAGCGGATAGCAGCGGCCTCCCTCGACATAGACAAGCTGACCGGGGAACTCCTGAAAAACAAATAATTTAAAGCCCGTAAACATAGTATTCCAATGAGAAGGAGGAAAAACCCTACCATCTTCTTCATGGGGACTTATCCCCCCAGAAAATGCGGAATAGCCACGTTCACCAGGAACCTCGCCAGGAGCTTCGACAGAAGATTCCCGAAGTACAGCATGAGAATAATCGCGATTGACGACAAGCTCTCCGAAAGGCTGGAATACCCGAGGGAGGTCAGGTACAGGATAAGGGAAAAGAGAATCGAGGATTATTCCAGGGTGGCCAGGAAGCTCAACAGGGACAGGAAGGCGAACCTGATATGCATACAGCACGAGTTCGGTCTTTACGGGGGGAAATACCTGAACTACCTGACCGGCTTCCTGGAAACCGTAAAAAAGCCGGTGATCATGACTCTGCACACGGTTATACCGGACCCAGCGGAAAACATCAGGAGCACGATAAATTACCTTTCGAGGAAGGTGTCCTCCTTTGTCGTGATGGCGAACAGGGCGGTGGACATCCTGAGGGAAGACTACGGGGTCGAATGCGAGATCAGGATGATACCCCACGGAATACATGAATCCCCCTACCAGGAGAACGGCGCCCTCAAGAGGGAGCTGGGGTACGGGGACAGGACTCTCCTCGGCTCTTTCGGCCTGATCAGCGGGGGGAAGAGCTACGAGGACATAATACGGGCGCTTCCCCGGGTGGTCAGGAAGCACCCGGACACCCTTTACCTGATAATGGGGGAGACCCATCCCGGCATACTCAGGGACGAGGGGGAGAAGTACAGGGAGCGCCTCAAAAAGATGGTCAAGAGGCTCAGGCTGGAGGATAACGTGGAATTCGTCAACAAATACATGGAACCCAGGGAGCTCATGAAATACCTGGGAGCCATAGACGTCTTCGTCTCCTCCGGGAAGGGAACCCACCAGATAACCAGCGGGACGCTTTCCTATGCGATGGGGTGCGGCAAGCCGGTGGTGACCA
This sequence comes from uncultured archaeon, assembly GCA_964441265.1. Taxonomy (GTDB): domain Archaea; phylum Aenigmatarchaeota; class Aenigmatarchaeia; order QMZP01; family QMZT01; genus JAFGDH01. The sequence continues at coordinate 18,370 of CAYYKJ010000012.1, forward strand.
TACCATTCCTCCACGCCCGGGAGGCGGTGACACCGGAGAGGGGGATGCTGGCCGAGATCGGGAAGCCGAAATCTTTCGAGAGGGCCCTCAGGAAGCTCCTCTCCGACCCGGAGCTCAGGGAGAGGATGGGGAGGAACGCCTACGAATACACCAGGCAGGCCACCTGGCCGAACGTGTCCGATTCCTACATGGATGCCTTCAGAGGACTTATCTGAGAACAGAAGAGACGTACTCTTCCAGTTCTCTCCTGTCAACGGTCGCCAGGCAGACGTGGGTGTCGGCCCCGCCGTAATAATAGAAATACACACCGCCCTTCTCAACGATCCCCTCGCCGAATATCACGTTACTGACCTTCCCCCCGGTCTCGTACGTTTCTGCGGGGGTCATGAGAGGCCCGTCCGCCCTGTAAAGTATCCTGCGGGGATTCTTCCTGTCCAGAACCGCCAGGGAGGGATGGAAAACGCCGTCACTGTCCGCGGTGTTGAAGAAGAGGACCAGATTATTTCCGATCACCAGCGGGGGCGGCCCCACCTCCACGTATTTGCTGTCGAACCTTCCCTCCACGGTCTCCATGAGGGGCTCCTTTTCTATATCCCATTTCAAAAGGTCCTCCGAGAAAGCCGCATGTATCCTCTTCCCCCCTATGAGCATGAAATACTTCCCGCCCACCTTCTCCGGGAATATGGCCGCTGACTTGATGTCCCTGGCGATTATCCCCTTCTTTTCCCAGTTAACCATGTCCAGTGAGACGGCCAGAGAGGTGTACACGTTCTCGCACCTTTCAGGATGTTTCCCGTCGTAGGCGGTGTAGGTCATGTAGAATTTGTCCCCGATTTTGGTTATTCTCGGGTCCTCGCACCCCTGCCTCTCCTCGGGTCTGTCCGGGAGTATGACCGGGTTATCCCCGTGCTTCCGGAAGCTGAACCCGTCCCCGCTCACTGCCAGGCAGAGGCTGGAAACCTTGTCCTCCCCTTCCGCCCTGTAAACCAGATATACCTTCCCCCAGTGCAGGACCGCGGCAGGATTATAGGCGCATTTGCTCTCGTAAGGCCTCGACGGGTCGGGGCTGATCACCGGATTTTTACCGTATCTCCTGAGAAGCATATATTTTATAAGGGAAATCCGGTATATAACGTTTAAACATCCTTTTTTAAAGCATTTTCCACTATTTTGTTTATGCAAAAACCCGGAGAAACCGGAAAAAAGAAGACCATCCTCTTTCTGAGCAGCTACCCCCCCAGAAAATGCGGAATAGCCGCGTTCACCCGCGACCTCGCCAGGACGATAGAGAACCACCCCGATTCTGATGTCAGGACCAGGATAATCGCACTGAACGACGGCGGGAACATGTACGATTATCCGGAAGAGGTCCTCCTGCAGATAAACGAGGAGGACCGGAAGACCTACCGGAACATCGCCGGAATAATAAACGAGATGGACAACGTGAAGGCGGTGAGTATACAGCACGAATTCAAGCTCTACGGATCGGATTACGGGGAGAACCTTATGGAATTCATAAAGAACACAGAAAAGCCGATCATAACCACCTTCCATACCATTCTTCCCCACCCCTCCGGGGAGAGGAGGTCCGTGGTCAGGGAGATATCGGAGAAGTCGAAAAGCGTCGTGGTCATGACGGAGAAGGGGAAGGAGATACTCCAGGACCACTACGGGATAGATCCCTCGAAGGTGAGGACCATACCCCACGGTGTTCATGAAATCTCTCCCGAAAAGGAGGAGGAGAAAAGGAAGCTGGGATACGGGGACAACATCATACTCTCCTCCTTCGGGTTCATGAGGACGGGGAGGGGCGTCCGCTCCTCGGGAAAGGGATATGAATACGTTCTGGACGCACTTCCTGCAATAACAGAGAAGTTCCCCAACGTGAAATACCTGATAATCGGGATCACCCACCCCAAATATCTCAAAACCGAGGGGGAAGCGTACAGGTACTTCCTCGAAGGCATGGTCAGGGGGCTGGGCGTGGAGAACCACGTAGAATTCATAAACGAATACCTTTCCCTGGAGGAGCTGCTCTCATACCTCAAGGCAACAGACGTTTATTTGTGCCCCCCTCTGAATCCCTACCAGGTCACCAGCGGGACTCTCTGCTATGCGATGGGATGCGGGTGCCCGGTGGTTTCCACCCCCTTTTCCCACGCAAAGGAGATACTCACGCCCGGGAGGGGAGTGGTCATCGAAGACTTCAGGAAGCCCGGGCTGATCAGCGACGCGGTCAACGGGATACTCTCCGATCCGGAAAGTAAGGAGAGAATGGGGAGGAAAGCCTACGAGTTCACCCGCCGCATGGTATGGCCGAAGGCGGCGGAATCCTACCTGAATCTCTTCAGAGAAGCCTGGGAATGAACCTATTTTCACCCAAAAAGCAACTTCTGAGGGCACAAATATATATTTAGGTCAACCTAAACATTACTCTATGGTATCCGAGAATGTAGAGGAATACCTGGAAATCATATACCGGCTCAGGGAAAAAAAGGAGCCGGCGACCACCACCAGTATATCCAGGGACATGGACATATCCCCCGCCAGCGTCTCAGAGATGCTCTCCAGGCTGGCCGGGATGGGATACGTGAAAAGGGTTCCCTACAGGGGGGTCACACTGACCAGCAAGGGGAGCCGGGTGGGAAAGAGAATTCTCAGGAAGCACAGGTTGATAGAGAGGTTTCTCAGGAGCATAGGGGTCCGGAAGAGGGTGCACGAGCAGGCCTGCAGGCTGGAGCACGTGGTATCCGACGATTTCGAGAAGGCCATCACCAGGCAGGTCAGTTCGGGGAAGAGCTCCAGGGGAATGGTCTCCATATCCGAACTCCGGGAAGGGAAGAAGGCGAAGATAGTCTCCATAGAATCCGGCTACCGCGCTAAAAGGAGGCTGGAGGAGATGGGTCTCACACCCGGAACCGAGGTCGAGATAGGGAAGAGAGGTCCCATGGGAGGCCCGGTCGAGGTGTTCGTGAGGGGCTCCCGCCTTGTGATAGGCAGGGGGCTCGCGAAGAGGGTCATGGTGGAGACATGAAAAAGAAGCTCAGGATAGCGCTCGCGGGGAATTCCAACGTGGGAAAATCGGTCATCTTCAACTACCTCACCGGCCTCAACCAGCGGATAGGAAACTGGCCGGGGAAGACCGTGGAGATGGCCGAGGGGTCATTCCGTTTCGCTGACAGGGACATAGACGTGATAGACCTGCCCGGCATATATTCCATGTCGACCTATTCCATCGAGGAGATCGTGAGCAGGGAATACATAGCGGAGGAAAGGCCGGACGTGGTGATAAACGTCATAGACGCCTCTGTGCTGGAGAGGAACCTGTTTTTCACACTTCAGCTGATAGAGATGGGAAGGCCGATGGTGATCATCCTCAACCAGGTGGACACAGCCGAAAAGAAGGGTATAAGCATCGACCACGGGAAGCTCGGCAGGATACTGGGCGTCCCCGTCATACCCACCGTCGCCGTCAAGGGTACCGGCATACACGAGGCCATAGAGAAGACCATGGAGCTTTCGGAATCTGGGAAGAAGCCCCGGAGGGTGAAATACGGGAAGGAAATCGAGAAGGGTATACGGAAAATAGCCGGAATGCTGAAGGGCATAAAGACCGGTTATCCCCCCAGATGGCTGGCAATAAAGCTCCTGGAAAGGGACAAAGATATTCTCGACATGGTTTCCGGGAGGAAGCCGGAGGCGGTGAAGGAGGCAGAAAGGATATCCAGGAGTATAAGAAAAATCCACGGGCATTCCTGCCCCACCGCCATGACCTGCGAGAAATACGCAAAGGCCAGCAGGATAGCCGCGGAAGTGCAGGAATCCGCCAGTGAGAAGAAGGGGCTCTCGGACAGGATACACGACCTCACCACCAGCCGGTTCTGGGGATACCCGGTGATGTTCGCCGTGGTTATAGCGATATTGTTATCCGTCTTCACTTTCGGGGACTTCTTCGCCGGGGCGATGGAGGACCTCTTCATGGCCTTCATGTCCCCCGCGGAGACCTATTTCGGGGGCGAGTTCTGGTTCTGGTTCCCGTCAGCGATTCTGGAGGGAATAGTTTCTGCCCTTACAGTGATACTGCCCTACATACTGCCTTTCTACCTCATACTCGGGGTGCTGGAGAACTCGGGATACCTGTCCAGGATGGCCTTCCTCATGGACAATATAATGCATAAGATAGGCCTCCACGGAAAGGCGTTCATACCCCTGATGATGGGCTACGGGTGCAATGTCCCGGCATGTCTGGGATGCAGGATAATGGAGACCCACAGGGAAAGGATGATAGCTATTTTCGTGACCACGCTCATCCCCTGCGCGGCCGTGACGGCGGTGATCATGGGACTGGTAGCCAGGTTCGTGAGCATATGGTGGGCGGCGGGGCTTTACCTTATAGACATAGCCATAGTTCTGGTGCTGGGAAGGATCGCATTCAAGGTCCTCCCCGGGGAGCCATCGGGACTGATCATGGAGATACACACGCTGAGGGTCCCGGACCTCAAAACCACACTGAAGCAGACCTGGTTCAGGACGAAGGACTTCTTTTACATGGCCCTGCCCATAATAGTGGCCAGCACCATAATCATACGCCTGGCCGCGGCCGCCGAACTCCTTGTCCCCCTTTCCGGGGCGATAAGCCCCGTCACCGTGGCATGGCTCGGTCTCCCGGCAATAACCGGGGTGGCCCTGGCTTTCGGGACGCTGAAGAAGGAGATGACGCTGGTCATGCTTGCCGTTCTCTTCGGCACGACCAATTTCGCCCTGGTCATGACCCCTGTCCAGATCTTGGTGTTCGCCTTCGTGACCATGCTCTACATACCCTGCGCTGCCACCATAGCCGCCCTGATCAGGGAGGCCGGATGGAAGAGGGGAATGCTCATAACCGTGTTCAACATAGTGTTCGCAATATTGGCGGGAGGGATATTCTTCAGAATCCTTTCCCTTTTCATGTAATACCCGGGTTTATCCCTTTTTGTCCGTCAGCCCTTTCAGAACCCTGAAATCCTCCATCAGAACCGATTTCAGCTCCGGGTTCCGCAGAGCCGCCGCCGGGTGGTGTATGGGGACTATTTTTGAGGATATCATCAGGTTGTGGACGGGAAAGACCTCCCCGTGTATCTTCCCTATCCTGTCCGGCCTGATCCCGAACTTCTCCAGCACGTAGGAGGTGGAGAAATTGCCCAGGGTGCAGATTATCCGAGGCTTCAGGAGGGCTATCTGCCTGTCCAGGTAAGGCGAACATGCCTTTATCTCTTCAGGCTGGGGGTCCCTGTTTTTCGGGGGGCGGCATTTGAGGATGTTCCCTATGAACACGTCCTCCCTCTTCAGATCGATGGATTCCAGCAGCTCGTCCAGCAGCTTTCCCGCCCTGCCCACGAAGGGTCTTCCCCGGACGTCCTCGTTGAACCCCGGGGCCTCCCCTATGAACATGATCTCCGGCGAAAGGGATCCCTCACCGGGAACTGGGTTCTTCCTGGTCTTCCGGAGCCCGCATCTTTTGCAGGCCTTCACATCTTCCTCCATCTTCCTGAAATCCTCTTCCCTGCTCATCCTATCAGCCGCTCCCGTTGGCTCCGCCCAGCCTGGCATTTTCATCAATATAGTCATTCATTGTTCAAAGCATTCAGCCTCTTTCTCACCGTTTCCGTGATTTTCCCGAATTCCTCCGCGGCCGTGGAATCATCCAGCACGAAGGGCTTCCCCTTGTCCGCCGAACCGGAAATCACCGGGTCCAGCGGGATCCTGCCCAGGAACGCCTCCCCGAGTTCCTCTGCCGCCTTCTCTCCGCCGCCGCTGCCGAAAACGTCACCGGACATGTTCTCCACAATCCCGGCCACCGGTATCCCCAGCCTGGTGACCATCTTCGCGGACTTCCTGGCGTCCACCACGGAAACCTGCTGGGGAGAGGTCACTATCACGACCCCGTCGGGCCTGAGCATCTGCATTATTGTGAGCGGGGCGTCGCTGGTCCCCGGGGGGAGGTCGACGACCATGTAGTCCGACTTCCCCCATTCCACCTGGCCCAGGAGCTGCATTATGGCGTTGGAGAGCATGGGACCCCTCCATATTACCGGCTGGTCCTCTCTCTCCTGCAGGGAGGCGAAGGAGACCACCTTCATACCGTACCTCTCCGCGGGCATTATCCTGTCATCCCTCGCCGAGAGGGACTCCTTTATTCCCAGGAACCTGTTAACGTTGGGGCAGTCTATGTCTGCGTCGAGCAGGGAGACTCTCCCGTCCTTCGCCAGGGAGGCCGCCAGGTTGACGGCCACCGTGGTCTTCCCGACCCCTCCCTTGCCGCTCATGACGGCTATCTTACGCTTTATCCCGCCGAGGTTGCGGGAGATTCCCTCCCGGGTCTCCTCCATGGCCCTGCGAGCCTCTGCCATCCTCTTCTCATCCACTCCGGATTCCTCTCCCATACCATTAACCCCAGTATTCCAGATATTATAAATTTTCCCCGAGCCCGTCCACCACGAAGCATGCGTTTGTCATGCAGTCGATACCGTTCTCCTCGCAGAATTTTACTGCCTCCTCCGATTCCGAGCCCGGCTGCATCCATATCCTCTTTATGCCCAGCTTCTTCGCCGACCTGACCACCTTCTCCGCAATCTTCGGGGGGACCACCGTGATGACCACGTCCGGCCTCTCCGGGAGGGATTTCAGGTCGGGATAGCACCTGTCGCCCCTCATGTCACCGTATTTGGGGTTGACCGGGAAAACCTTGCTGAATTTCTTTTTCAGCGCCGTGTAAACCCTGTAGCCCCACTTATTGGGGTCCGAGGAAACGCCGACCACCGCGATGGCATTGTTCTTCTTCAGGAACTCCTCCGTCCTCATAACTCTATCACCTTTCCCACTCCGTTGTCCACGTAATCATCCCCGTATTCCTGCCCGAACATCTCCCTCGCCCTCTCCCCGGAGCAGTGGCAGGGGGCCGCCCTCTTCACGCCGAGCTCCCTGAAGGAGTTTATTATACTCCCCAGTTCGGTGTCGCCCTCCCCGTCCAGGTGGAAACCTCCGACCACGAGGTATACGTCACCGCCCGTCATCTTCTTCACCTCTCCGGTTATGTGCACGACCCCGGGATGGGCGCATCCGGTCATGACCACCAGCCCTTCGGAGGAATTTATGATCAGCGACTGCTCCTTTACCCGGGTCCCCAGCTCACCGGTCGTAGAAACGCCCTCTGAAATCTTTATTGGACCACCCACTTCTTCAACCCCGGCCCCGAGGGAGCGGACTTCCTCCCTGAAGCCATGCGGGAAAGACTTCAGCAGGTAAACCGTCACGTCAGGGTTGATCTCCAGGACCCCTTTCAGCCCCCCTGTGTGGTCACCATGGGCGTGGGAAAGTACTATCTTGTCTATGTCCTCCGGGTCCTTCCCAGCCTTCTCCATGTTTTCCATGAGGGTCCCGGAATCAGCTCCAGTGTCGAACAATATGGTCTCACCCTCCAGCTCGATCAGGCAGGAGAATCCCCATCCCGTCCTGAGTTCCGGCTCGTGCTGATAATTGTCATAAACGGTCGTCAGTTTCGCTTTATTTGCCTCTCCCATCTCGATCACTTCCAGGTTTCCGTTTTATTTATCTCTCATGGAATAAAAAAACAATACCGCCACCAGGACGGCAAACACCGCAATCACCGAGGCCAGATCCAGAGTCTCCACGGACCGGCACCGGCTGATAACAGGATTCCCTGCCGGTTAAAATTTTTAAAAGCTAGCACTCCATGTATGGAAATCCCGTCCGGCCTTCCGGGACATCAGAATATAATGCTCTCAGGGTTCACGAAATCACGATTCAGGATGACGCACGCGTCATCAACGATGTCGCCTTTCAGCATGTTTCTCAGCTCATCGTGCCTGATATTTATCTGATAGCCGTTCTCTTTTCCGCTGATCCTCTTTACCCTGATCTTGTTCACGTGTTCGTTTCCGGGGCAGCAGGGAGCATTAAGATCAATATAAATCCTGCTCCTGCTGAAATCGCCTCTGCTTGTCCTGTACGCATGACTCGCCGGAATGAATCTCTCATCCCCGACACGCATGTTCTTAAGAGCGGAAACTCCTTCCCCGGTATCAATCTTCGGACTCATAATAACCATATGAACGGAAGCTTTAAATGGATTCCGGCCTTCTCTCAAGGGTCTCCTTCCTGTCCACGGGCTCGACTCCGGTCTTCTCCGCGTCATAAACCATCCTGCATTTCATACCTTCGAAGACGTCCTTTATCCTCTCCATATCCCCCGCGGAAAGGGAGTATTTCCTGCCCCGCCCCCTGGTGGCTGTGTTGAGATGGACGAGGTCCGGATCCATGGTTCCGGCCAGATCTCTCATCTCCTCCGCGTGATCCCTGTTCTGCTCCAGGAACATCATCTGGAGGTATAATTTCCCTCCGTATTCCTTCCTGAACACCCTCATGCCGTCCACCATCCTCCCGAAATCCACGTCAGGATGGGACATGTTTATTTTCCTGAAAAGCTCCGGGTCGGGGGCGTCCAGCTTCAGGCTGACCACGTCCGCTTCCGAAAGGTCCCTCCTCACGCCGGGATCGCTTATCAGGGAGGAATTGGTCAGGACCCCGACTTCCTTGCCGTATCCCTCAGCGAACTCCTTCGCCTTCAGTATTATGTCCCTGAGGTTGGAGGCCAGCGTGGGCTCCCCGGTGCCGGATACGTTTATGATGTCGAATTCCACCCCTCCCATGACTTCCCGCAGGTCCCTCCCGACCCGCTCCGCCTCAACGAACTTCCTTCTCTTCACGGTAATGTTCTTTACGGGACGGAGCTGGCAGTAGATGCAGTTGAACGAGCAGTAGCTGCCGCAGTTGGCATCTATCCCCGCAGACCTCCCGAATCTCCAGGAATCGATCGGCCCGTAAACCGTCCTTTTAATCATACTGGTCCCCTCATTCACCGGGTCTTTTCCTCGCACAGGATTTTCAGGTCCCTGATGAGCTTCCTGCATTTTTCGATCGAATCTTTCGCCGTCCCGAAATCCATCATTTTCCCGTAATAGGTAAGGGCGTTTCTTTTATACCTCAGGTCATCAAAGACAACGTACAGATCCCTCCTTTTCAGGACGTCCCTCAGATAATAGCCGAGGCAGACGTGATTGATGATCTTATATCCGTCCAGTATAGCCACAGCATGGGCCAGTTCCAGGGCGGAGGAGTAATAATCCTCGAAAACGAAATTGGCCGTCTTTTCTGCGGGCTCCCTCGCGGCACCAATCCTCCCCATAGCCGTCCCGATCAGGGATTTCGCCCTTCCCCTGTCCGGGGTCACTTTCACCGAAAGGTTCTGCTCCATGCATTCCTTCCAGCATGCCTGTTTCATCCGAAAACCTCCAGGAAGCCGTTCAGGACAGTGCCGTTCAGGATGTTGTTGGCAAGATGCTTGTTCCCGATCTCATCCGGGCTCTTATGGAAGAACAGCTGTATCTTCCTCCCGAGCATCCTCTCGAATCTCCCGATATCCGTTCGTTTTTTGGAGGGGGTCTGAACGTAAATGTCGATGTCACTGCCTTCGGTATCCTCGCCCTTCTCATAAGAGCCGAAAACGATCATAACGGGATTGTGCAGCTCCTTCCTGACGTGATCAACCAGGCCCGTCTTATAGAGCTGCCCGATATTGTACAGCCGCTTCTCCAGAAGGAAGCTGTCACCTGCCCTGTCGGCGGTGTAAAGGGTGATCCCTCCAATCACGAGGGTTTTCAGAATCCCTTCTTTCTTCAGTTCCCTGCAGTACCTTATGACTGAAGGCAGGGGAAGGTCAAGCTTCTTCTCGATCTGCCTTACCCTGAGCCTGTCCGAGGGATTCACGAAAAAGTGCTCCCTGATCCTAGTCTTGATATTTTTTTGTCTCATTTGATATTATATAGTATCAATTGATATTTAAAGTTATCGAAATTAAGTTACGTAATCTGAAACCGTTACTATGGAGCAATCCAAAAAGATAGTGAGTGTCACCCTGATAATAACGATCTTCGTCCTGGCCGTCTCTCTGACGGCTCTTTACGTGCAGGCACAGATAGAGGCAGGGACGGTCTGCACCTGCGCGATACCCATACCCGTCCTGATGCCCATTCTCTCCTCCATAGGACTGCTGGTGGGGACGCTGGTCTATTACTTCTTCGTCCCTTCCCCGGAAGGCAGGAGCGGAAAAAACGACACGGGAATGATATCAGACATGGTCGGGGGAGACGAGGGCGTGGTGCTCAGGAAGGTCATAGAGGAAGGAGGGAATATTCCCCAGTCCAGAATAGTGTCCTCCACCGGGCTCTCCAAGGTCAGGGTCTTCCGCGCGATAGAGAAGCTCAGGAAGAGGAACCTCGTTAGCAAGAGCCCCCACGGCAAGACAAACATGATAGAGGCAAGGAAGGACATGCTGGATGCCTTCGGATGATTTTTAAATAGAATTCACATATTCTCAATAGAAGATCATGAAAAGAGCCAAAAACAAGGGTTACGAGGTCCGGGAAGGCACCATCGTGCTGAAAAGGAGCCTCACCAGATTCGACACGTTTGTGAAGAAATTTCTTGACGTGCTGAAGAGGTATTCCGATTACATGGTAGTCAGCGGATTCGTGAGCGTTTCAACCGGGAGAGTGAGGGCAACCGAAGACGTTGATGTGCTCGTTCCGGTGATGAAGAAAGGGAGTTCGAAAGGTTCTTCAGGGATGTCAAGGAGAACGGCTTTTGGTGCTTTCAGGGCGATTCCCCGGAAGAGGTTTATCCCTGCGTGGAAAACATGGAAAACATACGGTTTTCCAGAAAGGGGGAAATGTACCCCAACATGGAATTCGTGCCCATAGACAAGACGAAGAAGATTCAGTATTTCGAGTTCACCCATCCCAGAAAGCTCAGAGTCAGAGATTTCGAGTTCAGGATACCCCCGCTGGAATTCGAGATACTCTACAAGGAAAGGATCCTGGGAAGTGAAAAAGATATGGAAGACGCCGAACACCTGAGAACGTTCTTTTCGGACATACTGAGCGAGGATAAATTTAAGGAATACGGCAGAATTATCAAGTGATGGCATGAAACCGAGTAAACGCTCCGACTACGTGAGGATGTACGCGGAAATGCTCAAGGAAGACAACAGACTTTTCAGGCAGCAGAAGATGATAATAGAATCCCAGATGAAAATGAGCTCTTCCCTTTTCAGAAATATGTTCGGCCGCAAAAACTTCAAAAAGAGGGCCAGGGAATACCTGAGGGCACGCAAAGTGATAAAGTGATCCCTGTTCAGGTATGCACAACAAAAATCATGGAGAACATCAGGAAGATTTTCGTTCAATGATCTTCTTCAGTTTTCTGTATATTTCCTTTATCTCCCTCACCGCTTTCAGGTCGGTCTCCATTATCGGGGTCATCTCCGACAGGGCCTTGAATATCCCCCTGTCGAAGGATATCCTTCCCAGAAGCCTGTCCCCGGCGAATTCCTCTATCTTACCGGTCATCTCCTCGTTTATGTCCCATTTGTTTATGACCACGGAATAATCCACTCCGAAATGGCCGACCACCTCGAGTACCCTCTTCAGGTCGGAGAATCCGGAGGGCGTGGGCTCCGTGACCAGAACGGCATGATCGGTCCCCTTCAGCGAGGCGATCACAGGACAACCTATGCCAGCCGCCGAGTCCAGTATGGTCAGGCCGTCGCCCATCTTCTTCGCCCTCTCCCTTATCTCGTCCACCACCTTCCCGGAGCCGGTCTCGCCGGGGTAGAGATGGCCGGAGACCAGAGGGAAGCCGTATTTGGTCTTCCTTACCATGAATTCCCCGTTCTTGACCGGGTTTATGCTTATCGCACCGTGCGGGCAGGTGTGCATACACATGCCGCAGCCCTCGCAGAGGTAGGGGATTATCTCTGGTTTCTCACCGTATCTGAGCGCCCCGAACCTGCACACGTCCCTGCATTTTTCACAGAGCCTGCACTTATCGTAATCTATGGAAGCCTTCTCGGAAACGGATATCTTCTCGGAGGTGTCCCATTCCTTTATGCCCAGCCACAGACCCATGTCGGGCGCGTCCACGTCGCAGTCTATGGCCGTTATCTTCTGATCCCTGGAAAAAAGGTAGGCAAGCGAGGAGGAAAGCATGGATTTACCCACTCCGCCCTTGCCCGAAGCTATCGCGATTATCATAACAGATCAAGCCCCCTCAAATTCCCGCTGGAATAGGCCCTGACCAGCTCCTCTGAATAGGGTATCTCGAAGGATACCTCCGTGTTGAATTTTCCGGCCACCCTGTCGATACCTTCCCTGCCGGAGACCCCCGCCTTGTTCAGGACTATCTCCTTGGGTATCTTCAGGACGTCCAGGAGCTCAAGTATGAGCTCGGAATCGTGCTCTCCCAGGATCGTGGGCTCGGTAACCACGTAGGCCTTGTCGCTGGAGAGGAGCGCGTTTATGACGTCACAATGGGTTCCCGCAGCCGTGTCCACGAGTAAGTAATCAGCTCCCATCTCCCTGGCCGCTTTCTCCGCATTCACCTTGGTGTCCCTCACTATCGGGCCGGTCTCCTCTATGCCGGCCAGGCTCAGCCCGGTCACCATCCTGAGGTTCTTCTCTATCTCCATTTCATAAGATTTCCCGCATTCCTTGTCCGCCGTGCTTATGGCCCCGTGGGGGCACACGGACCAGCAGAGTCCGCACCCGCAGCAAAGATTCTCCACAACGCCGGGGACCTTTCCCGGAACCTGGAAGAGTGCGTTGAACCTGCATTCCCTGACGCAAAGGCCGCATTTCCTGCACTTTTCCTGGCTTATCACAGGTATCTTCTGGTATATGGGGGTGGGATTCTTCAGTTCCTGACCCAGTATGAGATGGTCGTTGGGGCATTCCACGTCCACGTCGCAGAGGAGAACCTTCTTCCCCTCCTTCACGAGCTTGTACGCGAGAAGGACCGCGAAGGTGGACTTGCCCGTTCCTCCCTTCCCTCCGGTTATGGCGATTCTTTTCATGCGTGGTCACATGGATTCAGGTCTTCCTCTATTTCCCCCTTCAGATAGCTCTCTAATGCCTCGCCGCTCTTTCCGGAGAAGCCGTGTATGATCTTTATGCCGGTGGGCTGGAATGCCTGTATCGCCCGGGGACCTATGCCGCCGGTGATGAGGACGTCCGCCTTCAGGCCGGAAACGAAGCTGGGAACCTCAAAGGCCTCGTGTTTCCCGAAATAGGGATTCTTCACGGCCTCGTGGGACTTCATCTTCTTCCCCTCTGTCTCCGCGACTATGAAACAGGGGCACCTTCCGAAATGCATGGATACCATGCTATCCAGGTCATCCCCTTCGGCGGTCACGACTACTGTTGCCATCTTCTCCCGCCTCCCTGGCCTCTGCCCTGGCCTCCTCCCATACCTCCGCCCCGGCCCATGCCGAAGCCTGCGCCCGGGACCTGCTTTCCGGACGTGGTGGAATCGGATATCTCCTGCAGCTTGCCCTCAATAAATGCCTTGACCGCCTCCTCCACCTTCGTTCCCGCGGAAGAGAACACCCTGATGCTGGCCTGCTTCAGAATGACCATTGAATTGGGGCCTATGTTCCCGGTTATGACTACCTCCGCCCCCTCGTTCAGGACCGTCTGTGACGCCTGAACCCCCGCGCCGCTGGGCGAACGGGCGGCCTGGTTGGGAACCACTTTGTGGCCCTTTATCTCGTTTCCCTCTATATCCACTATGGTGAACGACCCGCATCTCCCGAAGACCGGGGTCACGGTGTCGTCCATCCCGCCGTTTCCAGTAGAAACCGCTATTTTCATTCAAACACCTCCGTATGGATACCTATCTTTGATATCTCCGTAAGCATTGGCTGCTTATTAGGTTTAATTGGAATCCCTCATTTATTAGGTTTGCCTTAATTTTGGATTTATCTCAAATATTTATCCCTCCGGCGGGCCGGAGAAAGAGAAAAGAATTTATTGCTGAACCGCCAATGTCTAATATGAAAAACAAGAAGAAGGAATTCGTTTTCGAAGGCACCTTCCAGCACACGATAAAGGCAAGAGATGCCAGGGAAGCGAGCCGGAGGATAAAGTCCAAGCTGAAGACGTTCGAATTCTCGGAATTCGAAATCAAGACCTTTGATCTCCCGAAAAGATCTCCCGGGCACGGAGAAGAAATCAACTACATCGGATAGGTTCCAATTCTCACACACGTTCCGCTTATTACACGGACAACGGGCCTCTGACCCGGTACTACACGGGAACCGTTCAGCGGGACTCCCTATTTTCCCTCTTCCTTTACCTTGGAGACCGCTTCCCCGACATTCCCCCTCGTTTCCGTGTACTTCAATCCGCGCTCTTCCAGCGAACCCGTCATGTTGGGGCCGAAATTCCTGCCCACCACCAGGTTCACTCCCTTGTCAGCGAGCATCTTGGCCACCGAAAAGCCGGCCCCTCCCCCGCCCATGGCGAAGGGGTTCTTGGCCTTTTCCACCAGCTTCCCGTCCTCGAATATCAGGTAGTAAGGCGCCCTGCCGGCCCGCTGGCTGATCTCGGACTTCTCGTCCTCTCCCACCGAAGCTACCGCTATCTTCATACTCAATCACCTCTCCTTTCTTCATCCCCGGATACTGCCCCGGAAAATCTTCCGACTATGACTCCGTCAACCACAGAGAATACGATCATGTAAAACGCCAGTATTATCGTGAAGGCCCACCCGAAATAGAATATCATCACGGGCATCAGGGGTATCTTTATCGCCCTGTTATAAAGGAACGTGGCCACCAGGGAATCCTTCATTCCCTTCTCTCTCAGGTCCGACAGGAGGGGATACCACATGTATATGGGCCCGGCGGATATTATGCCCCCCACGATGGCGACCAGCCATCCCCTGAACCCGGAGCCCTCCCCCAGGAACCTGATTATCCTCTCCCGGGTCAGGAACAATCCGGACAGGAACAGCAGTAAAAACACCACCGCCAGAACGGGAACGACGTTAAGGAATATCCTCACGAAAGCCATCAGACTCCTCTCCAGGAGAGGTAAGCTGAAAATGCCTGCAACCCCGTACATGGCGACCACTCCCAAAAAGAAAATCCATCCCCATCCTATCCTGTCGACTATCTTCCTCAGCATGACTTCACCTCACCAGCCCCAGCGTGAGCACGGTGACGACCCCGGCCACTATGGCCAGCACGAAGCTCACCATGTTCCTCACAAGGGCGAACCTCTTACCCAGCATGCAGCTTTCCGCCGGCAGCTGCACCATCCCCACCGTGACCCATGCCACTATGAAGGCGGTTATGGCGAAGAGGGAGAGCCCGTTCTTCAGGAGCTCCCCGCCTATTATATAGCTTTCTATGGGATTCCCCGCGGCTATGCTGCCGAAAATCGCCCCTCCGAGAGAATCAACAACAGCGTTACCGGTGAATACGACCGAATAGAATTCTTTGGGGACAGCGGTCACCAGCAGGGAAACAAGCAGAAGCACTCCTGTTATCACGGGCATCATGCTTCTGAATGCCCTC
Source organism: uncultured archaeon (assembly GCA_964441265.1). Taxonomy (GTDB): domain Archaea; phylum Aenigmatarchaeota; class Aenigmatarchaeia; order QMZP01; family QMZT01; genus JAFGDH01. Next base: position 33,842 of record CAYYKJ010000012.1, read on the forward strand.
CAGATGCCCTTTCCCGATATGAGCATCCTCTCTTCTATTCTCTCTTCCAGCCCGTCCGGGGATGCCTTCTCCCGACCGGAAGAAAATCCTTTTTCCACTCCCTCCGGCGGTTTTCCACCGGACTTCCCTGTCGGCATCAGAATCCGCCCCTTCTGCCCCTTCCGCGGCCTCCGCGACCACCGCCGGCTCCGGGCTCTCCACGCCCGGCCCTGCCGCGCCCCATCATCCTGTATATACCGCCCTCTATCCTTATGGCCTTCCCGTTGACCAGGGCGTCTGCTGTCTTCTTCCTGGCCGAAGAATAAAGTCTCTGGAAGGTGGGCTGGGATATGCCCATCTTCCCGGCGGCCTCCTTCTGCCCCATGCCCTCGTAGTCCTTGAGCCGGAGGGACTCGAACTCCCCCATGGTCAGGACCACTATCTCCAGCGAGCCCAGCCCCGCCCCGGCGGGCTTGTAAAAGGTAACGCCCGGGCTGAAGCCTATCCTCCTGGGTATGCGCGGCCTGGGCATCAAAGATCTCCTCGATAACAGCGAAAGATGACCCGGGATACAATCTCAAGTCGTCATGTACTCCGGTTCAGCTCGCTGCTGTTCATACTTGTTTTCTTTATTTATTTCTTTTGGCTTTCCTTCTTCTCGATATCCTTGAGCCTTTCGCTGATCTTCCCGAGGGCATCTTTCATGGCGTTCATCTCGTCTTCGATGAACCTCTTCTCGGCCTTAAGGTCAGCGACCTCGTCCTCTTTGCTGTATTGGTAGTTGTAGTCGTAAGCTCTGGAAGCCGGTACACTGGCAGTAGCCGGTGCCTCTGCGGGCGCCGGATAAGCCGGAGCCTGTCTCACGAATCCCCCGCGGGCGAAGCCTGCTCCTCTGCCGAAGCCGAAACCCCGGCCCCTTCCGGAGCCGCGGCCGAATCCAGCTCCTCTTCCGAAGCCTCTTCCGCCCCTGGGAACTCCTCTCGTATAGCCCGGGCTGTTGTAACCGCTGCAGTAGCCCAGCGCTCTTCCCGTTCTCGGGCCCCATCCTTCGGGACCTGTCTGGTCTCCCCATGGCATTGTAATCTACCTCCTATCTTTCGAAAGACGCATACTATGTATGCGTCAACTTATTCGAATCCACGAAGCAACGAAAGACGCACACTTCGTGCACGTCAATCACTCCGGTTCGACTTTAACCGTTCACTGGTTCCATTCTGTTTCGAATATTTATTCATTACTAATATTGAATATATATTCATTAGTGGTATATAAAGGTTACGGTCGGGTGTCGGGAATCGTTGAAAATAGAATGTATCATAACAATTTGCTTATCTCGAGCATGAAAGTCTTTGCCCTTTTCAGTGAGGTCCCGGCTTTCGATTTCTTTATGGTCTCCGGCGTGTTATACTGGATGACGCCCCTCTTTCTTCTCTCGAAACCGAGGGATTCAATCAATTAGTCCGACTTCAGAGTTGCCAGCGCCTCGTCCATGACGTCTTCATAACTCCCGAGAAGGCTTTTCCTGACCATGTCTCTGTCGAACACGATTAAGGCGTCCGCCGTGACTTTGTGGCTTATCCTGTCCCCGACCTTGCAGCCCAGCTTATAGAGCAGGGCATTCGCCAGATAAAACATGGATTAATATGCCGCCGTGATGACCCACAAGCCCGGCCTGGCGTTCTCCGAAAGGAAATTGGCCACTCCCAGACTCTCGTCGGCGTTTCTTTTCAGGATGGAAAAGACCCTGGGTTCGAAAGCCGCTTTTCTGAGCAACCCCTCTTCCAGACAGTTCCTGACATTGTCCTCCGCCTCGCTGACCCTTCTTTCACCCAGCATTTTCAATCACCCTGTAGTAGTCTTCTATTCCCGTGATTATTATGTTCGATTTCACCGCCTCGCTGACGACGGTGAACTCCCTGCTCCTGAGCATGTTCACGAAATCCTCAAAGGTTATCGGCGTCAGGTGAATCTTCAGAGGAAGCAGGCGCACGGTCTCGTCTATTTTTCCGTGCCTTTTCTTCTCAGATATGACCAGGACGTCTATGTCCGAATGCCTGTCCTGCCTCCCCCTGGCGTATGAACCGAACACCAGGGCTATGAAGGGGAAATTCAGGGATTTCAGCTTGTCGTGAAGCACCCCGATATTCCGGTGCTTCCGCAGGAATTCCTCCCTCCTTTCGGTCTCGGCCTCGAAAACCAGGGGGGACGGCCTTTCCACCAGGATGCATTTCTTGCTCTTCCCGAAGGTCTCGAACTTTACCAGCCCCCGCTTCTCCAGCCTTTTCAGTATGTTGTGAGTGTTCTTGTAGTCGATCCCCGAGTGTTCCGAGATCTTCGATATGTTCAGATCCCCCTCCGCCCCGATCATCACCTTTATTATATCCGTGTCTTTTGCTCTCATGTCGTTTTCACCATAACATTATGGTATTATGACCTTTATAAAGGTCACGGTAGAGAGGGGAGCTGAAAAACAACCTTTATCCCCTATCCCTTCCTGTTGAACGCGAAGAAGCCCGCCGCACCGAGGATGGTCAGCACCGGACCGAGCGGGGACTGGTAAAGGGCATAGAGGGTCATCCCCGAGACGACCAAAACCAGGAGCGCGACAGCGATTGCCCTGTTCTCAATCATTTTGATGATTTGGAGAGCTGATATTAAAAAGGGCATTCATTCATCAGTTCACTTTATAGAAATAGCTGGAAAAATCGATCTTTTTGTTAACCTCTTCAGAAAAGGAAGAAAAAAGGTAATCCTTTCTGAGAGGAAATATGCCATCGCTTTTCAGATATTCGGACACTTTTTCCTCGTGGTCTTCAAGGTCATAAGTCAGCATGAACACTCCCCCGGGCCTGACCCTCTCGCAGCCTCCCAGCAACAAACCTGAAATTTCCTCAGGATCGTCCTCGTCGCGCACCTCAATATGATTGATGAACATGAAGTCGTATTTGGACATTTCGAAATCCCCGGGTGATGAGTGCTCGCTGACATAAAATTCGGAATTTTTCAGGCCGAGTCTCTTCTTCTTCTTTTCGGCGTATTTCACCATACTCTCGTTATTGTCATAACCAAAAAATTTCATATCATCGCCAGAATAATGCTTCGCCAGGAATGAAATGTCCAGACCAGTCCCCATCCCACCGTCACATATCAGTTTACCTTCCCCGTGTCTGAGGTCCTTGTCGATGAAGTCAATCATATTGTTCAATATAATAATTCTCCAGTCATACAGACTGTTATAGGAACTGTACAAATCATGGAATGCCGGAATCTTGTCTTCCATGTTCAAAAAAACCATGAACCTCTCATCTCCCGAAAGCCCGTCCACCAGCTGTTCGTACCTCTCATCAAATCCATCGTCATCGAGGCTTTCAATACCTTCGCCTGAGAGAAACCTGACCATTTCCTCTCTGAGCTCACCGTCCATCATAAACACATCTCTATTACTACTTAATGGAAATTAATTATTTAAAATATTCACCCAGGATAACGCGGATACCGGAAGGACTTCACCGGACAGGAACATCAGGGAGATTAGGAGGGTTTTTTGCCTTCACAGTCTCTGATTTTCTGATGTTTAAACATAACAATTTATCACCTACCCAGAATTATTATGCATGAGAAAACCGGACAGTTCAGGGGGAGCGGGGTTTGCTTTTAAGCGGGAAACGGGAAAAATCAATATTTATAAAGATAGAGTATCTAATATTAACAAAATGAGCCCCGGTAATCCTCGCGGGTTGCCGGATGATCTTTTTTCTCATCCCGTTATGAATTTCATCAAAGGAGTTTTCGCATGAAAAAGACGCTGGTTTTCATAGATGCGGGATTCCTTTCAAAGCTGTCGAAGTATTTCGGAAGGGGAAAATACCTGAAATTCGACATATTAAAACTCTCAAAAAGACTGGCCAATAAACAGAAACTCGAACTGAAGCACATATATTATTACACGGCCCCTCCCTTCCAGTCATCAAAGCCCAATGCCGACGAAAGGCGCAGGAGAGAAAATTATGATTATTTCATCGGAAAGCTCTCCGGTAACGGGATGATAACAATCAGGGAAGGAAGATGCCAGAGAATCATGGAAGGCGGAAAGGCCACGTATCACCAGAAGGGTGTCGACACGTTGCTGACGATGGACCTGATGAACGTTCCCATAAGACACAAAGATGTCAATAAAATAATTCTCATAGCTTGCGACAGCGATTTCGTGCCGGTCATAAGAAACCTGGAGGAACTGGGTGTAAAAACAGTGCTTTATATCTATTTCGACAAGCACAGGAATTCGAATTTTTCCACTTCCAACCAGCTGATAAACTGCGTTTCAGAGCACGTGCAGATGAGAAAAAGCGATTTCGTAATATAAGAGAAAACATCAGGGAGATTAGTAGGGTTTTCGGTCCCCGGAAACATCATATCAATAAAACATGACCCGGTTTTTATATTCCGGATCCTCCTTCCGCGGGGGGTACCATCACCGATTTTCTGATTTTCCCGTGTTTGAACATGACAATTTATTCCGGCGTTTGAAATATGAGGTATGGGAAAACTGAAAGGTATTTTAAAGCTTTCCCCGCCGTTTAACGGCTCCGTGGAAATCATGTCATGAAGGGGGGACCGGTTAAGGATATGCAATCTCAGGGCATTGTCCAGGGAACAGGAAAAGAAACAATTATCTCAATAATTTTATCGGTTTCTGAAAAATAATAGAGTTAATTTTAAATAGATGAAAAAATAATAGATTTATATGGGTGAAAATACGGGGAACGAAGGCATGGAAAACAAAATTTACAGCAGGAAGCTTGAGAAGAAGATAAAGAAGTTCACGGGAAGAAGGGAGATAATAGGTATAAGGGGAGCAAGGCAGACCGGAAAAACAACACTCCTCAAAATAATTTCCGAGAGAATAAAAGGCGACAAGGAAATGTTCAACATGGATCTGGCGGAGCACAGGAGGGCCCTGGAAGAAAACCCGATGGACTTCGTCAAAAGGTTCAGGAAGCCGGGAAAGAAGCTGTTCATGTTTATAGACGAGGTTCAAAGAGTAAGGGACGGCGGTGAAAAGTTAAAAATAATTTTTGACGAATTTCCGGACGTGAAAACTTTCATATCCGGTTCCTCCTCCATGGAACTTAAGACGAAGATACTGCCCTTCCTCGTCGGCAGGATGCTCCTTTTTGAGCTTTTCACGTTCGATTTTGAAGAATTTTTATCCGCAAAAGACGAAAGTCTCGGGAGGTTGTTTGCGGAGAAGCACAAAAGCCTGAAAGATTTTCTCAGCGGAAAGGGCGATATAGCGAAACCCTCCTTTAGCGGAGAATTTTTAAAATACTGGAAGGAATACATTGTCTTCGGAGGTTATCCTGAAGCAGTCAAGGCCGCAAACGAAGAGGAAAGAATCACCCTTCTGAAGAACATATTCAATCTCTACCTGGAAAAAGACATAGTGGCGTTTTTCAGGATAGAGGAAACCTCGAAATTCGAAGATTTGCTGAAGGCCCTCGCGTTCAACATTTCAAATCTGCTCTCGGTTTCTTCCATAGCCTCTGATTTGAATATAAGTCATAAAAGAGCAGAGGAATTCCTGACAATACTCCGGCATACTTATGTTATCCACCTGCTGAAGCCCTTCCACAAGAATCTGGTCACAGAACTGAAAAAATCCCCAAAGGTCTACTTTCTGGATCCGGGGCTCAGAAATTCCGTAATAAACAGCTTCTCCCCCTTCGGGAACAGGGGGGACAGGAGGGAGCTGATGGAAAATTTCGTTCTGAGAGAACTTCTTTCCGGTTTCGGTGACTGGAAATTAAATTACTGGAGAACCACGGGAAAGGCAGAGGTGGATTTCGTCCTGACCGGGGGGGAAAAGACAGTTCCGGTTGAGGTTAAACTCGGCGGGGAAAAATTAGGCAGAAGTTTTTACAGTTTCTTAAATGCCTACAGGCCGGAAAAGGCGCTTGTGGTGACTCTGGACAAATTCAGAAAGCAGAAAGTCGGCAGGACTGTTGTTTACTGGGTCCCTGTGTTCTATTTTTAATCCGGAGCCGGGCGCGGGAGCGGTGAAAGGGGAACAAAGTAAATTAAACGCTGATACTATCTTTTCCTGGCCGGAAAGTGAGCGGGGGGCCGGAGCATGTCCTTCATGCTTCACAGTTCAGAAGACGGTAGTTCAGAAGACGGTTCAGAGATAAAATTCTGATGGAAACGAGACCCTCAGCGGATTCCCGCTGAGCGGAACAACACACCCTACGGCATATGCATGCCACCAAGGACCTACCACACGATTAAAATATCTGTTATTTTCATTCAAAAACTTTAATTTCACACCGATTATACTAATTTAAGCCGCCCCGGGAAGATTTCAGAATGGAGAGGGAACATTCACTCATCATCGCTCTCGTGATAGCAGCGGCACTGGTCCTGGTCCTGCTCTTGGCATATGCTTTAATCCTCCGGAAAACTCAGAATATCTCTCCGACCAGTCCTGAAAGCGCACTCGTCTCCAGGGTGATAGACGGCGATACCGTAGAAATCTCGGGCGGAACGAGGATAAGGCTTCTGGGGATAAACGCCCCTGAAATGGGCCAGAACTATTACGGAGAAGCGAAGGAAAGGCTTGAGGAGCTCGTGCTGGAAAGGGAAGTCCTCATTGAAAGCGACGAAGAAGACACCGACCAGTACGGCAGGCTGCTCAGATATGTTTTCGTAAACAACGAAAACGTCAACGTGAAGCTCGTGGAGGAGGGCCTGGCCACCGTATACACCTTCCGGCCGGACGCCAGATACAGAGAGCAGCTGGAAGAGGCCTGGAACGAGTGCCTCCGGGCCGGAACCAATCTCTGCAGCCGGCCAGACCGGATCGATGGCGGTTGCGGGGACTGCATAGGCATCTCCAACTTCCAGTGGAACGCCGAGGGCAACGACTGCGAAAACCTCAACGGCGAATACGTCGTCCTGATGAACACCTGCCCCGACCGCAGCTGCGACATGGGAGGATGGACCGTAAAGGACGAATCATCCAGGGATCCGTACGTCTTCCCCGACGGCTTCGTTCTCCAATCCCAGTCCACCGCAACCCTCCACACCGGCTGCGGAACCGATCTGACCACCGGAACCGACATGGATCTCTACTGGTGCAGCTCGGGCTACAACTGCAACGCGATCTGGAACAACAACCAGCCCGGAGACACATTGTACCTCAGGAACGCCGAGGGCGCCCTGGTTCTCGAGTACGGGTATGAGGGGATTTAGTATCCCGGAGAGAAAGAGCAGTTTCGGGTGGCCAGAACATTAAACAGAAAATTCCTGAAAAATTAATCAAGAAGAACATCTTCCTTTCCCGTCTGCCCCTGCCTCATCTTTTCAACACTTTCCTTCAGATACATCTTATACCTGTTGGGCATACTTTTCTTGAGATACGTTTTCATATCCCTGCGGCACATCTCTTTGATCTGCCTGACCCTTTCCCTGCCGATAGTTCTCGAGAAAAAATCTTCGCTCATCTCATCAAGCGTCATTTCTTCGCAGGCATATAATTTTAAAACAGTAATCCTATTCTCCGTGCTCATTTTTAAAGCGTTTTTTATCTCCTCCTCGATTATGACCCTGTCGAGAGCGATATTTTCAGGGCTGTCATATTCATTGTCGCTCAGCCGCGGATCGAAAGGGTTGATGAACTCAATGCTTCTTTCAAACGCTTCCTGCCGGTTTTGTTCGATATCTCCGCTCAGGCCTGCCGCGACCATCGCTTCTGAAACACTGCCATTATAAAATCTATTAACAACCGTCTGAAAAACTGATTTAATTTCCTGTGATCCTGCAGACGGGTTTTCCTTTAGATATTCAATTAATTTTTGCCTTTTCTCTTCCCATTCGTTTTCGTATAACGAATTTCCTTTTCTGGGTTCAAGGCCGATAGATTTTTTTGCATTATTGATACTGCCTTTATAAATTTCTTTTATCAAATCACGATAACCCAGCCCAGCAGCGTCCCTTTCGATTGCACGAGGATTCTCCCTCAACCAGGACAGGAATTCCTGGTTCTTGTTTTCCAGATCTTCCTCATTCCATCTATATGCGGATCCCATGCATAATTACCTTCATAACTACTATATAAAAATTACTTATAAGTAGTTAAAATATCAGAAAAAGGTTTTATGAAACGAAATATGAAATTACCTAAAAGAAATTCTGAGTTGCGATGTAATACGTTCCGTCAAATGCGACGCCCACCCCGACCAAATCGCATTCCCTGTCAAGAATGTTTTTCCTGTGGCCTTCGCTTTCCATCCAGGAATCCACGTGCGCCTCGGCAAGACTGGAAGGATCTTCATTCACGAAACCGACACCTCTGACGATCCCTACCGGCATTTTTCCGATGTTCTCCGATACGCCCTCTCTGTAGCGCCCAAATCCCATTTTTTTCCGGATATTATATCCGTGACGTCTGGCCCTGTCATGGGGGTCTTCTCCCGTGGTGTTCATATGGGAAAAGAATCCACCCAGAGCCATGTCAAGACTGTGCTCCAGGGCGATTTCTGAAAGTTTTGGATCGTATCTCAGATCCAAAAGACCGTATCTTTTCCTCTGTGCATTGGTATATCTGATGATTTCTCTCTCGGTCGCTGAGGAAATCTCGGGGAGGTGTATTCGATTCGCCATTATTATAGAAAATAGTTAATAATTTAAACGGAAAATCAGGAAAGTTTTGGGAGAACAAAAAACTTATTTTATCCCATTCCCGAATTATTAAGAGGTGAAAATGAAATGCATTGAAATCCTGAGTCTTCTGAAAGACCAGATACTGGCCAGAGTGAGGAAGAAACCAAAAACCCGAACGTTTCTACATAGTCCGCATTGCGAACGGAGGTTCTTTCAGTTGTCTGAAAAAAGGAGAATGAAAATACTAAGACAGAAACATCCGCCCAATGTATGTGTGATGTGCGGAAAAAAGACAGGAGAACCCGGTAAAGTATTCCAGGTCAAGATAAGCAATTCATAGAATCCCCGATCCGTATATCGCAGATATCCCACCACACGCCACGATTAAAATTGGACATCAGTCTTAAAAATCATTTCAAGTCATTCTTCATTTTTTTGAATTCTTCCTTCGTTATTTCGCCTCTGGCATATCTTTCTTTCAGGATTCTTATGTGTTTCTCATCCTTTTGTTTTTCTCTTTGTCTGGGCATCTTTTCGTAAATCCATTTCTGTATCATCTCAGCTGCTTTACTATTGACAACCTCAAACTCTGGTTCTTGTCTCCTTCCATTTTCATCGATGAACGGTATTTTAATGAAAACGTCTTTGCCCATTGCACCCAAGGAACCAAATGACATACCAGCCCCAGCAAAAGCCATCGCCTCTTGTTCCGAACCCCTTGATCCGATTCTTGATTTGACTTTTGAAAAATCTATCTTTTTTGCCGGTATGTTTATTTCGAATTTCTTTGATGAAAATACCATCTTATCTGAATATCCTATTATATTTCCACCTGTACCCACTGAAGATAATATTCCTTTATCTGCCACGTGACGCAAATCGCCCCCCTTGTAGTATACAGTTCCGCATTTGAAGGATGGATTTTCTGAATTATGCTCCTTTTCCTCTTTTACAGCGCCTTTCTTCTTATTATTTTCCTTGCTGATATCACGATAACTCAAGAACCACAGAAAATATAACAAAAAAAGAATAAACGGAAGAAGCGGTATAAATATAATACCAAATAGTATGACAAACCATGTCCATTTATGGTTTTTTATCCATTCAAAGAAACCCATTTATATCACTTTTTAATTTATAGTCAATTCTATCTTGTTTTTTCCTATTTAAATATTGTTCCTTCATCAGCACGCCTATCTACCGGTCAAAGAATAATGAGATTGTCAAATATTGATTTTTAAATCCCCAGAAAAACTTTTCATAATGATTAAGGGGTTAATCATACTAATTTTATCCATTTCATTAGTTTTGTTTGTGTCTGGCTGTACATCTGGAACCACCGAGAATGTTGATAGCGGAGGATTTGATGAAAATATTTTTAGCAATGAGTATAAATCAATAGAATTTCCGTTAACAAATGAAAGATTATCTTGGAGTAGAGATTTCATTTTTTGGAATTGCAATATAAGTAAAGTAGAAAGGGATATTTGTTTCGTGGATGTTAATAACATGGAAATTGAAAGGGTGGGTACTAATTTCAATACAAATATGTTGAACCATTGGAAAAACTATATAACTTACAAAATCCCCTTTGAGAATGTCACAGACTATGAGTCCTACTATATTGTTCTTTTTAATGCAAATACTGGAGAGAAAATCAATGTGTCATGCCCAGGTGAAGAAACTCTTGGGTATTCAGAAGATGATTCAAATTGTATCAGACCTGGTAGATTGTTGGAAGGTGGTGTATTCAATATTTCTGAAGTAAAAGCCTGTTCTATTGATGAATCAAAGGAGATATTGAACAGGATGATTAGGATAAGGAGTACGGCAAACGATCCTATCCAATTTGTTTGTGTGAACAAAACAGCTAAAGCAATACACTTAGAACCACAGGAAGAAAAGGAGTTTGCTGCTGGATTTCTTAAGACATGCAAAAAATATAAATGGGAAATTATCAATGATTCTCGAAATCCAATTTCCGTCGAATGTATTTGTGAAGAAGAAGAATTTCCGATATTAGTCAACGGTTCTCTCAGATGTATTCCACCCAAACACAGATTACCATATACAGAAAGATATGATGATTATTTCTATGACCCCGAAACAGGTTATGTCTTTTTGGTCTTGTGGGAAAATGAAACAGCATCCATATACTATTATGATTCATCAGACCCAAACTCATTCCCCGAAAAGATTCATGATACAAGTAAATATGGGGGCTACGAAGCACTATCGACAAGATTTGGAGAAAAGTGCTTTAAGGAGGAGCATTATGGTCATTATCGCATATGCAAAGAAGGTCAGTGCTATCTTGACTTCCTGAATATCAAGACAGGCGAAATAATTAGAGTTTGGGGAGATAGAGCCAATGTAGAAGGGAACTATCCTGATATTTTGAGTGAAGGAGGTTTCTATGGTCTAGTGCCCTTCTCAACCGCCTTCCCTAATGGAGTACAATTTTACAATCCAATTATGGAAATATCTAATGATATGGCGATAATCCGTGATTATGATTTTAAAAATTGTGTTCCCACAAAGGAAACCTATATTTGTGATTGGGAGACAAAATATTATCTCTTAAAATTCAACTGGGAGGGAGATGAATGAAATGGGAATATAAGGTAATAGACAAATATCTTCATCAACTGGAAGAAGAAATCAATAAGCTAGCAGAGGATGGATGGGAGCCTATATGCATGCAGAATGCGGGGGGCTGGGGCTCAAAGTCAGCGGTAATACTACGAAGACGAAAGAAATAATCATAACTTTTAAAGAATACAGAAGGTATATTGAAACATGGTCGAATCTCCGGGTATTGATCTGAAGATAACAAATATTCATAAATATTTTCTTTATATAGGAGCAGTTATTCTAATACTCTCACTATTTTTCGATATTAAGGTCATTGAAGCCTCTGTTGTAAGGTCATTTTCTGTGTGGATTCTCATCGCAGGTTCATGGACATGGTTTTTCGATAAACTCATTGAAGATTTATACCAATACGAAAAGAAATTTCCTAATTTACCAGACAACAGAACAGCCCGGCAAAAAAACAATTTTAAAAATTATGTGACAGGAAAGCATATCCTGAAGTTCGTGTTCCTTATTGTCACATCCATTCTATTATCCACCATTTTATAACAAAAGGCGATTTTCTGGTGCTGAATTTTATCCCGATTTCTTTTTCTTCTCTTCCATGGGAGCAATGGTAGCTCTTAAATTCGGAGCGATAATTTTGGGCAATGGATAAAGTTTCCATATCTTTTCATGCTGATATTTAAAAATTCCAAGAAACGTGAGAAGTATAATTAAATCAACAAAATAAAACCATGGTTCAATGATTCCATTCATTTTCAAAGCAAAATTAATTATTTGGAAAATCACTACGATTATTGAAAGACAAATACCAACCCATACACCAGAAAGTATACTCATACGATGCATCTGATCTGCTTTATAATTCTCTATACGCTCTTTCACATTTTCCCCGTCATCATTTTCCCCCATAAGAAAATCTTAAATCTTCTTTTTTAAATACGGTTCCTTCATCAGCACGCCTATC
>CAYYKJ010000013.1:0-21824 GCA_964441265.1 uncultured archaeon
CAATTCATCCACCAGCTAAAGCTGGTAGGAATTCTTGCTTAGCGGGTATTAAATATTTAATTGTTCACCCCAAAACAAAGCAGTTACCTGTACTGACCGTGGCCTCTCCAAAAAAATTGTAGTAGCCCCTTTTATAAATTACTAACAACTATCCTTCTGGTCGATCGGAATGAACGTGATCGTGCTCTTTTCGGGGGCGAAGGACTCCACCTTCGCCGTTTACAAGGCCATGCTTCAGGGGATGAACGTCCTCAGGCTCGTGACCATAATACCGAGAGGTGAGGAAACCAGCATGTTCCACCACCCTAACCTGGACTTCGTGGGAATGCAGGCGGAGGCCATGGGAATCCCCCTGTTGACCAGAGAGGTGCCCGAGGGGGACGACGAAGAAGCGGTCCTGAAGGAGGCAATCGGATCCGTGGAGGGGATCGAAGGGGTGGTGACCGGGACGCTCTTCAGCAACGAACAGAAAATTAAGCTTGACTCCCTCTGCGATGAGCTGGGAAAGGAGCACATCTCCATCTCATGGGACAGGAGCATGGGCCAGTACTGGCAGGAGATGCTGGTTTCCGGATTCGACGTGATTGTTACATCCGTGAACGCCCAGGGCATGGGAGAGGAATGGCTGGGGAGGAAAATCGACGAGCAGGCAATAAGGGAGCTCCACAAGCTGAAGGACAAGTTCGAGGTCCATCCCGGAGGCGAGTTCGGGGAATTTGAGACCTTCGTGAGGGACGGGCCGGTGTTCAGCAAGAAGGTCGAGATCATGGACTCTGAGAAGAACTGGAACGGGGTGAAGGGCGTGTTCAGGATAAGGGACGCGAAACTTGAGGACAAATAGCCCGTTCCCCAGTGAACACAGAAAACATTTTTAACCAATTCTCCAATTAGAATACTATGAAAGACGGAATGGGCGAGATCGACATCAGATCCAAGATAAGAAACATACCTGATTTTCCCAAGAAGGGCGTCCTTTACCGGGACATAACCACGCTTCTGCAGGACCCAAAGGCCTTCAGGCACGTGATAAAGAAGATGCTGGATCATTACAGGGGCAGGAAGATAGACAAGATAGTCGCCGCGGAGAGCAGGGGATTCATAATCGGGAGCGTGATCGCCCATGAGATGCGAAAGCCCTTCGTGCTCCTCCGCAAGCCGGGCAAGCTCCCCTGGAAGAAGGTGAGCCACAAATACGAGACCGAATACAGCAGGGACTCCCTGGAGATGCACGAGGACGCGATAGAGGAGGGGGACAACGTGCTCCTTCTGGACGATCTCCTGGCCACGGGAGGGACCATGGAGGCATCAGCGAGGATGATCGAGAACCAGGGCGGAAAGGTCGCCGGCATAGGTTTCATAATAGAGCTCAGCTTCCTGAAGGGGCGCGAGAAGCTGAGAGAGTACGACGTCTTCTCGCTGGTGGACTACAATAGCGGTGATGAATGAATGCTTGACATAAGGATGTTCCGGGAGGAACCGGAGAAGATAAGGGAATCCGAGAAAAGGAGGTTCAAGGATACCGGGCTGGTGGACAGGGTCATAGAATACGACAGGAAGTGGAGGAAAGCCCTCAAGAAGAACGAGGAGCTCAGGCACGAAAGGAACGTGGTGACCCGGGAGATCGCGGAACTCAAGAAGAAGGGTAGAAAAGGGGACCCCAAGATCAAGGAAATGAGGAAGGTCAATGAGGACATAAAGAAGAATGACGACCTGACGGGGGAGCTCCTGAAAAAGAGGGACGAGGCGCGGTACAGGGTCGGCAACATACTCAGCGGGGACGTACCCGTCGGGAAGGATGAGAATAAGAACGAGACCATAAGGTCATGGGGAGTGGCTGGAATCGCCAGGCCGTCCGACAAGAAGGAGATATCGAAGGGGATGAAAACCAGGTATCTCGACTTCAGCCCCCGGAGCCACGTGGACGTCCTTGAGGACATGGACCTCGCCGAGCTGGAGACCGCCTCCAGGGTATCGGGGGCCAGGTTCTACTACCTAAAGAAAGAGCTGGTCACGCTCAACATCGCCCTGATAAGGTTCGCCATGGACTTCCTTTCCGGCCGGGGTTTCGTCCCGGTCTGGACACCCTTCATGCTGACCAGGGAGGCCATGTCCGCAGCGGCGGAGCTTTCCGATTTCGAGGAGATGCTCTACAAGGTGGAGAATGAGGAGCTTTTCCTGATAGCGACTTCGGAACAGACCCTCGCCTCCCTTCACAAGGACCAGACTCTCGAAGAAGGGAATCTTCCCATAAGGTACGCGGGATATTCGAGCAATTTCCGCAGGGAGGCCGGCTCCCACGGAAAGGATACCAAGGGAATATTCCGGGTACACCAGTTCGACAAGGTGGAGCAGTACGTATTCTGCAGGCCGGAGAAATCCAAGGAATGGTTCGGGAAGATGATAGAGAACGCGGAAATGATATTCAGAAAGCTCGAGATTCCCCACCGGGTGGTCTCCATCGCATCCGGGGAGATAAACGACAATGCAGCGCTCAAATACGACATCGAGGCATGGATGCCCGCCCAAGGTAGGTTCAGGGAGGTCGTCTCCTGCTCCAACTGCACGGACTACCAGGCCAGGAAACTGGGGGTGAAGTTCAGAAGGGGCGGGGATAAGGTGGTTCCCCACACGCTCAACGCCACCGCCGTGGCCACGGAGAGGGCCATGGTGGCGATAATGGAGAACCTCCAGCAGAGCGACGGGAGCATACGAATCCCCAAGGCGCTCGTGCCTTATACGGGCTTTAATATGATCGAGAGGTAAATATTATAATGTGACCGCCGTGTTCCGGAAGGTAAGGGGCGGCATTCAAAGAAAAGGGGTGGTTTCAATCATAATGGAGAAACCGGATATGATGAAGGAATTCGACCATCTGGAAGTTCTCAAAATAATAGAAAAATTTCCCGAGCAGTGCGAGAAGGGCATGAAGATCGGGGAGAAGTTCATGAAGAACAGGAAGATAAAGAAACCCAAATCGGTCTGTGTCTGCGGCATGGGCGGCTCGGGGATAACGGGAGACATTCTGGGAAACCTGCTCCCGGAGAAGCAGATTACCGTCGTGAAGGACTACAGCATACCGGATTACGTGGACAATAAATGGCTGGTCTTCCTCGTGAGCTATTCGGGAAACACGGAAGAGACCGTGTCCTGTTACGAACAGGCGGCCAAGAAGAAGCTGAACGTCATCGGAATCACCTCCGGCGGGGAGCTCGCCAGAGAGATGAAAAAGAAGAGGAAGCCGGTGGTGAAGATACCCTCGGGAATACCGCCCAGGTATGCGACCGGATACCTGCTGTTTCCGCTCCTCGTGATACTCAAAAAGATCAGATTTTCGGGAATGAAGGTTAACCCGAAGACCGTCATAAAGCAGCTCAGGGAGACCAGGGAGGAGATAAAGCCGGATGTCCCCATGAAGAACAACATCTCCAAGAGGATCGCATACAAGATAAAGAACACCATCCCCCTCATCCAGGGCACGGGAAATTACAGCTCAGTATGCTACCGGGCCAGGACCCAGTTCAACGAGAACTCCAAAATACCCGCCTTCAGCGAGGTCTGTCCGGAGAACAACCACAACTCCATACTCGCCTTCGAATATCCCACCCACCTCACCAGGAGGTTCTCGGTCCTCCTGATAAGGGACGAGAAGGAGAGCATACAAGTTAGGAAGAGGGTGGAGTTCACCAAGTCGCTGCTGAGGAAATCCTGCGACAGCCTGACCGAGCTGTGGTCATTCTATCCCTCCGTGATCGCCAGGATGCTGTCCATAATGTACATACTGGACTTCGTCTCGGTTTATCTGGCCTTCGTCTACGAGAACGACCCGGGGGAATATTCCCTGCTGCTAAAACTTAAAAAGATTTTAAAACAGAAGGGCCAATAGATTGTTATGAAAATGATTTTCGTCTCCAGCCCCGACCACACCGACACCAAGACCATGATCGATCTGGCAATCCAGAGGAGCGGGAAAAGATCCTTCTCTCTGATAAACTTCGAGGAGATGGGGGACATATCGAAGGACATGGAGAAGGCAAAAAACATGATGATGACAAAGCAGATAGCCTCCGTCTATTACGAGGAGCTGGAAAAGAGGATGATAAAATCCATGAAGAAGCCCTCCGAAAACATGATAATAAACGGTCCGCTGGCCCTGGAGCTGCCGGTGGTCGGATACATCCACACCCTCCCGGATTCGTTCTTCCGGGTGTACAAGCCGGATATCATAGTGGTTCTCGAAAGGGTCTCTCCGGGAGGGGAGGTCCCGGAACTCCAGAAGGTCAGCAGGGACTTCGCGATTAATTACGCGATGCTGTCGGGTTCCATGCTCAAGATAATAAAATTCAGGGAGGACAACATGATGGACGCGGTGAACGAACTCAGCACGCTCATCAAGAGGTGAAAGAATGATAGAATACCAGCAGGTTTTCTGGCTGTCCGTGGGAATATCCTTCGTGATGGTGCTATTCTACCGCTTCCTCGCGGACCAGAGAAAGATCAGGGAACTGAAGAAGGACATGGATTTCCTCAAGGAGAAATCCAAGAAGGCCCAGAAGGCGGGCAACATGAAAAAGTCGCAGGAACTCATGAACGAGATGATGAAAATGAGCACCAGGCAGATGTCCCTCAACATGAAGCCGATGATGGCCTCGCTGATATTCGTTGCCATTATGCTTTATCTTTTCCTCTACCCGACTTACGGCGGGGTCAAGGTGGATCTCCCGTTCTATCTCCCCCTGTTCGAGATGGACATGTCCTGGTTCTGGTGGTACGTTATATCGGCTGTTCCCTCGAACTTCATCTTCAGAAAACTTCTGGGTGTAAGTTAGCCCAGCCAGAGCTTCAGCATAACATAGAAATCTATCACGTCCATGGCTGGCATCCCAGGAGGAGTATTATTTTCATCCCTTCTTCTCCTTCCCGTAGGGATATCTCTTGACGGAGCCGCACCTGCCGCAGGTAATGACCAGAGCCTGCCGGTCCTTGCTCGTCCTCACCCTGCAGTTCAGTCCGGGAACCAGGAAGGTGTTACATCTGGAGCAGAATCTCATCTTGGCGTGCCTGCCGGGACGGATGTTGTACCTCATCCCTATCTTCCTGGCCAGCTCCACGTATCTCTCCGCCCGATCAGGGTGCTTCCGGACCTCCTTCTCCGCAAGGGAGAGGAGTATTTCGATTCGCTCCCTGGCGATTTTGGTCCAGGATTCAGGCTTGTTGGATCGCCTTCGGGCTGCCTTCATTTAAATAAATTAAGAAAGGGTAAATAAATAAGGGCCTATTCTCCTTTTTCTCCGCCAGCTGCTGCACCGCCGCTGGATTCTCCTTCCTGGCCGAACCAGAACACTATTATCGCGAGTATTATCACGAAGAATATTATGGTCCAGAATTCGGATGATATCGGCAAACTGAGGAACAATCCTCCTCCTGCACCAAAAAATATCATCGCGACGATGAATATCACTACCAGCACTGTCACCCACTTGCTCTTCTCGTTTTTCATCAAATCGGTGACGTTGAATCCTGTCATTGCCAGAAGCACTACCACGAAGAGTATCCCTGAAGCCACTATGAGCCATGTCCCTGCGATGTTCGTGAAGAACTGGACTATCATGGAGTTCCATGAAGAATACAGCATCACGAAGAACGCGAATATCAGTGAAATCACTCCCGCCGCTGATTTCGGCACCTGTTTCGGCAGGGCCCACCTCAGCAATCCGTATATGATCGCCAGGGCGAGCAGGAACGGAAAGAGAAACTGGAAAAAGCCCAGATTCTGCATATTCTGTATCAGTAAACTAAATCCGCCAGCCATATTAATAATTACAGTTGATACCTTTATAAACTTGATCAGAAAAACGGGGAATAGCTTATTAATTTATCGTTTTTCAGGAAGCGAAACGCCAATTCCTCAATGTTCTTTGTCAAATAATTATCCGGATCATACCGGGTTCTTTATCTTGAAGAAGGCATAATAGAACATAACCACAACTATGACGAACCCTATTATCATTATCAGGCTCTCGTTGCCCAGTATGGACCCCTGGATGGTGTTGTAGAAGGGGGAGCTGTCCGAGCCGAACTGCACGAAAAGCAGGAGTATAAGTCCCAGTACTATTATGAGAAGAACCGGGTTGGCCCCCTCGCCCTCCTTCCTCTTGAAGGGCTTCTTTATGAAGCCTATGAAAAACACGATCACGAAGAAGACCGCCGCGTAGGGAAGCACCTGGTTTATGAAGTTTATGACTGCCTGGTTGGTTATGGCGAAGAAGGCGAAGCAGAGGGATATTATCAGGCTCACCTTCTTGTTCCTGATAACCGCGGCGAACTCCATCCCCCCGTAAACGATGGCGAAAACGAACACGAAGGGTATTATCGTTTCCAGCGGAAGCATCTCGAAAACCATATCCACACCTACCTCTGGGCACTCTCCCATTCCTTCACTATGCTGCTGAGCTCGTCCTGGAACTTCTTGAGCCTACTGCCGGTGGCGAACCCCCCGACCTGGATAGATTCCCTGTACTGCTGTATCGCGTTCTGTGTCTGTGAGAACAGGCTTCCCCACTCCCGCATTATGTTTCCCGCGTCCATCGCCCGCCCATGACCGCTCGATGCCTTCTTGTACTGGGTCACCAAGTTCTTCAGGGCCTTCAGATAATCGTTGATCATCCTTTCCTGATCCTGGATCTCATGGGTGGCGCTCTTCTTGAGGCGGTTGGCCAGCTGGCTCCCCAGGCTGGAGAAGACCGACCTTCCCTTGGGGGCGCCTCCCTGCCCGCCGGCCTGGGCGACCGCCCCTCCCCTGGTCCCTCCGCGGGCCCAGAAGAAGTAAACAACCCCGAGTATTATCAGCATGAACATCCAGAACTCGCTGGCCCTCACGAAGTAATCATACCATCCGTTTAGGATTATGAAGGCGTAAACTGCGACCGACACCAGCAGCTTTATGCCTTTGTGCAGTCCCAGTATGCCCCTCGAGGTCAGTATGTAAATGAACAGAAGGATGAAAAGTGAAGGGAAAAAGAAAAGGTAGAATATCTGATATATGGGGCCCTGCATCGCGTACTTGGAGATCAACTCGGGACTGATGTTGAAAAATCCCGCCAGTATGTCCATGAAAGTGGCCATATTTTATCATTGTCCTAGTATGTTTAAATGTTAGTCCTGGGAGTGATTAAGTGTAATGGGACATCCTCATTCTCTTGGCTAATGCCCAAAGGCCTTCCGTGACAGCTTCGTTTATTGTGAACTCCTCCAGAGTGAAGACCTGCTGAGATATCTTGTCTTTGGGCATATATGGTCCGAGTGGATTAAATATTACATTATCAAGGACATTATATCCCTGGTCACCTATGAAGTTGTAACCCAGAAACGTCAGCGGATCAGGCCTTCCATATTCGACTATTCTCGCCTCGGTTATGCCTTCCGGAAGCTCCATGGGATTCAGTTCTGCCACTACCCTCATCGGCCCGTTCTGTTGCATGAGCTTCAAGTCACGCTTTGCCAATCCATATCTGAAGTCACCGGCGTCAAGTGCGCTCCTAAGGTCACCATTAAGATATTGAAAGTCAGCTCTTGTCTGACCCGCTATTTCGTTGAAGGACTTTTTCAATATGGTCTTGTTCCTTGCGTCGGAGCTCTGGGGATTTTCCAGCGACTGCACTACCCATTCGCCGAAACTTTCTGCCGGAACTTCTCTTCCTCCGGTCCCTTTCGGGGAATTTATATACAAAGGATTTTCACCAGGAGCCCCTTCCTTCACGAACTGCACCGTATAATAGCTCTGGACGTCGCTGAATCCCTGGGAGAATCCGTAATATTTTGCGATCGTCGGGAAGTCTTTGGTTGCGGTGGAAATCAGACCCTGCCTGCCATAGATCTCCAGCATCTTCTTCCAAGGCCTGAGAATGTGCCCATCAGGAGGATCGGGTATTGAGTTAAACAAAAGATACAGACCCCCGTATTTGACGGCCCTCCCTATTTTATCCAAAAAGGCCCCTGAAGGATCATCATGGTCCATCAGGATCCTGCCGCCGTCCTTGGTCGTTTCAAGCCCGGGATTCCTGTAGACGAAAGATTCCGGGGGTGTGCCGAAATATATTAAAATCTGGGGCTCTGCCTGCTCCGGCTGGGCCGCATTACTGAGAATCTTGAAATTGCTGTTTTTTGCGTTCTTCAGAAGTTGTTCTGCCGTGAGACCCTCGTCGTACATCTCTATGCCCTTCATGTTGGCGGGAAATACGGCACCCTTTCTGTCCATATCTCCCATCGTCAGGTCTGTGATTATCCTGCTTCTCTTTTCAGCAGCAACATCTCCTGCCATCATGACCACTCTAGTTTCTCAAGACCCCCATGGAAAGCGGGTCGCCGGCCATCGCCCCTTCCATCAGGAAGGCCTTGTATCCGTCCAGCGCGATCCTCGCTTTCTTTCCGGTCCCGCTGTTCTCTCTCGAAATGATTTCCAGAGACTTTATCGTCTTAAATTCGACATTAATATGCCTGCTGTCAAGTCCCCTGTAAGAATCTATGCTCGTTCCCTGGGTTTCTCCTTCCACGGCCTCGTGGGCTGCGACCCCCAGGTATTCACCGGGCATGAGATTCTCGTTAGAGTAAAACTCCCCGTTGTACCATGCACCCGCGTGAGCCCCGTATTTCCCGGTCTTCCCGAGTATCTTCTCCAGCTGCTCGTGGGAAACCCTGTTGATCTTGGTTTCCCCGCTCAGGACCCTTCTGACCGCCTCTATGTCCCTGTCCGTGGGGGTGGAGGGATCGACAGGGATGTCCTCCCCGTAAGCCGGAAATGCCCTTCCTTTATCATCATTGATCAGATAAAGCGGGGCATCTCCTTTGCATGACCTGGCGCTGTCCCTGTCCAGAAGCCCAGCTTCCCTGCCCAAGGTCAGATACTTATTCATCTTGATTACCACCATCAAAGTATTCTGTCTATACGCCAGTCATCCTCCTCTTCTGTTCTTCCAGACTCATCAAAACATCCGCGATTTCCTTCGTTTCTGGCTTAATGTAAACCGATCTCATTGCCTTATTAAGGGTTCGGTCAAGCACATCGTATGCTCTTTGCAGCATCCTCTGAAAATGTTCTTTCAGGGCTTCTCCCAAAGCATTAAATTTCATTTATCCACTCCCCTAAGTGAGCCCCAGCTCCATTTCACCGTATTTCGGACTGACCGGAACCTCCTGTCCGGTCTCTCCGTACTTGTGGAACATTCCGGACTTTCCCGAGCCCGCTCTGTCTTCAGCGAATGGCTCCAGCACAGCCTTCAGCCAGCCGGGCATCCAGCTGTCAAGCTTTTCCCCTGCCCATCCAAGTATCTTATCGACCGCGCTGCCGAAAATCTGCTTTCCGTATTCATTGACCAGCCCGTCTATTCCTCCGGCTGAAGAAGTCTTGCCGGTGCCGGGTTTTCTGGACCCGTAAACGTCAGCTGTTCCAGAATCTATGTAAGGACTAAATGTGTCAACTTTCCCCTTTCCGTATTGCTTTGATGTTGCATTCATCAAGACCACCTTGACCCCGGAGGAGGTTTCATTATGTTACCTCCAATTAGTAATTAATTTACCTATATATAAAGGTAACGGTTGCTCTCTGTATGTCGTTTTTTAGAAGAAAAAAGGCCAAAACCGGCCATTTTCAGGCCATGTTCCAGGGTCATTCATCATGATCAAGATATTTAAATACTGGAAAGCTTCTCTCCTGATGAAAAAGCTCGACATTGACCCGGGAGATGCACTGCCCATACTGGATCACGGACCCGCTCCTTATTTTGAGAAGATGGCAAAAAATGGTAGATGGGACGAGGTCCCGAGATCCGAAGTGTTCGAGATACCCGAAGGTCACATACTTCGAAGGACATTCAATGCCAATTATGTTGTTTTCGAGGGGAACAAAAGAAGGGCAACGGCACAGAAGCACAGGAAAAAATACAGGGTCGGTGTCCTTGAAGAGTGCGACATAAAGAATTTCCGGGAAAACCTGAAGCAGACGCTCAGGAACGCTGAAGACTATTACGGAGCGGGGATTTATTTTTGAGAGTCCGGCGGGAGAGGGTCATAACGCCGTTTTATTTTTGGAAAAGGGCGAAAAGCTTATAAATCATTGGTACAATATTGTTTTATCTGCAATCAGTCAAAAATGGCAAAAAACAGTAAAGATCGTGTGCAGCTTTGAGGGAAGCTGCGGGATCTTTGGGGAATCTGCAATCGATTAGTTGTTAGTTGTCAAAAGATTTTTTCTTGAGAATACATTGGATGCCGGATATAAAAACATTTCGGCACTCGATCATATATTTTCGGGTGCTCAGATGCGAAAAAACGATAAACTGCGGCTGAAAATGTAATTCGGAGAAGCCAATAATATGGTGTTAAGGGGGTTTGAAAGAATGGACAGTATGATACAGAAGGCATTTGAGAACGTTTTTAAGGAAGAGGAGAACGATACGATCGGGGAAAAGGTGAAGGATGAATTTGACCTGGACGTCATGAAGGCGAAGATCATGGTCATGGGAGCCGGAGGCGGGGGTAACAACTGTGTCACCCGACTCAGCGAAATAGGGATAAAGGGCGCAAAGACCGTGGCCATAAACACAGACGCAAAGCATCTCTCGATTTCCAACGCCGCGAAGAAACTGCTCATCGGAAGGGAGCTGACAAAGGGACTCGGCGCGGGCGGATATCCAGACACGGGAAAGAAGGCCGCCGAGGAAAGCGAAAGGGACCTGAAGAAGATGCTGGAAGGGATCGACATGCTCTACCTGGTATGCGGCCTCGGAGGAGGGACCGGTACCGGAGCGGCTCCCGTGATAGCGAAGCTCGCCAAGGAGATGGGATCCATAGTGATAGCATCTGTAACCATGCCCTTCAAGGTGGAAGGTGCCAGGATAGGCAAGGCGGAGGACGGCCTGTACCAGCTCAGGCAGGTCTGCGACACGGTCATCGTGCTGGAGAACGAGAGGCTGCTCCAGATTGCCGGAAACCTTCCGGTCCAGCAGGCCTTTTCCGTGGCTGACGACCTGGTAGCAAACATGATAAAGGGCGTCACCGAAACCATCTCCCAGCCGTCACTGGTCAATCTGGACTATGCCGACGTCAAGACGGTCATGCATTCCGGCGGCGTCGCAACCGTGGGGTTCGGGGAGTCGGACAGCAAGTCCAGGGCGGAGGAAGCGATAACCAAGGCGATGACCAACCCGCTCCTGGAGGTGGATTACCAGGGAGGAACAGGAGCCCTGATCCACATAACAGGAGGGGACGACCTTCGCCTGGACGAGGTGAGCCAGATAGGGGAATACGTCTCCAAGCAGCTTGATCCGGAGGCCCAGGTTATATGGGGAGCCAGGATAGACCCGTTGTTCAAGAACAAACTGAAAGTAATAACCATAATAACGGGCGTCAAGTCCCCCTACATACTCGGGCCGGTGGCGAGACAGGACGAGAGTGAGAGGAACGTTCAGGGAGAGTTGGGAATCCGGGTACTGAACTGAAGGTTAAGGATACGGCCTCACGGCCGTATCCCCCTCCCCATTTTTTATTAATTAATTTATTGCTCCCGGCCAATAATTCTTCATGGGTGTCAGAAAGGGGCAGATGTTTCTTATTTCGATGGTCTTCCTGGTAGGGCTCATATTCTCCGTCCAGACCGCCCTGCTCGGATACACTGCCACGGACATGTCCGAGACCGTGAAAAAGAGCGACCGGTTCAAGGCGGAGGATGTGCTGAAGCTGGTCAACGACACCCTGAACGACCCGGACACCATAAACTGCAATTCAGGAAAGGACAACTTCCTCGACAAGATCAGGGAAACACAGTCGATACTGAAAGAAGAATACGTAAGGGGAATATATTCTGTCAGGATAATACCGGTCCTGGACTGCACGAACTGGAAGAATCCCGACAAGCCGGTTCTCAACCTCACCGTAATTTCCCAGGGACCCGGATTCGAGACCAAGGGTTTTTTCCAGCTCAAGAGGAATCCGGAGATGCCCCCGGTTTTCATGGGCATAGGAGACTATGAGGAAGCCCCGGGCACCGTGTTCCCGGTGGAGATAAACATGAACAACACAAAGGGAATCATATTCGTACACATGAACATAACATATGATTCCGCTATACTGGAATTCAGGGATAACCGGACCGCGGGAAGGGCAAAGGATATGGAGCTCTACAGCTCGAACGGAACCGGGTGGACACAGCAGATTCTCATGGAAGAGAATGACAATTTCATACCGCCCGGTGAGGGACCCGTACTGGAAATCGACTTCGAGGTTACGGGAACCGAGGGGGAGACCGGCATAAACATGAGCAATATAATTACTATTGATACCAACGAAATGATAAATGATAACATCCACGCTGAAAACGGGAGCTTCAGCGTGGAATAAAAATATAGCCCGGCGCGGATTTGAACCGCGGTCTCCGGGTTTCCTCTTTTTCATCGATAACTAAGAGTTATCTCAAAGCCTTGAAAGGCGATATCCAAGGCCCGAAATGCTTGACCATAGCGCGCGGCCCTTGACCCGGAATCGAATGCCCAAGGAGTCCGCACTACACCACCGGGCTGTATCTATTAGAATTAAGGGCGATCATTTATATTAACTGCCCTTTACCGCGCTCATCCCCTCTTTGGTCAGGGCGTAGCAGAGGGATCCTATGGCGTCCACCTCGTGGACCATCCCCCTCTCTTTAAGACGTTCCAGCTCTGAAAAGCCGTCTTCGAACCCCTCGCTCTTGAGCTTCCTCGAAAGCTCCTCCTTCCTCATGAGCAGGTTCTTCCCTATTATCTGGAGAATCTGTTTTTCCTTGTGTGCCAGCATATATAGTCTATTATGTCGGGACACTCTTTTATATTTATCCTGAACCGCGTCATCCCTTCCTGACGGAGGCGGAAACCGATATCCATGCAAGGCCCGCCGCCATCACGAGAACGAAGGATATGAACATGCTCAGGGCGTATCCCACGGGATTGAATCCGGAAAGTGCCTCGGCGTGGCTGACTATCCAAGAGGCCAGAACGAGAAGGACCGATCCCATGGCCCAGAAAATAATCATCTTCATATCAGATTTTTTCCAAATCAGCTTTAAATTCATTCGCTTTACCAAGAAGTATCTCGGCAGCTTTGGATATTATTTCCTTGTTGTTGAGACCGGAGACGGATTCGACCTTGAATATGAATTTTGAAGGGTCTTCCTTCACTTTCACATCCCCGCCGGAAGCCTCTTCCACCATGCGCTTGCAGTCATCCGCCTTGAAGGGATCAGCCAGGACCAGCTTCCTGTTCTTTATCTCCACCGTTCCTTCAGGGCATGCATCGACCACCTTCTTGGCGTTCTTGAAGCCCTTCTTGACCTCCAGTTCAGGGTAGTACATGTATGCCGCATTGGCCGCCTGCCATTTTGCGTGGTCCTTCCCTACACCCAGATGAGCGAATGCTTCCAGCTTGACGCTCTGCTTTTCGAGCAATTTCACAATGGGAAAATCCGGAGAGATCGGTTTCACAGACCTGTTGCTGGACTTCATATTACCTGAATATGCAACAGAGGGTCCTTTCTTCTCCACGGTAAAAACCGCCTCGCAGGAGGGGCATCCTTTGCCCTTGCACTTGCATTCGTCATGGAAGTTGAACTTGGGAGGACTGAAGGAAAGCGGTATGGATCCGATCCTGTGTGCTATGACCTCGTCAAAAAGTGCGGAGTTGTTCTCATGGAAGTCTACTGTCTCCACCGCCAGGGTAGGAACCTCCGATATCATTATTCTCCTGAGCGCGTTGGCGAAGGCGGGCGTGCTGTCCTCCAGGACGAATATGCACTTGCCGGCCTTTTTCGAAAGCATTTTTATCTTCAAACAATCACCCGATTTATTTAATTACTTAGTTTATCCTTATAAAACTATAAAAATATTTTAAATAATTATCCCCTCTTATCCGGATATCCGTCAGTTCCCGGTTTATTTATATTCCTTTCCGCCTTATTAATAACAACGCGGGGGTACCCAAGCGGCCAATCGCCTGATTACCCGGCTGAAACCATAGGGTGATCCCGGGCCCAAGGGGCTGGGCTAAGGACCCAGTAGCTTAGTGCTTTCCAGGGTTCGAACGCAGCTTTTCCTGCTCCCAAAAAAAGCTGCGGGGCAAAAGGGAGCTGACGCTTCCGGCTGCGACGTTCGGAATTCCCTGCCCCCGCATCAAGCTTCTTAACTGGCACCTCAGTGCTTGTTGAGCCCGAACCATGCCAGCTCGACCGCCCCGTGCAATCCTATGTTATCCATTCCGGTGACGAGAAATTCCGTGTGGAGATTCTTCAGGTTCCTGTTGCAGAACCTTTCCGGATCCTTTTCCAGCTTCTTTACTGCAGCCTCAACGGTAAGCTTGGGGTTGTTTATGGCGACTGCCCCGAATATCTCAACATATGGTATCAGCGGATAGCTGCTCAGTATGTTCCCGAAAGCATATGCCATGTAAGTGGAAGTATCATCGACTATCTTCTTGGAAATCCTGTCCCTTCCCTTCGTCTTCCTGAAGGCTGCATAGACATCCTCAGCCCTGACGCTCTTCACCAAATCCGGGGTCTTGATTTTCTCATGTTTCTTTCCTTTCGAGATTCTCCTGAGCGTCTCCCGGAGAACGGGATTCCTCCTGCTCAGTTCCCCCGACTTCTTCTTAAGAAGGTCGATGGTCCTCGTCCTTATACCGCTTCCGCCTATGTAGGACTCTATGCATCCTCTCCCCCCGCATCCGCATTCGGGCATGTATTTGGAATCAGTGTTCAGCTTGCAGTGTCCCCATTCCAGGGACTCGTTCCTGGGACTCAGCAGGAGCTCTCCGTTGTACATGAGGGCGAGATTGGTTCCGGTCCCGATTGTCATCGCTGCATCCCACCTCGGGAAAAGCTGGGAAAACTTACTGCCGTATCCCCTCTCCCGCGCAGCATATACCGCGATAGCCACGTCATTCCTCATGTAAATAGGTATCTTCAGCTTCTTCTCCAGAACGCCCGGGAACTTGATCACCTTCCACGGGCAGTTGGCCGCATAAGATATGATGCCCTTCTCCTTGTCCGGATGGCCCGCGGCCCCGATTCCCAGCGCGAGAATCTCATCCACCGAAAGCCTGGCCTCCTTCAGTGTCTTTTTGATTATTCCCAGCACCTGCTCGGTCAGGCCCTTGTCCTTATGTGAAAAATCTATGGAATCCGTTTTTATACAGTAAATCTTTCCCTGATCATTCCCCAAGCAGGCCCTCAGTCTGCTGCCCCCGAGCTCGAGCCCCATCACGTACTTCTTCTGCATTAACACCCCTGATTTCGAATGTGATTTCAGTTTATTATTTGTTTTGGTGATTAAAAAGAATTTTATTTCCCGCGATTCAATTAGTAACATGGAACTCCTCGAATTTTTCCGGAAAGCGATGGAACTCAAGGAAACCAAAAGGTCCGGGTGGGTCCTCCAGGGAGTGGAAGATCCCGAGAGCGTGGCAGACCACTCCTTCATGCTGGGGCTGGTTTCTTATGTGATGGCAAAGAGGTTCGGTCTGGACGCGGACAAATGCATGAAGATGGGGATGATACATGATCTCTGCGAAGCCTATTCCGGGGACATCCCTAACTCCATCCATGATGATGAAAGGGGAATGACCAGGGATGAAAAGGAGAGAAGGGAGCGGGAAGGAATGGAGAGGGTTCTTTCCCTGCTTCCGGAAGAGATCTCGGATGAATTCAGGTCCCTGTGGGAGGAATTCGAAGGGAGAAAATCAGATGAGGCGAAACTCGTCAAGGGTCTGGACAAGCTGGAGATGTGCCTGCAGGCCTTGGATTATGCGAAGAAGGGTAACAGAGGCCTGCTCAGGTTCATGGAGGACGGGAAGAGGAATATCCGAATGCCCGAGGTGAAGAAGATATTCCTTAAAATTTACAGGGAATTTAAAAGGGGCGAAAGGGAATAGATTACTATGGTCGATTTTTATCTTCTCTCGGTTGTCCTCTTCGTGATAATACTGGCATTAATAGTTTACAAGGACAGGAAGAATTTCAGCAGGGACTCCATATTCCTTCTCAGGAAGACACGAAGGGGGAGGGAATTCCTGAAAAGGCTTTCCGACAGTTTCCCGAGGTTCTGGACGCATGCCGGCACGCTTGGGGCGATAGCGTCCCTGCTGGCTTCCGCATATGGTTTCCTCCTGCTTCTGAATCTTTTCGTCAAGTCGTTCTTCGCGGAGAAGGCGGTGGGAGGAATGGCGGTGCTCCTGCCCACCCCCACTTCCAGCCCGGTGATAGTCCCGGGAGTAATGGGCGTGCCCTTCTGGTACTGGATAATATCCATAGCCCTCCTGGTGATCGTACACGAGGGCTCCCACGGGATACAGGCGGTAAGGGCAAAGGTTCCCATAAAATCGCTTGGGTGGGGAATTCTCGCCATAATTCCGCTGGCATTCGTGGAGCCGGACGAGAAGCTCCTGCAGAAAAAGAAGACATGGCCCCAGCTACGGGTCTTCGGCGCCGGTTCTTTCGCCAATTTCGTGCTGGCGGGCGTGGTTTTCGTCATACTCGCCCTTCTCTCCTCGAGCATACTGGTCGCTTCAGGTGTGGAGTATTACGGGACCGTCGAGAACTATTCCGCATACGAAAACAACATGACCGGCAAGATAATCTCCATGGATGGAAGTGAGATAAGGACCGCCCAGGATCTGAGTGACGTGCTCGAAGAGGCAGAGACAGGAGAGACCGTCAGGGTGGTGACGGAAAACGGGACAGGGGAGAGAATCTACACGCTCACGACGGGAGAGCCCCCGGACTACGAATACTCCCCGGATTTCGACGCACAGGTAATGATATCCATGGAGCACGTCATACCCGGAATAATGGATTGTTCCGAGTCCTTCGGTGACTGGCTGAACTCCCTGGGGGGCATGGAAAAGCAGGTCACCTGGAGCACGCTCAATGCGGAGATAAAGAAATGGGAATACATAGGAGAAAACTACCCATCCATGGAAGCGAGGGTGTCCTCCAAGCTCCGTTCTCTCCGGGAGGAGATGGAGAATCATTCCAAACCGGGGTTCATAGGCATAATGGGTGTGTCCACTGACTATGAAGTGGTGGATGCTCTGAAGCCATACGAGGAGCCGATAACCTTCACCAATGGCCTGCTATTCTTCGTTTTCCTGATAAACCTCGGGGTCGGAATAGCCAACATGCTCCCCATGAAGCCGCTGGATGGGGGGAGGATGTGGGAGATCATCTTCAGGAGATATTTCAAGAAGCACTACAAACCGATGACCAGGTATCTGGGATACGTGACCCTTTTACTGATAATAGCGGCGTTCGTCATGCCTTTCCTGAAGCCCTGAACCCCTGACGGAGGGGGGTTTTTAAATACCCGCTCTCAAATATAACAAAGGTGATACAATCGCAGAAAGAAAGCAGGTCAACATGAGGATAGACCACAGCGAAGAGGGATTCTACTCCGACAGCATAAGCGTGGTCTACAACCCCAACAAGTTCATACTGGATTTCAAGCAGAGCACACCCAAGATCGACCAGATACAGGGCAAGAACCAGCAGACCATAGTGGTCAAGCACAAGACCGTGCTCCTGGATGCGAAATTCGCCAAGATCTTCCTCAAGACTCTCAAGAGGGCACTGGACGGATACGAGAAGAAGTACGGGAAGATAAAGGTTCCCAAGAAAAAGAAGAAAAAGGAAGAGCAGGTCGTCGTCAGCAAGGACGAGAGCTACATAGGGTAGACCGCGTTACAAGTAAACAAAGGGAACCATGAAGACATCACAGTTGCCTATTCTCGATTTTCCGGTTTTTTTGGAGTTTGCAATAAATGCTTTTTTTGGCCCGTAAGTGCCAATGAAGCTTCTAAGTGCCCTGGTGATCTTACCGGTGGATTTTACCTCTATCGGTATGATTTCCCTGTCTTCAAGTATAAAATCGATCTCTGTTTTGGCGGTCGTTCTCCAGTATCTTATCTTATGCTTCCCGTAGAATTCGTTATGCACAAAATTCTCGTAAAGACCGTCGAAAGCCACGTTATCGAAATTTTCCGTGAGATAATTCCTGACTCCGTAATCAACGAAATAAATCTTGGGGTTCTTCCTCAGTTCGTTGGTCAGATTCCTGTAAAAGGGCTTCACTATGAAGATTACGAATGAGTTCTGGAGCAAAGGTATTATCTTCCTGACTTCGTTATATTTCAATCCGGAATTCATTGCGAGAGTCTCGTAGTTAACCATACCCCCCAGCATATTGGAAAGCGTCTTCAGCAACCTCACGGTATTGTCCCTGTATTTGTTCCCGTATAACGAGACGATATCTTTCTCCACATAAGTCGAAAACAGGTTTTTCAGCAGTTCTTTCTTTTTGGTCTCGTCTTCTTCCAAGACGATTCTCGGGTAGGAGCCGAAAGTGAGATATTCGTGAAGGAACCTGCTCAGCTCGTCCAGAAAAACGGTTTTTCTTATCTTTATTTTGTTCCTGATGTCTATCCTGATTTTATTATAGATTCTTTCGTATTTTTCCCCCCTCGACCTCAGAAATTCCAAGAAACTGAAAGGCAACAAATCGAAAAATATTATCCTGCCTACAAGATACTTTCCAATGTTTGTCAGATCGAACGAAGAGGACCCCGTGACGATTATTTTTATGTTATCAAAGTAATCGAACACCAGTTTCAGTTTTTTCCCGACCTCTTTGACATACTGTATCTCATCCAAGAGGAAGTAGTTTTTTTCCTTTCCCCGGGCCAGATGAAATTCAATGAACTCCTTGCAACCTTCCTCAAATTTAAGCCTTGTCATGTCATCCTCGAAATTTATGTAATGTATGCACTCCTCCCCTACACCGTCTCCGGTCAGAATATCCCTTATCCTGTTCAGCATGGTGGTCTTCCCGCTCTGCCTCGGCCCCCGCATGGCTATTATTTCCCTTTCATCCAGCCACCTCTTTATGTCCTTCTCTATCTCCCTCCGGATATAAACCATATTGACGCCTCTCTGAAATAATATTAATGCCCCCATTTATAAAACTTTGTATTTTTCAATATTATTTAAAAAATAACTAAGTTATTTTATATTTTTTTTAAAAAAATAATCAAGAATCAGGGTCCGGCCAGTCGTCAGCAAGGACGAGAGCTACATCGGGTGAAAAATCAGGATTCCACGCCAGCGGCACATTCCTTGTATCCGAATTTTTTGATCCCTTCCAATACAGAGGGTCTTTCTGAGGAATCCCGCAGATGCACCTGGAGCATCCTGTCATTCACAACACAGGTATTCAGGCCCAGTTCATTCATTAATTTCACCGCTTCTGATTTGCCCACGGGGGAATACCCATCGGTTTTGGATATGTATAAATCTTTCATGTTCATGATATGGTCCCGGAGCATAAAAACAGGACTGTTTCAGGATCAAACAAAAAGAAAAAGACGAACGTTTTTGTTAGGTCTCGGAGCAATAAAACGCCTAAAACTCCATTACCTTTTTGGAAACGAATTCCCTTATGTCCTTGTCGTCAGGAACCGCTATTGATCTCTTGAATCTCTTCGTGCCGTCGGGCAGGAAGAAGCCCCTGGATATTGCGATGAATTCGTTCTCTCCCTGTTCCGAGATGGCCTTTTTCCTGGCTATCTCGAGGAAGTTGTTCTTTCCGAACTTGACTTCTTCAGCTTTCAATGTTTCAAATTCTACCATTTTTTCCCTCCGTTTTGTGTTTGTATGGTTTACTAAATATATAATTAATATATAAATATAACGGATTCTCGGCTGACTTTTTAAACTCGGTCTTCTTGTGAATATAGACGCTTTCTCATGTCAGTTCCGGCTGACTCCAGTCCGGAACCCCCTCGTGGGTCATGTTCTTGAGGAGCCTGATCCTTCTGGCCACCGGGGGGTGGGTCGAGAAAAGCCCTGTGAACCAGTCCTCCTTGAATGGGTTGACTATCCAGAGATGGGAGGTGGCCGTAGAGCCTTTGATGGGACGGTGCCTGGCGACGTCGCTTATCTTGGAAAGGGCCGAGGCGAGCGCGCCCGGATTACCGGAAAACATTGCGCCCATCCTGTCGGCCTTGTATTCCCTGTTGCGGGATACGGCCATCCTTATGAGGAGGGCGGCCAGGGGGGCGAAAACTACCATGAGTATCACCGGGAGGATGCTGCCCTCTCCCCTGTTCCTGTAGAAGAGTGAGATGTATCCTATCTGGGCGAGGTACGATATCGCCCCCGCCAGGGTCGCCGCCACAACCGATATGAGCATGTCGTGGTTAGCTATGTGTCCGATTTCGTGGCCTATCACCGCCTCCACCTCGTCGTCCGAGAGCGAAAGCAGACCCTCGGTTATGCAGACTATTGCATGCCTCTGGCTCCTCCCGGTGGCGAAGGCATTTGGGGTGTCCTTGGGTATTATGTACAGTTTGGGTACGGGTATCTTCGCGTTGTGGGCGAGCATCTTCACCTTCTCCAGAAGCTCCTTGTTCTTGGTTGGCCTTGCGTGGTAGATCCTTGTTATCATGTCCGAGGAATACCAGTAGGAGACGAAGTTGATGACCACCGCAATCGCCAGGGCAAGCCCCATCCCGAATATACCGCCTATTAAGAATCCTATGGCTAGCAGTATTGCGGTCAGAAAGGTGAACAGCGCCATTACCCTGAAGGCCATGAATAAGTATTGAAGTAAGTAATAAAAAATCTATTTCCTCTTCAGCTTCCTTTTGATCTTCGATGCCAGGCCGGGCTTTTCGAATTTTCCGACCTTGGAATAGCCCTCCATGTAGTCCTTCTTCCTGCCGCCCCTGGAGAACTGGCTCAGATTCATCTGCTTTTTAACGTGATGGTGCACCCTTCTCAGGTGGGATCCAAGTCCTCCTATCGCTCTCTCAAACACGCTCTGCTTCTTGGGCCTGAATCCGGCGAGGGGATGATACCCTTCCCTGGGCGGGAGAAGGAGGTAAACCACGAAAACGATTATCACCACCAGCACTATTCCTATCGCCGCCCAGGTCCACATGTCCCCTATCCGGCCGAAGGCGGCCATCTGGGACTCCGCGAGAAGGTTCCTTATGCGCTGGTCGAAATTGTCGAGAGTCCGGTTCACGTCGTCCAGCAGGGCGTTCGCTTCCAGGTAATTCCCCTGGGAAAGGTATTCCTCTATGTCGGAAAGCATCGAACTCAGAGACATATAGGAGTTGTTCGCCCTGGTGTAATTCACGCTCCCTTCCATCCCGAAGATTCCCCTGAATTCGTTCTCATAGCTCTCGAAAATCTGCCTGTAATTGGCATAAGTGCTGTTGATGACAGCCTTGGTGGATTCAAGGGGTAAGACGGCGATGGTTATGTCCTTTGTGTCATAGACGCTGGTGTCATCCGGGTAATAGGCCTTCGCGGTTACCACGTAATATCCCACCTCGGTCGAGTTGTCGGCGCTTAGGTTCACGGAGAACACCCCAGATACGCTGGTGTTCAGGGAATAGGAAGTCGGGCTCACCGAGGCCGTTATGTTGGAGGTGTTCATGGCGATCAGGAGCTTCGCCGTCACCAGCCGGTTCCCGGTGTTTTTCACGCTCACCATGGTGGACTCCGTGGATCCCTGCAGTATCTCAATGGTCGAATTGTAATCCGTTATCTCCAGCTTCCTCTCATAGGGAATGCATTCGTGGTCGGACACGTAGCCGTTGCTGCAGGAGACCGCAAGGCATGAACCGGAGGAGCAGTACTGGTTGTAGGCGCAGTCGGAATCAGAGGAACAGGTCGCCTGCTGTCCCGTCACCGGGGTGTCTTCATCGCTGCTGGAGGTTGAGGTGGTGTTCGCGATTATGGTGAAGTATAT
>CAYYKJ010000013.1:21924-42107 GCA_964441265.1 uncultured archaeon
CGCTGGGGCTGCAGGTCGAGCCCGAGGTCTGGGCGACGACGGAAAGGTAACATGAACTGGGCACGTAAAATTCCACCTTGGTGGAATCCGCATCCACCGGACCGTAATTCTTCAGCTTTACGTAGAAGAATTCTATGCTCTCCTCGTTCATTATCATGCCCGTCCCGTTGGGGGACGTGTCTGTATAAAGTCCCGTATCGTTGACCACGAAATTATTTTCCCGGCGGCTTCCCGTGAGATTCACCTCCCCGGTTCCCCCCATCAGGCTGGTGTTCCATGACACGGAAGCATGGGCATCATACCTGCCCCCCACGCTCCCCGAGGCGAGGGTCCCCTTGACCGAACATTCAAAGGGCGATCCCGGCGTGCATCCGCTTCCTCCGGGACCTCCCGTCGTTTTTCCTGTGAGATCATAACATGAAGACGAGGGACAATAAGTCGAGGTCACGTTCGTCTCTCTGAGCCTGAGCGTCCTGAAGTTGGAATAATTGAACACAGTATCCTTTGATATCGCCGTGCCGTTGATGAGCCTCACCGTCGCCTTGATTGTGACGTTGCTCGCGTTTTCATTGTTCACCAGGGAAGGGCTCACGGATTTTATCGTGACGTTCAGCAGGTCGGTCAGGTTGAAGAGAAAACTGAGGTTGAAGTTCCCGAAGGGATAAGAAGAGGAATTGAGCGTGGCGTTCGAGGTGTTGAACAAGACCCATCCACTGTATATCCCCTCGGCGTTGTTGGTCCTGCTGGTGTTTATGGTGAAGTTTATGTCTATGGTCCCGTTCCCCCCGACGGGTATCGGGTTGGGCAGGGACCCCACAGTGAAATCGATGTAGTTGTTGGACTTGTTGAGTTTGAGGCCGGAAGAAGACATCGTGTGATAAACGGGGTAGCCGCCGGTGTTGTTGTAGGGGATGGAGACCTGTATGGGGTCGCTTATCCTGTTGAAGCCTGTGTTATCAACGTGATAATAACCGCTCCTCTCGAAGGAATGGTTTATCATAAGGTTCCCGGCCTTAACGTAAAAGGATACCGGTATCCTGTACTCCCACCCGCTGCCGTTGGAATAGGATATGTGTCCCTCATAGCTGCCGTTAAGGAGATCCTGCGCGGGGGCGGTTATGTTTGCCCCCGCCGATAAGCTGGAATTCGTAAGCCCCGATGAGTTGAAATCGAAACCCTCCGTGAAATTCGTGCTGACCCATCCCGAACCCATCCATACGTACGCCTCCACGTCGAACGTGCCGAAACTCGCGTTCGTCAGGTTGGTCACATTGATCATCCAGTATCCGTCGTTATCCGTGCTTATGCTTCCCGTGTAGGCGACGAACTCCTCCATCTCCACCCCCGTGTCGTTCGCGTTCTCGTACTTGGAATGGGAACTCCCCAAAAGCGTTCCCTCCGAATCTTTCAGAGAAATGTTCCAACGGTTGCTCGTATTGGTCCATCTGACCAGCGCCTTCACCTTGGTCGCGAAGTCCGGGACGAGGAATTCAAAGGTCCCCGGTGAGCCGGAAGACCAGGATCTCTTGCGGTAGGTCTCGATGCTCTCGGTCACGTTGTATACTATGCCATCGTCGAGGTTGCTCAGGGTGAAGTTCAGGTTCCCGGATGTACCGTTGGGATCCACGGAACCGAAATCCAGGGATCCATCCGAGGAGTTGATGGTGGAGAAATAAAGGTTCCCGGTATAAGTCTCGGAATAATTACCGAAAACCGCGAACTTGAAAATCTGTCCAGGGATTACGGAATGATATAGGCTTTCGCTGGAGGACTTCTCGATGGACTTCCCGATAAGAGAGGAGCTCTGGTTCAGAAGGAACACGTCTATGTCTTCCGAATAGGTGGACCAGGTTAGGTTGAGCATCACAGAGGAGACGTTTTCGAAGCTGGTGTTCATGTAGAATTTATGGAGCGGGTTGTCCTGGGTCAGAGAACCCCTGAAGAATGCCGATGTTGAATTGGGGTCGTAGGTGTTGGAGACGCTTATCGGTATGTTGATAAGAGCGTTCACGGTCAGGTTGTCCGAGTGGTTGTCTTTGTCATAGACGTAAAAATACCCGTAATATTTTCCCGGGGGGCAGAACAAGTAGGGAGTCAGGTTGAAGGTGGTGGTGTTGGTGTCGTTCAGAACACCCGAGATGTTCGTGTATGCTCCCGTGGAGTCCTGTACCTTGAATTCCATGGAATTGTTAGGATAGGTGTTAGGATCGTATTTGAAACATATGTCGAAATTAGGATTGGTTAAGACGGAATAATCGCCGACATCATACAGATTATATTGCGAATAATTCGAGAATATCATGGTGCTGGAGTTTCCGACGGCGAGGGTGATGTTGGTGGTGTTGGTTATGTTGGCCGTGAGGAATATGGAGTCGTGGGTCCAGTTGAAATGGGTGCCGTTCTTGGTGATGTTGAAATTCCCCTGGGAGCTGTACTTGGCGAATATTGTGGGCATGGCCACGCATATCAACAGGGTAACTGCAAGCATGAGCCATACGTACTCCAATCCCCTCTTTTCCCCTTTCATGAGACCCCTGCAAAAGATTTGTTTCTGTTTGGTATTGTTAACTTATATTATTTATTGTGAGAATTTAAATTATTTTTATGGAAACCGGGAAATTGGGCCTGATTGCACTGGTTTTCTTCCTGGGACTTCTCGCCGGCATATTAGTTGCATACTATTCATGTTCGGTCTCCACCGAATACCCGGTTGAGATAGGACCAGACCAGATTATACCGGTCACGGACCAGGATTACTTCCCCTACGTCCACAAGCTACTCTCGGAAGCCGGGAATTCGGTCCACATGGTTATGTTCGACGTGAAATATTATCCTGACCACAACAACAGCAAGGAAAACATCCTCCTGGAGGATCTCATATCCCTCGCCGGAAGGGGGGTGGAGGTCAGGATTGTCACAGACCAGTACCTCACCGAGAAGCCCGTTCTGACCCACCTCCGGGAGAACGGTGTAGAGATAAAATATGATCAAGAGGGGAGGACCACCCACTCCAAACTGATCATCGTGGACGGGAGATACGTCCTGGTGGGTTCCACCAACTGGGGATATTACTCCATAGAGAGAAACCACGAGGCGAACGTACTGATCTATTCGGAGAGGCTGGCGGGGCAGTTCGGAAGGTATTTCTCATCGCTTTGGAGCGAGGGCTGACCGCAGTCAAATTTTAAAGTAGGGTGATCAATAGGTTATCATGGATAAAAATTCGCTTTTCTGGGCCGATCAGATAGCGGAGAGAATATTGAACAGGAAGAAATTCCATTACACGGACGGTAAGGTCCCGAAGTTCAGTGAATTCACCGTGAAGACATCCGCCTCTCTCTCAGGGGTGCTGCACATAGGGAGACTGAGCGATACCATAAGGGGCGAATCGGTCCACACCGCCCTGAAGGATGCAGGGGTGAAATCCAGACTCATCTGGGTGGCGGAGGACATGGATCCCCTGAGGAAGGTCCCTAAGGGGGTTCCAAAGGGATACGGGAAGTACCTGGGGATGCCCGTCACTGACATACCCGATCCTCACGGATGCCATGACTCGTACGCGGAGCACCATGTCTCGGAATACTTCAAGGTGATAGACGAATTCGTGGCCGGCAAAATGGAAAAATTCTCCATGAGGGAGGAATACAGGAAAGGGAATTTCGCCCCGTACATAAAGATGATTCTAGAGAACAGGGAAAAGGTCATGGAGATCCAGAACAAATACAGGAACAACCCCCTCCCTCCCGGCTGGAGTCCGTGGAAACCAATATGCGAGAACTGCGGGAAGATCATAACCACCCACGTGACCGGATTCGAGGACGGGATGGTTCATTACGAATGCAGGGACTATTCCTTTGAGAAAACAAAGGCCGTCGGCTGCGGTCACAGAGGGGTGAATGATCCCATGGAATTCAACGGGAAGCTCATGTGGAAATCCGAATGGGCCGCCCAGTGGGCCAGGTGGAAGGTGGTCTCCGAGGGGGCGGGGAAGGAATACCAGGTCCCCATGAGCGCTTGGTGGGTGAACGCCGAGATTGCCGAAAGGGTGCTGGGTTTCCCCATGCCGGAGCCCATATTCTACGAGCACATAATGATAGACGGGGAAAAGATGTCAGCGAGCAAGGGGAACGTCGTCTACCCTAGCGGGTGGCTCGAGGTCGCTACCCCTGAGCTGCTCAGATTCTTCTACAACAAGAAGCTGATGAAGACCAGGAGCTTTTCCTGGAAAGACCTGCCGATGATGTTCGACGATTACGACGAGCACGAGAAGGTCTATTTCGGAAAGGAGGATATGGACAACCCCAGGGAAGAGGAACACATGAAAAGGCTGTTCGAGATATCCCAGCTGAGCAAGCCGGTCTTCAGGGAGAACGTGAGCTTCGGTTACGCCGTGATGATATCCCAGATCGTTCCGGAAGACACATACATAAAATCCTCCATCAGGCTTCTGAAGGAGACCGGTCACGTGAGGAAGGATGCTTCCGGCAGGGACCTGGAGCGGGTGAAGAAGAGGCTTTCCCTGGCCAGGGAATGGGCCAGGAAATACGCGCCTGAAAGATACAGGTTCGAAATCCGGGATGAAGTTTCCAGGGAGATTGCAGGGAAGTTAAGCGAAGAGCAGAAGTCGTCCATAAGGAAGTTTTCAGAAGAACTGGGGGAGAGGGATTACACCGAGGAAGAGATAATGAACCTCTGCAGGGAGACGGCCCGGGAGGAGGGGATGAAGCCCAAGGAATTCTTCCGGGGAATGTATCTCTCCCTGATAGGAAAGGAACACGGACCGAGACTGCCCAGGTTCATTCTGGCCATGGGCAGGGAAAGGGTCAAGCAGATACTCGAAACAGTAGGTTAATCTATTTATTTATACCCGGCGATAATTTACTATCATGGCCACGATGGTGTAGTTAGAGCTTTTCCGGGAGCTGACACATCCACAAAAGCTCTAAAGCAAAAATCCGGGAAAGCTCCTGCAGTGGTTAGCACAGGGGCTTGTGGAGCCCCCGGCTCGGGTTCAAATCCCGATCGTGGCCCTATCATGTTATTGGTAACATAAAATATGTTATTCATAACACATAATTATGTTACGCGCCACATAAATTATGTTATTTGTAACATAAACTTTATAAACCATAAAAACAAATTTGTACCATGACATCAGAAGAAGAGCATAAAAAAGCGATAAGAGAACTGATAAATGACATTAACGAGAAAATAAGAAGCGATCTCATTCTGGAAAGGCAAAAACTGATAGGTTTCGCAACATCCGAAATCTCCTGTAATCTATTCGCCCCCCTCTTACATGAAAAAAACATCATCTCTCCTGGATTTAATGTGAATCACAGGTTTTTCGTCTCAGAAAAGGCGGCATTGAATAAGTTCAATTTCGAATTTCCTGAAAAAGATAAGCTCATCCCGCTACTTGTCTCCCAAGAAAAGCACAGAATCCTTTTATGTTATGGAAAAGGGAAAGACAGGAAAGTCGTGGAAAAGGCAATCGAAATAATGCACTCAATAAAGGATATTGTCGAAAATATAACCGGTGAAGACATATGAAAATTTTTCCTTATATTTACGATTTCGTTTCCATCTTATTCGAAAATAAGCAGGCAATGAAACCGGTGAAGAAAGTGATATTGTTTGGTTCCGTGACAACGGGCGACTATGACGAGGAAAGTGATATTGATCTGTTCATAGAAGTGCCTTCAAAAAACGAGATAGAGAAAATAGAGACCTTGGTGAAAAAAACCGAGAAAAGATTCCATTCTATCTCTGAAAGGAAATGGGAATTGACAAGAAACAGTCTTCCGTTGAGCATTATAGTAGGCAATCTTGATGATTCCAAATGGAAAGAACTCAAATCGGAATTAATAAGCACGGGGATGATATTATACGGAAAATTTGAATCTTTGCCGAAGAATCTTAAGCATCACACTCTGGTGAATTACTCCCTCTCCAAGCTTCCCCAAGACAAGAAAATGAAATTTATAAGAACTTTGTTTGGATATAAAACAAAGAAAAACGGGAAGGAATACCCTCAAGAAGGGATGCTGGAGAAAACGGGCGGGGGGAAAATCGGGCCGAACACAATCCTCATTCCTGTTGAAAAATCCAGGGACATCCAGAAATTTTTCAGCTCTTTCTCAATCACTCCGGAAATGAGGGAAATCTGGATGAAATGATATTTTGTATCCGGTGATGGGAACAGATAGTTCACAGAAATTACCCAATATGTGACATATACAGTATAATTATATAAAAATTGGCTGCCAATTAATTAATCGAGGTGTTGGTCTTTGGGTTAACCTACAGTTTTTATTCTCCGAAAACCAACGTCTTGGGGCCTTGTATGCACAGGAAGAGGATCAAGAACAGTACTTATTACTATACATCGGTCAGGGAGAACGGCAGGGTAAAGACCATATACCTCGGCAAGGACAAACGGACGGCAAAGAGGAAAGAGAGCAAAATGCTCGGTAAGCCGGAACCGAAGGCATCGAGGTTAACCTACGCGGCGATAGCCGCCGTTTTGTTTCTGACCCTTGCCTTCGGCATATTCCAGTACACCGGATTCTTCATAGCCGCACCCGGGGAAGAGGTGACGGCGACCGTCTCCCTCGGATCGGAGGAATTTCTCCCGGCGAACTCTCTGGTCGAGGTCACCATAGGTAATTCTAGCGTCAACCTCAGGCTGGAGGAAATGGTCGAGAAATCAGGGACCAGTACAGAAAGGGGCGCAGGAATATTCCATTCCGGCGGAACCGAAATGGAAGGCCATGGGAAGGGATACGGGGTCAGGGGAATCAAGATCGTCTATCCTCACCTGAACTTCAGCTACAACTTCTCCGTGTACGGCAAGGGAAAGAAGGTCGAGATACCACCGGAGGAGATTAAGCCAATTACTGTCCCCTCCCGGGAGAAAGCCACCGGAACGCCGGGTATTTCTAATGGTACCCTGAACATGACAATAAAAGATACCGGGGAAGAGACAGGGAATAATTCTACAATTAACGCCACGGGAAGCAACGGGACCGCCGAAGAAGCCCCGGAGAACCTCACGACGAATATCACCGGGGAAAACACAACCAGTGAAGAGGATATGAATGCGAATGGAAACGCCACCCTCAACGAAAACGGGAACAATAATACTACAGCGAATGCCACCGGGAAAAAGAACGTGAATCTGATCCTCATGGAGAGCAGAGTGGTCAGGGGGAGGGTGAGCAGGAATGACGATTACATGATGGCAATCAGTAGCCTTACCAATATCAGCGGCAAAGAACACACGGCAGAAATCATACCCGGCACCGTGACCATGGAAAATGAGAGCCTTTACGGGGACATCATCAACATCACTATAGAAAACGGATCAGTCCGGGCCAGCACGGATTATTACGAAAGCCACGAGGGATACGGTGAGGGATTCGTTGGGGAGGGAAACCTGACCCTCTCAGTCACCCTGTCAGAGTTGGGACTGGAGATCCCCGAAGAGGAGGGAACCTATGAGCTGACCACGGAGATCGAATACAACGGGAGCGTAATCAAGGAAACGAAAGAAGAAATTATAATCGAAGGGCCGAAGGATTCCGACGGGGACGGTGATCCAGACCTGAGTGACTGCGAACCCCTGGATCCGGAGGTTTATCACGGAGCGGAGGAGGAATGCGACGGTATTGACAACGACTGTGATGGAAGGACAGACGAGGGTTGCGAAAACGAAACAAAAGAAGATGAGGAAGACGGGGAAAGGAAGGCAAAGCTCGGGAAGCTCAAGAAATACGACAACATCATGGAGGAGGTCAGGGAGGCCATCAACAAATCCAATCTGACACGGGTTTTAATCAAAATGAGGGAAACGGATTCACGAATTCAGGAAAACAAAGATTTCACAGGAAAATCCAGGGTCGGCAAAGTCCTGGCAGGAACAGTCAGCATAGACGGCCTCATAAGGATGGCGGAAAACCCGGACGTCGAAGGGATTCATCTGGACCAGCCCGTTAGCCTGCTGACAACCGAATCCATGGAACTCATGAATATCGATGACGTTCATGACCTCGGGCTTAACGGGAGCGGAATAAAGGTCTGCCTGGTGGATACCGGTGTGGACTATTCGGTGGTGGAGAATTATGATCATGGTCATGACTTCGTCAACAATGACAGCGATCCCATGGACGACAACGGCCACGGAACAAGGGTGGGGAGCATAATCGATTCGGTCGCCCCGGGGAGCCGGATGATCGCGGCGAAGGTCATGGATGCGTCCGGCCAGGGATATGAATCGGACGTGCTGGAAGGGCTGGCATACTGCGGACAGGAGGGGGCGGACATAATATCCCTGTCCATAGGGGCTGGCAGCTATTCGGGGTTCTGCGACTCCAACCCGGTGGCGGAATACGTAAACCAGCTTGCCGGAGAGGGTGTGATGGTCATTGCGGCGACCGGGAACGACGGCTCCTCCGAGATCAAATCCCCATCCTGCGCCTCCAACGCCACCAGGGTCTCCTCCACCGACAAGTCGGACGTAATCGCCGGCTTCGCCAATGTTAATTATTTCACCGACCTGTTCGCTCCCGGAAAGGACATCCAGACCCGCGGGATCGGTGGCTCATACGTGACGGACAGCGGGACCAGCCTTAGCGTCCCCTTCGTATCTGGGGTTTCGGCGCTGCTTCTGGAGAACGAGTCCCTGTCTCCGGAGGGGCTGAAATACAGGATGAGATCGACCGGAGAGCCGGTCGGATACGAGGTGAACTCCTCCCTGACCATAAACATCTCCAGGGTGGACGCCTACAACGCGATAAAAAACGTAAAGACGATGGAGCCATACGACTACGAAGGGGTTCCGCAGGAAGAGGGGGGAGGGGAAACGTACGGGATTGCCAGCATTGACACCATAGGATTTGACACATCCTCTTACGAGCACGTGTATCTTTGGGCTCACGAAGGTGATGAGTGCGAAAACTATGGCGGAGCCGAATATCCGCCCAGTTGCGATACATGGTATGACCGGACCTCACACTCTGGTTTAGACGAATTCGGTGGATCGTCACTTCCTAAGATAACGGCAGGTAGTGGAGATAATGACCCGCTGATCGTCCGCC
Organism: uncultured archaeon; assembly: GCA_964441265.1. Taxonomy (GTDB): domain Archaea; phylum Aenigmatarchaeota; class Aenigmatarchaeia; order QMZP01; family QMZT01; genus JAFGDH01. The sequence goes on from CAYYKJ010000013.1 coordinate 31,023, forward strand.
TCAAGCTTCCCGATCCAGATGAGACAGTATTCGTGAACTGGACGACAAGAGCAAGTATTGTATTGGATCAAATGTACTTATATTTCGCCGCATGGAACGTGACGGCCGGGTCATACCAGACATGTGCCCCATATATTCACGGCACAACCAGTTACGAGCTGAGAAGTTGCGTGCTGACCCCCGAAAACATATCAGATTTCATAAACAGCAGTGGTTATATGCATTTCAATGCATATTTGGGTTCATACGACCAGCAGTACACAACTTGGGTCACATTCTCGATAAGGCAGCACAAGATGGAGCAGAAATATCCGCTGGACGGGCACACCGTGACCCCCGGAAAGGTCGAGTTCGCCTGCTGGGCGGACACGGGATATGACATGCAGAACGTCTCCCTCTACGGAAACTTCACCGGGACATGGGCGAAAAACCAGACCAACTCGTCCGTGAATAACAGCGATTACGTCTATTTCGACCCGGTTCTCTCCGAAGGGACATATGTGTGGGGATGCAAGGCCTGCGACGACACCAGCGGGTGCTATGAGGTCGGCAACCGCACCGTATACGTCGGCCAGCTGATGGATGTCGAACTTAACACGAGTTCTATAGCTTCCGGGGAGCCTGTTCTGGCGTACGGGAACGTGACGTATGAAGGGAGCGGCGTGCCCTATTTATTCGTTGACGTTTACCGGGGCTCCACAGTCATGACCGGTAACAACAGCATATTCGGGACTGGGAACGACGGGGAGCTCAACGTCTCCAGCGAGGTGATACCGAACAATTACACGTACTTGGTATCATCCGCCTCCAGCGGGGGAAATTACATCAAAGTGAACAGCACCGAGGGATTCTACAAAGGAGACGAAATAATGATAATACAGATAATCGGAGATACGGCCGGTACGTACGAATTCAGGTACATCAATCGCACCAGAGGGGGGGACACGATCTATCTGGCCTCTGACCTTGAGAACAGCTATTCTCTTACGGGGGTGGGTAAGGTCCAGGTAGTGAGGGTCCCTCACTACACGAAACTCACAGTCAAGAACGGGGGCGAGATAACAGCCAGTCCATGGAATGGAAATACAGGAGGGATCTTGGCTTTCAGGGCACACACGACAGATGTCCAGAGCGGGGGCATAATAAACACGACCGGAAAGGGGTACAGGGGAGGGAGCCAGTATTCGGGCGGTCTCGGATGGTCAAACACAGGAGAAAGCATTTCAGGAGGGCTTGACAACAACGCCCAGTCCGGTTCGGAGGGGGCGGGAGGTGGAGGATATGCAGACCAGGGAGGCGCTGGAATAGAATATGGCGGTGGTGGTGGTAGTAGCTACGGTACTGCAGGGATTGATGGACAATGTGTTAATCCAGACAGAAAGGGTTTGGCCGGCTCGACATACGGCCATGCCAACCTGAGCGAGATATACCTCGGATCCGGCGGAGGTGCGGGGGGTTATGACATCGATGATCCGGAGCGTTACGGAGGTGCGGGAGGGGAAGGAGGAGGTCTGATATTCATAGGGACATACGATCTTACTGTAAACGGTAATATAGAATGCAACGGGACCGACGGAAAGGCGGGTTCCGGCGGCAGAGGCGGTGGAGGAGGGTCCGGAGGAAGCATATTGTTAAAAACAAAGGATGCAACACTCGGAACCGGCCTGATAACGGCAGGCGGAGGGAGTTCGACTCAGGACGGCACAAACGGGACGGGCGGAGACGGCAGGATAAAAATCGAATACGTCAGCAAGTCCGGATCAACGAACCCCTCGGCAGATACGCTTGATTACGGGAGCCTGAATTCGCTTGCATTCACCAATTCATCGGGTGATTTCAATTATACCGTAGATACTACCGGTTCGGCAGGTACCGTCTCCATAAGTGCCAACATAACCTATAACGGGGACTATTTCTCTGACAGCGAAAACGCGGAAATAACAGGTGTCGAGCTTCTGGAGCCGCCGGACAACGATTTATACAGTGCAGGGGAAGTGGAATTCCAGTGCAGGGGGAGGGTATCCGGGACTATGGCCAACGTCTCCCTGTATACCAATTCCACCGGCTCATGGCACAGGAACCAGACCAACAGCAGTGCGGGCAACGATGACATCGTGAGCTTCTACGTGAACCTCGGCCTCGGAGAGTATATATGGAACTGCAGGATGTGCGATACCACCGGAAGCTGCGAATTCGCGGACGCCAATTACAGCTTCAGTGTCATGAGCGTCAATGTCGGGGAGACCCTGGATCCGTCCAGTACCATCCCGGGCAATAACATAAGCGTCTACGGCAACGTGACCCTGGGGGACGGCAGCGTCGTGTCCGACGCGAGAGTTCACGTATACATCGACGACGAGCCTGCGAACATCTCGGACAGTGGCGACTGGTGGAATGACAGCTGGGAATACAGGCAGGAGATTGAAGTGGAGTCGGAGGTGTCTTCCACCATATACAACCACTCCATTCCGGTGAATTTCTCGACATCGGGACCCGTTACGGAAGGGGACATGAATTCTGACTGCGGCGACGTCAGGTTCATTGACAGCAGCGGGAACGAGCTGAACCATACGGCGGTCGGCAGCACCTGCGGGACCTCCAATACGCTCTTCTGGGTATGGCTGGACAGCCTCACCGGAAACAGCAACACCACCATCCATGCGTATTACGGCAACAGCGGGGCGGATATCCCCGGTTTTGAAAACATAGACGATGACATGGCACTATACTACCATTTAGATAAGGATGAAGCTTATGGTGAAATCAGCACCCTCGCCGTTGACTTCAGCGAAAACGGCCCAAACGGCACGGTATCCGGAGCTGACCTGATAAACGGCGTTTACGGAAATGCGTACAACATGACGGGAAGCCCCGATTGCATTACCATGGGAAATACCCTGATAGATGAGTGGGATTTCCCCATCACGATATCCATCTGGGCAAAGAACGATTTCGCATTCTTCACTGACGGACAGCTTCAATGCGGGAATTTTTTCCGGTATACCGGAGGGGAACTTATTTTCGGTTTCGGCAGCTTCTGTCACGCCGACTGCGCAGAGGCCTGGCCATACTACGACTACGAAAAGAGGTTTTACAATTCGACTCTCAGCCTCTCGGACGGGGAATGGCACCATTATGTAGGCGTCATGGGGAACCATTCCACGGACATAAGGATGTACGTGGACGGGGAGCAGGTCTCTTACGATACTTCGGGTTCGATAACCTCGGTCAAACACAGGACGAAGAGTGACTTCTCGGGAGAGGGAGCTATAAACAGGAGATGCTATAACGGGGACCAGTCCTTGGAATATTACACTGGTTCGGTCGACGAGGTCAGGTTGTTCAAGAGGAACCTCACCGATGACGAGGTGATGGCGCTTTATAATTCCACCGCAATCCATACGAAGAACGAATACTACACCGATTCCGACGGCTTCTACAACTTCACCTTCCAGGGGCCCTCCGAGACCGGCAGTTACACGATAAAGGTGAACGTTACCCAGGGAAACCTGAACGGGGAGAACACTTCCACGCTCTACATGAACTGCGACAGCGGGGACGACTGCACGGGAGGGGACATCTGTGTGAACGGGGACTGCAAGGCCGACTGCACGGGCTTCCCCGGATACGGGTGCTCCACCGACTCGAACGACTGGGACACCTCCTCGGCCGGGACATGCCTGAGCAACGGGACGTGCGATTACAACGACCCCGTAAGGATGGACTGCGGGGGCAGCGGGGGAACGAGCTGCGAGTTGGGAACGGACCAGACCAATGACACCTGCAATACGGACAGCGGGGATTCCTGCATGAGCGGCGCCGGAGGGAACTTCTCTCAGGACGGTACCTGCGCTTCAGGGGCCGCCAATAATTGTGATACAAGCGGGCATGTATGCTTTGACGACTCCTCCTATCAGGACGGGTGCGGGAGCTGCAGCACAGGCGGGGGGGACTGGGACTCCTGCGATTCCTCCGTGACCGGCGGGGATTATTCAGCCGATGGAATCTGCATATCGGGCGGGAGCTGCGACAGCTCGGGGGAGGCTTGTTACGACGGGAGCAGCTACCAGAACGACTGCGGCAGCTGCAGCAACGGCGATGAATGCGACACGGACATAACCGACGGCTCTTTCGACGGCAATTCCCTGTGCACGGGAGGGGTATGCTGTCCTCTCGGGACGGCCATAGTTGATTCCGACTCTGACGGGACGGGGGACACATGCGGTTGTTCGGGAAACCTGAACGGGAGCACCTGCGATTCGGGCGGAGGGACCCCGTATTCCGCGGATGGCGTCTGTGTGGGATCTGTATGTGACACTTCGACGGCAGGGCTGGAATGCGGAACGAACGGCTGCTCGACTGCGGACAGGGGAAGCATGGCATACGGCTCATGCAGCGTATCCGGCTCGGGTGGGAATTCCTGCGATGACGGGGCCATAGACACCGGGAGCAATTTTTTCTCACAGGAAGGGACCTGTGTAGTCGGATCCTGCGATACCAGTGGTCATGTTTGCTATGACGGAAGCGATTACCAGAGCGGCTGCTCCAGCTGCGGATATTCGGCTCCGGGGGACAACGACCACTGCGACTCTTCGGTGACCGGAGGGGATTACAACGCCAACGGCATGTGCGTCAGCGGGGACTCCTGCGACACGGACGGAGGGGTGTGCTCGGACAGCGGAACGACCGGGACGCTTTACGGGGACTGCTCCAGCTGCGGACAGACAACCACAAACGATGACGCGTGCATGAGCGGTTCAGGGACTTCATATTCCCCGGATGGATTGTGCGTGAATCCCGGAAACTGCGACACCGACGGGGATATATGTGCCGACGGCAGCAATAACCTTTACGGGGACTGCTCCAACGCCAACTGCGACGACGGGAACGAATGCATGTCATCGGCGGGGCAGACATCCTACACGAGGGATGGGAGATGCGCGGGAAGCGACTGCTGCACGACCGAATATGTAAGCGGAGGGACGTGCGACTGTTCTCAGGGGGATGCCCAGTCGGGAACCCAGTGCGACAACACCCCCTCCGGAGGATCCGATTACGACGGAGCCTGCGCGAGGATTGACGACGGGGGTACGTATGGATGCGACACAGGGGAGGTATGTTATGATTCAGGGCAAAGTTACTATGAGGATGACTGTAGATACTGTTCGCTGGGGGATGCCTGCGATCCCAACATCGACAGCGGAGGCTATTCCGCTGATGGGATTTGTGCTTACGACGAAGGGGGGAGCGCTGACGGGAATTACGACTGTGACTCAGGCGAGGTTTGCGATGATTCGGGAAGCGGGGCATACAGGACAGGATGCGGCCTCTGCGACGAGGGAGACACCTGCGATTCAAACGTAGGGACCTCGTACTCAGCTGACGGTGTGTGTTACGATGACGGGACTCTGCTATGCTGTGACGGGACTGAAGATTACACCCAGAGCGAAAGCGGGGGTTCGTGCTGCTACAACGGAGCTATCCTGACGAACGGATCGACTTCAGACCCCATGCTGTGCGTGGACGGAATGCTTTATGATTGCGGCGGGGGGACGGCGACGAGCCCGGACTCCGACATCAACATCGATTCAGGAAACTGCACGGCCACAGGAGGGCTTTACTGCATAGGGTCCTCCTGGGGGACGGAGATACCCAGCGGGTGCGAAGGTTGTTCGAGCGGGAATGACTGTGCTTCGGACTATTGCATTGAGGGGACATGCGAATCCAGCTGTTCCGGATTTACGGGGAGCGTGAACCGTTGCTCTTACAACAGCGATACCTCCTACACCAGCTATGGCGTATGCACGGAAACGAGCGGGGGGACACAGTGCGACACCAGCGTCGCGGCAAGGAACACCCCAAGTTCCGGCACGCTTTATTACCAGTGCGATCATACGAGCGCGGATTACGGGTATTCATGCGACGGCGGGAGCCTGAGCGGTGGTTATTCCGCAGATGGCGTATGCGGAGGGAGCTCCCACGGAACCTGTTACCAGGATTATGCATCGGATTCGACCAATGGGATAGACTCGGATTCCGTTTTCGGGACCGAGACAAACGTATGTAATGACGCCGGGGAGAACGGCTATTATTGCGACAGTCTCAACGACGGATCCTTCTCCCCCGGAAGCCAAAGGTGCGACGCCGATGATAACTACTGTGACGCCTGCTCTTCAAACATAGGGGAAGACGGAGACTGCGAGGAGGTGTGCGGAGGGGACCCCGACTGTGATGAACACGATCCGCAGGACTACTGCCCGACTTCAGGGACATGGTGCAGCTCCACGTGTGCTGAAGTGGACAGGGACAGTTCGCAGGCCGCCTGTGAGGATTCGGGGGGGAACTGCGACCCATACACATGGAATGTTTCCCTGTGCTGCGGGGATGATGGGGAGAGCGATGACTGGGATGATGGTGATGCTGACGGGGCGACCATATGCTGCATCGACGGCAGCGCCGTGAGCAACGACACTGTCAGCGGTAACAATTATTATTGTTATGATGACGGGGCTGGGGCGGACATATACAGGTGCGATGGCTCTCTCACCACCGGGGGCGCTGAAACCAACAAGAGCCATTGCGACCCGGTCGGGGACAGATACTGCGATGAGAACAACGGGAACTGGACCACCGAAATCCCGAGCGGTTGTGGAACTTGTACATACGGGGATGATTGTACATCAGACATTTGCATAAACGGTATGTGCAGGGATGCGTGTAACTTGACATATTCGGGGACGGTTTGTTCCGATGACAACTCCAATGCCTATACCAGCGACGGTGTATGTGCATATGACGGGAGTTCATGGATATGCGACGAGGACGAGGTCTCCTATTGCTCCTCCCAGCACAAGGACGACTGTTACCAGTGCGGTTCCACATCGGTTTACCAGTGCGATTCCGACGCCACAGGAGGTTACACGGCAAATGGCATGTGCACGTACGAAAGCGGGACAAAATCAGACAGTACGGTCAATTGCGACGTAAGCGGACATATATGTTTTGACGATACAGACTACAGGAACACATGCTCCAACTGTTATTCCTCCGGGACCGACTGGGACAGTTGCGACTCGGACGGGGGGACATCCTATTCGGCGGACGGGATATGCGTTTCCGGTGATATCTGCGACAATTCAGGACATGCCTGCTACGACGGCTCCGCATACCAGGCGGACTGCAGCTCATGCGGGCAGAGCATAGGCGACAACGACGCGTGCGACGTGAGTATAACCAACGGCGCCTACGGAGCGAACGGGATGTGCGTGAGCGGGGACTCCTGCGACACGGACGAGGTGTGCGCCAACAGGAGCACGGGGACCATTTACGATGACTGCGACCAGAGCGCGTGCGGCAAGGAAGTGGACACCTTCGCCAACTGCAGCTCGACCGGAGGGACTTCATATACCCCGGACGGGAAGTGCGTGTACACAAATAATGATAAGACCACCCAGAGCTGCGAGACGGGCGGAGGGGTGTGCTCTGACAACGGGGCATCAGGCAGCCTTAACGTGGACTGCAGCCTGTGCGAGCACGCTACCAACAACAACGACCTTTGCATGTCCACGGGAGGGACGGCGTATTCTCCTGACGGGATGTGCGTGAGCGGGGACTCCTGCGACACGGATGAGGTGTGCTCTCCTGAAGGGAACGTGAACATATACAGCGGGTGCACAGAAGCCAGCTGCGATCCTACAAGCGAGATCCACTGCATGACGGACGCGGACAACGACGGAAGCGTATGGAGCTCCTCCGGGATTTGTGCAGGACCTGCCGGGAGCGAAAGCTGCGACGATTCGGGTCATGCATGCTTCGATGATTCGAGATATTACGCGGCATGCGACTCGTGCGCTCTCACCAACGATACCGATGCCAACGGAGACTCCTGCGACACGATCACCGACGGAGATTATTCGGCAAGCGGCATGTGCACATATTCCGGCGGGGGAATATGCACCGCTTCGGGATCAACCGTGAGGATAGACGTTTCCGACAGCAACAGGTTCAAGGACGGGTGCGACGATTCCACTGACCCGTGCGACTCCAGCACCTCCTCCGACCTGAATTCTCCCTGGTCCAAGGACGGGGTGTGCTGCTCCAGTTCGTGTGTGGGAAGCGCTAGCTCGGACTGCTGCGATGATTCGGACTGCGCGGGGGAAGAATACTGCGACACCGGGACATATGAGTGCATGAGTCTCTCCCGGCCAATGATAACCACGGTCCTTATCCAGACCAACACCTCGCTGAACTCCGGTACAGGGAACCTTACGGTGGTCTGGTCGGGAACCCTTCCGACCGGCTACGAATATAAGCTGGAAGAGGTTTCCCCGCTCTCCGGTCAAAGGTATTACGGGACCAGCACAACCTACGAAAACGATTCCCTGCGGGATAACAGGAAATACTGCTACAGGGTGAGGATACAGGACCAGGAGAGCGACCCTGCCCACTATTCTTCATGGTCGAACGTGATCTGCGGGGTGACCAGGGACAGGGAGGGACCGAGCTCCCCGAACATAACGCTGAACGCCGACACCACAAACAATAAAATCGACGTCAGCTGGACATGGTCCTTTGATGAGTTCTCATACGCCGGGCCGGCCTCCGAAACCCGATACATCGTAAACAACTATCACGAAGGAAGGGGCCTCAGGGTGGTCAGCTATGATGACGGCAACAACATAACTGCAGGCAGCTGTTCGGTGACCCTTGACGAGGGGGAGAACAACACGTTCAGCTCAAGCTGCTATTCGGTCACGGACACCGTCACGGGAACCAAGCCGTTCTCCGCACACTTCCAGGGAATCGGATCTGACGGCCCGGTACCCGAATCTTTTGCGGGCACGGAGTTTGTTTACGAGGATTGCAGGGATCCCGAGTATTTCAATATAATGACCCTGTATGAGCCTGCCTATGTAGAGGTTAAAAACTCTTCCGGCGTTGTTACCAGCACCTCTCTGTCCGCATGGTCTCACACTGAATTGAATACAGACGTACCTGATGGGAGCGTGTATACAATAGAATCGAACGCTTCTATTTTGGTGACATATGATAGAAACATGGGCGATACCTTTATGATGCACCCCGCTTCAGCTGACTTATGGGGACTGACAGACAAAGTCGCAATATCAAAGGACAACACCCATGTCATAATATACGATAGTGCCGGTAACATTGAAGTTGACGCAGTATATGATAAATATGATGAAATAGGAACCAGCACAGGAAGTCAGGGAGGGACCGAGGTCCATCATTTCGTGGCCAATCAATCAGCATTGGGAGCCAGTAGATGTGCGGACGGAGACGATGGCGAAACGGACATAGCGATTCCCAAGAGCAGGATGGCCACCGAATTCCGCCTGCCGGAGCCGGTAGAAGGGAATGACACAAGCTATGATGATGGGTATTACGTCACCATCACAACCATGGATGCCACGGATTGTTACGTTTATGAATATGACGGGACTTTCAAGGGAAATTTCTCCACCTCAAATTCCTACCCGTACCCTGGGATGATTTCCTTCAGCAGCGAATCCGATTTCAATCTCACCAGCGCAGGAGCCAGGATATTATGTGATGCCCCAGCGGCGATACAGTACGAGCCCTCTAATTACGAAGGGGAAGCCAACGTGTACGGGATCAACCGAAGAACGGTATGGCATCTCGACGAGGGGACAGGGACGACCATATACGACGCGAGAAGCGACGACAACGACGGGACCTTCGTCGGGAGCCCGGACTGGGCGGAGGGGATTTATGGGAAGGCGCTCGAATTCAACGGGAGCGGTGAATACGTTAGCGTGGGGAACGTTGTCGAAAATGAGAACAAGCTCACCGTATCCGCCTGGGTCAGGCCGAAAGGCGTCAGCGGCACGGACTGGTTCTTCGGGGAGGGCGCAGCATTCAGGCTGGGCATAACGAGCACGGACGAGGTGATATGCTGGCACAGGGGGGACAATTCGACCGGATCGGACACAAGCGATTCCACGATCACCACCACCAGCCCGCTCAGCACTCTCGACAAATGGTATCACGTGACCTGCGTGTGGAACGGTAACACCACCGACAGGAAGATATACGTTGACGGTAATCTGGAGGCGGACGGGAGCACGGATGTGGTGGAATTCAACGGGGACTCGGACAACTTCGTGATAGGGGACGCTTACAGCGGAAGTGGAAGCTACTTCAACGGGACCATAGACGAGATAAGCATATGGCCGAGGGCGCTCCCGCCCGGGGAGATAAGGTCAAGGGCATATTACGACGTTTACAGGAGCAACACCTCCACGGGAACCTATTCCAAGGTCGCGGATCACGTGCTCACGAATTATTACAACGACACGAGCGCACAGGACGTGACCGAGCCCGGGGAAGCCAGCTCGCTGGATGACGGCAGCCACGCCACTTCGACTTGGAGCAACGACTCATCGGTGGACTTCACCTGGTCAGACGCCAGCGACAGCGGGGACGATTATTTTTACTACACGAAGGCATTTGATGACGAGGGGAACTGGGACGGCTTGATAGACCGCTGTGAATCCACCTCCGGCTGGAGCATTAATGGAGCCGGATCTGTCAATTCAACTCACAAAAAGGAGGGTGAGTATAGTGTCCAGATAGTAGACGACTCCGACAGTAGTTGGGACATATTATTCACAATCTCTAACAACCACGACGTTTCTGAATACGCCCTGAGCGACAACACGCTTGGAGACTCGTATCTGGCGTTCTGGGTCTGGCTGGAGGATCCGTCGACCGCGAATCCGGACCAAATTGAGTTCTGCAACGACAACAACGACAAAGGTGCCTTATGGGGCAATATGGGCAATTACGTGGAAGGCGGCTCATGGCAGAGCGGATGGAACAGGGTGATTCTTCCGTTCGAGGGCAACTACGACAACCTTTCGTATACCGACTGGAGCGCGATAGATTACATACAGGTCTATGTCGACAACGACAACACGAGTCTTACATATCTTTTTGACGACTTCGAAATACTGAGCCTTGAATCGACCACCGTAACTACCGGCCTCGACGGCTATGCGGCTCCATGCGACACCAGCAGCGGGGACACCTCCAACTCCACAA
>CAYYKJ010000014.1:0-32475 GCA_964441265.1 uncultured archaeon
AAATTTACCCGGTGAAAAACAGTTCTGTGAAATAATATGCGGCGGTATTATTTAAATTTTATTCCGTCCCGCGAACGGGAATCAAACCTTCCGTATCTCCGAACAGAAGCCGTAGATTTCGTATTCGTTGAAATATTTCTGGAACTTCCCGTCGAAGATTATCTCTTCCCCCTCCATTACGTCCGTCCTGCCGTATTTAACCGAACAGATTATCCTTAATTCCCGTATTTTACCGAAACCGCCAATTGGCGGCGGATGCTAATATTTACCCATGAAAGGAATGAATCCCCTGACGCTGCTGGTCGTGATAATAGCGATGACACTGCTGATAATCTACGTTGTGCTGCCTGCATTGCTGGCGGTCACCGGCTTCTCGTCCGCCCCGGCGGCATGGGAGCATTTCTGGGGGATGTTCTCGTGAGCAGGAAAAAGGTGATCGGGTGTATTGCAGTTCTGATCCTGATGGCATTCGCCACTAACTATGTAATAGGCGAGATCACCGGTCATCATTATCTCCCGCAGATGTTCCAAATAGGGCAGGGATTTACCACGCTCTCATTCAGTCAGATCAGCCTTGCCTCGTATGATCCGGATATTGCGGGGAAGGTGTGGCTGATGTTCGTGGCGCAGTCCGGACTGGGACAGCACGCCTTCGGGGAGGTAAATGCCGAAACACTTCAGGATGACGGCTCACTTTCCAGGAAAGGCTTCACCCTCGACCTGACGAACAGCGAGCAGAGATGCGTGTATCCCATAGCGCACGACCCCGGAGCACATATGGTTAACTATATGGACAGCGAACAGTATGAATGCGGTTTCTGGTCATGCCCGACGACGGAGCATGTCATGGAAGACTGCGGAAAATACGGCACCCCGTATATGGACAACATGGAGCACGCGGAGGGCGGGCGCTATAAGTGGTGGGTAAATTGATATTATTTTGAAAACAATTTTCAAAACTATTTCTTCTTTTTGCGCCTCCTGTACAATTCTCTTTGGTAATTTCTGTTGTATTCTCCTATCTTTTCGATATTTTTTCGATAATATTCCCTCTGGCGTTTCTTTTCTCTCTCCCTGACTTCGGGGCGCGAACGATACTCTCTCCTTTTCAGCTTGTTTTCCGGTCTTTTGTCATACTCTCTCCTTCTCTGCCTGTTCTCTGGTCTCTTCATGTATTCCTGTTGATAATGTTTTGAGCAGAGACCTTTCGCATGGGATTCCTTTTCGCATATAGAACATGGTGGTCTTGCCATGATTAAAATTCAATAGATAGACTAAAAAACATTTTTAAGCCAGTAGGGAAATTCTCAACCATGAAGAAGGTTTTCATTCCCTTGCTCTTGATTTCGCTGGTCGTGGTCGCATCGGGCTGCACCTCTCAGACACCTACCTGCAATCCTCCATACACCCTAAAGGGAACAGAATGTTGCCTCGACCAGAACGGGAACAGTATCTGCGATACAGATGAACAACAAATATCTGATAACCAAGAAACAGGAACTTGTGGGGATGGTGATTGCCAATCTGATGAAAACTGTTCTTCTTGCCCTCAGGATTGCGGGGAATGTCAAACACCAAGACCTGATTTGGTCATCTCCGATTGGAATATAATCTCGGGATGGGAAGAACTTATTGTTGAGAACGAAAAAAACAATTTCAGTGTGTTACCTGGGTCGGATGCGCTGTTTGTTTCAACCATTACCAACTATGGTGATGCTAGTGTTAATGACCTAGTTGAAAATATTGCTTGTAATATTCGGTCTGGCGACTATGATATTTTAAACAAAATAAATTATCATGGTTTTCAATGCCAGGATTCCAAATGCTCTTACATAGAAACAGAAAGTATTCTCGACAACAAAGGGACCATAGGTAAAAAGGTCAAACTATTCCCAAATGGACAAACTATACTCAGTTTAAGGTTTATTGATGAAAATGCTGAACCACTAGTCTCTGAGTATACTATCGTTACCTGCAGTGTGAATGTTTTTTCCGAAGAGAATCCAGAAATATCATCAAATAATAACATTGAGATTCATTTCATTGCAGATTAATGGCACAAATAGTAGTCGATGAGGTATATGGCAAGTACAATATTCAAGAAAAAAATTTCTTTGAAACATCTGATAATTATTATTGCTACAATATGCCTTATTTCTGCAGCCATCTTCTTATACCTCCAAAACAGGAAATTGTCCGAAACAATTGAACAGAGAGAAGAAGAAATATCCCTTCTATTAGACCGGGTATCTGAGATGGAAGAAGAAATTCAAAACAAATCCCAAAAAATCAATAGTTTGCAAGATGACGTACAAACCAAAGAGGCCACGATAGAGACCCAACAAACTCAAATCGCTAACCAGGAGGTTGAAATTAATAATCTGAACATTCAGGTCAGTTCCCTCAACCAGGAACTCGGGCAGACCCAAACCGAGCTCCAAGAGACATCACGATTATTGGGAATAGCTCAGAACTATGAAGAACGGGTCCAGCAAGGAATTGACCTCACGAAAGCTTATGTACTTCTCGGACAATACGAAAAAACGAAAGATATAGTGTCTGGGATAACTGGAATATCTACTCCGTCTAACGACAGCGAATTGTGGCTGAGGGGTAAACAGATATATGACTGGCTCGGTTCTAATTATCAATATTGTTCTGACAAAGGTTTCTGTATTGACGAGACCTACTGCACACAGATTCAATTCTTCTCCCCGGATGAATTGTTGTATTATGGGTCTGATGATGTCCTTTGTGGGGATTGCGATGACAAAGCACAGTTATTCGCAGGAATGATGTACGCTTCCGGTGTATCTCATGAGAAAGTTGTTGTGGCCTGCGGAACGGTCCCTGAAGGTGCGCACTGCTGGAATCTAATCAGAATTGGAGGGGATTGGTACAGAATTGACCCCGTATGCTCAGACCCTGCGGGCTTCGTTTTGGAAAGATTCGGGCTAGGTTTCCTCTCTTCATCGAGCTATCCATCCAATGAATACAGAAATGTTGACTGTTTCAACTCTTATTACAGCAGTTCGTGGTATAACCCAGAAGGATACTATTACTTTTAAACTATCTCTTTAATTTTTCTTCATGTGGAAGGGTAAAGCACTTTTGATTCCATCTTTGATTTTACTGACTTTGGTGATTTCTGGATGTACAAACTTAGATAATCTAAATCCATTCACAACAAATATTGTTGATTTGGCGCAAAACTCAGAGAACTATCTGGGAAAAGAAATAACCATAACTTCATTTATCATGAATTATGGAATAAGTCAACCCCTCCAATGGCTTGAATATTATGCATGGGAAGAAAACGAAGAAGGGAAGACCATAAAATTCCCCCTTCAATATGAGAAATTTTACTGCGTTAAGTGTCAAGTAACTGGTACTGTGGAAAGAATTGAAGTATGCACTTGCCAGAGACAAGATTGCTATGAAGGCCGACCTTGCGAAGATTGGTATGAGTCGCCAATCAGAGGGACAAGTGAAAAGGAGGTGGACAATTGCAAGGGCAGTAAGACAGCAGACAGTATTTTTGGTAAAATAACCTACAATTACAGATGTAAATCAGATTCCACGCGCTATCTCTATTACCTCAATGTCACAAAGGTTAGGTCGTTAGATTCTAGGCGAGGTATATGAAAAGCCCACTTTGCAGCAAGGATGAAGAGAAAATTCTATTGGATACCATTAATAGAAAGGGCTTCATGTTAGAAGAAAAGACTATAAAAATAATAAAAAATCTCAATGGTATTGAACTCATTCACCCAAGAAAGGGATTGGGTAAAGGAAAAGACAGAATTGAAATCGATGTTCTGTTCCATACACCTAGATGTGTCTTTGTGGTTGAATGCAAAAAAACAGAGTATTCATGGATATTCCCAAAGGAAATTGGCAGTCCGAACTCAGTTGTCATGGTTTATCATTCCCCTGATGGTATTAAACCAAAACAGAGAAGAACCAGCGACATTGAATCGGTCACATCTGATATTGATGTCGTAATTGATGCACAAGGAAAACTTGAGCGTAATAACAAAAAAAGGATTAGGACTGCGAGCAATGATGTGAACAAGGGGATTCGCCAGGCGTTGAAAGAAATGGGGGCTGCACTTGGACTTAGCGGTATTCAGGATAAAAAAATATATGCAATCTTGGTGTCCAATGCAAAATTGTACATGCTTGATTACAATTCGAAAAAAATCGATGCTAGAGGCAATCTAACTGATTTTTCTCAGCTTAGGCCCGTGGATTTTATTGCATATAATTTTCCGGAAGAGATTTATGAAGGCAGTTCCGATAATCCGATAAGAAAAGGACGCAGGAAAGGAAAATGGGAAATGGTCGACAACACAAAGACTGTTTTTGTTACGAATATAGAATCCCTTGAAAATTTGATAATTTTGTTAAGAGACTGGGATGTTTAGTACATAATATTTTCTTTGTTGGTTCTCCGTCTTGGCATTTGGGGCGGATATGTATACCTAGAGGGCCTCTTTGTTGTCGAGATATGCCCCATAAGTGAGTGAAATAAAACCTAGTATTACAGTAGCGAACATTATCCAAACAAACAAGTTAATAGAATTCGCAATGTTTTTCGGGTTTACTCTTCCTGTCTCCTCCTTATATTTTTGAGCAAGTTCACAGTAAGTCTCGTTTATTGGAGGGTCTTCGTATAAGCATTTTATAGTGGAGTCATCTATCATCTTTATCAAAGTGATTTGATTAGCCCTCATAGAATTCAATGTACTGAACATGAACCCTATATCAATAATTATTACTCCGATAAACGCGAAGCAGAATTTCGCCGTTTGATAGAATGCTTTTGCATTCATATGTTAATAATAATTCTATGAGCGGATTCAAAAAGGTAATTGAAGAGAGAAAAAAAGTTATAAAGCTACCTGTTTTATTTTAATACGATATGGATGAGGAAGTAAAAATAATTCATACCGGAGACTTACATTTGGGCATGACCTTCAAGTCTTTAGGTGAAAAATCAAAACTACATAGAAGGGACTGCCAAGATGTTTTTTCAAATATTATTGATTTGACTATAACGGAGAAAGCTGATGCATTGTTAATAGCAGGAGATTTATTCGATAAATCCAATCCATCTAAATCTATTGTGAGTTTTGTCATAGGAGAATTAAAGAGATTAAAAGAAGGAAACATCCCTGTTTTTATTATTACTGGAAATCATGATCCTTACAAAAAAGATAGCCTTTGGTTTAGTTATAAATTCCCTTCGAATGTATTCATTTTTGACAGTAACAATTTAGAACCAAAGGCAATTGGAAATTTAGAGATTTATGGCTTGGCTTATATAAATGATACAAAAGAACCTCTGAAAGGATTTAGTGCTAAAAAGAGTGATAGATTCAAAATAGGATTAATTCATGGTTCCACAACAAATATCAAAGAGGATGATCCCGAATATAATTATAGACCAATTACAAAAACTCAAATCAATAATTCTGGATTGAATTATATTGCTTTGGGACATTTTCACGACTTGTTGGATTTAAAAACCAAAGTGAAATGTTTTTATTCTGGTTCCCCTGAAGGATTGAACTTCAAAAATAAGCCTGATTCAGGGGTTTTGATTGTTAGTTATAAAAGAGGAGAGGTTTCAGTAAAACACCATAAAACTGCCATTAGAGAATTTCATAATATTGAAATAGACTGCACAAAAATGGATAATGATTCAGAGATTAGAAAAACTCTTCAAAAAAATAAAGACGAAAATAAAATATTAAGACTGATTTTAAGGGGAAGTCCCTCTTTAGATTTTCATTTAGATAAAGAGTTGCTAGAGGAAGAATTTTCTTCTGATTATTTTTATTTAAAAATTGATGACAAGATACATATTCCCGACAATTTGCAAGAAGATGAAACAATCAGAGGACAATTCATCAAATTGGTTAATCGGGAAATTAAAAAGGAAAATAGCGAAGAAAAAAAGAAAAGATTAGAGAATGCTTTGAGAATTGGTATTGGATATTTAGATAAGAAGTTGTAAAATGGTAGAATTAATAAAACTCGGAATTGAAGGATTTGGAAAATTTGATAAAAAGAAAACTATCAGCTTCAAGAAAGGAGTAAACTTCATTAATGGATTGAATGAAGCTGGGAAAAGCACTATTCTCGAAGCAATTTTGGCGTCGTTGTTCAAATATAGTAATTCAAAAATTCAACCTTTTTTTTCTTGGGCTAATGAAGATGTCTGTAAACTTGAATTGACATATAAAACTGACAACGGGAAAATTTTTCAGATAATTTCGGATTACAGAAATGCAAAAAGGAAACTCTTAAAAATAACAAAATCTGGAAAATCTGAAATTTCTACAAAAAACAAAATTATCCATCAATATATTAAGGATCATTTTGGATTTGATGAACAAAAAGTATTTGAAAATACTACTTTTATTAGACAGTCACAAATGGCTATCTTAGGAAATAGTACAACAAAAAATAAATTAAGAGATATGGTTGAAGAAGTGCTTGTCGGTTCTGCAGAAGCATCTGCCACGAAGGCTCTTAAAAAAATAAAGAAAGTGGCAAAAAACAGCAAAAAAGAAGCAGATAGTTTTCAAGAAGATTTAGGAGAAACCAAAAAGGAACTTAATGAAGCAAAAGAAAATAAGACCAAACTTACAACTAATTCAGAAGAGCATGAAAACATAAATAAAGAATTGAAAAGTAAATCAGAAAAGCTAAGCAAACTCAAAGAAAATAAAAAATTGTTTGATGAAAAAGAATCGCTTTTGAAAGATCAGAAAGGAATTGATGAAAATATTGAACAAGCAGATGAAATGCTTGAAACACTGAAGGAAGAGAAAGAACCTCCTATAAAAAAAGAAAGCAATAAGACCTTGCCAATAGTTCTTGTCGTTGCTGGCGCTTTGTTGAGTTTGAGTTTATATGGTGCAATATTGGGTCTTCCTTTGATAATTTATGGGATATATAAACTACTTAAAAGGCCAGAAGAAACACCAAAAATTCAAAGCAATGTTTCAGAAAAAATCAAGAAGTACAAAAAACATAAGAGAGACTTAATCAACAAAAAGGCTGTTATAGAATCTAAACTAGAAAAATATAAATTGGTGAATTTTTCTTTAGATGATTTTAAAGATTTAGAAGAATTGGAAAAAAAAGTTGAAGAGCTAAAATCCAAGGAAATTGAATTAAAGACTAGCATAAGCACAACCAAGGAATTAGTAAAAAGCCCAGAAGAGATTCAAGAGGAATATGACACTATTAAAAACAAAATTAAAGAATTAAAAGAAAAGTCAGAAGAACATCAAATGGCTGCGGATTTCTTAGAAAAGGCCGAGAGTGAAGTTCAGCAAAAATTCACACCTTCAATAAAAAAAAGCTCAAAACATATTCTCAAGAAGGTCACAAATAATAAATATTCCGAATTAAAAATATCAGAAGAAGATTTGAATATTTCAGTTAAGGCACCAGAAATCAAAGAATTTGTGCCAGTAGAAATATTAAGTCAGGGAGCGCAAGACCAAATTTATTTTACAATAAGAACAACTATGACCGATTTGCTTAGTGGGAATATCAATATTCCACTGATATTTGACGATCCTTTCCATAATTTTGATGATATCAGATTGGGAAGGACAATTTCTGCTGTAAAAGAACTATCTAAAAATAAACAGATAATTATAATCTCCCATAAAAAATATCAGAAAGAATATAAAGATTTTGCAGATAACCTTATTGAATTATGAAATAATATCTAATTAATATTTAAAGAGAGACCCCAACATTTTTCCATGGATGAAAAGTTGATGTGTTACAGACAAGAAAGAGAACCAAAAACCTTAAATGAAGATCCAACCGAAAAAATAGGAGAGTTATATATAGGAGCGGCGCTGGAGCAGGTTCAGGGATTAAAAGAATTGACAACCAAAGAATTTGAGAAGGGAGATTTTACGCCAATAATAGGTTTTAATGACAAAAAGGGGAATTTTATTGAGTTCATTAAGCTCGGCATGGGTAATTTTCAGGTTCGTTTACATTCCGATTCTGATGAAGACTTCTATGAAATCAAAGAAAAAATGCTGCGGAATATTATTACATTGTTTTTCAAAAACAAAGTAAAGGAGTTGAAAAACCTACTCAAGCCACATATCAGTTATTCTGAAGAGTATGTGGTATAGACCTCTTCCTATATGATTCAAGAAAAATCTTGTACTTTTTAATGGTTTGGGGTAGCCCCTGTGTTGCGTATACAGCGTGAAAAAAAGCTATATGCTTCCACTTGCTAGTTTTCCGCTTCTCGCAAGGCAAATAAAACCAGGAAGAAGAATCCCAAATGCGAGAACGGCAATAGAGATAATATCTAGTGGTATTTGGGAGAAAACATGTAATGCATTTTTTCCGTTCTGTAGTGTTTCATTTGTTGCCGGGATATCGCTCTCCTCCTGGAGGCCGGAGAGAATCTTGATTCCGATAGAACCTATAAGAGCAACTATTACAAAACCAACTGCGAAACCAATTAGTCCATTAGCATTCATTTTTTTTATTCCTCCCTTCTTTTAAACTCCCAATAAGAACGAAATCCTGTTTACTATTTCAGGCAGAACAGATGTGCCAATTCCTGCAGCAATTGAGCTTTCGAGGATTCTCTTTATTGATTTGAATGATTCAGACAAGATACTGGGTTTAGGATTGGGGGATTTCATCTGCGATTTTACTGTTCCTATATCAAATTCAAGCTCGGTTTTCTTCTTCTCTTCTATTTTTATTTTTTCCATTGCCTCCCCTAGCAGCTTTAGTATTTCATCAATTTCGTTATGTTTGTCTATGATATTGACCTTCTGTGTAACGCCTGGACTGTCCTGCTGGATCTGTGATTTTGTCATTTGGTTAATGGCAATAAAATTTTTAATAGGAGGAAAATGCAGAGTAGCCTCTTTGGGGCTGCTTTCTGCTTCCTCAACTTCTCTGACACCTTTGTGAGTAAGCTTAATACCACCACCAAATACTGTAGATTCTATTAGGTGCTCCGTTTGGAGATAATTGTATATCCTTTGAGCCAGATCTTTCTCAAGCCCTAGCTCCTCACCTATTTCCCACATATTAGACCATTTCTGCTCGTCTCCCTCAGTCTTTTCATATAATTTCTTAAGGAACCGAAAGCGTTTTTTCTTTATCTCGTCTATGTTCATACTAGGTCATCAATTAAGAATGAGGAGCCTAGTTTTATATAATATCATCTATTGCAGACAAAAACCGACACATAGGAGTTAATCTCTATATAATATAGTTATATTATTGGGAAGGGAGCGGTGGCGAAACATCAGCACGCATTAACGCTCAGGGAATCTCCGGGGAATGTTATCTAATAGTTTAATTAACTTTTAATTAAAACGTTTAGATATTATAATGACGGGGCGTGATCACCTCATGATCCCTCTCGGGAACTAAAGTTACGGCAGTTACGCAGTTACGCTGGTTACCCTGCCCGGAGGGGGTGGATGTGATAAAACGTAACCATCGGAAGCTCGTCCAGGTCAAAAAGGATATCCTGCTCAGGGAAGGCAGGGAGAAATATCAGGAACGAGTTGGAAGACCTAAAAAATCGTTATCAGATTCTGATAACGATTATGATAATGTTCCTGAAAAGGGATATTGTAAATATTGTTATAAGAAAACAAAATGGTTTGTGGATGCTGATGTTGTTAGGTGTGAAGAATGTGATTCAGGGGTGGCATTGACAGAACACTTTTTGTCAGATTCCGATAAAAAGTTGAATGTTGAGAAGCACAACACCCGAAAAGTCATGGCAAAGGAGCTGGGGTGGTCGACCTACCTACACCCTCGCTGAACCTAAAGGTGTAGGCGGTTCATCTCTTAATTTAACGGATTTAACGGGATTTAACGAGGCGAATCGACATACACCGGCTTCATTTAACGGATTTAACCAAAAACTGAAAAGAGAGAGGGGATAAAACTTATATTGATCAAAAAACAATACTAATCAACAGATGTTTGGAAAAATACGGGAACTACGAACTTAACCGAACAGAACACCTTGATCTCTTCCCCGCCTTCCGTGATCATGAACTGCTGGTAGAGATATCCCTTCCCGGACACGTGGTCGTCCATGACCTCCGAGACCCTGCCTCTGACTTTCACCCTCTCGCCCAGCAGGACGTTGGAATAGACCCGGGAAACTCCTGTCACATCGTCACTTCTGATCAGGTTTCCCGTGACTCCGATGCCGCCCAGCACCGCGAATAAATCGAGTGTTATGATCGCCGCAGCCAGAACTACCAGGAATTTTATTCTGTTCATTTCAGATTTTCAGCTCCGCCTTTATTTTCTCCAGCAGCAATTCGAATCGCCTGTAACCGCTCTTTTCGTTGAAATGGCCTGCGTTTTTGACTATCGTTAGATCGGTGCCCAGTTTCCCTGCCAACTCCTCCGCCTTTTCCATGGGAACGTAGGGATCGTTGTCCGAGTGGAAAACCTCGAATTTCCCGCAGTTTTTCCTTATCCTTCTCCAGTCGAAATGCCTGTAGAACGTCCTGTTTATCGAATCGAAATCCGGATTCCCTATTTCGCTGGCAAAACCGGAGACGAAGAAAGCTGCCTTTATGGGGCGGTCAATATCCTCGAGAACCGAAAGAATGAAAACCGGCCCCAAACTGTGGCCTATGACTATCGAGTCCTCGCTGATAAATTTCTTGTACCTTTCAAAAACCTTTCTCCAGTTTTCAAGGGACTGACCTTCCGGGGTGGGAAATTCGGGGACGAACACCCTGCAGCCGAGATTTTCCAGTTCCTTCTTCAGCCAGGGAAACCAGTTCTCCTGCGGATTTCCGTAAGCTCCGTGGATTATGAAAACACCGACCATGATTAAACTTTTATATCGGGATTAAATAATATGACATAGTATTAGGTGCGTCAGATGGGATTTATCGATACGTTTGTTGACAGTCTTGCCGGAGCCGAGGGAGTTCTGCCTGAAGGATTATTTCCCTTCTTCATGGCGGCAGTTTTCGTGATCGGCTCCTTCATACTCGCTTACGTGGTCCTTTTCATCTTGGGTAAGCTCGGCGACGTCGCTTTCAGCAAGACCAAGACCACGCTCGACGACAAGATACTGCAGGCCATCAGGAGGCCGGTGAAGATACTCTTCCTTCTGGGAGGGCTTTACGGGGCACTCGCATACATCAGCCCCGTCTCAGAATTATTCGGCTATACCATCCACCAGTATTTCTACATATTCTTCGTGTTCTCCATAGCGTACCTGATAGTGAAGGTGCTGGAGAGCCTCTTTGAATGGTACATGGAGGAGGTCGCTGCCAAGACGGATACCAAGATGGATGAGGGGATGATACCCCTGATCAACAAAATCATAATCATCATCGTTTACGTTATCGCTATCGTCATGATTCTCGGGGACCTGGGTATAGAGATAACCCCCCTGATAGCCAGCCTGGGGATAGGCGGACTGGCGATAGCTCTTGCCCTGCAGGACACCCTTTCGAATTTCTTTTCAGGGCTTTACATGGGCATAGACAAGCCCATAAAGGTGGGGAACTTCATAGAGCTGGAGAACGGCCTCAAGGGATACGTGGACAAAATCAGCTGGAGGGCCACCAGGATAAAGATGCTGGGCAACAACTACGTGATCATCCCCAACAGGAAGCTCGCCGATTCCATCATAACCAACTACGACCAGCCCCAGCAGCTGCTTTCCGTCCTGGTTAACGTGGGGGTCGCCTACGACAGCGACCTGGAGGAGGTTGAGAAAATCACCATAGACGTCGCCAGGAAGGTACTCAGTGAGACCGAGGGAGGGGTCAGGGACATAGAGCCCTTCATACGCTACAACGAATTCGGGGATTCGGCCATCAAATTCACCGTGATCATGAAGGCGAAGCAGTTCGTCGACAAGTACCTGATCACCCACAACTTCATAAAGGAGCTCACCAGGGCGTACAGGGAGAACAACATAACCATACCCTTCCCGCAGACTTCGCTCTGGTTCAAGAACAAGATGAAGTGATTTCCGGTCAGTGGAATTTTTCAACCGATTCCTCGTCCCCGATTTTCTTATCTCCGTATTTTGCCCCTCCGGTGGGTTTGAAGTACCCCTTGGCGCTGTCAGCTCCGGCAGGGATGCCTCCCTTGGGCGTTATTATCCATTTCTTCTCTCCGTTGTCCATTACGGAAAAAAGCATTATATTGCTTTTTTCGCCTGTGATGTTGTCTCCTATCTCACTCATCAGATTAGAATATTCCACGTTTTTGTCCGCTATGGGACCGTCAAAGTTGTTGTATTCCCTCTCTTTCTTGTCCAGGTAGTATGACAATCCTAAAATCCCTAGCCCCACTGCTGTCATTCCCAGCGGTCTCTTGTATCTGTCCCATGCCCCCTTCACGTAATCCCTGAATTTTTTGCGTGTCATAAAATCATTACACAACATTAGAAGTAAACTTTTAAATATATAACGCTTTAGGTCCTTGTCGGTGGCCGAATTTGTGTGATCGGAGCCGATGGTCCGTGAAACAATCAATTTATTGCAGGCAGACAAGATTTTATCGTGGTGGATATAAGGCCCGCAGAGAAACAGGAGATCACTGGAATGTCCTCGGTTTTCAGAGAGGTTTCCCTGACGGATACCGAAAAGCTGGGGAAGGGTGCCCCGAAAAACTACCTTTCTCATGCCATATGCTCGGAAGGTTTCGTGGCTCTGGCCGCCGGGGGGATTCAGGGATATCCGGCTTTTGCATAGCCCAGCTCGGCGTTCCCGAGCCCCGTTGCGCGCTGCTGCTGGACATCTGCGTCAGCAAAAAATCACAGGGCGGGGGAATTGGACGGGAGCTGATGGATGGATTGTTGAAACGGCTGAAGAAGAGGGAGGTCCGGAATCTCGGCCTCTATTCAGAGAACGTCCCCGGGACGCTGGAGTTTTACGAGAAACAGGTATTCGGGCGGGGAAGAACCGTGGTGAGGTTCGACAGGAAGATATGAGTACCGCAAAACTTTCTTTAATCATGCTATCAAAACTGAATTAGGGGGAGGCATCTCAGGATCGGGTGAAGCCAATGAAATTTTACGTCGGGTGCTCGGGATGGAATTATGACCACTGGAAAGGCAGCTTCTACCCCGAAGACGTCACCAGGAAAGAATGGTTCGGGTTTTATTCCGGCAGGTTCTCCAGCGTTGAGGTGAACTACTCCTTCTACAGATGGCCCAGCGAGAAGACCCTGAAAAGGTGGAAGAATGATTCCCCTTCCGGGTTCATTTTCACTCTCAAGGCACCCCGGATGATAACCCACGTAAAGAAGCTGAAGGACGTGGGGAAATGGGTGGATGACTTTTATGAACTGAGCTCACTGCTGGGAAGGAAGATGGGCTGCCGCCTCTTCCAGCTTCCTCCCAACATACATCTCAATGAGCATAATGTGGATAAACTCAGGACGTTTCTCGGTCTCCTGGATAAGAGGAGGGAAAACGCCATCGAGTTCCGCCACCCTTCCTGGTGGACCGGAAAGATATACGATCTGCTGGAGGGGAAGAAGGTGGCTTTCGTCACCGTCTCCGGGCTGGGGATGCCGGATGATGTTGTGGTGACCGGGGATACCGGTTATTTCAGGTTCCATGGAGGCCGGTATGACAAGAAATACCCGGGGAAGGAACTGGACCGGTATGCAGATAAGATTCTGGATTCTGGCTGTAAAAAGGCTTACGTTTACTTCAACAATGATTTCAATGCATATGCCCCCGAAAATGCGGGGTATCTGGAGGAAAGGTTAAAGAAAGGATAACCACCCTGGAATCGGATGGTAATAAGAACAAGGAGGCAAATGTTATGCCAAACGGAAGAGGAAGAATGGGCGGCCCCGGTCTCGGGCCGGCCGGGAAGTGCGTGTGCCCGAACTGCGGTCACGAGGCGGCCCATATCAGGGGAACTCCCTGCTATGCGCGGAAGTGCCCGAAATGCGGGGCCAAGATGGCCAGAAAGACCTGAAGAAGAAAAGAGGTGGATTCAATGCCCGAACTGCCTGATGTGGAATGTTTCAGAAGATACGCTAAAGTATCTCTGGGAAGGAGGATAGGAGAAGTGAGCATAAACAAGAACAGGGTTCTCAGGATCTCGGAAAGCACACTGAGGAGCCATCTGCTGGGGAACAAATTCACTTCCGCCGGCAGACACGGCAAGTACATGTTCATGAGAATAAGCGACGGTTACGAGCTGGTCCTCCATTTCGGGATGACCGGATACCTCTCCTACGGGGAGGAAATACCGGAACACAGCGTGTTTTCCCTCGAAATGGCGGGGAAGAGGCTTTCCTTCGTCTGCGTGAGGAAGCTGGGAAAGGCCGAGGTGATCAAGGACCGGGACGGATACATAAAGAAGAAGGGGCTGGGCCCGGATGCCCTCTCCGTGAACAGGGGGGAATTCGTCCGGAGGATGAGAGACAAGAGGGGCAGTATAAAGGGAGCCTTCATGGATCAGGGCGTGATGGCCGGGGTGGGAAACATCTATTCGGACGAGGTGTTCTACCAGGCCGGTGTACATCCAAAAAGAGAGACCGGAAAGATCGAGGACCTTGATGGCCTTTACAGAATGATGATCAAGGTGATTAAGACCGCCATAAAGGCGGGAGCCGATCCCGCGAAGATACCGGAAAACTATCTTCTCCGGAGGAGGGAGGAGGGAGCGGGGTGCGGCATCTGCGGGGGTAAGATAAGAAAGACGAGAATAAACGGGAGGGGTGTCTATTACTGCCCGAAACACCAGAAATGAGATGACCCGGTTCAGCAGGCTTTCGGGACTCTTTTTAGAGCTCGAGAGGATCACTTCCCACAAGAAGATAGTCGAAAAACTCTCGGGGTTCCTCGGGAAGCTCGGCGCAGAGGAGGCGAAGATCACTGCCTACCTTTTGCTGGGGGACACCGGGCCGAAATACGAGGATACTGACATGGGACTCGGCAGCAGGTTTTCCGTAAGGGCCATCGCGGAGGCCTATGGAGAGGATAACGGAAAGGTGCAGGGGGTGTTCGAGGAGAAGGGTGATCTGGGAGACACCGCCGCGCACTTCAGCGCTAAAAAGAGAAGCAGAATCACGATAAAAGAGGTCCACGAAGGGCTGGTTAAGGTGAGGGACGCCTCGGGAAAGGGGAGCCATGAAAAAAAGATCCGCCTGCTGGCGGAGCTGATCAGGGATTCCGGCTCGGAGGAGGCGAGATACATAATGAGGATCGCCCTGGGGAAGCTGAGGTTGGGATTCGGTGAGCAGTTCCTCATAGAGGCCCTCGCCAGGGCATTCACCGGGGACGGAAAGAATGCCATGGAGATAGAGGAAAAATACAACATAAACACGGACATGGGGGAGGTTGCGGAAACCCTCGCCAGGAACGGAATGGACGGAGTTAAAAGATTCTCGATCAAGCTGGGAAGGCCGGTGCAGGCAATGCTCGCCAAGCGCGTGGACACCATAGAGGAGCTGAACAGGAGGTTCCCCGAGGAGATGGCCGCAGAGGAGAAGTATGACGGGGAAAGGGTCCAGATACACATCGGAAAAAAGGTGACCCTGTTTTCAAGGCGCCTCGATGACATAACCTCACAGTTCCCTGACATAGCCGGAAGCGCGAAAAAGGCATTCAGGGGAAGGAACACGGTACTCGACGGGGAGATCGTGGTTCATGAAGAAGGAAAATTCGGATCCTTTCAGGAGCTCATGCAGAGAAGAAGGAAATACGAGGTGGAGAAATACGGGAAGAAGCTTCCCGTTTCGGTCTTCCTTTTCGACATGATATATCTCGACGGCAGGAGCATGATGAAGAAGCCTTACCCGGAGAGACGCCGGGCGCTTGAGAAGAACGTGAGGCAGAACAAGAAGACCATGCTGGCCAACAGGATAGTCACCTCCGATTTCGGCAGGGTACAGGAATTCTTCGAGAAGAGCATAAATGAAGGGCTGGAAGGAATACTCGTGAAATCGGTGGAGGATGACTCGTTCTATCAGGCGGGGAAGAGGGGCTTCTTCTGGGTGAAGTGGAAAAAGGAATACGCCGAGGGAAGCAGGGACACCTTCGACCTGGTGATCATTGGCAGTTTCTGCGGGAAGGGCAGGAGAAAGGACGTCTTCGGTGCCCTGCTCTGCGCGGCGAGGAACGAGAAGGAAGGCACCTATGAGTCTTTCACAAAGGTGGGCTCGGGATTCACCGATGAGCAGTTCTCCAAACTGAACGAGCTGCTCAAAAAGCACGAGACAAAGAAAAAACCCGCTGATGTGGTAATAGACAAGGACATGGAGCCTGACAGGTACGTGGAACCGAAGATGGTCATAGAGGTCCTCGGATCCGAGATCACCGAGAGCCCCAAGCATGCGGCAGGAAGGGAGAAGAGAGGAAAGGGATACGCTCTGAGGTTTCCCAGATTCCTTCATCTGAGGCCCGACAAGGGCCCGGAGCAGGCGACCACGATCTCCGAAATAAAGAACATGAGGAAGGGAAAATGAAGAACAGGGAGATAGCTAGGGTCCTCAACGAGATGGCGGACATAATGGAGATGAAGGAGATAAAATGGAAGCCCAGGGCCTACAGGTCGGCTGCCAGGAGGATAGAGAACTCCAGCCAGGACATCGAGAAAATCTACAGGAAAGGGGGGAAGAAAGGCCTCGAGAAAATCCCCTCCATAGGCAGCGGACTCGCCAAGCACATAGCGGACTACATAGAGAGGGGAAAGGTCAAAAAATGGGAAAGACTCAGGAAGGGTTCGGCCGGGAGGCTCCGTGAGCTCATCAACATAGGGGGCCTGGGGCCGAAGAAGGTCAGGAAGCTTCACAATAAGCTGGGTGTGAAGGATATCAAAAGCCTGAAAAAGGCCATAAAATCGAAAAAGATCAGGGGTATGGAAGGCTTCGGTAAAAAGACTGAGGAGAACATACTCCGATCCATGAAGCAGTACGAGAGAAGCCATGAAAGAATGCTGATCGGCAGGGCCTGGACCATCGCCTGGGAGGTCATGGGCTACCTGAAGGAGAACGCTGACGTCAAGAAAATAGATTTCGCCGGATCCCTGAGAAGAATGAAGGAAACCATCGGGGACATAGACATACTTGTTGTCACGGGCAGCCCCGAAAAGCTGATGGACACCTTCGCGGGAATGCCCGAGGTTTCGAGGGTTCTGGTCAGGGGAAAAACGAAGACCTCCGTGGTTCTGAAGGGGGGCATCCAGGTGGACGTCAGGGCGATTGAGAGGAAAAGCTACGGCGCCGCGCTGCAGTATTTCACCGGCAGCAAGGACCATAACATCAACGTCAGGAAGCTGGCCCTGAGGAAGGGATACAGGCTTTCTGAATACGGCCTTTTCAGGAAGAAGGGCAACAAAACGGCGGGAGGGCGCAAAGAGGAGGACGTTTACGGTAAACTCGGTCTCAGGTGGATACCCCCGGAGATGAGGGAAAACAACGGCGAGATTGAGATGGCAGAGAAGGGGAAGCTGCCGAGACTCGTGGAAGTGAAGGAGATCAGAGGAGACCTCCAGATGCACACCAAATACAGCGACGGATACGATACGATAAGCGGGATGGCCGGGAAGGCAAAGGAGATGGGTTATGATTACATCGCCATAACCGACCATTCCAAGTCGGAAAGGATAGCCAAGGGCATGGACAAGAGGAAAATAAAGAAACAATGGAAGGAATTCGGGAAACTCTCCGGCTCTCTGGATGTCAGGGTCCTGAAGGGGGCGGAGGTCGACATACTGGACGACGGCAGCCTGGATTACGGAGATGACGTGCTGAAGGAGCTCGACATCGTTCTCGTCGCCGTTCATTCGGGCTTCAGGTCCGGCAAAAAGGAAATGACTGAAAGGATACTGAAGGCGCTCGACAACAGATACGTCAATGTACTTGCCCATCCCACGGGAAGGATGCTCCAGAAGAGAGAGGGTTATCAGGCCGATTTCGACAGGATATTCGAGAAATGCAGGAAGAGGGGTATTGCCCTGGAAATAAACTGCGATCCCGAGCGCCTCGACCTGAACGATCGGATGATAACGCTCGCCAAGAAGCACGGGGTCAAATTCAGCCTGGGGACAGACGCCCATTCGAAAGGGTCGCTGGAGAACATGAGGTTCGGGGTCGGCCAGGCGAGGAGGGGATGGCTCAGGAAAAAGGACGTCATCAACACCATGACGCACAGGCAACTGAAAAGGTTCCTGGAAAAGAAATAGAATGCTCCTCCTGTTTCGGGTGATGCTTATTTGTCTGCCTCATATCTCAAGGCTTCTTCTCTTCAGGATCTCCACCCTGGTCTTCCCGGACTTCGCCACCAGATTCCTGAAAACCTCCGGATCCTCTTTCGTGGCCTCGAGGTGGTTGTAGTGCATGGGGATGCATATCTCTGGCCCCAGCTGACCGCAGAGCTTTGCCGCGTCGTCCGTGGACATCATGTATGCCTGGCTCCCTATGGGGACCATGAGGATGTCTATTTTCTCTATCTTGTCCATCTCCGGGATGAGATCGGTGTCCCCGGTGAAGTAGATTCTCTTCCCCTCGGCTTCGATCACGAAGCCCACGCCGGCTCCCCTGGGATGGAAAGAGCGGCGGGTGTTGTAGGCCGGGACCGCCTGGAACTTTATCCCGTCGATTTCCACATTATCCCATTCCCCGACGACTCTGACTTCCCCTCCTATCTTCCCGGCGCATGTCTCCGGGCAGAATATCTGTGTCTGCTGGGACTTTATCTCGTTTATCTTGGACGGGTCGCAGTGGTCGAAGTGGTCGTGGCTCACCAGAACAACGTCGGCGAGTTCGGTCTTCACCGGCAGGACATATGGATCGGTGTATATCCTCTTCCCCCCGGTTTCTATCAGGAAGGTATCGTGGCCGAACCATGTTATCTTCATGATTCAGGATTGTGGGGGTGGAATAAATTTCTTTCTATCTGATTCGGTAATACGTCTCGACCGCCTTTTTCAGCAGCAGGCCGGCCGCTCCCCAGGCGAACGGGAGCCAGTACGGGATTCCCAGAATGTTGGGAACTGCGTAGGACCATGCCCCCGCGTTAACGCAGATTATTTCCGCCGAGGGTCCGATTATGGCGCCTGCTATGATTATGTAGACGTCGTCCCTGCCGTGCCACATGAGAAGCATAATTATCAGCACGGAGGCGAGGAGGAACGTGAGAATCACGTAGCTCTGATAAAGCACCGACATCAGCCCGACCCACAGGGCGAAGAGCGCCGCCTCGAGAATTATGTCCTTCGCGGCGGATTGTGATCTTCATAATTATAACAGTGAATTTACATAATTAAAACATGAAGTTCGAAAGGGTGTGTCTCGGGGGGACCTTCGACCCCCCGATCCACAAGGGCCACGAGGCGCTGATCAGAAAGGCCTTCGAAAGGGGGAAGTTCGTGATTATCGGCCTTACCAGCGACAGGTATTTCTATTATATGGGAAAGGACATCGGCTTCGTCAGGCCTTTCCAGTACAGGAAGAACCGGCTCACCACCTTCCTCAACCTGAAGGGTTACACCAGAAGGTACGAGATAGTCCCCATAGACGGCGACTATGACGAGAGGCTGGTGAAGGAGAAGGGTTACTGCGAAGCCATAATCGTGAGCCCGGAGACCTTCCGGACCGCGATGGAGATAAACAGGGAGAGGGGCGAAAAGGGGCTCCCGGAGCTGGAGATCATCCAGGTAAAGACCGTTCTTGCCAGCGACGGCATCCCCATATCTTCGACGAGAATCAGGAAGGGGGAGATAGACAGTAAGGGCAACGTTATCAGGAACAAAAGCTCATCCAACAGTTCCTGATAGTGCTTTCCTTTTCAGGCGTCTCCTTCTTATTTTTTCGATTTCCCCCGGTGTCGGTGGCTTTTCTTCCAGTGAAAGATCACCGTTGTTGTATCTTCCCACGAGTATTTTTATCCCGTCTCTCTCGAGAATGACATATCCGTCAGTATATCCGTTTTTCTTTTCGGTCTCTACCGAAACCTCCTGTCCCCAGAAGCCCGCGAGATCCTCCAGTGCCTCTTCCTGCCTGAGGGGATATGAGGAGCAAACATGAATTCTGAGCAATCTTTCCACGGCATATAAGTAATTCGAAGTGTCTGCGTCCGGGAAGAAATCGCCTATCTTGTATTCCCTTCTGATGACTCCCATTTTGATTCTTGGAAAAAAGAAATTTAAAATCATCCTTTCCCGTCTTTTTCCAGTATCTTTATCCTCTCTTCCCCCCGGATTTCCCGTATGTATTCGTAGACCTCTCTGGGGATGAGGCTCTTCCAGTCCTTGCCCTGAAGTATCCTCTTCCGGATCCGGGTACCGCAGTGCTTGTATCTCTGGTAATTCTTCTGCTTCCTCACGGGAATTTTCAGGGTCTTCAGGCATCTGGCTGTCCATGGATTCCTCGTGTAGGCGGCTTCGAAATTTCCCAGCTTGGAGATTTCCTCCGCCCATTTTTCGTCGTCCTCGACGTCCCTGATCATGTGGAGCTCGAAATCCACCTTCCTGCCTTCGAGGGCCTTCCTCATCATTTTCTCCCTCTCATCGAAGGTGAACGGGTCCTTCAGCGTGGGCTCGTCTCCCGCCGGCCCCCCGATCACGATCACGATCATGTCGAACCTCTTTGCGATCCCCTCCACCGCCTTGAGATGGCCCTTGTGGAAAGGCTGGAACCTGCCAACGAACAGGGCCTTTCTAGCTTCCCTGTCCGCTTTCCCGGTGATCATCCCGAAGACCCTGGACGCGATCATCCTGCCCTTCTTCTCGCTCTCCACGTCGAACACCAGGACCTTCCCGGTGGGATAGATGCTGACCTTTTTCCCGTACGACTCGACCGATATGAGCGAATCCGTCCTGAAATCCACCTTTCTGAACCTCCTGGCGACCTCGGAGAGATCGAGCTTCAGGTCCTTCTTCGGCTTCAGTTCCCATGCCCCCTTGGAGGAGCATATCCGGAAAACGTAGTACACCATAGAATTAATTTGTCGGGGCTGAATAAAAATCATAGAGGAATGATCTGCCGCTCAAATTATTATGGTCTCGGCTTCCCTGACCGCCTTCTCCACGAGCGAGTCCAGTTCCCCGACCCTTCCCTCCTCTGCAGAGAGCCTCTTGGGATCGGATCTGGTGGCCGGCCTGCTGGTGTGGAGAGGGCAGGAGGTCTTGATTTTCACGGAGATGCCGTAAGTCCCGATATCTTTTGCCGTCCTTATTATGCTATGCTTGTCCATGCCTATCAGCGGCTTCAGCACCGGCATGTCCAGGGCATTGTCCTCGGAGCGGATGTTGTCCAGGGTCTGGCTGGCCACCTGGGCGAGAGAATCCCCTGTGACCAGGGCCTTTGCGTTCATTTCCTCAGCCAGCTTCTCCGATATCCTGTACATGATCCTCCTGCCTATCACGCATTTGTATTTAGCCTCGCAGGAATTGCTGACCGCCTCATGTATCCTGAGGAGTGAGACTATTGCGAGCTTCAGCGACCTCGGGGAATATTCCCTCAGCCTTTTCATGACCCTTATCACGTTTTCCCTGTCCGTCTTCGGGACGAGGGGGTAGCTGGAGAAGTAAACGAAAGCGGGGAAGCACCCCCTCCCCATCATCATCCAGGCCGCCACCGGGGAGTCCAGCCCCCCGGACATCAGGCACAGCACCTTCCCTGAGGCCCCGACAGGGAGCCCTCCCAGACCCCGGATTTTTTCTGTGTATACGTAACTTTTTCCCTTCTTTATCTCGGCGAAAATGGTATGGTTGGGTTCGGTCAGATCAACCTTACCGTCTATCTTGCCGCCCAGGTGTTTCTCCATCTCCATGCTCGTTCCGGGGAAGGACTTGTCCGTCCTGGTCACCCGGACGGCGAAGGTCTCGCCCTTCCCGATCACTTTGGAGGCCCTGATGACGTGCTTTTCGATCTCCCCGGCATCGGATTCTACCTCTTCCGCCACGGCGAACCATTCGATTCCGAATATCTTCCTGAGGGCTTCGCAGGCCCCCTTCACCTTCCGGGTCTTCACGGAGAGGAAATCCCTCTCCCTGGTGATCTCGGAATCGGTGATCCCGCTTTCCTTCATCTTCTTTTTCAGGTTCTCCCTGAGCTGCCTGATGAACTTCCTTCTGACGGGCTCTGATTTGAGCCAGAGTTCCCCGTATTTGGCGATTATGACCTTGCCCATATTTTTTACTAATGTATAAATATAATAAAACATCATGATCAGGGAAACGGAAGAAGGGACGGTCTTCCGGGCCAGGATAAATCCGAATTCCGGGAGGTTCGGGATTTCCAGGGAGGACGGCCGGGTCCGCATAAACGTGAAGAGCCCTCCCAGGAAGGGGAAGGCGAACGCAGAGATAGTGAAGGAGCTCGGGAAGCTTTCCGGCAGGGAAGCTGTAATCCTGAAGGGACTGAAGTCGAGGGACAAGCTGATTCTGGTCCGGGGAATGAAGAAGGGGAAGTTTGAGGATATCTTTTTAGGATGAAAATACGGATCATTCAGGGGAAAGATTCTTGAAAAATGAATTGAAATTGTGGAACACCCATGAAACATAATCCAGGGTTTCAGTTATTCGGGGAAGCCTCCTCGGATTTGAAATGTTGCCCTCCCCGCAGTTGTAAGCGGCCACTGCAATCAGCGGGTTTTCATATTTATCGGAAAGTCTCTGCATTTCCTTGTATGATTTTGGAATTATTATCTCGTCAACGAACCTTTGGTCAATCTCCTCAAGCTCCTTCTGTGATCTGATTTCTACGGGTTTTATTACCCTGTTTCTCATCTTTCTCACATCGCCCTTCCTGTATCCCCTGTAAACCATGGAGCCGAGTTCGTCCTCGTAGTTCATATAAGCGGATTTCACCATCTCCTTGAAATTCCTGTATTCCTGTTTTCCCTTTTCTGTCTCAAATAGAATGTCCATGCCTCCGGATTCGATGAAATTCCGGGCGAAGCTGTCTCTCTCAAGCACGTGATTGTTATCGAAAAAATTAATGTCTCTTTCTACGGCTTCAATAATATCTGCCTCGGATTTTTCCATTGAGTTTCTCGAAACATTCTTTAATGTATTTTCTTTCTGTAGGATAGTTTTCCTCATTTTCGGCGCCCTTTTAATATATTCTTCCCTTGTTTTCCGGTAATATTCCGGATTATGAAAGACATCAAGATTGAACGGTTCTCTCCCTGCGTTTTCGGCCATTACTTGAGTCGGTCCGGCGGCGCCGACCCAGGAAATCATGAATAATGGATTGCCAAAATCCGATTCCTGTCTTATCTGACCTAAATACAAAAGGGGATCGAAGGCCACATCATCGTTTTTCTTATAATAATCCATCGTGATGGAGGCGATTTTTCCTGCCTTCTCTCCGTAGTAATCTGTGAAGAAATTTACCACTTGTCTTTCATCGTATCTTTTTTTATCGTTATCTGACAGACCGTAGATTGGATTCTTTTGCTCTGCGGTTAAGGCCGCTCCGGAGAAAATTATTGGTGAGAGGATTGCACTTTTTATGATATTTCTTCTGATTTTACTTTCCGGCCCTCCTCTGGAATGGTGTCCCATTTTGATTTTTGGATATAAATTTTTTAACGTGCAACTATACCAGAAACTAGATGAAACCTTTATGTCACAACGTCATTCTTTTGATGCATTAATTTAAGCGATTCCACCAATTAACTTAATTATGTTCACGGAGTTTCTGGTGGTTCTCGTTGCCACGCTGAGCCCTTTTGTCGAGCTGAGGGGTGCGATCCCCCTGGGAATAGCCATGGGACTTCCCGCCGAATTGCTGGTGCCCCTGATAGTAATGGTAAACTGCCTGGTGTTTTTCCCGGTGTATTTCGGGCTGAATCTGCTCTGCGAGCATTTCATGGAGAGATTCGGGTGGTTCAGGAAGATCATGGAGCGCATACACAGGAAGGGTTCTAAATACGTAGGAAACTACGGGATTCTCGGACTGACCGTTTTCGTGGGGATACCCCTGCCCGTGACCGGGGTATGGACAGGGACCGGCATCGCATGGCTGTTCGGCCTGGAGTGGAAAAGGTCTTTTGTTGCCATATGCATGGGGGTCCTGATCGCCTCCGCTGTCATAACCTCCCTGAGCCTGGGCGTGCTGAACGGGCTGATTTTTGCCAGATTGATATAAAGCACTTGGCTGTCTGATGTTCTCTGGAATTCGGGAAGATCACATTCGGGAGCAACCTTTAAAAACCTGTGCGGTAAATAGATTGAAATAAACTCGGAATTTCCCTAGGAGGGAAGGACTGAGGAGGTGAATTCAGATGAGTTTTAAAATAGTGGTTTCAGACCCCAAGAGCAAGAAGTCATACCAGAAAGAGGTTTCTCAGAAGGATTCCGGACTTATCGGAAAGAGAGTGGGGGATAAGGTGAAGGGCGATTTTATCGGCCTTTCAGGATACGAACTCCAGATAACCGGCGGTTCGGACAAGCAGGGATTCCCCATGAACAGGGGAGTTCAGGGACAGGTCAGGAAGAGGGTGATTCTCACGGGTAGCCCCGGCTTCCGGCCCACCAGGGACGGCGAGAGAAGGAGGAAATCGGTCAGGGGAAACACCGTATCCTCCGAGATATCCCAGGTGAACACCAAGGTGGTTTCTTACGGGAAGAAGAAGATAGATGATCTCTTCGGAGCCAAGGAGAAGAAGGAAGAGAAGCCCGAAGAAAAGAAAGAGGAGAAACCCGCCGAGAAGAAAGAAAAGCCGGCGGAGGAAAAGAAGGAGCCTGCCAAAGAGGAATCCAAGGAAAAGCCGGAAAAGAAAGAAGAAAAACCCGTGAAGGAGGAGCAGAAGAAGGAAGAGCCGGCCAAGGAAAAACCAGAAAAGAAGGAAGAGAAAAAAGCAGAGAAAGAACCTGCTAAATCCGAGGGAAATCCCCCTGAAGGCAAGGAGCAAAAGCCGGAAGGAGACAAGAAGTCCGAGGAAGAAAAGAAGGAACCGGCTAAAGAAGAGTCCAAAAAAGAAGAGCCACCCAAGGAGCAGAAGAAGCCGGAAGAGAAGCCTGCGGAATCCAGTGAAGAGAAGCCGGAAGGGGAAAAGAAATAGTCCCTTCCGTCCTTTTTTTATTTTCTATTGCAGTCATTTGCCAATACGGTTCTGTCCGAGGCCGGAAGACATAAAAATCTTTGTGCGTTAATTATTATTACTACTTGAAAGTTATAGTTTGGTTGTAAAAACGTACGGTGGATGCTGAGATGAAAATAGATGTCGGTAAGATAGACAGCCTTCGGGATATAAATTTTGGTATCGTCGAGGCAAGAAATCTCGCGTACACGAAAGGAGATTATGAAGCCGCCAACGATATCCTTGACCGTGCAGTTGAAGAATCCGTCCAGATCGGTCACGGAGTGCTGTACGGAAGGGCAAACAACGACAAAGTCAGGTATTTCACGATTCAGGGGGACTACGAAAACGCAAAGCCGGCTTTCGATGCCTTGTTGGGAAGAGAGCCGGACAGATTAAAAAGTAGTATACCCCATGGCCAGAGGGCGGTTGCATGGATCAACGCCTCCAGGGCCGAAAGGCAGCTGAGATCCAACAAAAAAACGGCTGATAAATATATCATGGATTTTGCACCCGGTCTTGTCGATGAGGGGACATATGAAAAGGCACTGTTTTTCGAGGAGCTGGGACGCATTAGCGCGGACCCTTACAAGGCCTTGAGGAATTTCAGTAATGCCTTGGGAATAATTGAAGATATCTCAAAAAAATACGAAAATGAAGGCATTCTGCCGAATATGATCGATCTCGGGTATGACATACACGACCTTAAGAGAGAGATGGGCGTTATACTCGCTAGTGTGGGAGTGGCCGGAATAGACCTGTCATTCTTCGGATTAGAGGACGATAGCATACGCATGCTCTCGGTATCAGAAAAAATAGCAGAGAAACAAGGAGACAATATCCTTAAATATCAGGTAAATGAGTCTAAGGGCAAGTTATGCCTGAGGGGCAAGGAATTTGATGATGCAAGTTATTATTTCGCGGAAGCGGGCAAAATTGCGGATAAAATAAACTATCCCAGGGGGGTTGCGATTGCGAACTTGTACATAGGCTTTTGCTGTCACAGCACGGGATCTAGAAGGAATGGGGATGAGTTTCTGGACAGGGTGGACTTGACTGAACTCAGTGAAGACGATTTAAATGAAGCCAAGAAGAGAATAGTCGTCGGTACAGTCGCAAAAGAACACCGGAAAACCAGGACATTGCGCAGATTTATTGACAAAGCATATAATGATTAATGCCGCAGAGGCACGAAGACGCACCCGCCGTGATTCTCTTTCACCAGTTTTCCTTTCCCCTTCCTCGCGAGGACGAGCTCCTGCCCGAATCCGCCTCCCACAGGGGCGATTATTTTTCCGCCCTCCTTCAGCTGATCCTTCCATGCAGGGTAGATTTCCGGTGTGGCGCAGGTCACCATTATGAGGTCGTACGGCTTCTCCTTTTCGTATCCCTTCGAACCGTCTCCGTTCAAAACTATAACACTGTTATATACGGCTTTCTCAATGTTCCCCCTCGCGAATTCAGCCAGCTCATGATCGAACTCAATGCTTATTATTTTCCCTTTTTCACCGACCATTTCCGCCATGAGAGCGGCGTTGTAGCCGGACCCGGCCCCCACTTCCAGCACCTTCTCTCCCCCCTCCAGGCCGGCCAGCTCCAGCATTATGGCCACCATATGAGGCGCGGAGATGGTCTGGCCCCCGATTATGGATAGTGGGGTGTCCGAATAAGCGGATTCCCTGTCCGGGGGAAGGATGAAATCCTCCCTCCTGACCCTGCGGAACGCCTCTTTTACCACGTGGCTCCTGAGGAAACCCTCCGAGACCAGCCTCTCGATCATTTTCCCCCTTTCCTTTTCCATGCACATGATTACGATTTGGATCCCTGATTTTTAACGGTTCTCTCCTGCCCCAAGAGCTTAATAAGAATCTCTCCGTAATCTGAAACATGCAAAGAAACTCCATGATTCTGGTCGTCGTTTCAATCGTCTTTTTGCTGGTATTTATAGCACTGGCCTGGGCCCCGTGGCTGGATGGTGAAGAGATACACGACATGGTTCTCCGGGAGAGGGCACACAAAGACGGGACATACGGACGTATCGTTTACCCCAACGGGACCGAGAGATACGGGATGATCTGCGATTACAACGTTATATGGGTCCCCTTCGGGAGATGGGTCGCTAGCTGCGAAGGGGCGTACTATGTGAACTTCTGGGGCCAGGTATTGTTCTGATTCCTCAGAACAACGCCCCTACCCATTCCCCAACGAGATGGGTCATGATTATTACCAGTACGGCAATCACCAGATGTTCCAGGACCACCTTGTATGGTCGCTGTTTTTCCTTCATGGCTATGTACAAGCTGAAGACGGTGATCAGCGACAGACCCCATATTACGCTGGCGATTATCGCCATGCCAAGGGGCAGCAGAAGCACGGGTACGATAAAGGTTCCCGCAAACACGAACTTCGAGACCAGCGTGGTGAGAGTGGATTCCCATATCTCCTTCGTGGAGTGCTCGACTTCGGATTCCTCGGATATGTGCATGCCCAGTGAATCCGACAGGGCATCGGCTATGGCTATGACCAGGATTCCTCCGATGACCACGGGAGTCGAATTCGTGCTGGAATGCAGACCCACGATCATCCCCAGCGTGGTTATGATCCCCGAGGTCAGGCCGAAGCCGAAACCCTTCCTCACCGAGCTGTTCATGATTAATCATTGTCCGGACCTCCTAAAAAATGGGTCATGATCCCGGTTATGCGTCCAATTTCTTCCATTCGGGGAGGGGAAAGCTTTATAAATACTACTATTAAGTAGTAAATAAAAATTGGGAGGTGTCATGAAATATGAACTCGGTTGAAAGCGGAATACTGGATATGGCCCTGAAAAAGCATGAAATCGGAGATACTCTTGGGGCTTTGAAAATAGCGGCGGGAAGAGACGTACGTGAGGGAGATAATTTTATCATGTACGCAACCGCTGAAATGGGATATAAAGGAGTCCCTGCTGAGGATTTTTATAGAAAACTCATCACGGGCTGAAACCCTTTGTTTTTTCTTTCATCCTTTTATTTTATCCGTTCCCGGTCCTCGGAACATCGATGAATAGTTTTGATTATTTAACCGCCTGTTTCCAATATTTAACCATGAGATTCCATGATCTCCATGTCCACCCCGAGGCCGGCCTAGCCAAGGTCCTCTCCTTCGCAGGCGATCTCGGGTGGTCGGGAGTGTGCCTGATATTCAGGACACTCAAAGACATGGAGGAGGCAAAAAAACAGCTCAGGGAATTCAGGAACCTGGACATATCATTCGGTGTCAAGATCGAGCCGAAAAGGGCCTCCGACGTGAGAAACAGGGTCAGGTCCCTCCGCAGAAAAGCGGAGCTGATCCTCGTCCACGGAGGGGATACGGACGTCAACAGGAAGGCCTGTGAAACTCCCGGGGTCGACGTGCTCTCCCATCCCGAACTGGGCAGGAGGGATTCCGGTGTGGATTACGTCACGGCCAGGGCGGCTAAAGAGAACGGGGTGGCCCTGGAATTCAATTTCCGCCAGCTCCTCCTTTCCTACGGCAGGAGCAGGTCGGAATACTTCGAAAAGCTCAAGAGCAATGCGAAGCTGGCCAGGAAGTACAGTACCCCTTTCGTTCTGACCTCCGGGGCGGTGTCCTGCTGGGACATGAGATCCCCGTCAGAGCTCATATCATTCGGCAAGCTCCTGGGCTTCGACCCAAAATCGGTCAAAAGGTCACTCTCCGGCGAAATGATCAGAAAGAACAGGAAGAGACTCTCCGGCAAATGGATAAGGCCCGGAGTGGAGATGGAATAATTCAATTTATTATCTACTTGAATCCGCCCTTCTGGTAAGAATAACTTTTCCTTTTGCTCTGGCTTGTTCTGGTGCTCTTGCCCGACCCGCCCCCGAGTGTCTTGAGGACGGCCACCGCTATGATTATGACCACTATTATTCCGACTCCGATACCCAGTGGAGCGTTCTCTTCCGAGGAGACCGATGACATGAATCCGGTGAAAGCCTCAGAGAACCAGTTTTCTCCTGCCGCTGCCTGGCCGGTTATGTCCGCTCCCGCCCCTCCGGATACCTCGCATTCCCCGCAGTCCTCCGGGCAGGCGGTGCAGTTCTCGCTGTTCTGGTCGCATATGCCGTCCCCGCATGGTTCTTCTCCGGCGGATTCTCCACCCTCGCTCCCTCCGGTTTCGCAGGTCTCGCTCTCCGGGGGCTTGTCTTCGGTGGTTCCGCATTCGTTTGCATCGGTGCACGTCCTGGTCCTGGTTCCGTCTATGCATTCCGACCATCCCGAGCAGTACCATGACTCCTCGCAGGCGGGAGGTGCGGTCGGTGCGCCTCCGCCCCCTGTGGTACCGCCGCCGGTCGTACCTCCTCCGGTCGGGGTATCGCCGTCCCCGGTTCCCTGGTCGGTTCCCTGGTCGCAGACCCCGTCCTCGTCCGTCTCACCGTCGCAGTCGTCGTCAAGGCCGTTGCAGGTTTCCTGCGCAGGTTGGGGGCATCCCGACCAGATTCCTCCGGTGCAGGTTTCCGTTCCCTTGGAACATTCTCCCAGATAATTATCCGAGCAGTCCCTCTGGATATCGTCCACCACACCGTCGCAGTCATCATCCACACCGTTGCAGATCTCCTCAGCCCCGGGATGTATGTTCGGGTTGGTGTCATCACAGTCGTTTTCCGAGCAGTATCCGTCATTATCCTTATCCTCGCATTCGCTAACCGTGAATCCGCTCTCCCCGGAGAGGGAATTGCAGTTCGCCTTGACGGAATATTCTCCCGATGGCGAGCCTTCGCTTATCATGAAAATCTTTGAAAATTCCCCGGTCCCGTCCGTGGTCACCTGGGCGACGAAATAGGGCGATCCGCCGGGCTTCTCCACCAGAATGGCCACTTCCTCCCCCTCGACCGGTGCGCAGGAGGGTCCAACCAGCTTACCCGATACGGTCACGGTGTCCCCGTAGGCGAAGAATTCCCCGTCGACCTGGACGGTCACCTCGTAATCGCTGAAGGAGCAGTGGAGCGTCATGTCGTCCATCACATACAGTACGCTGGAGCCGTTTATGGTCGTTGTGACCGGACCGGCCACATAGTGGTCCCCGTTGTCTATCACCTCGGCCACTATAACGTCCCCCGGTTCGCAGGGGTCGTTGAGTTCCCTGCAGTTGAGCATGTAGGTGTTGTCTATTCCCATGACCTGGGTGAGGTTGTCGGATTTTCCGAACGACTGCTTGTAAACCATCACAGTGTGGCCCTCTGCCAGCATGTCCACGGCGTCTATGACCTCCCCCACCACGTTGATGGTCGTCTGGGAGCTGGCGGCGGGTATGGAAACGAGTAAGAAAAACAATGATAGAACGGCTAAAAGCGAAATCTTTTTGGAGATATTTATCACCTATCAATAACAGTTTTTTTGAAAAGAAAATTTATAAAGGTGCTGTTATCCAAGAAGGCTGGGAAATATCTGCTTTCTTCGTATAATATTCATGTCATTCCGGAACCCATTCGACGTCGCCGCTGACGGCCACCTCGTATCCTATCCCGGGCATTATTTCGAAATCCTTCCCGAACCCTCCCTTGTAGGATATCCAGCTCTCGGAGACCTGCGAGACTGGGTCCCACCTGGAAACTGATACACATTTATCTCCTATGCTCTCCATGAGCTCCGATGCGCTGGTTATGGCGGTCCCCACCGGGAGGGATATCCAGTATATGCCGTATGAGTCCGGCTTCTTTTCCAGCGTGATCACTCCCGGGCTTTCTGGGATCGTCCCGTATACGGTGAATTTCGTGTCTTTGCTGACCCTCGCCAGATAGCTCTCCCACGGGTCTATGGGGAAATCCCCTCCCATGATCATGACCTGTCCTTCGGGGTCCCATCTTCCCAGGGATTCGCAGGAAGGTCCTATGCTCAATATCATATCCCCGGACCGGTCCATTTCTGAAACCAGCGGGGCGGAGATGTAGTTTATCCCTTCCCCATCGGAGTACATGGTTATCTCGTACTTCCCCGCTATATTGGTGTTTTCTTCCTCCTCCCCGTTCGTGCCGACTGCCCTCACCACATAGTACTTCTGGGGCTGTCCCCCGGAGCCCTCGTCCCTCCAGTGGTTCCCCTCCACAGTGGCTTCCGGGTCCTCGTAATCAAACCCGTCCGGGGTTTCAGAAGAGTATACGTTGTAGTCGGCGTTCGCATCGGATGAGTCCCAGGAAAGGAGCACGTCCCCGGAATCCGTCCCTATCTTCAGGTTCTCAACCGGTTCCGGCCCTTCCCCGGAGGGCATGATACAATGTGGGGAAGGGACCTGGTGATCAATCCAGTCAAGGGGGGTGTCCGTGTCCAAGAACACGGGAATCCTTTTGATGGATTCATCGGGGTCCGCTTCCAGGTCCCACCCCGTTTCGTAGCCTTCCCATGCTACCATGTCGATTTCGCTGCCGTTGTCCCGAAGGGAAACAATGTCACCTTCGTTTTTCAGTGCCCTGGTGAATCCCTCCAGATGGGGCTGGCAGCCGTAAAGGTTCGAGAAACCGTCCGCGTCTCTCGCTATCGTGAAATAATCATCCGGCCCTATCACTCCCACGGGTATCTCCCAACCTCCTGCATTGTCATATATCATCAGGCCGCTGAGGTTGACCGGGTCCCCCGTGGGGTTGTAGAGTTCCAGCCATTCCTCTTCGTATTCTGTACCCGGAGTGTCGTAGAACACCTGGGAAAATAGAATGTGATCCGGACCTTCCAAGTATACGGCGAAGTGCGTCGAGTTGTGGACTCCCTTGTATGAGCAGTTCAGCAGGTAAGTTCCGCTCCTCCACTCCGCGGGTATCGTTAAAATGGTGCTGAAATACCCCGATTCGTCCGTCTTGACCTGGGCTATGAACCTCGGCGTCCCCAGGAAGTCACTCACCTTCATAGTTATGTACCTGTTCATGACCGGCTCGCATGATGGGTCGATAACATACCCGGCCGCGGAGACCTGGTCTCCCGGCGAGTACATTTCGGAATCCGTGCCTACCGTTATCTGGTAATCAGTCAGGTTGCATTCGTCGCATCTTTCATCGTAGTAAGAATCCACCGCATCACAGGAATACTGCTCACATACCCCAGCCATGCAGTAATCATGCCCGTCCTCCGGGTACACCGTCCAGTTGTTTCCTATGCAGCGGTCTTCCGGGCAGTCTCTGGGGAATCCGCACACGTTGGTGTCGTCCGGGACGTTCACGCATTGATATGATTCGCAGGAATCATCCGTGCACTCGTTGGAATCATCGCAATCCGCCCCGCTTTGGCAGCATGTGCGCCCGTCGGGACCCCCCTGTCCGGCGCATTCCGTGTCTTCGCAGTCCTTCGCCCCGTCGCAGTCGTTGTCCTTCAGGTCACTGCATATCTCCTCCGCTCCCGGATGGACATCCGGATCCGTGTCGTTGCAGTCCCCGTCGCAT
>CAYYKJ010000015.1:0-26737 GCA_964441265.1 uncultured archaeon
TTATCTGACTTCCAGGAGGTCGGACTTGGTGATTATGCCCACCGCATTTCCCTTATCAATGACCAGCACGGCGGGATGGAAATCCAGAAGCGGCGTGAGCATCTCCATGGGATCCTCCGCATTCACAGATGGGAAAGGCCTGTCCATTATGTTGCTCACCCTCAGGGCCTTCAGGTTCCTGTGGGCGTTGTTTATCAGGGTAGCCTCGCGTACGCTCCCTATCTGCGTTTTGCCCTTCATGACCGGAACCTGGGATATGCCCGTGGACTTCATCAGGCCGATCACCTTGGGAACCGGAGTGTCCGGTCTCGCGGATACTATGTGATCGTTCATTATATTCCCGCAGGTGATGGTCTTCTTTTTCTTTCCCAGAAAAAAGAGTATCTTGTTCACAGTGGAAAGCCTCGGATCAACTTTGCCGTTCTCGATTTTCGCTATGTGGGCCTGGGAGACCCCGGACAGCTTGGCCAGCTCCTGCTGGGACATACCGGCCTCCCTCCTCATCGTCCTGATCAGCTCGCCAGTTATTACCATATTCCCACCAGTTATAATTTTATCGAATAATATATAAATAAATATATATAGGATACGGCACAATTCTCTGTATTGGGAAACGAGGAGGTTTTATCATGAGCGAGAAAGAAGATTCTGTTTCCGAAAAGGAAAATAAAATATTGCTGACATCTGAGTCAGTGACCGCCGGCCACCCGGACAAGATGTGCGACGTAATCAGCGACGCCGTACTGGATGCTATATACGCAAAAGATCCAGAAGCAAGAGTGGCATGCGAGTGTGCCACGAAAAACGGGGGCGTGATGGTTTTCGGGGAGATAACAACAAACACGTACGTGGATATCCCCACGGTGGTCAGGGAAACGATAAGGGATATAGGATACACAAAATCTGAATACGGTATTGAATATGAAACCTGCACGGTGTGGACCCAGATAACCGAGCAGTCCCCTGACATAGACCAGGGAGTATCCGAAGGCAAGGGCCTTCACAAAGAGCAGGGAGCGGGGGACCAGGGAATGATGTTCGGATATGCATCCGATGAGACACCAGAAATGATGCCCCTTCCGATAACGCTGGCCCACAAATTATGCCAGAAACTCCGGCAGGCCAGAGAAGAAAGGATCATCTCCTACCTCAGACCTGACGGAAAAAGCCAGGTCACCATAGAATACGACGAGCATGGAAAGCCGCGCAGGGCGGATGCCATAGTAGTGTCATCTCAGCACGACGATGGAATAGAATACGAAAAAATCAAAGAGGAAATAAAGGAAAAGGTCATAACTCCGGTATGCAAAGACTGG
Organism: uncultured archaeon; assembly: GCA_964441265.1. GTDB lineage: Archaea > Aenigmatarchaeota > Aenigmatarchaeia > QMZP01 > QMZT01 > JAFGDH01. Next base: position 1,317 of record CAYYKJ010000015.1, read on the forward strand.
ATAGACAGCGAAACCAAATTCTACGTGAACCCTACCGGTGCATTCGTCAGGGGAGGACCCTATGCGGATGCCGGAATGACCGGGAGGAAGATAATAGTCGATACCTATGGTGGAATAGGAAGGCATGGAGGCGGAGCATTCTCCGGGAAGGACCCCTCGAAGGTGGACAGGTCAGCGGCGTACATGGCAAGGCACATAGCGAAGAACATAGTTGCAGCGGGACTGGCAAAAAAATGCGAGATACAGCTAGCATATGCCATAGGATACGCGAACCCGGTTTCAGTAAACGTCAACGCGTTCGGGACCGGCAAGATTCCCGAAGAGAAGATAGGTGAAATTGTGAGGAAACACTTTCCGCTAACCCCTTCCGGAATAATAGAATACCTGAATCTCAGAAGGCCGATATACAAAAACACGGCTGCCTTCGGGCATTTCGGAAGGGAAGACCTCGAATTCACATGGGAGAAGACAGACAAGGCGGAGACGCTCAAGAAGGAAGCAGGGCTGTGAGCCCTCTTCTGCTCCTTTTTTATTGATTTATATTTACCCATTCTCTATACAAGTAGTATGGATCAGAAGGTTCTGGAATCCTACAAAAAGGCGGGAGAGATAAATTCCAAGGTCAGGAAAGAGGTCCTCAGAAAGACAAAACCGGGGATGAAGATTCTCGAGCTGGCCGATTTCATAGAAAAGAGGATAGTGGAACTGGGAGCCAAACCGGCTTTTCCGGTAAACATCGGGATAAACGACGTGACCGCTCACTACAGCCCCGCGGCGAACGACCAGACCGCCATAAACCCAGGAGACCTCGTGAAGATAGATGTCGGAGCCCACGTCAACGGGTACGTATCCGACCATGCATATACTTACTGCTCCGAGAAGAGCGAGATGATAAAGGTGGTGGAGCGGGCGCTGGAAGCGGGAATCAGGACGGTTAAGCCCGGGGTGATGGTCACGGAGATCAGCAGGGAGATAAACAGGGTCGTGGAGAAGGCCGGCCTTGGAGTGATAGTCAACCTCACGGGCCACGGACTCGACCAGTACGTGATACACGGAGAGCCGAAGATACCCAACGTGGAGAACGACATCGGTACCGTCCTTGAAGAGGGCCAAGTGATTGCCCTGGAGCCCTTCGTGGTGGAGAGCAACGGGGTGGTGAAGGATTCCGAGCCCGTCGAGATATTCTCGTTCATGCAGCCCAAGCCATCACGCCTGCCGGAAGCGAGGAAAATCCTGGAGATGGCGGCGAACGAATACAGCGGCCTCCCCTTCTGCAAGAGGTGGATGGTCAGGAAGGGGATCAGCAGCTTCAAGACATCCTTCGCCCTCAAACAGCTGGAAGCGGCGGACGCCATGAAGGGATACCCGGTCCTTAAGGAGAGCAGGGGGAAGCCGGTGGCCCAGGCCGAGCACACGATCATAGTGGGCGACCCCCCTCTGGTGACCACGAGTAGATCATGATGGAGATTTCCGGACTCTGCACTATATGCCACGGTGTCGCAAAACCCGCGTTTTCCTGCCGGCTCTGCGGGGCAATAGTATGCTCCAGATGCTACGACAAGGAAACAGGCATCTGTATAAACTGCAAGTCGAAGGGGAAACAGTTATAAGGATTGCTATAAGATACTTCTATATCTGCTGGGATGGCGGAACGGCTGGGCGGATGCCCCGTTAAAACGCGCTAGCCTGGAAAGCTAGTCCCCTCTGGGGTTCAGGGTTCGAAAGCGGGAAAACTGATCTGAATTTATCCATTGTTTCCGGACTGAAGCTTCCCGCCGGCAATCCCTGTCCCAGCGTATCTTTTTTATCAATGGTTCAATTTTTAAAATCTGCCTTCAATTATGCATCATGGACGAAAACATAATCACGCTGCCCGACCCCCTCTCCTCCCTGGTAGGGGGCGTGGAGAAGGGTGCGCTCACCAACTTCTACGGACCCCCGGGTGTGGGTAAGACGAACATATGCCTGCTGGCGGCGCTGGAGTGCATAAGGTCCGGGGGCAGGGTGCTGTACATAGACACGGAAGGTGGGCTCTCCGGGGAGAGGGTCAGACAGATATCCAGGGAAGAGGGCATGCTGGACAGGATCATACTCATGGAACCCAGGGACTTCAGGGATCAGAGCAAGATAATCCGGTCCCTGGGAAGCGAGATACCTGACATGATCATAGTAGATTCCATGGTCGCCCTTTACAGGCTGGAATGCGCGGACCCCACCATAGAGGTTCTGGAGGCCAACAAGGAGCTCTCGGTTCAGCTTTCCGTACTCTCAAACATAGCCAGGAAGAACAAGATACCGGTGATCATAACCGCCCACATGTACAGAAAGAGAGACACGGGAGAGAACTACATAATAGGAGGGGACTCGATAAAATACTGGTCAAAGTCCATCGTCCTGGTAGAGCACACGGGAAAAATGGGGGAGAGGAGGGCTTCCATAGTCAAACACAGATCAAGGGAGGAGGGAAAATCGGTCAAGTTCATGATCGTGGAGGAGGGCATAAAGCCCTCCGGCTTCAAGATATTCTAGAACAACAATGAAATAAAAAGTTTTTCCACATTTGTTTTTAATGAAAAAAATCCCAGGATATAACGCAGGTATTCCGGATTTTGAAGAATACAAGAATTTCGTCCAAGGGTTTGGAAAAGGCGTCACTGAAATTGACCCCTCTTGCGGTCTTTTAATTCATGGCTCGTTTTACAAAAATCTGAATAATCTGCCTAACAGATTCAATTCAGGTGTGAGTGACATAGATTCCACCCTGATTTTCGATGTCCCCGTGGTGACGGACAAAAAGGTAATGAAGGAGATTGCAGGCTTATGGAAAAATTTATACGACCCTGAAAAACCCATAGAATTTCAGCTCACACCGACAGATGTAATGAGTCTAAAGGATGGGAGATTTTCCAGTTACATCAGCAACTGGATTGAATACTTCCAGAGTAACGTCCAGATATACGGTAATGATTACAGGGAACACATGAAAAAAATAAGAAAGACCGGTAAAACCGAAAATGAGATTGCCTTCTCAATGAGATTCCTTAGACAAAAATATCTCCAGAACCAAATACTTGATCATGATGAACTGGTCAAAATTTTCTTTGGTTCAACCAACAAGGTCAAGGACTTTGCTTTAAGGCCAGACTTGGACATTGGTCCTGCGAATGATAAGATAGACCGGGACTTCCGTGACTGGATAGTCGATATCAGAACGAAAAAACTGGACACTTCAGGCAGTCTCACCGAGTATTACAAGAATAGGGAAAAAATGGTGGATATCATGGAAAAATGTGTTACCTTTTATGAAGAAGGAGTCAGAGCAATCATCGAGAATGTTCCCTCTGAAAATTGAAAATCATTTGCCTTTCCCCGACTCTTTTTCCTTTTCTTTCTTCTCTTCCGCTTCCTTCTTTTTCTTTCCGCTGTGGAAGTGGGTGACCCTGGCCATGTCCACTCCCTTGTCCTCGAGCTTGTCCACGTAATCCTTTGACTTTATGTTGCTGGCGAAGCCGCAACGGACGCAGAGCCTCCAGGGCCTCCTCCTGAACTGCCTGACCTCCACGAACCTGAGACCACAGTTGGGACATTTCTTGGATATCGCCTTGACCTTGCCCCTCTGGGGCAGCGGGAATCCGTGCTTGCACTTGGGGTAATTGGTGCATCCCACGAACCTCTTGCCCGTGGACCTGGAATGGATTATTCTGAGATCCCCGCCGCATTTTTCGCATTTGCCTATGTAGGTGATGGATTTCTCGTACTCCTTCACTCCCTCCTTCAGCTCGTTTCCTATCTCCTTTTCCTTTTCCTTGAAATGCTTGAGTATCTTTACCAGCTCGGATTCCGCCTCCTTTATGACGTCCTTCCTTTTCCTCTTTCCTTTGCTTATCTCTTCGGTGTATTTCTCGAACCTGTTGGTGAGGTCGACCGATATGATCTCAGGACAGTATTTCTCCAGTGCCTTTATCACCGCAGAGCCCAGGGCGGTGGCCTCTATGGACCTTTCCTGTATGTAGTCCCTCTCGTAAAGGGTGTGGAGTATCTGGGCGCGGGTCGCCTTCGTTCCCAGGTTGAGATCCTCCATTATCTTAAGGACGGAGGCTTGGCTGTAGCGATTCGGGGGCTTGGTTTCCTTCCCGTCCATCTTTACGGATGTATCCCTTATCTCGTCCCCCTTCTCCATTTTGGGAAGGACCGTTTCTTTGAACCTGGCATACCTGCCGTAGAACTCTATCCAGTTGGGATTGATCGTCCTGGTCCCGGTGGTCCTGAATTCCTCCCCGTTAACGTCTATCTTCACTCCCACCCTCTCCCTCACGGCAGGGTCGCAGAAAACCGAGAGGAATCGCCTGACGATTAGATCGTAGACCTTCCGCTTGTATCCGCTCATCTTTCCCGGCTTGTTGCCGGTGGGGAATATGGACGGGTGGGCGGGATCGGACTTCTTCCCCTCCCTCGGCTTCAGCTTGGGCCTGGCCAGGAGAACGGAGCAAGGCCCCTTGTAATCGTTCTGTCTCGAAAGGTTCTTGATGATGCTCTTCAACCCTATCTTCGCGGGCAGCTTCTGGCTGGAAGTCCTCGGATAGGAGATGAGCGCCGATTCGTAAAGGCCCTGTGCTATGTCGAGGGTCATCTTGGGGGAATAACCGAAAAGCGAATAGGCCTCCCTCTGGAGGCTGGTGAGATCGAAGGGGAGCGGAGGAGACTGCTTGTATTTCTTCACGGAAACCTCTTTCACCACCGCCTTCTTCCCGTCACATTTACGGTGGGCGTGCTCCGCCTTTTTCCTGTCCCAGAATTTGCCATTCGAGTGCTCCGCCTCTATGGTCTTCCCGGAGACCTTCCCCTTCAGCAGGAGCTCCCAGTATTTTTTGGGGACGAATTTCTGGATATCCTTCTCTCTTTTGTATATTATGTTGAGGGTCGGTCCCTGAACCCTGCCGGTGGAGAGCGTCCAGTAGCCGCCCACGTGCTCCAGACCGAGCGTGAGGGCCCTGGAAAGGTTTATGCCCCACAGGAAATCCATCTTGTGCCTGGCCAGCCCCGCCTCGAGCATGGGAAATATCAGCTCGTCGGAGGCGTTCTCAAAGGCATTTTCCAGATCAGATTTCGTGAGCGTGGAGAATTTCATCCTTTTGGCGTTTTCCTTCCCCGCTATGAATTTCAGTATGTTGTAGAATATGACCTCCCCCTCAACGTCCAGGTCAGTGGCGCTATAGAATTCCTTTGCGTCCTTCGAGAGCTTCTTTATGTTCTCGTAATAGGCTTTGGTGAAGGCCCCTCCCCTGCTGGCCTTGAACACGGGTTTCCATTCCGTCTCGAACACCGGGTATTTCCATTTTGCCCCGGAATTGAGGGCGGAAAGAACGAAGAGATGGCCCACCGCAGGGACGACCTTGTATTCCTTCCCATTCCTCTTGAACTCAAACCAGTAGGTCTTGCCTTTCTTTATCTTTTTGGGCTTCCCCTCGGACAGGGAGAAGGCGACCCTCTTGGCCGCGTTGGGTTTCTCAGTGATTATCAGTGAATACATAATTAACAATTAAAATGCCGCCGGGTTTAAATAAGTATTCTATTCCCCGTCCCAGTCTGCTGGTTTATTAATGTTATACAGTATAACATAAGAACTGGAAAAACCAACACCTGAAAACACCGGAGGCGCACCGATTAAGAAGATCACTCCGTTACCTTGAAGACCTTGTCCTCTTCCCTGACTCTTTCCTTGACCTTCATGCCCACGCTCTGGCCCGCTTTTGCCTCTTCCACGTCCTCATGCTCTATCTGCATGGAATCCACATTCTGCTGTAAGTTGGTGGTGGATCCTTCAATGGATATGGTGTCTCCCACTTTGATCTCGCCGGAAAGCTCGATCACGGCCACGCCTATGTTCGTGAAGTAATGCGTTATCTTTCCTATCGGTTTCTTTTCAGCCATGTTTATTGTCTAGACATCAATGATTAAAAAATTAATGCACGGAATTTTTTGAATGCGGGGGCAGGGATTCGAACCCTGGAACACATTCCTCGCCGTTCGCCCTCAGGCGAAAAGCGCTAAGTGAATAGGTCTTGAGCAACGACGTCATGAGCTTTCGCTTCCCAGCTCAAAACTCTATCGCCTATAGCCCTCGTGTTTGACCAATGCCACAGCCTCTTTACTTTTGGGATATCAACCCTCTGTGACAAGCGTTGCGTCCGTAAAGGGCTGACTTGGCTACCCCCGCGTTTGTTTGGCGTCGGGACCTCTGTCCGCGTCATGCGATGATATTAAATTAAAGAAGTATCTTAAATATCTATTTAAGCGATTTCAGTTGGCTTCTCAACCTTTCCAGCTGTCCGTAAACGTCGTCCGCGTATTTGTCAGCGGGTTGGCTCCTCCTAGGTTGGGGAACACCCTGATCGGGAGTCCCGGGCGGACTGGGCGGCTGCGAAGGGACCCTCTGCGGGGCGGGAGCGGATCCCGTTCCTCCCCTTCCGGGCTTTATGAAGAATGAATCCAGATTGGCCAGATTCGTGTTGAGATCATCCAGGGTCTTCTGGGCGACCTTCACACCATCTGATATCTGCTTCTGGACATCCTCCAGGGCATCCATGGCGTCCTTTATGTTGAGAATGAAACTCTTGGCCTCCATGATGTTCTTTATTATGTCCCTGTATTTTTCTATCTTTATGAACAGCGGAGGAGAATCAGAACCCCGTCTGCTTTGAGGTGCAGCAGTATCTGACGGTGGTCTCGGGGACTGCTGCGGCTGAGCAGGCCGCGTCTCCTGTCTCCCGGAAGGTGGATTCGGAGGAGCGGCTCTGACCGGAGTCATCCTGGGCTCCGGGGGAGCCTCCTGCCTGGATGACGGGGGTGGCGGAGGAGGAGGCATCTTCCTTTTGTCCTTCTTGAAAAGACCCATGAATTCACCTATGCTAATAAATTGCCCTGCATTCTATAAAAAAGTTTTAATGCGCTGGCCGGGATTTTCAAGACCCCAGGAAGCGAAAGCTCCTGGTTTTCCTTCCGACGCTTTTGAGCAAAGGGGTCGTTTGAACCCGGGTTACAGGCATGGCAAGCATACACCACCAATTAATGTCTGTGTCCTACCAGACTAGACTACCAGCGCATATACAGGAATGAAGGCTTTTTCAATCGGTTATAGTCGTCATGTTTTTAATTTGACGGCTTATATTTACGAATAAAGCCGTCATTCGTTGTTCAGCCGAATATGCTTCCGAAACCGGCGGCTGCGTTGTTCTGTTGCTCCTCTATCTTGGCCAGGACCTTCTTTTTCTCGTCGCCGGTGACCTCGGTCCCCAGATCCCCGATTATCTCCTTGACTTTCACTATCGACTCCTCGCTGCCGTCGATTTCGAGGTAATATCCGTCCTTGTCAAGCCCCAGGGCCTTGCCCTCCCTGAAGTTTATGGACTGCCTCGAGACGAGGTCATCCTCTGAAATTTTGTTCTTCATCTTCGAATAGTTTTCCGAGTCGAGGAAAAACAATGCCTTCATACCATCACTCCTTATCCTTCCTGAACACCATGATTTTCCTTTCCATGCTCCTGTTCAGTTTCTCCTTGTGGATTTCTATTAATTGCATATTCGTCTTTATATTAATATTTGTTGGTGACGCGATGACAACGTGACCGCCTTTTTTGACCGTCCTCTCCATCTCAAAGATGGAACTATTATATAACTCCTGTATGCCGTTTTTCCCGATCACACAGGACAGACGGCCGCAGGGAGGGCAGGTCACTATGCAGTCTATGAAACCCCTGCCGAAGTGTTTCTCCATCTCCCTCGCATCGCCCTGATTTATGGTCCCCCTTATTCCGAAATGCCCGAGGTTCCGGATGGTTCCTTCCACCATCTCCGCGTCGGAGTCCATGCCGTAGACCTTCATACCCACCTTCCCCGCCTCTATCAGTATCCCTCCCGTGCCGCAGAAGGGGTCGAGAAGGCGCCCCTTTACGCTTCTGGAGAGGTTTACCATCGCCCTGGCAATCCTGGGATCCATTGAAACCGGCCTGAAGTAAGGCCTCCTGGTCGCCCTGGCAAACCCGAAATGCTCCTTCTCTACGTCGAGCGCCCGTATACCGCAGTATATGTATCCCGCGGAGAAGAAGAACTCTATGGAGGTCTCCGGTTCCCTCATGCTGACAGAGGGATTTTTTCCGGATTTTTTCAGAAATCTCCATATCTTCCCTCCTATCTCCCTTTCCAGGGTCTCGGTCCTCTCCTTGTCTTCATAAAGATGGACCCTCACCCTGTAAGGCATCTTTATACCCGGCAGGCTGGAGAGTATATTGGATATCTTCCCCTCCCCGACGCATCCCACGAAACGGAACACGGAATGGGTCATGGAAAGCCTTTTCCCGAGCTCCCTCAGAAACCTCCCGCCGGACCGCTTGGTCTTGCACACGGCAAAATTCCTTTCCCTGGCCATTAGGGAGAATTCGGTCAGTCCTCCCAGAACGGCCTCGAGTTCGGCGCCCGGAAGGGTCCCATGATCGCCGGAAAGCACAAACATGAAGGCATTCATGAAAGAAAATTAATTGGAATGTTTTAAAAGTCACTGGAAGTCCGGGTACTCTTGTTCGCTCTCGACCACCTTGGACTTCCTGTACATGACGAAGATGAACACGACCGCAACCACTATTATCACAGGTACGACCAGCAGTATCCAGTCGAATCCGCCGCTCCCGGTGTCCTGCGGCGGGGTCTCTTCCCCTCCTCCGATATCCCCTCCGGAGTCGCCGTTATCCCCGGTGTCCTCCCCCCTGGCGTTCTCTATCTCCTTCTTGAAGTCCCCGTAGTCCCCGGTCTCTTCCCCGTACTCGGAACTCTCGTATGAATTCTTCCAGTTTCTGAACGCCTCCTCTATATCGTCCCTGGTTTCCTTATCCTTTGCGCTGGTCCTTATGTCCTCGATATCCCTCTGGGCATCCGACATGAGTTCCCCCACCGACAGGTAGGCAGTCAGCAATTTTTCCCCGTCCTCGGTCCTTATCTTGAAATACAGCTTGTAAAGTTTCTGATCGCCGGAATCGATATCCACCGTGAACCTGAAAGTCTCCTCCTCTCCCTCTCCTATCATTCTTGTGGCATTTTCCGGTTCGATTTCCGTTTGCGGGTCGCTGGACGCGCTGATCCTGAATTCCTTCCTTGAATCATAGTTGTTAACGATCACCCTGAAATCGGTGGGCTGCTCATTTTTCAAGTTTATGTTGCGGGGCACGACAGAAGCGGAAAAGCCTGTGGGGGTGTAGTTTTCCTTCACCTTGAGCACGGACTCTGCCTCCTTGGCGCAGAACTCCGAGTTACATCCCTCCATTTCCCCAATGATCCTCATGGTGTAATTGTCCTCGGAAGAGGGTGCGAGCACCCTTATCTTTTTCATGGAGGTCGGGTGATCCTGGGAGGTGGAAACCGTCACAGGGGAAAAGTCCGTTTCCATGCTGGTAACCAGTCTCAGGTTTATATCGACGTCCGCATATGAGGTGACGTACACGGTCTTCGAGACCCTGTCCCCGGGCGCCGCGAAGGTTATGTCGTCCTTGAAATGTATGTCGAAGATGTCGGAATTGTCGCTCATGGCCCTGCATATATCTGTGTCCGCGCCGGCATCGATGCCGGAGTCCACGTCTTCATGTCTGGATACGCAAAACCCCCCTTTCGCCTCGCTGCTCAGGTTGAGATCGGAAGAATAGACCTTCACCTTGAAATAGGTGTACTTTCCCTCCTCCATGGAAGGAGGATAAAAGCAAAGGGGGTTCTTGTTGAGAACGCCCGGGTTTATGGTGACCTTGTTGTAGGATATTTTCAGCCAGGGGGATTCCGCCTCGATGACCGCTTCCTTGGTCTCGTTCACGAAGCTTATCCCCAGTTCCTGGGGAAGCTTCACTTCTATGGGTATGCAGTGAGCGGTCTCGTTTGGGTCTATGGTGAAATACTGGTTGTTCTCAAGGGCCGAGACGGCAGGAAGGAAGACAATCATCAGAATCAGCATCGGGACTATCCTCTTCATGAATAAAACTTGTTCGGGCTTGAATATAAATAAAATCCGACGGCCGGATTGCCCGTTAAAGGCCGTCATATCGGCCGCCTTCCAAATGCTTATAAAGTTAAAATCGAATGATGTATTATGGACGATGACTCATCCTTTTCGCAGAGAAGGTTGCCGGCTGTCGAAAAGAAGATTTCCGAGGTCGACAACCAGAGTGCGCGCGTCCGCGTCACCGGAACCATAATAGACAAGAAAGACAACATGGTGATGGTGGACGACGGCTCGGGAAAAATCAAGGCCGTGTTCAGCGAACCCGTACCACAGGAGACCCAGGAACAGGTGAGGGTTTTCGGAAGGGTAATGCCTTCCGATGAAGGATTCGAGATACAGGGCGAACTGATACAGAGCATGGAGGGGGTCGACATGAAGACCTACCGGAAGGTCAGGGAAATGGAAAGGGATCTGGGATGAAAGGATTTAAATTTTACATACATATGTTAATCAATTGCGCTGGACAAAGACCATCGGAGGTGTCTTTATATGTTTAATGTGAGCCTGAGCAACACGGACCTGATAAAGAATTCAGTTCCGATAATAGCGGAAATACTGGACGAGGGGATATTCAAGGTGGACTCCAACGGACTGAGCCTGCTTTCCCCCGACAGGAGCATGATAGCCGTGGTTAATTTCCGGCTGCTTTCTTCCGCATTCGACGAATTCAAAGCCACTGGGGAGAACCTCCTCGGGGTAAACATGGCGAACCTCGTGGCCATACTGAAGAGAATAAGGCCCGAGGACAAGGTCAAGATGTCCAAGGAGGACGACAACAACACGCTGAAAATAATCCTCGAAGGGAGGGGGAAGAGAAGCTTCGAGATCCCCCTGCTCGACATATCCAGCGAGAAGCCGCCCGTTGACCAGCTCGAATTCAAGGGCAAGGTGGAGCTGGATTCCAACGTGCTGGAAGATGGAATATCGGACGCTGACATAGTGGACGACTCAGTGGTCATGGAAGCCGGGACAGAAGGCTTCAAGATGTGGGCCAAGGGAGACGTCAGCTCCACGCGTCTCGAGCTCAAGAAGGGAGATAACGGCCTCCTGAAGGTGGACGCCAGCGAGAACGTGAAGGCGCGCTACCCCATCGAATACCTGAAGAAGATGATCAAGGCCGCCAAGCTGGCCGACAAGGTGAGCATGGAATTCGCCAACGATTATCCAATGAGGCTGAACTTCAAGGACATGGACAAGGTGAACCTCTCCTTCATCCTCGCTCCGCGTGTTGAGGAGTAATCACAAATTCGATTTAGTTCCTGCCCTCCCTCGCGCTGGGTGTGATATTCTTCATATTATTCGGATAAATTTTGGGGGTGTTTTATGACAGATTCAACCGGAAGAAATGAAGTGTTGGAAACCATAAAGGACAGGAGGAGCGTGCGGTCCTATACGGACAAGCCCATACCAAGGGAGACTCTCGAAGAGATAATAGACGCCGGGAGACTGGCCCCATCCGCCAGGAACGTCCAGAAGTGGGATTTCGTGGTGGTCACGGAGAGGGAAACCCTGGAGAAGATCAGCGAACTGGCCCCTAACGGGTCGTTCATAAAGGATTCGGCGGCCTGCGTCGTAGTGTGCGGCTCGAAGGAGAACAAGAGATACGCCCAGGACTGCTCGGCAGCGGCGGAGAACATCATTCTCGCCGCAAAATCCTTCGGGATCGGATCCTGCTGGGTGGCCGGAGTGGACAAGGACTACATAGGGCCAGTCAAGGAGCTGCTGGGCATACCGGAAGTGATGAACATAGTCACTCTTCTCCCGCTCGGGTATTTCGAGAGCAATCCGGAACCTCACGACAAAAAGCGTTTGGAAGAAGTCCTGCACTGGGAGAAGTACTGAACTGCCAGCAATCAATTTATAAATATCCCAACTTACTATTTAGAATATCACAGCGGGATGGAGCAAAGCAATGGAATAGATTGCTCTCAAAGCCTGGAGTGCTCGCTGGGCATTTTGCGGAAGCAAAACCAGAACCATAGTGAATCAAGGATTCAAATCCTGCTATTCAGTGGGGCACCCAGAGGTCGGTGGTTCAAAAGATCGAAACGGGTTTGCCCGTTTCCTTCGGAGTTTCCACCTCCCGCTATCCTTTCGTTTTATCGGGGTGATACGGATGAAGGCAGTACTGATTCTGCTCGTGATCGGACTGGCAATCTCCAGCGGATGCGTTTCCCAGGGCGGCGAACCACCTGTGGGGAATGGTCCCGAAGATGCAAAGGCCAAATGCATATACCTCTGCCAGTTCGAAAAGGCGAGCGGGACTGATCTCTCGGAAGGGCCGTGCCTTTCGGACGACAACCCGGACTGGGAAGTCGGGAACTGGGTGTGCGACGTGGCCCATGACCCGAGACAGGATGTGGACGACAGCCCGGAAAACCAGTGCGAGGAATACATATCCGGACAGGCACAGCATTTCGTGGAGGTCGACGCCGAATGCAACTTTATAAAATCACTGTGAAATAATAAAGCGGGGTGTTGAATTATTCCGCTGTTCACGTATAATCTTCTGATAAGGGCACTGGAATCTCACGGCAGGCCTGTAAATATAGGGGAGATAATGGAAAACGTTTCCGGAAAATATTTCGTAGTTCCCGAGAACATAAAATCGGGCCTCGAATTTCTGGAAAGAAGGGGGCTCGTGGAGAGGGAATTCGACAAAAAAACCAGGTCATACAAATTCACGGTCAAAAACAAAATGAGCCCCGGGGGAATTTTCATGAAGCACCCGGAGGTCTTCGAGGGCTCTCTTCTGGACTGACCGCGGAAAAATATAAAACAGCCCCCCAATAATCATTCATGTTGATTCTGGTATGCGGGCTTCCCGGGACGGGAAAAAGCACCGTGGCACGGCAAATTAGCGAAAAGGCCGGCGCCCCGATTCTAAGGACGGACGCAGTGAGGAAAGAGATAACAGAAAAACCCGAATACTCCGAAGAGGAAAAGAGGAAGGTTTACGAGGAACTCTTCAGGAGGGCGGAATCCCTTCTCAGGAAGGGAAAGAACGTGATCATCGATGGGACATTCTACAAGAAAACACTGAGGAACCGGGTCTCGGAGATATCAGAGAGGACGGGGAAGGAGCTGAAGATGATCGAGTGCGTCTCCCCGGAGGATGTGATAAGGAAAAGGATCAGCGGAGGGAGGGAAGACGAGTCCGAAGCGGACTTCGGGGTTTACGAGAAGATAAGGGATCAGTGGGAGCCGATCGAGAGTGAGCACATCACCCTGGACACCTCGGGGGAATGGAAAAGGATTATTGAAAACATGCTCGAAAAAAATTATTCATTCCGCTGAATTGCTCTCCAGCAACTCTTCGACTGCTTCCCGGATTTTTGATCTATCCACAGTATACCATTTATCAAGCGACGAATCCTCTTCCAAATACCGCCAACGAAGCATTCTGCATTTTGTAACAATGACCGGCTTTTTGATTCCGTTCTCTTTCATCAACGAATATGTTTTCCTCATATCCATCCCGGAAGGATGATCAGGGACTACCAAATCAAAACCTTTCACTTCATCAACATCGTCAGGAAGTCCTGACATGTAATCATATGAAACAGGAATATCTCCGGCATCACTAAGAGAATTTATTGAGTCGACCAAACGATCAGGAAATAATTTCCCGGAAAATCCTATGTAAAGCACCTTTCTCATGAAAAATTTTTACATTTTAACTTTTTATTCATCAGAATTCTTTGGAATACTGGTAAGCGTATTCGAAATATCTTTTTGCAAGGTCCCTTGCCTTTTCCTTCTCCTCCCCCGGGACTCCGGGATCGTCCAGCCTGAACCCGAGCACCTTGCCCCGGACGTATGCCCTGTAGCACATGTAGAAACCCAGAAGGTCGTTGATGTCCATGTCCCCGGTCTTCTCGATGTAACCGTTGACGAAATGGTCGGCAAGATCCTTCCTGCCCCGGAAATCCAGGTCCATGGCGAGGAAGGCCACGTCGTTCGCGATGTCAGAGACCGCGAACCTCTCGTTGAACTCGATGGCATCGAATATCTGGACCTTGTCCGTGACGAATATGTTCCCGGAATGGAGGTCACCGTGGCACCACTTGACGAAGCCATCCCTCTGCCTTTCCTGTATCATTCCATTCTTTTCCTTCAGAAACCTCTCGACCTTACTTTTTATCTCTTCGAATTCCCTCTTCTCCAGAAGCGTTCCGGTGAACTTGGAGGTCTGCTTGAAGTTTTCCTTCCAGTTGAAGCTCACCGTCTCTATTCCCCCGGGCGAACCGGGATCACGGAAGGTCTTGGTTCTGGAATAGAATTTCCTCAGTATACCGATTATCTCGTCCATGGTCTCCTTTCCTATCTTGCCCTTTTCCAGCAGCACGTTCATGAGGCGGTCCTGCGGGAGCTGCCTCATCTTTATGACGTACTCCACCGTATCTCCAGGACCTCCTATTTTCAGCTTGTAATTGAACCTGTTCACAGGCAGGACGCCCAGGTATAACTCAGGGGAGAACATTCGGTTTATCTCGAACTCCCTGTTGCAGAATTTCTTCCTGTCCCTTAGCTCGGAGAAGTCCAGGAATCCGAAATCCACCGGCTTCTTCACCTTGTAGACGTATTTTCCTGTCAGGAAGACCCAGGATATGTGGGTCTGTATCAGGTCTATCCTCTTGACCGGCTCATCATAGGTATCCGGCTTCTTCATCGCCCCGAGAACCTCGTTTTTCATAATATTATTTATATCAAAAAACATTAATATCAAAACCCGAAATGATTATGTGTTGAGGGGTGATGTTCATGAGCAAAGTAAAGGACAAGAAACTTGCCGGCAAGGGCAGGCTGAAGATCGAGTGGGCCGAAGACCACATGCCAGCATTAATGAAAGTGAGAAAAGAATTTCTGAAAAGAAAACCGTTTAAAAATGTTGTCATTGGTTGCACTTTACACATAACCAAGGAAACGGGCGTTCTGGCCAAGACGCTGAAGGCGGGCGGGGCGGACGTTTACCTAAGTCCATCTAATCCTTTGTCAACACAAGATGATGTGGCAGCTGCCTTAGCAGAAGAAGGCATAAATGTATTTGGATGGAGAGGAGTAACAAAAGAAGAATATTATGAATGTTTAACAGAGATTATCAATTCCAAACCAAACATATTGATAGACGACGGGGCCGACCTCATATCAACTTTACACAAAGAAAAACAAGAATATATAGATAACGTATGGGGCTCGATGGAAGAAACCACCACCGGCGTCATCAGATTGAAGTCGATGGAAAGAGATGACGCCCTGAAGTTATCCGTGATAGCTGTAAATGATGCGCATACGAAAATGCTGCTGGACAATGTTTTCGGTACGGGGCAGAGCACAATAGACGGTATTTTGAGAGCCACCAATGTTTTGCTCGCAGGAAAGACCTTTGTGGTATGCGGTTTTGGTAACTGCGGACGTGGTTTGGCAAAAAGGGCCGAAGGAATGGGTTGTAATGTGATTGTAACTGAAACAGATCCCATAAAAGCAATACAGGCATTTTATGAAGGATATCGAGTAATGCCGTTAATTGAAGCTGCAGAAATTGGAGACATATTCGTTACAGTTACAGGAGATATCCACGTAATAAGAAAGGAACATTTCGAAAAAATGAAATCGGGAGTCATACTTGCCAATTCAGGACATTTCAACGTTGAAATAGATGTAAAATCACTGGAGGAAACAGCAAAAGAAAAGATAAATCTAAGAAAAAATTTGGATAAATATGAGATGCCAGACGGGAGAAAGGTATATTTAATCGGAGAAGGGAGGTTATGCAATTTATCCGCTGCCGAAGGGCATCCATCATCTGTCATGCAAACATCGTTTGCTGTCCAAGCCTTGAGTGCAGAATATATAACAGAGAACAAGGGTAAGCTGAAAAACAAAGTCTACAAGGTACCTGAAAATATTGACATAAAGGTCGCTGAACTTGCTCTCGCCGGTTATGGGATTAAAATAGACAAACTGAACCCGGAACAGAATAAGTATCTAAACAGCTGGAAGATCGGAACCTGATTTTTTCAATTCCTCTTCTATCTCCTTTTTTTCTCATATAACACAGGTTTACCCGCTTCAATCCAATATTTAATTGTATTGTTGGTGATATTCATTTTCCTCGAAATCTGCGAAACGGTCATCTTTTTGCTCAATTCGATGCATTTTTCATATTTTTCATGCCGTTCACTAAAACTTGACATTTTATTGAAAAACAAGGGTGAAAATTCATTAATTCTGTCTTTTTTGTGTTCACAATAAGTTTCACACGTCCCAAATCGATTTTCAAAAAATCAGAAATTCTATATTTACTCCATCCCGTTTCTTCTCTGAGTTTTTTCACCTTTTTATGTTGAAAATATAATTCCCGCCATTTTTTAGAATAAGTATTAACAATATCATTTTCGTCAATATATAGAATATTTTCATTTTTCATCATATTACTTTTTTTACTTTATATACTATATTAACTTTTAAAAGTATTTAAATCTTTCGGTTCAATACAATATAATGGGAAATTTTCTAGGTTCGGGCAAGATTACTCGAAGCAATCAAGTAACAATTCCAAAAAATGTCAGGGAAAGGTTTAAGATGAAAAAAGGTGACTTCCTACTTTTTTACGAAGAAGGTGGGAAACTGATCATCAAAAAGGGATGAACATATTTATCCCAGTGGCAGGAAGGTACGTGAAACCATCATCAAACCTTTTAAAATCTATCAATAATTTCTATTCATGGGTAGTTACAGAGCGGTTGTGGCAGATGACGAGGAAGTTGTCAATAATATTTTAACTGAATCTCTGAAAAGAACTGAATATTTCCAGGAAATAGGATCTTTCATGGACGGGAACTCCGCCCTTGGCTATTGCACCGAACACCCTGATGTGAAAGTGGCCATTGTAGACCTCAGCATGCCACTGGGTGTCCCGGGGAATGAAACCTCTGGCGGGGGATTATACCTAGTTGAGGGGCTACGCGAGAAAAAGCATCCAGTATATCCTGACGGCATAGTAGTGGTGAGCGGATACAGCGGCAGAGATGTATTAAAACATTTCGAAGATCTCGATGTTTATAGGTTCTTGGACAAACCCTTTAGTCTAAAAGAAATCGAAAGCATAACCGAAAAAATTATGTCAAAAATGCAGATACGGGAACGATGACTATCCTCCGTACAACTCCTTCCTCACCTTTTCAAGGACACCGAAGCCCTTGACCTCTTCTTTGAGGAGGGGGAGATGCCTGATTTTGTAATCGGAGAATTTCTTTTTTATGGTGCCCGCCTTTTCCTGCTGAATTTTCCTCTTCTCAGTGCAGAAAGGACAGTTCGGATTCTCCGGTATGAGCTGGTTTATTATTACGGTTTCCACGGGTATGTTGTACTCTCCCAGCACCTTGATCGATCTCTCGGATTCCAGAATGCTCATGGTCTCGGGTATGGTCACCACGTTGTAATGGGTCTTTTTCGGGTCGGATAGTATCTTCCTCGCCTCCTCTATCCTCTTTTTCATCAGGTCCAGCTGCTCCGTTCCCATCTTCTCCCCCTCCTTCTTCTTTTCGTCCGAGTCCCCGAAGGGGAGGAACTTCTTGAAGGTGTCCGCGATCCCGGAGAATTTCATCCGTATCTTGATCATCTTCCCCACCCAGGAATCCAGGACATCCGGTAGGGACAGGAAGCGGAGGGTATGCCCCGTAGGGGCGGTGTCGAAAACGATTATATCGTAATCCCTCGACTGCATGAACTGAAGGAACTTGTCGAAGGCGGCTATCTCGTCTATCCCGGGTGTCATGCCCGCCACGTCGAACGTATCACCCAGTCCGAGACCCTTCAGGAAATCCATGCTCTCGATCTTGGGCATAAATTTCTCCTTATATTCATTCATCGACTTTTTGGGATCGATCTCGACTGCGAACAGGTTCTTTCGGAGCTTCCTTACTTCCCCGCCGATCTCGGTCTCGAATGAATCGGAAAGGGAATGGGCCGGGTCAGTGGAGATTATCAGGGTCTTCTTTCCATTCTCCGCAAAACGCAGAGCGGTCGCTGCGGAAATGCTCGTCTTTCCCACGCCGCCCTTACCGGAAAAGAAATAATAGGAGGGCTCCTTCTTTCGCCCGAACATATTATCTAAACCATGTTGAGGAAATAAACCCAGCTGATGAACCACAGGAATATGTATATGATCCCCCCGTTTGCGAGCCACCACTTGATGCCCTTCTTATTGACCAGCTTCTCGGAAACGTAGCCGGAAATAAGGAGGAGCACTATCATTATCCCCACACCGTAAAGCATGTCTCCCACATAATTGGAAAGCCAGCCGGCAGCCACGCCAAGGAAGGTGTGTACGATGACCGATATTCTGGAGAGCCTGAGTTCATTCTTTTCGTCCGTCTCAACCTTCTTCTCAAGGGACTTATCCTCGGGGACCTCGGCCTTTTCCTTCTTCTTTTTCTGGGGCTCTTTCTTTTTGGTCTTCCCGCGCTTCTTTGCCATGATATTAGATTATGCGAGAGGGCTTTTATAGTTTGGTATCAGAAATTTTTCCACATGATCAAAAAAGGCTGGTCTGTATGCCTTGCTTGGATTCAGACAAACTGAGATTATCGATATTGTAATCCTCTATGTTTTCGGGGACAGAATCTGGGTTGTACCCTAAAAGTGAGGCAACAACCTTCTGCGCATTGATTCTTGTGAATCTGTGCTTTTTGCTGAGTTTTCTGTTAGTGTCTATTATATCATTTGGATCCTGGTCCAAAACCCTGTAAAGAACACTTTTCATCTTTTCCATGAAGTCCTTTCCGGATAAATTCACTTCCCCTCTTTTTATCTCTTCATGTATCTCATCGGGGGCATTAAAACCGATTTTCATATCATAAGTGTTTTTCCCGGCTATTTCACTAAATACTCCCGCACAATTCGGGCAGAAGAACCCGCTGGATTTGAAATATGTCTGGTTTATGATTTCTGGTCTCCCCCTGGAGATTCGCTCTTCTTTATTTCTTTCCTTCTTGAATGGTATGAGCAGTTTCTCTGCTTTCCCGTTACAACCTGCCCATCCTCTACCTTCACATTTTATAGTGATGTTATCGGGATCGAAAATCCCGTAACCTTTCAAAACGTCATTTAGATATTCAAGGTCGTTAGGTTCGATTTCTCTTGGATATACCTTTTCCGGAACAGCGAGGTAATATTTCAAATACTTGAAGCCTTTCAGTTTATCCGAGTGGAATTTGTATTCGATCAGAGGGATCTGCGCCAAAGAAGGAGGGCTGGATTTATAATTGCCTTTGTTGTCCTTCCCATAACGACCGAAATTCACCACCACTATGCGCCCTGGCTCAAAGCCCATATTTATATTATTCAGAGGGTATTTATATATTTACTCTCAAAAAGTAGTTAAATAATCATTATTTCTTCTTCCTGTGCCTCATCTTCTTCCTTCTCTTCTTGAGTTTGTGCTTCTTCATCTTCTTCCTTTTCCGCTTCCTTCCGCAGGGCACGATTATCACCAGTCAATTTTTGTCTACATAGATTGATGTCATTTCAGATATTTAAAGCCTCGGGCGAGGTTTCCACACGGACACGGATGGAATCCGTGTCAAACGCTTATTGAACTCGCGACCTTTCGCTTTTAGGGAAGTCAAAGACTCCGCAGACGCATGTGTTTTCGATTGAGCCTTTTGACAAAGGCTCATACCAAGCGAACGCTCCACCACTGAGCTACCGAGGCGAACCGGTGAAAGACGGCTTTATCCGAAAATACAAGCTGTCATGCTTTTCATGTTATCGCTGTACTAATTAGTGTCCGATTGAATTTTTATTGTTTTTCCTCCTGTCATGGGAATTCGCACGGGAAAGCCTTAAATACCTGGCTACATATAGTATTGGTCTACGCTTCAGGTCCGCAGGTCCGGGGTTTCCGGATCGGGAAGGGGCGGAAGGTGCATGACAATGTCCATTACGGCAAGAGCAGAAAAATACATCGACAGGGAAACAGAGAACATACTATCCAGCTTAAAGAAGAAATCGGTGGAGAAAGGACTGTGCAGAATTCTGAAAACGAACATAGGAGATGACATAGGCCTGGAGGATTTAAGGCTCTGGAAGAAGGGGAAGAAGGATTATTACTACATGATAGGCCGGACTAACAGCGGCAACGGACTTGGAGCCAGGGTTCCGTCAGACCATCCGCACATAACCAGAACGAAATCGGAATTCATAGTGAGGTATACAGAGAAGGGACACACGGATATCGATTACGATCTCGGAACGAGCGATCATTACATTACCTTTTCGATAGGCCATCATGGAGAATACATACTTTCTGCTGACCTGAAAAGGAACCCCAGGCTGGAGAAAAAGCAGAGAGACGTCCTGAGGGAGGTGGGGTGGCTCGTCACCGGGGCTCTCGAGGAGGAAACCATAGCGCACAAGGACAGTATGTACCGGAAAGGCATGAAAAAAACCCTCAAAGAGGCGAGGAGAATCCAGAGATCCACCATACCTGACAGGAACCCGGAACTGGAGGGATTCGATATAGACGGGGGCGTGAGATGGAAATACGAGGTCGGGGGAGATTATTACGATTTCCTCAAAATCGGCGATAAAGTGAGACTAGCCATAGCGGACGTCGCAGGCAAGGGAATCACGGCAGCGAACATCGCATCCTCCATACACACGGCATTCCACATGAACACCGACCGGAAACTCAAGGAATTCGCAGAGAGGCTGAATTCCTACATAAACGAACATTATTTCAGAAAGACGAACAAATTCGCAACGGGCGTGTTCGGTGATCTGAAGGTGTCCGGGAAGAAGGGAAAGCTCAGATACGTGAACGCGGGACACCAGTATCCAATATTATTTTCTGATAAAGGGACCGAGGAGATAATGGACAACGACCTCGCCATGGGATTCATGAAAGGTACACGTTACATGGAAAGAAACGTGGAATTGGACAAAGGTAGCGGACTCTTACTTTATACGGACGGTGTAGCGGATGCGTCTAAAGATGATGACGTCATGTACGAGGAACGACTGAAGGAGGCCATAATGGACTACAGGAAACTTCCCGCGGGAGAAATGGGGAAAAAGATAATAGAAGAAATTAGGAGTGACTACAGACACAACAGGGACGACAAGACCTGGGTGGTTCTCAAGAATCTCTACTGATTGAAAACTCTGTCGGCCTTTATCCTGCTGCCCGTCACGCTGCCCAGAGCGATTATTTTTCCTTTTTTGTCGAATATACCGAAAACCCCGTTCTTGGGTTTCTCTCCCAAGTCCACTGGAACACCGTTCCTGATCTCTTCCACGGATGAATTTTCCACCGTGACCTTCTCCACGCCTATGCGTTCGAGTACGCTCTCCAGTGTCAGGAGGTCCATCTTCTTTATCCTGTCGATTTTCTTTGACTCTTCGACGGAGAACGGGCCCACGGATATCCTCCGTAGTTCCTTCATGTGAGCCCCCGTACCGATGCATTCGCCCAGGTCGTGAACCAGCTTCCTTATGTATGTCCCGGCCTCACACTTGACCCTGAAACCCACCTCTCTCTTTTTTTTATCGAGAATGTTGAAAGAATAAACCTTCCTTTTCCTGGGCCTTCTCGCTACCCTGGAGCGGACCGGAGGGGTCTGGGTTATGGTCCCGGTATATTTCTTCACGCACTCCTTCAAATATCCGCTCTTGGCGTCCCCGTGGAGCAGCATGACCCCTTCGTATTCCTTGTCCATGCCCATCAGAACCGGCATGGCCTTTCTGGACTCCCCCAGTGCGATCACCATCAACCCGGTTACGTTCGGATCAAGCGTTCCCGTGTGGCCCGCCTTGTCCACCCCGAACCGATCGGCAACCCTTTCCACACAGTCAAAAGAGGTGATTCCCCGGGGTTTGTCAACCAAAGCGACAAGTCTCATTATATCCGATTGTATTCGGAGAATAAAATCATTTATTCGTTTTCCTTTTTCCCGGCAGATTTCTTTTCCCTGTCCTCTCCAGGTGCCGGCTTTTTCTCTTCCCTCGGGGCATTCGTCCTTGCGGCCTTGGATTCGCCGGGCTTCAGAACCTTCATCTTCTCTATCTCGAAGAACCTGACCGGATAGAGCTTGCTCACACTTTTCTTTATCTGCATCTGCATCTGGGTGCTGATTATCTTGCGGAGGAACTCGCTCAGGGAGCATGAAGATGCCAGTTCGTTCACCTGCTTCACCATCAGGTTCCTTGCCTTTCCCATCACGTTCGCCGCCGCCTTGCCGTTGAGAACGGAGAGAGCAGTAACCTTAAGAACCCACCCGTCCTTTGTGGTTGCGTCGAAAATCATCTGTACCTTCCTGTTCCTTTTCCTTACCATTCTCATTACGTGCTGCCTGACGACCTCGAAACCGTTGAACCTCGTGTGGGCGTTCTTGTCCTCCACCCTCTCTATGAGAAACTTCATTTTCATGTGATCTTTGTGGGAATCCCCGGTTATGTCGGAAACCGACACCTCTATGTTCCTGCCCTTCAGATTCTTCGGGTCGGTGGTGGGCGTCTGGGCAAGGTAAACCTCCGCAAAATTGGGAGGGGCCAGAACGTTGAACCAGTCCTTGCCTTTCCATTTCTTAACCACAATCTTCTTTTCCTCGGCATCAGCGCTGACTTCATCAACCTTGGCGCTGTCCTTGGTTACCTTCTCTTCCTTCCTCAGTCTCGGACTGCTTTTCATTCCCATTTTCGTTCTCCTCCGATGAAAATTTCGAGAGGTCTATCGGTTCCTTTCCCCCGGATTCCTTATTTTTGTTGTCATATATTATAAAGTTATCCTTTTTTATTGTTTCCTCTCCGGACTCTGCTTTATCCACCTTATCTTCATCATCATTTTTATTTGTCAGCACGCCCTCGGCCATGCTTATGAACCTCTCCTCGTTTCCCGCGGGTATGGTGGCCCCGGAGGCCCCCTTGTGGCCTCCCCCCTCCGTGCCGAACTCGGAGGCAATCGTGTTCATAATCTCGTTGAGGTGGACTCCCTGCTCCACCAGCCCGTCACTGGCCCTCGCGGATATCTTTATGCCCCTTTCCGAATTCGCCAGGCCGAACAGGGGTTTTTCGGGAAGGATACCGGAATGGTTAACCGTGGATATGGCGTTGGATATTATGTGCTCGGATATCACG
Source organism: uncultured archaeon (assembly GCA_964441265.1). Taxonomy (GTDB): domain Archaea; phylum Aenigmatarchaeota; class Aenigmatarchaeia; order QMZP01; family QMZT01; genus JAFGDH01. Next base: position 24,493 of record CAYYKJ010000015.1, read on the forward strand.
TCCCCCGCCAGTATGTAAACCCCGTTCAGCATCCTTACCTTATCTGTCTTCTTCCTTATCTGCTCGTGTATCCATGATATGGCCCTTCCTATCTGCCTCCTGTATTTCACCAGCAGTTTTTCCACCTCGGGAAAGGCCTCTTTCTCGTCCAGGCAAACCATGACCCCTAAGCTCGCCCTGTCCATCTTCCCGCAAGCGTTGAGGATGGTGGCGAACTCGTTGGCGTCCCTGAATATCCCCGGCTTGTCGGGAAGGTCATAGACGTCCCCGAAAATCACGTCGGGCTCCTTGAGACCCTCCCTTATTCTCTCCTTTATTATCCCGGTGGCCAGCTTTTTCTGCTGGTCCGTGTCGAGGTCGGATATGGTGTTCCATTCCCCGTCCTCCTTCTTTACCGGTATCCCTATGTCCATGAGGAACTGCACGGCAGCGGACTCGGAGCCGGATATACCCGGTATGTAGGGGTCTATGGAATACTGGAGCGCCTTGTGCAAGGGGCGTGAGTATCTCCCCCACAACCTGATGCCCTTGGAGACCCTGATCTTTCCCTGGGATTCGGCATCCTTGAGTATCTCCCTGTTGAGTCCGTTCAGCCCCCAGTCCTTCCCGACAGAATCTATCTGGGAATCCCCGATCGCCCCCACGATGGCGAGGGCGCTCAGGTCCTTGTTCATGACGCTCATGGTCCTAGCCATAAGGTAGGTCACGCCGGCCCCGGCTATGTTGCCGTCTATCCCGGAAGATATGGAGTTTATCTCGATCATGTTTCCCCCGGGGGTTCCCTCAGGCTGGTGGTGATCGCATATTATGACCCTGGAATCCTTCAGATATTTTTTGATATCGTCCAGATAGCCGGATCCCAGGTCGAGGAATATCACGGCGTCCCTCTTCTCGTCCCTGATTTCCGAAAGCAGCTCCTCGCTCATCTGCTGAACGAAGGAGAGATGGAAATCCTTGCCATCCCTGACCAGGGCCCTGGTTATTATAGCGGCAGATGATATCCCGTCTGCGTCATAATGGGATACCACCCTTATCTGCCCCGGACACGAATCTATGACCTCTTTGGCCTTTCTGGCCTTCTTTATCATTTCCTGAAGCTTTTCTATCATGAAAACCAACTGCTTTTCCCGACCCGATATAATAAATTGAATGTTTAGATTATTATTGGTTAATCATTGGTCCAAAACCGGCCGGCCGGGAAAAGTGCATTTCCTCCCGGAGAATAGATTTTTAATATAATATTCCAAAATATTGGAATGGGCAGGAAAAAAGGATTCTACATAACCACTACCATTCCTTATGCCAACGCTCCGCCCCACATAGGTTTCGCCCTCGAAATCATACAGGCGGACGTGCTTGCACGGAAGGAAAGGCTGAAGGGAAAAGAGGTATTCTTCCTCACGGGTACCGACGAGCACGGGACCAAGAACTACCAGACTGCAAAGAAACAGGGCCTCACCCCGCAGGAATTCGTTGACAAGAACGCCGCGTTCTTCCGGGAACTGACGAAGGTGATGAAGATATCCAATTCTTACTTCATTCGCACGACCGATCAGAAGGTACACTGGCCGGGAGTGCTGGAGATATGGAAAAGCCTCGCTGAGAAAGGGGACATATACAAGAAGAAGTACGAAGGGTTCTACTGTTCCGGATGCGAGAGGTTCATCACGGAAAGGGACCTGGAGAACGGGAAGTGCCCGAACCATCCTACTCTGGAGATACAAAAAATCGCGGAGGAGAATTATTTCTTCAAACTCTCGAAATACTCCGGCAAGATCAGGGAGATGGTCAAATCCGATCAACTGGAGATATATCCCGAAAAGTGGAAGAACGACTTCCTCGGGCTGATCGAGGACGGGCTGACAGATGTCAGTTTCTCCAGAGACAAGGAGCACCTTCCATGGGGAGTCCCGGTACCGGGAGATGAAAACCAAATCTTATATGTTTGGTGCGACGCCTTGAGCAACTATCTCACAGGTATAGGATACCCGGACGATAAATATAAAAAATATTGGCCCGCCGATATACACGTGGTAGGGAAGGACATGCTCAGGTTCCACGCCGGAATATGGCCCGGCATGTTACTAGGGGCGGGAATCCCTCTCCCGAAAAAAATCATCGTCCACGGCTTCCTCACTGTGAACGGTCAGAAGATGTCAAAATCACTCGGTAACGTGATTGATCCGATTTATCTTGCGAAAGAATATCCTCCGGATGCACTGAGATATTTCCTCATCCGAAACAT
>CAYYKJ010000016.1:0-11925 GCA_964441265.1 uncultured archaeon
CGGATGCCCCTGCCGGGATTTTCACCTTGGAAGCGAGCGAACTCGTGAGCGAAGCTCCTTTTGCTCCCACGCTTTTCTCGAAAAAGCGTGGTTTTGAACCCGGGTCCCCGGCTTTCTCCGAGCCTTGCCTTTTTCCATCGGGGCTTTTGTGGAAGCGTCAGCTCCCGGAAAAGGCTCGCGAGAGGCCGGTATCCTTCTCCGGACCTTCCTTCGCCCGAAGGGAAAGGCTGGCCGGAATGCCCGGACCCTTTACGGGAAAGGGCCCTCTAGACTACAGGGGCAATGTTGATTCTTAACGCGTTTTATTTATAAAAAGGAATATTAAAGTTACCCCGGAGACGCGCCCTTCAGAACCAGTCCCTTCTCTTTATGCTGCCCCAGTCTATCTTCTTCCTCTTGGCAGACCACTCGCTTAGGAGTATAGAGGTGTTTATGAGGGCTATGTGAGTGTACGCCTGGGGGAAATTGCCGAGCTGTTTCTTGGTTTTCATGTTGATGTCCTCGCTGAAAAGCCCCAGGTGGTTGGAGTGTTTGATTATCTTTTCGTATATCGACCTGGCTCTTTCCTTCTCGCCTATGTACCACAGGGAATCCGCGAGCCAGAAAGAGCATATGGCAAAGGAGCTCCCGGATGCCCCGAAATCGTCCCTGACATTGTATCTCCTCACCAGGTATCCCCGGCGGAGATCGTCGTATATGGATTTAACTGTGTTTATGAGGTACTGGTCAGAGGAATCGAGGAACTCGTGGTACGTCATGCGGAGGAGGGAGGCGTCGAGGTCCCTGCTTCCGTAGAACATGGTGAAGGACCCGGCGTCCCCGTTATACCCATTCTGTAGTATGTCGTTCTTGATCTCCTCCCTTGTGGGAGTCCATTCCTCGGCCAGGTCGTCCCTCCGGAAGTGCTGGGCGAGCTTTATGGCCCTGTCCATACCTATGTAGCACATGAATTTGGAATAGGTGAAATGCCTGTAGGCATCCCTGAACTCCCATATGCCGGAGTCCCTCCTCTCCCACTTGAACTTTATCTGGTTCACCAGCCACCGGAGGAAGCGCCAATATTTCCGGGTCATCTTTTTCTCAAACTCATAATAGGCATAGTAAAGGTACATTATGTCTATCATCTCTCCGTAAATGTCGTGCTGGTCCTGGTTATAGGCGGCGTTCCCGATTCTGACCGGGCCCGATCCTCTGAATCCCTCCAGATGATCGAGGGTGTGCTCCCTGAGCCTTGTCTCCCCCCGTATGCCGTACATTATCTGTATGTGATCGTCAGAGATGGCCTTCTCTATTATGAATTCCATAAGCTTCTTCGCCTCGTAATTCCTGCCTATCTTGTACAGGGCGTCTACCGTATAAGCGGCGTCCCTGAGCCAGCAGTATCTGTAATCGAAACATCTCCCTGATCCCAGATCCTCCGGTATGGAGGTGGTGGGCGCGGCTATTATGGCTCCCGTCCTGCTGTAGGTCAGGAGCTTTAGGACCAGCGCTGATCTGATGATCATCTCCCTTTTCTCCGAGGGTAGTATCAGCGTCCTCACCCAGTTTCTCCAGTACTTTCCCGTCCAGGAGAGGAGATACCTGCATCTCCTGGTGGTGTACCTGTCGGGGTCTTCAACCCGGCCGAGGACGAAGAACAGCCGCTGGTTGAGCTGAATCTTCTCGTATCTGGCTATGGAGTCCGTGTCCGCGTTGGTCACCATATCTATCTCGTGATTTCCCTGCTTAGCCGTTATCTTTTTCCCCTCGATGAATATCTCGGTCTCGCCCCTGGCATAATTGAGCCTGGGGTTGAATCGCACCCTTATGCCGGGGTTTCCCCGTATCCTCTCCACTATCCTGATCAGATGATTTTCCTTTACCAGCTTCTGCTTCCTGCCCCTGGGAACTATCTTCTTGTAGCGGGGAAAGAAATCTATGATCCTGAATGCGTATTTCCTGCAGCTGAAGGTCGTCTCCAGTATGTTGGTGTTCTCCATGTATTCCTGCTTGACCTTGCAGGGGCGGTCGGGGACGAAGGAAAAGGAGCCCCCATTCTCCCTGTCCAGCAATCTGGCGAAAATGCTGGGACTGTCGAAATCAGGGAAGCAGAACCATTCGACTCCGCCCCTCTTGCCTATGAGGGCGCAGGTGATACAATTACCGACTATTCCATGATCGAGCAGAAAAACCACCAGTTAATTTTAAAAGTCGTTTCATTTATAAATAAGAATCCGAATAAATAGATAAGCAACGGGAATGATTCTTATGACTGTAATAAAAGTCAGGGAAAGGCCGAAACTGAAGGACCCCATACTCATCGAGGGGCTGCCCGGCGTGGGAAACATCGGAAGGGTCGCAGTCGGTTACCTCCTGGACGAGATGGGCGCGAAGAAGTTTGCTGACCTCTATTCCAAATGGTTCTTTCCGTTCGTCATGCTTCACGAGAACTACCGCATACACCTTCTGAAGAACGAGTTCTATTACTGGAAGGCAAAGAAAAAGGGCCAGAGGGACATCGTTTTCCTGGTGGGCGACTGCCAGTCACTCTCCCCCCAGGGACACTACGAGGTGTGCGAAAAGATACTCGATTTCGCCGAGGAGCTCGGGGTGACCGAGGTCATGACCATAGGCGGCCTCGCGACCGGAGAGCTGGAAGGAAAGGGAAAGGTGCTGGGCGCGGTGACCGACAAAAAGATTAAGAATAAATACGGAAAGCTCAACATAAACTACAAGGCCGGAGAGAAGGTGGGATATATTGTCGGGGCGACAGGCCTGCTGCTCGGCCTCTGGAAACAGAGGGAAAAGGACGGGATATGCCTCCTGGGCCAGACCACGGGATTCCCTATAGTGACCGACCCGAAGGCGGCCGAGCACGTTCTGGGAACAATAACTAAGATGCTCAACATCGAGATAGACATGACCAAAATCGAAAAGAAGGTAAAGGAGATGGAGAACTTCATAAAGAAGGTCGAGGCCCTGCAGAAGCGCGCCCTCATGGACATAAGCAAGAGGAGCCAGGAAAAGGGCAGCAAGTCAGATGAGCAACTCCAATACATAGGGTGAGATTTCATGGAAGACAAGAAGGAATACACCAGATACGAAAGGGCGAGGATAATCTCTTCAAGGGCCCTGCAGATCGCGCAGGGGGCACCCGTGCTGGTCAAGGTTCCCAAGGGTGTCAACGACCCCCAGAAAATAGCGGAGATGGAATGGGAAGAGGGACTGATACCGATAGACATAAAGAAGAGAGAGAACTGCTGACTTATTTATTCCGTAAACCAATAAATAAATTATGATAAGGAACGTGAAGCTGTACCCCCAGTACGATTCTTCCGGGGAGCTGACCCTAAAGCTCAAGGTATGGACCGTGAGAGGCTTCTACACCGCCTCCGTCCCGGGAGGATTCACGGGCAGGGAGTACGAGGCAAAGCCCCTGAAATACCCCGAGATCATGCGAAAATTCCCACAGGTGAGGAGCGCGCTCATCGGGATGGACGAGAGCGACTGGATAACGTCCGACAAGATACTGATCCAGACCGATAACACCGAAGATTTCTCCGGCATAGGTGCAAATCTCGCCCTCGCCTCCTCCCTCGCGGTTGCCAGGGCTTCTTCGGAAAACGAGCTCTGGAGGTTGGAGGGACCAAAGGCCAGGTTGGCCTTTCCCTATCCTGCCGGGAGCATAATAGGCGGGAAATCCGACTGGAAGGAATTCATGGTGATCCCCTCCAAGGCGAGGAACCCGGAGCAGGCCGCGAGGATAAATCTGGAGATATGGAAAACCGCCGGAGAGGAGCTGAAGAGGAAGGGCCTACTGGCAGGGAGAAACCATAAGAACGCCTGGATTACAAAGCTCGACTGCATAAAAATTCTAAGCTTTCTCGCAAACATAGCGGAGGACTGGGATGCGAAGCTAGGGGTGGACTTCTCTGCCTCTTCACTCTGGAACGGTAAGAACTACGATTACGGGAATATGGGGAAGAAGATGACCCCGGACGAACATTTCGACACCATACTCCAGATTACCGAGCAGTACAAACTCTACCTCCTGGAGGATCCGCTGCCCGGTAACGATTTTGACGGGTTCGCGGAACTCAACAAATCCCTGCCCAAGGCGCTCATAGCGGGCGACGACCTCTTCCGTACCAGCCCCGTGCTACTCAAGGAGGGAATAGAAAGGGGCTCGGCGAATTCGATCATAATAAACCCGGCGCGCAGAGGGACCCTCTACCAGACCTTCCAGGTCTCAGAGAAGGCGAGGCAGAACGATATCCATCCCATCGCCTCTCACGGATCATCAGAAATCTCCGATGACTGGCTGGTGGACCTCTCGCTCCTCTGGAAATGCCCCCTGATAAAGCTGGGCATGCTGGGATCGGACAACCCCAAGCAGAACCGCCTCATAGAGCTGTGGCACGACGTGCCCCATAATAGTATGGCAGAGCTCCCATGAACCGCTGAAAATCTTCTCTGAAATTCCCCAAATCTCCCGTCAGTGAAAACCCGTCTCCCCCAAAAGCGCGCTATCCGGACATATATTTAAATATTAGGGATAAATAATATGGATTATCTGTATCTCTGCGCAGGGTGTAGACATGGCTGAAAAGGACACGAAACCGGAAAAGAGTGAAATGCTCACCGACAGGACCGATTACCTGACGTCCGGTGTTCATATCGGAATGAAGATGTGCACCAAATACATGAAGAGATTCATCTACAAGGTCAGGGATGACGGCCTCGTGGTGTTCAACATACAGAAGGTGGACGACAGGATAAAGACCGCCTCCGAATTCCTCTCCAGATTCGAAAAGATAATGGTCATTTCCAGAAAGAAGAACGGTCTGACGGCAGTGGAGAAGTTCTCAGAGGTGATCGGGGGGAAGTCGGTGGCCGGGAGATTCAGCCCCGGAACGCTCACCAATCCCTCCTTCAAGGAATTCTACGAGCCGGAAGTTGTGTTCGTTGTCGACCCTATGATAGACAACCAGGCGGTGGAGGAGGCGAAGAAGAAAAGAATTCCCGTGGTGGCCCTTTCTGACACGTTCAACGATGCGGTTGACGTTGACCTCATAATCCCCATAAACAACAACGGAAAAAAATCTCTCGCTCTGGTTTTCATGCTTCTGGCGAGGGAGATACTCAAGAAGAGGAAAAAGATGAAGAAAAACGAGGAATTTGAATACGATATCAAGGATTTCGGCGGTGAATGACTACATGGACCTGAAATCACAGAAGCAGCTCGCAGCGAAGATCATGAAAACAGGTGTCTCCAGAGTCAGGATGAAGAACGAAAAGGAAGTTGACGAGGCCATAACCAGGAACGACATCCGGAAGCTCATTGTGAGGGGCATGATATACAAGGTCAGGAAGAAGGGCGTCACAAGGATCGACGCCGAATTCAAGAGGAAGCAAAAAGGGAGGGGAAGAAGGAAAAGCGGGGGGAGCAGGAAGGGATCTGTCCGCGCCAAGAAATCCAGGAAGAGGACGTGGATCGAGAAAATCAGGCCCCTCCGGAGGCTTCTGATGGAGCTGAGATCTCAGGACATGATAAAGGAAGGTAATTACAGAAAGCTTTACAGGATGGCAAAGGCGGGCTTCTTCAGGAACAAAAAGCATCTTCTGTTCTACCTGAAAGAGCACGAATACATGAAGGAGAAAGCCAAACCCGCTCCGAAGAAGACGGGAGCGAAAAAGACCGCCAAGAAGGTGAAGAAGAATGAGAAAGGATAAGAGGCGCTCCATTCCGCACAGGAGGAAGAGAGAGGGAAAAACAGACTACAATCTGAGACTGAGGCTACTCAAGTCCGGAAGGCCCAGATTCGTGGTCCGGAGATCATCCAATAACATACTCTGCCAGATAATTGACTATAAGACCGAGGGGGACAATGTCGTGGCGAGTTCCGATTCCAAGGAACTCCAAAAATACGGATGGAAAAGTCACGGAGGAAACCTGCCCTCTGCCTATCTGACCGGTCTTCTCTGCGGGTTAAGGGCAAAATCCAACGGGGTGAAGGAAGCCGCCATGGACATCGGGCTCTATCCCTCCACCAGGGGCAACAAGCTCTTTTCCGCCCTCAAGGGGGCGCTTGACGGTGGGCTGAAGATACCCCATTCGGAAGACATACTCCCCGGGAAAGAAAGGATAACCGGCAAGCACATAGCGGACTTAGCCCAGCTTCTGAAAAAGAAGGAACCGGAGAAATATAAAAAGGTCTTCTCTGCCTATTTGAAGAAGAAAGCGGACCCCGAGAACCTGCAGAAGATGTTCGAGGAAGTCAAGAAAAAGATAATATCGAACCAGGGCAGAAAGCCCGGCAAGAAACCGTCCGCCGGAAAGAAGAAAAAATGATTTCTTATATCAGTTGAAACCAAAAATATAACATGAAAGCTTCATTGCTGCTGTTCTTCTTGATGTGGGCATTCTGGATACTTCTGTCAGGATTCGACCCCGAGGAAATCGTCGCAGGCAGCATCGCCTCGGCCGTAATATCGATAGTAGTGGGTTACGGATTCCTCAGACAGCACAAGACCGAGTACGTCAAGGGTCTGCTGATTTTCATTCTGTACATCCCCTATTATGCATACCACGAAATACTCTCCCATGCAAGGGTCATTCTCTCGATACTGACCGGGAAGATAAGCCCGGTGATAGTGGAGGTTCCCCACACACACACCCACGAATGGGGAATAACCATACTTTCCAACTCGATAACCATGACACCAGGAACGCTCACCATGGAGGCGGATCCCGAGTGTCTTTACGTTCACTGCCTGAACAGGCCGAAGGACAAGAACCAGATAAGCAAGAAATTCGAGAGGGTTCTGAAGAGGATATGGGACTGACATGTACTACATAGCGTTTTCACTCGTGACGATCGCCGGTTTCATCTCAGCGGTCAGGCTCGCCTTGGGGCCCACTGCCCCTGACCGGGTGGTCGCCATAGACGCGCTGAGTTCCCTGGTAATTGCTTCCATAGTTCTCCTCTCGCTCATGTTATCCAACTTCATCTTCATAGACATAGCCATAGTCTATGCCATGTTCGCCTTCGTGGGGACACTGGCAATTTCGAAGTACTTGATGGGAAAGGGGATGCAGGAGGGCTGAAATGATCGGTATAATATTGATGATAGCAGGCGGACTGATATCCATAATAGGCTCCGCGGGGCTCATGAGGTTCCCGGACGTTTACACAAGATCGCATGCCCAGACTGTCATCAACGTCGGCGGGGTGTGCCTTATACTGGCGGGGGCCCTTCTGGACCAGATGGAGATCATATTCTCTGCCAGGATGATCTTCCTGACACTGTTCATAATGATGACCGCCCCAGTGGGAACCCATGCCATAACCAAGGCCGCCTATCTTTCGGGTGTAAAGCCCAGGGTCTCGAAGGACGAGTTCAGAAAAGCGGCAGGACCGCTTCCAAAATCCAGGAAGACCGCGGGAAAATCCTGCACGTAACTTTTCCTCTGCGATTCAATCCGGACGGGAGCATTTTTTAATAGGACGATACCATTAGATAATTATGTTCGGTTCGCTGAAGAAGAAGCTCTCGGAATCAGTGGAGAAGCTGACCGAGAGGGCAAAGAAGGAGAAAAAACCAGAGGTAAGTCCACCCGAAAAGAAGAAGCAGATGAAAGAGGAAAAAAGGGAGCCGGCCCCTCCCGAGAAGGAGAAACCCGCTGAAGAGCCGGAAATGAAAAAGAAAAGGGAACGCAAGAAGGGAAAAAAGGAGGAGGGAGCACCTAAACCCGAAAAGGGAAAGGGACTCCTCTCAAGATTCCGGGGAAAGAAGGAGAAAAAACCAAAACCAGAGACCATGGTTTCCCCGGCCGAAAAGGTCCCTCCGGAGAAAATCCCAGAGAAGGAGAAGAGGGGAGGACTGAAGAAAAAGATAAGCGGAAGGGTTCTGGAAAGGAAAATCACAGAAAGCGACATAAACTCCCTTTTCGACGAGATGGAGCTGGGACTCATGGAGGCGAACGTGGCCCTCGAGGTCGTGGATTTTCTCAAGAGCAGGATGAAGAAATACCTCGTTCATCAGCAGGTCAAGAGGGGAAACGTGGAGGAAAACATCAGGGAGACCCTCCGGAAGGTGCTCAAGGAGATATTCGACAAGGGGAAGGTGGACCTTGAGGGCATGCTTAAGGAAAAGAGGCCTCTCTGCCTGGTTTTCCTAGGCTTCAACGGATCGGGAAAAACCACATCCATCGCGAAGCTCGCAAAGCACCTAATGAAAAACAAGCACAAGGTCGTGCTTGCCGCGGGGGATACGTTCAGGGCCGCAGCCATCGACCAGCTGGAGACCCACGCGGGGAAACTGGGAACAAAGGTGGTGAAGCATGATTACGGATCGGACGCCGCGGCGGTGGTGTTCGACGCGGTGAAATACGCGGATTCCAAGGGAATCGACTTCGTGCTTGCAGATACTGCGGGCCGGTCGCACAAGGACAAGAATCTCATGGACGAGCTCAGGAAGGTGATCAGGGTCAACAGGCCGGACCTGAAGATCATGGTAATCGACTCCCTGACCGGAAACGACGTGGTGGAGCAGGCAAAGCAGTTCGACGAGGCGGTGGGAGTTGACTGCATAGTATTCACCAAGGTGGACGTCAACAAGAAGGGCGGATCGCTCCTTTCCGCCTGCCACGTTATCAGCAAGCCGATTCTTTTCATAGGCACCGGCCAGAAATACGAAGACATAGAGCTTTTCGATCCGGACAAGTTAGTCGGGGACCTGATGAGCGGGTAGATGAAATAAAGGGAATAATCAATTTAAAAAACTTATTATCAGTTTTTTTATTATGTCTGTAAAACAACAGCAGCTGACTTACATACGCAATTCCTGAAATACCGTCATTTACACTAGAAACTGAAAATTATACTATCTCCGGGTTTGACGTCAATAATGTAGACAGCATCAGAACCCTGACCAAAAAAGAGATGAAAAATTTGAAAATTTAATTCATTCACTTCCAGAACCTCTTGGTCCTGGCGAACCTCTTCTCCTCCTTCAGTATCTCTTTGAGAAGGTCCTTCCCCTTCAGATCCTTTCTCAGGATCCTTCCAGCCGTCTTAGGCCCCACACCCCTGCCCGCAAGGGCAAGTATCGCATCCTTCCCGTGGTTCAGTATCAGGGAGGCGGAGTCCATCATCTGCTGGTGATGCTTCTTCTCCTCCTTTGTGAGTTTTCCGCCCTTGAGGGACTTCATGGTCAGCTTGGCCGCCTCCCTGGCATACCTGTAGGGGGCGTATCCGATGAGCTTGGCTCCGCAGCATCTGCATTTTATCTCCCCGGGCAGGTTTCCGACGGAGCACGATGAGAACATTTCCCCGCAGTTCATGCATATCAGGCCCATCTTGGTCTTCAGGAGCCTCTTCCTGAACAGGCCGAATATCTCCTTCTCGGGCTTCTTGGGGGCCACTATCTCGTATTTCCTGGACAGCCCCGCCTCGCCCAGGGGAGAGAGCCCGGGCACCGATTTTATCTTGATAGTGCCGCTGTTTATGTCCTTCGCCAGCTTCTCTGCTCCGGGGACATCCAGCTTCTCCTGGAATATCTCGTTCAGGGCCTCGAGATAGGGGGGCAGCTTGAAGTAGACGTCTATTATCTTCCTGAAGTAGGCCTTTCCATAATCCGCGTTCCTGTCCACCATTCCCAGTCGCTGGGCCACGTGTATGAACCTCCATGTGAACAGCTCCTCCTTCGGCAGGGAGATTTCCAGTAGCCCTCTTATCTCCTTGGGGCCCATGCCGCGGAAGGTGTTGATCACCTCCTTGTACTGGTATCCAGGAATCTTGAGCATTATCCTGTAGGGGTCGGTGTGCAGGCCGACGGAACCTATCTTGTTGGTGAGAAGAACCGCGAGCACCCTTCCCAGGGTCTCGTTTATCATGGACCCGAAATGGGCATGAAGAATCACGTGGTCTTCCCAGTATTCCGCCACTATGGTTTTGTCATCCGGCACGTTCCCGAACTTCAGCTGCTTCCTGATGGTCTTGTACATCTTACGCGCCACTTCTGCTGTGACCGGATATTCTGATTTTATGGCCTTCATGGCCTCCTTCCCCGGCTTCCCGCTCTTTATCATCCCGGCAATCTCCCTGCGAAGCCTTCCCACCCCCTGGGAAACCTCATAAGGGACGGGTATCAGCTCCCCCTCCCAGGCGGGTATTGCCGCCTGGATGTTGCTTTCCGGCTCCACCTTTATCTCCCTTTCCCCGACGTCGACGATCTTCCAAGCCTCTCCCTTGACAACGAAGGAGGTGCCGGGCTTGCCGTGGAGGGCTATGAACTCCGCGTCGAGCGTCCCCACGGACTTGTTTGTGATTATGTTGGTTATTTTGTAGTTCTTAACGTCTGGAATGGTGGAAAGGTTCCCGTAGTAATAGCTCCATGATCTCCTCCGCCTACGGAGCGGGGTCCCTTCATCGAATTTAGAACCGACCCAGAGGTAGCCGAGCTTCTGCATCAGATTCGCGGTGTTGAGGAATTCCTCTTTGCTGAGTTTTCTGAAGGGGGCCGCTCCTTTGATTATTTTGTATGCCTTCTCCAGGGATATCTTGTACTCCTCCAGGGCCAGGCCGACCATCTGGTGTCCGAGAACATCGTATGATTTGCCGTAAACATCAGTCTTCTCGATTTTCTTCTCCTCTCCCAGCTTCGCTATCACGGAGCTCTCGAAGCAGTCCTCGCTGTCCGTGGATATTATTATGCCCCTGGATTCCTCGCCTATCTTATGCCCCGCCCTCCCGGTCCTCTGGAGGAGCTTGGACACCTGTCTGGGGGACATGTACTGGAGGACCAGGCTTATCGAACCTATGTCTATCCCCAGTTCCAGGGAACTTGTGCAGACCAGAGACTTGAGCTGCTCATTCTTGAATCTCTCCTCGGCATCTATCCTGACGTCTTTCGAAAGCGACGAATGGTGGGTTTCCACAGGAAGATTGCTGTTCAGGGCCTTCAGGCGGGAAGAGAGGACCTCTGCGAACTGCCGGGTATTGGTGAAGCTGAGAACCCCGTCATTCTTGTTAATCAGATCACTTATCCTCCTCAGACGGGCGGCGGTCTCCCTCCCTATGAAGAGCTCCTCGGAGATTCTTGAATCCCCGCTGACGGGTCTGGGGGATTCCACCTTTATGCTGATTCTTTTCTTTTCCGCCGCATCAACGACCCTGCATTTGCCTCCGGAGGTTATGAAGTCCGCGACCTTTTCCGGGGAGCCCACGGTGGCGGAAAGCCCCACTATCTGGATTTTACCTGGCCCGGAAACCTTTGAAACGCATGGGTTGCCTTTTTTCGCCTTCCGGGTTTTTTCCGTGCTGACCAGGTTCTTGATTCTTTCCAGAGCGACGGATAGCTGAACGCCTCTCTTGCTCCCTATCAGCTCGTGCACCTCGTCTATCACTATCCATCTGACGTTCCTCAGGTGCTCCCTCATCCTCTTCCCCGCCAGGATTGCCTGGAGGGTTTCCGGTGTGGTTATGAACATGTCCGCGGGATTGGCCGCCTGCATTCCCCTCTCGTACTGGGAGGTGTCCCCGTGGCGTACCGATACCTCGAAATCCAGCCTCTCAGACCACCAAAGTATCCTCTTCAAGAGGTCCCGGTTCAGGGACTTCAGGGGGGTGACGTAAAGTATGGATATGGGCTTTATCTCGTCCTTCTTCCTGTCCTTCACGAATTCGTCAAACACGGGAAAAAGCACCGATTCCGTCTTGCCCACACCGGTGGGAGCGATCAGGAGAGTATTCTCCCCCCTTATTATCGGTGGGATCCCCTCCCTCTGGACAGAGGTCGGTCTGTCGAATCCCCTCTCTTTTATCGCATTCTGCAGTTCCCTTGAAAAAAGCTCCCATACCATAAGAACACATCCAAAACGCAGGATATAGCTTCGTACCTCCGGCGCTACATATAACTAAGAGGCAGCTTAAAAAGGTTTAT
>CAYYKJ010000017.1:0-10723 GCA_964441265.1 uncultured archaeon
AGACCGCATAAAGGGAAGGGTTAAAGGGGAACCGTGAGGTTCTCCTTTTTTATATGACCTTTGACATATTTAATATTATATAAAAATGTAATAATTATTATAAAAAGTGGTAATAATGAAACTCGAGGATGTTAAGGTAAAGATGCCCAAGACGGACAGGGGGATGGAGAATTTTTTCAGAAATTGTGAAAAAAGAAGAAAATTCGTCAAGGACATTGAGGGCCACCACAAGAAACATCTGAAGAAAGCAAAGCACGATCTTTACAGGGCAGCTGAGGAATTCAAGGATGAATGCTGGGACTGGACTATAGTCAAGGCGTACTATGCCATATTCCATGCCGGTAATGCGGTACTTTCGAAAAAAAAGCTGATGTTCTCAAAGGATCAATCCTGTCTCATATCCGCCCTCAATTTTTTGGATTTGGTTGACAAATCCCTGTTTTTGAATCTGGTCGACATATATGAAAGGTTTTCCGACACGGTGAGCATAGACCTGACATTCCAGCTTAGGAAAATCAGCCAGTATGACGTTGATACTTGGGAGGACATTACGGAGGAAGATGCGGAATCCGTTTTGGGAGTCGCGAAGGAGTTTGTTAAATGGTCGGAGGGAGAGATCCATGATCGATGAGATTCTCCCGGGCACGAAAACCAAGCTGAGGGTAATAAAAACGATTTACAGAAATCCGGGTATAAACATAACGGGGCTCGTTGAGAAATCAGGATCATCCCCGAATACGGCCATAAAATATGTCAATTCTCTGGTTGAACGGGGCGTGATAAGGGAGACAAAAAGGGGTGGTTCGGGGAAGCCCCATATAAGGGAACTTAATCCGAATTTCAGCTCCGAACCGGGAAAGATGATTTTTTCCCTGCTGGAGGTGGAAAGGAGGTGGAGGTTCTTGGAAAAATACAGGGAATTAGCTCCCGTATCTTCACAGATGGGAAAACTTTTTGAAAATACTGGAGTGAAATTCTGCCTTATATATGGGAGTTTTGCAAGGTTTTCTTCCGATGAAGGAAGTGATCTGGACCTGCTGATAGTGGGTGATGTCGGAGATGAGATGAAAAAAAACCTTTCCGAAATATTCGTCACCATAAAAAGAGAATACTCGATGCAGATAGAAGACTTCAGGGCATTCCTCAGAAAGTCGGGAGAGCCACTCCACAGGAACATACTGGAAAATCACGTGATAGTCTGGGGGGAGTTTGATTTCGTGAGAGCTCTTTCGAGGATCAGTACAAATCCCTGAGCTTCCCCAGAAAGGTCCCGTCCAGCAGGTAGATCCCGGAGTTCTTCCTGTCCGATGCCCTTATGAGCGGTCCCAGCCCGGTGTTGTAGAGCTTGTGGGCCTTCTCGAGATTTCGAATGGGCTGGTTCATGGATATGCCGCCGCAGAGGGGATTGAACTTGGGGAGGACGATCAGCTCCGGCAGATCTTCGGGAACGACCCTGTACTTTTTCTTCAGTTTCTCCCCTGACAGCCGGGCCCTTATCCATGCCTGCTCCGTGAAGCGGTATCCGATTTCGTCCCGGAACTCGATCTGGGGGTGCTCGTGGCCCACGAAAACGTATTTAGCTTTCAGAAATCCCTCGGACGGCCAGGCGTGACCGTGGACGAAGAAGAACTCACCGTCCCTGAATCCCTTGCTGGGGCGGATGGTGACCGAGCGCGGGACGAAGTTCCTCAGGTTGTCGTCATGGTTGCCGGGGACTATCTCCGTCTTCACAATTTCCGATATCCCCGAGAGGAATTCCGGTATCTCCCTGAGTTCCTGTTTGGTTACCCCGGGTACCTTGTGTTTAATGTCCCCCAGTATCACCAGCCTCTCCGGGCGGTTCTCCCTTATCAGTTTCTCTATCGAACGCTTCAGGGTCTCCGTACTCGAGGGCACCTTTATGCCGGACCTGTAGAATTCGAATTCTATTCCTATGTGGAGGTCCGCGATCACCAGGTTCTTTCCTGCCATCAGTGCGGGCTTTCCGGTCAGGAATCTGAGTTCCATGGTATTATCCCTGAAAAATCAATTTAAAAAAAGAAAACCAAGAAATAAACAGGATTGCATGGTTGATTCTTACAAGAAGGAAATAGAAGATTTCAGGAAGGAGATAGACCAGAAAGGTCAGGAGGCGGAGAAAAAGCTCGACGAGATTCTCTCCGAGGAAGGCATGGAATTCTGCTCCCGCTGCGGCAGGAAGATCAATTCCCGGATGGACTGGGGCGGGAGGTGCATGGAGAAGGGATGCAATAACCTCATCTGCAAGGACTGCTGGGCCGACCCATCCATGAGATACTGCCTCGACCACAGGAAGAGATACAGGCCCGAACACCCCAAGGAAAAGAAGAAGATATCCCCCGATAAGCAGATATTCAGGGACGAGAAAGTTAAGAGCCTCACGCTCAATTACATGGACTCCATGGAGGAGAGGTTCCGAAAGAATTCGATAGACTGGGTCCCCTTCGATTATTTCAAGAATCCCGTGGCCAAGGTCAAGAAGAGCAAATACGGGGAATTCATGCTGGTCGTTTACAGCAAGTTCCTCATATTCAAGAGGAAGAAGATACAGATCATGATATATCCTCTG
The DNA here is from genome assembly GCA_964441265.1 of uncultured archaeon. GTDB lineage: Archaea > Aenigmatarchaeota > Aenigmatarchaeia > QMZP01 > QMZT01 > JAFGDH01. The sequence goes on from CAYYKJ010000017.1 coordinate 2,588, forward strand.
GACTACATGGCCAGCATGCAGTCCGACCTAAACAGGATACTGGAGAAGATAGACAGGAAGGTTCACAACATAGGGGTTTTCGTCTCCGATTCCAATTCCATAACCAAGGACATAACAGGGTTCTTCGGGACCTTCTCCAACAAGTGCTTTTCCCTGTACCTGGTGGATTCCGAAGGAAAGAAGCTATATTTCAACCGGGAAGACCCGGTGACCAGGAACTACGCTTCCTGGTTCGACGTGGGCAAATATCCCCTGAGGATCAGGGGCCTGCTAAAGTCCTTCTCGGAAAAGACCTCCGGCAGGAACGTAATCACCGCCAAAAGAGCTTCCAAGGAATTCGGCATATCCGAGGAGGAGGCAATGAAATTCCTGGGCAAGATGGATTTCCTCACTCCCATAGACGAGACCGACAGCTTTCTGTTCAAGGAAGAGGAGAAATAGGTAAGTAACGGCTTTATAAAACTTTTTTAATTGAAATCATGACATTTGATTATTGTATTGAGTTGGAAGGGGATGCTGGTCAAAAAGTTCTTGTTGAAATAGATGAAGCTCTTCGTGGATATACTCACAGTTTTTCTTTAGGACATGATTCCGATAATTTGTATTTCAGTTCAGTCTTGAAATTGGCTGAAAGTATATTTGATGCGGTCGGTTCTATCAGAGGGGTAAAAAAATTACAGAATCGTTTTAATTCCACTGTTGACCTTTCTAAAACTTATAAATTCTTCATTGAATAAAACATATATTCCGAGCAACCAAAAACATGCGACGGTCCCGTGGCTCAGTTTGGTTAGAGCGCTCGATAGGAGAAATCCTAGGCGATACTGATAATCGAGAGGCCGTGGGTTCAAAGGTCCATGAAGCAGGTTTCATCTGCTTCTGGCTGAAATTCCCACCGGGACCATACCCTCTCCCAAGCAAACTATTTAAAAACCCGCCTGCTTATCTAAACGTATGAAAGAAGGGGACTTCGTGCTGATGGACTTCGTGGGCAGGATCAAGCTCACGGGGGAGATATTCGACCTCACGCTCGAGGACGTGGCCAGGAAGGAGGGCGTGCACAACGAGAAGCAGAAGTACGAGCCGGCATTCGTGATCATCGGGGCCAAGATGATCGTCCCGGGCGTGGAGAAGCAGCTGAAGGAGATGAAGGTCGGAGATGAGAGGGAGTTCGAGGTTCCCGTTGACGAGGGATTCGGGAAAAGGGACCCCAAGCTGATCAAGATACTCAACATAAACCAGTTCTACAAGAACAAGATAAACCCCGTTCCGGGGACATTCGTCCAGATCGAGGGTAAGACCGCCAAGGTCCAGAGCGTTTCAGGGGGGAGGGTCAGGACCGATTTCAACAGCCCAATGGCGGGGAAGGACCTGATATACAAGGTGAAGGTGAAACGCAAGATAACCGACACCAAGGAGAAGATCGAGCGGATGCTCGGGCAGTACGGCATAGGTTTCGAGTCCGTTTCGGTAAAGGAGGGCACAGCGACCATAAAAACGAAGAAGGAAATGCCCGAAATGCTTCAGAAAATGATCACAGATCTTGTCAAGAAATGGGTGAAAAAAGTCAAAAAAGTGGAATACTCCGCCCCTAAATCCGAAAAACCCGGGAAATAGGTCATTTCGCCGTTTTCCAAAAATAATTTTCCGTTCTTTGGGCGAAATAAGGTTTAAAAAACTTACCTATATAATCTAAATATTCCATTGAGAACTAGGAGGATGGTTATAATGACAGAGATTGAGGTGAACAGGGATTCTATAGTTGACTCGGCCCTTTCGTCGTCCCAGGAAAGCCCGGTCCAGCCCATTCAGAGGCAGGATGCAGGAGCCGACGACGAGCTGAGGAAGATATTGGAGTCGAGAAAAGCAGAGATAAAGGTTGTTGGTGTGGGGGGAGCAGGGGGTAACACCCTTTCGAGGCTTATGCAGATAGGCATTGTCGGAGCGGAAAGCGTTGGAGTAAACACCGACGCCCAGGACCTCCTTTACACCGATGCCGATGCAAAGGTTCTTATCGGAAAGGAGCTCACCGGAGGACTCGGAGCTGGCGCTGATCCCAAGGTCGGGATGGAAGCGGCCAAGGAGTCCAAGGAGGAGATCAGGAAATACCTCGACGGGGCTGACATGGTCTTCGTGACCTGCGGTCTCGGAGGAGGAACGGGAACCGGAGCAGCACCTCTCGTGGCCGAGATAGCCAAGAAGGTCGGAGCCCTCACGGTCGGTATAGTGACCCTTCCCTTCACAATGGAGGGCAAGCAGAGGGGAAAGAACGGCCAGGACGGGCTGGAAAATCTCGAATCGGTTGCGGACACTCTTATTGTAATACCCAACGACAAGCTGCTGGAAATCGTACCCGACGTCAGCATAACCACCGCTTTCAAGGTCGCGGATGAGATTCTTGTCAATGCGGTGAAGGGCATAGCCGAGCTCATAACCAAGCCCGGTCTTGTCAACCTTGATTTCGCTGACATAAGGGCAGTGATGGGTTCGGGCGGAATCGCCATGATAGGCATGGGAGAATCCGATACAGAGAACAGGGCACTCGAATCCGTTGAAAAATCACTGACCAATCCGCTGCTTGATGTGAACATAGAAGGCGCATCGGGCGCACTCGTGAACGTCTCCGGGGGAGAGAACATAACCATAAAGGAATGCCAGGAGATAGTGGAAACGGTCAGCCAGAAGCTGAATCCTGAAGCTAAGATAATCTGGGGCGCCCAGATAATAAAGGAGCTCGGCGACGCGCTGAGGTCGATGCTGATAGTGACCGGCGTCCAGAGCAAACAGATATACGGGCCTGAAAAGACACATTCGTCCCAGAAGCAGAAGGAGATCGAGAGGGTTCTCGGGGTAGACTTCGTTGGTTGAATCCCCGAAACCCTGCTTTTTTATTTTTTCCGTTTTAATGTCAAATTTATATATACCAATATAAGAATAATCATAATACCGGCCGGGCTCGGATAAGTTTTTTCCGTGTCCTCCTGGTCGGGGATAAGATTTATATGCCGATAAAGGAACAGATAAGAAACTGGAAGAGGGTTTTGAGGATAGCCAGAAAACCCGACAAATACGAATACACTTCCACAGCCAAGGTATGCGCAATAGGGCTTGTGCTCATAGGGTTTATCGGCTTTGTGATATACCTGATATTTATGTTTTCGGGAATATAGGAGATAGTCATGGGAGAACTATATACGGTAAGGACGACCTCGGGAAGGGAGAACATAGTAATAGACATGATAGAGGCCAAGGTCAGGATGAAGAACCTAAAGGTCGCGAGCATATCCCATCCCGGGGAAATCAAGGGATACATATTCGTGGAGGCCCCCCTGGACGAAGTAAAAAAATCCGTGCAGGGAGTGATGCACGTCAAGGGCGTCATCAGCAAGCCGGTCAAGTTTGAGGACATAAAGCATTTCTACGAGACCAAGAAAACGATCATAAACCTGAAGGAGGGGGACCTGGTAGAGGTTATAGGCGGGCCCTTCAAGAGAGAGAAGGGGAAGATACAGAGGGTGGACAAGGTGAAGGACGAGGTCACCGTGGAGCTTCTCGAGGCATCCATACCCATACCGGTGACCATTTCCACCGAGCTGGTCAGGCTTTTCAAGAGGAAGAAATCCTCCTCCCCGGACCAGGAAGAAGAGGAAACCTGAAAATAACACCGTGGACTTCCGGAAGTGATCTATTTCGTCCTGTGGATAACCCCTATTGCCATCAGTACGGCTCCCAGTATGAGGAGGACGTATTCGCTCCCGGGGAATGAAGGCAGCATTACCAGAAGGCCTGCTACGAAGAATGCTATCCCTATGCCCCAGAAGTAATCCCTCAGAATCTGTTTCGCTGACATGATTTATAATTGTCCGCGGGGCTTTTTATCTAGGTTATGGTCGATATGGCCTGGGATATCAGGTCGGCGAACATGAAAGAGGATCCCATGGCCACCAGGAAGTAAATGACTATGGCCACGGCCATCATCTTGCCGGCCGTGTGCCACTGGAACACCTTGTTTTCTCCCTGGGTTATCTTGGTTATGAATATGGCCAGTATGATTATGACCTCTATCAGGTAGACCCCTATTATTATCTGGAAGAGCTCCGGGGAGACCGCTGTCCCTCCCCCCCCGGCACCGAATATCCCGGAAAGGTTCACGGGCATCACCGAATCGCTGCCACCTCCGATAGAGGAGAGTCTCTGTGTGAGGGTTGTCAGAACGGTTATTATTATCTGGGACATGCTCACTATGAGGCCGGTTATCATCGGGGTGAGCAGGTAGGCCTGGAAGGTCATTGAGGAGACAGATTCCTGAAGCATGTCCCTTATGTATTCCTGCGTCTCCCTTATGTTGCGGAGGTACTTGGCTACCGTGAGCATGCCGCTGGAGGCGTATTTTATCCCCTTCTTGGCTATGTCCACGATCATGTACATTATGTTCCGTATCAGATTGCTGGGGTAGTACCTTATGGACCCCCATTTGCCGTTGAATATTGCCTCCTTGAAGGTCATACCGAGGGTCTTCATGTTCCTGAGCGTTATGGTGAAGAGCCCCGCTATCCTGAGGTCCTTTACGTCCTGCACCGACTGTTCCAGGGCCAGTTCGGTGGGGATCCCTCCCGATATGCGGTTCCCCAGCTGGAAGAGTGCCATTTCGAATTCGCTTTCCGTCTTCTGGACGTCCCCCTGTATCTTCATCTTCTGGAAGTTTGTGAGCAGGAAATACGATGACAGGGAAAAGGCTATCCCCATGGTGATCATGCAGGACATTATCAGGGAAAAGGTTGTGTGCTCGATCATAGAGGGCTCCGCGGCCAGCTGTGGCAGCAGCAGCTCGGGGCTCCCTGCGAAGAACATGACTGCGGGGATTATGAAAATCGCCGCTATCAGAATAGATATGGGGATGACCGGCATCACCACCCTTTTCTTTCCCATCCTGATTATGAAGGATCCCTTGGGAGGCAGATCCGGGTGGCTGGAGGTGTCTATCTCTGAGAAGGTGGTCGGCCTCTTCTTGAGGACCGAGTTTATGAACCATATTATGAACAGCGGGAGTACGATATCATATCCTATTATGAAATACTCTGGCCTCGCAATGTCCGACAGGAATATGGCCGCCATGGGAGCCATTATGGATCCCAGGACCGGCAGTATGATCCCCATCATGTGTATTATGGTGACCGGCATGGTCAGTTCCTGTGCATAGTGCTTCATGCGGACCTTGGTGCCCTCCAGTATGGTGGTGAGCGCCTCGTCAAGCACGCTCTCGAGCTTTTCCCCTGCCGCGGACTGGGAGTCCCTTATGAGTCGGAGCGCCTCGGCGAACTCCTCGTTCTCTGCCTTCCACTTGGATATGTAGTCGGTCACGGCATGGGTCGCTGAATAGTATTTCCCCATCTCTATGTCCCAAAGGAGCCTCCTCATGTCCCATGCCAGGGGCCCGGATATGTTGGCGGAGGCGAACCTGAGGGCCACCTCCAGGTTTGGGCTGACCCTCATGGATACCACCATGTACAGGACGGCGAGTACAACCTGCGAGCTCGCCCTTATACGATAGTTCTTCAGCTCGTTGTTCGGATATTTCAGAAAATAGTATCCGAGACCCACCCCGATCATCGAGACGAACATTATACCTAGTACGGGTATCAGGCCTGCCGCGAAGATCACCACTGAAAGCGCGACGAACCCTATTATGGTCAGGACGACCATAGCCATCACGTCTTTGGGGGTTATTTCCATGCCCGTGAAGGATATGGCGCTTTCCAGATCCTCCTTGGTGCTCCCTCCCGGGCTGATGTCCAGTATCTTCCCGCAGAATCTGGCGGTTCTCTCGTACCATGAAAGCTTCTTTCCCTGCTTTTTCTTGAAGAGCTGGTAGTCGCGTGACTCTATCGAGGGCTTGGACATCCTGCCCGACCGGTAGAACTCCTCGTACTCTTCCCTGGTCCTGTCCCTTTTTCCACCCATTATTTATCCTTTCTTCCTGCTTGCTTAAATCTTCTTTATATTCACTCCCGGTTCTTGGTCTACCAGCCCCATGTGCCTCATTTCTATCTTGTATGTCCCTTCCTCCATGACCGTTTCGTTCGCTATTAGGCTGATGTCGTCCCTGTATATGGAGACCTTGAGCATGTGTTTTTCTCCCAGGCCGTACCCGAAGCTGGGTTCGACGTTATCCAGGAATGTCCCCTTCTCTATGATTTCCATCCTCCTTTCCACGTCTTTCGATTCACCTCTGGTGAAGACCAGCATGACCCCCGAATCGGGCATGTTCTGGTCGATTTCCAGCGTGTAAGTCGTGGCTGACCGGTCGAAGGTGAGGTCTATCGGATTCTCCTCGAAGAACACGAGCCCGGTGATCGCACCATCCTTTTCCGCCACACCGAAGAAATGATCCGGAGAGTAATATCTTCCGGTGGGAACGCTGTCCACGTCTCCGCTTCCCACCCCGGGTATGACCACCCTCTCCTCACTTTTGTTCATTACGAGCTTCACCTGCATGGACGTCGTGCTCACGCCGAAGACGCTGGAATTGTGGCTCTGGGAATCGTCTACGTCGAACGCGGTTATATCGATCTTCCACGTACCCCACACAGGGTCCATAGGTACGGTGTATACGTATTCGTACAGGTATCCGTCCGGGACATTGCCCGCTTCGAACCTGTCTTCCAGCCATCCTTCGGGGGGGTCAATTGCATGGAAATACCCGTTTTCTATTCTTATCATGTTGTCCGGATTGGTTATGTTTATCATGGCCCCTTCTATGTCATCCTTGCCGTCAGGATCGGTCATGTATATCCACACCTTCATTCTTCTGCCCCCGGAGAATACATTCTCGGTCACGTTGGCGCTGGTGAGCGTCTCTATCAGCCTCACCAGCGGAGGGGGCGAAAGTATGTATCTTTGGTCAGAGACCTCCGTCCCGTTCTCGTAGCCGTCATCCGCCTTCACCCTGCATTCCCATGTCTCTTTTTTCGTTGTGTTGCCGGAGCGCAGCAACGAATAGAGGTTGGTGGTGGTCTCGCTGAAAACCGGGGTCCCGTCCCTGTACCAGTTATAATGATAGGTCAGGGTGTCATCCTCGGCGTCCGAGATCCCCGAGATGTTGCACCACAGGTCGTTCATGGGGTATGCCTCATAGGGGGTGATTGCAACGTTGCTGATGATTGGTTCCCCGTTCTCCCTGAACGTCCTCTGGCTTTCCCGGTCGCTGTTTCCCGCCTCGTCGAATGCGTGGACTCTGTATGAGTAATCCGTTCCGCTCAATGTGCTCATGGTCCTGGAGCAATACCTGGTACTCCCTGAACCATGCATGCTCATGGATAGGTTTGATCCCTGCCATTCCAGAAGGCAGTGGTCGGGATTCCCGAACCCGTCCGTTACCGAGGCGTTTATGGTCACGCTGTTCGCGATCTGCCTCGTGGAGTCGGGCGGAGTGGGGAGTTCGTAGTTTACCGAGGGGGGTGTGCTGTCTATGGTGAAAGAGGTGTTGGTGATGTTCAGCGAATAATTTTTCGTATCATAAAGAACACACCTCACGTACTGGCCCCCGTTTATTAGGGGAACCGTGTAGGTGCAGTTCATGTCCGTGTATGGATGCGGGAAAGGCCCGTCATTGCATATGTCATTGGACTCTGAAGGCGTGCAGGAATTGTCCGTGTCGTTGCAGCAGTACATATAAAGATCGTTGTGGTCAAGATCATCCTGCCCCGAGGGGATGATGGTCTGGATATCCCCTCCCATTATCGGGTCGAGGAGGACCGAGATAGAAGATATCACCGGCCTCCTGTTTATCACCAGTATCTCCGTGGAGTTGTATTTGCTGGTGTTGTCGGTCCCGTCACCGCACCAGAACCCGAAGAAGATGGTGTCCCACCTGGAATAGTTTCCGCTCAAGTAGGTATAAACGAGGCTGTTCAGGCCGTTCGATATTGGAGAGGAGCTTTCCGATTCGTCCTTGCTCCAGTTGAGGTAAGGCTGGACGTAAGCGGTCAGGGAATCCCCGGTATCGGCGTCAGTGCAGGTCATGTTGAATTTGGCATCGATATTCGTGTCTATTCCCGAAGGCCATGTGACGTTGTTCGTTATCACCGGTATGGAATTCAGCACCGTAATAGCAGTAGCATTATACTTCGAAGTGTT
>CAYYKJ010000018.1:0-4881 GCA_964441265.1 uncultured archaeon
TCCATCTCGAAATCAGCCGAATCGAATCCCTCGAAGTTCATGTTTTAAAATTGGGAATAAAATTAAAAAGATTGAAGTCATATCATTTATTCAATTCTATTATAATAGAAACATTTATAAATAAAATAATTTAAAAATAGAACATGAAAAAGTTCGATCTTGTGTACAACGAAATCCTTAAAGGCGTTCTGGAGAAGAAGAAATCGAGATTCGTCCAGCAGGAACTTTCCAAAAGGGCAGGAACACCCATAAGCAACGTTCACCACTGCCTGAAACCGCTCAGGGAGATGGGAGCAATCGAGATCAAAAAAAGAAGCCTGATTGTCACCGACCCCAGAAAGATACTCTATTTCTGGGCATCCAAGAGAAGATTCCGTTCGGACATCACCTACTCCACGAGGACCGACGGGGAGGTTACGGATATCGAAAAGAGAATGCCCGGGGATTCGACATTCGCCGCCTTTTCCGCCTATAAATACAGGTTCGGGGAGATCCCCGCCGACTACTCCGAGGTTTACGTGTACTCAAAGGATATCGAAGAGATCAAAAAGCGGTTCCCTGAGAACCGAAACACCCCGAACCTTTTTGTCCTGAAAAACGGGGTCCGGGAGATGACCATAGCCAACATATTCGTGGACATCTGGAACATAGGGACGTGGTACTCCAGGGAATTCATCAAGTCACTGGAGGAGAGGATAAATGGAATTCTGGCAGAGCGTTCTTACTGAAAGGAGCTGGGAGATACTGGAAGAGATCAAGGGGAAGTTCGACTTCACGCTGATCGGAGGCTGGGCGATATACCTCTGGGCTAAAACCCATAAATCGAAGGATATAGATATCGTGGTGAACTTCGAGAACCTCTCGAAAATACGCAAGGAATACGACCTGAAAAAAAACGATCACCTTAAGAAATACGAGATAAGGATAAATGAAATCGACGTTGACATTTACGTCGAGCATTTTTCAGATCTCCCCCTGCTCGGAAGCATGGAGACCACCGTCATCGAAGGTTTCAGGGTTGCCGGAATCGAGGAGCTCCTCATACTGAAGCAGTTCGCGGAATACGAAAGGAGGCACAGCCTGAAGGGGGAGAAGGACAGGCTCGACATATTTTCCATTCTGAAGGAATGTTACGTAAACATCCGGAAATACAGGTCCCTGCTGAAATCGGTCGGGAAGGAAGACCTCCGAAAAAGGCTTGTCAGGATCGTCAAGACCTTTGAGAACGGGAAGTTCCTGAACCTCAACCCGAGGCAGCTGAAAATGGAGAAGCAGAGGATACTGAAAAAGCTGGAATGATACCGCCAGAAACATTCGGCCAGGCAAGCCGGTCCGGACAACAGAATATGACCATTCCAACGTCGTAATCGCTCTTGGTCTTGTAATCGGAAGTTGAAGCATATTCGCTCTCTATCGCATAGTTGGAAAGGGAAACTGAGTCCTCCTTCTTCGATTTGTATCCGGATTCCTCTGAAGTTTCGAACGTCTCACCCTTCTTCACTTCCATCTTGAAGATATCGAAAGGCGGGGGCACGGGCGACTGAACCATCGTGGAAGTGGCGAATCTCCAGTATTCCTCCCCCTTCTCCCAGTCCAGAACATAAACATGACAGTCCCAGCAACCCATCACGATCTTGCCCTTCCACACAACAGGGGAATTGTATATCATTCCGCTGGTCTTGAACCTCCATATCTCCTTCCCGTCCGTGTCAAGGCAGTATACGTTTGAATCACCTGAACCGAAGTATATCCGGTTGTTGAAAATTACCGGTTTGGTATCGAGATTATCATCCCCGCTTATTCTGAACCTCCATATCTCCCTGCCGTTTTCCTTTTCCAGGCAGTAAACGTATCCGTCCCTGGAGCAGTGATAGACCCTCCCTTCATATACCGTAGGACTGCCTGCATTTCCATATTTACCGGTTTTGAATTTCCATATCTCTTTCCCCGTCCGGAGGTCCACTGCATAAAGATAATTATCAAAGGAGGCGAAGTACACCACACCTTCTTGAATGGTTAGATTGTTGTCGTTATGGATTTCGGCCCCGGTCCTGAACCTCCAGAGCTCCTTTCCATTTTCAGAATCCAGGCAGTAAAGATAGGAATCGGCCGATGCAGCGAGTACGACGTCCTCTGAACCCGATGGCGCCGAGATAACCGGTCCTCCCGTCTTGAAAAACCATTTGGTCTTTCCAGTTTCCTTGTCGAGACAGTAGAAGTACCCGTCCCTGGTCCCGAATATCACCGAGTTACCGTGGATGCAGCAGGCAACGTCTATCTGGTCGCTAAGTTTTTCCCGCCATACCAGTTCACCGGTTTCTGCCCTGATGCAGTAGCAGGTTCCGTCAAAGCTTGCGAAATATATCTTACCATCGGAATGCCTCGGTCCGGATTCCTCTATACCATCCGCGCACTTGAATCTCCATAATTCTTCTTTGTTCTCCAGGTCTATCGCGTACATGTATCCGTCCATCGCGCCGAAATAGCATATGTTACCCACGACAATGGGAGGATTGTTTATGCTACCTCCGAATCCAACTTCCCACATCCTTTCGAACCTTCCCACCTTCTTCACTTCAACATCTTCTAGTTCTGTATCGAAGTCACCGAAGCTCGTGGAATCAAAGCTCTCAAATCCGAATTCCATATCAATTCCTCAGTTAGTTCATTGTTCTCAAGAATTATCAAACTTACGTCATAATCACTCTTTGTCTTGTAATCGGAAGTAGACGCATACTCGCTTTCTATCGCGTAGTTTGAAAGGGAAACACTCGCTTCCTTTTTTGATTTGTATTTTTCCTCGCTGACCGCTTCCTCGATGCTGGATGATTTGCTCACCTGAACCTCGAATTCCGCCCCTGACGGGGGTATTGTAGACGGAACCAAAGTGCTTGCGCTGGCCCTCCAGACCTCTTCGTGTGTGTTGATGTCAACCGCATAAACGTGGCAGTCCCATGAGCCTATGATGACCAGGTTTCCGTATATCTTGGGGGTGTCGTAAAGGTAGCCGTTCGTCTTGAACCTCCATAATTCCTTCCCGTTCATGTCGATGGCATACAGGAAGCCATCTTCCGAGCCCATGTATATTTTCCCGTCACGTATTACGGGCAGACCTTCGATTATTCCGCCTGTCTTGAACTTCCATATTTCCTTTCCCTCCGGTGTCAGCGCCACAAGATAGCCGTCCCTGGTTCCGTAGTAAAGTACGTCATCGTGCTCCACCGGCGCGTTTCCGCAGCCGAATTTGGCTGCCTTGTATCTCCATTTCTCCTTCCCGGTCTCCGTGTCAACCGCATAGAGATAGCCGTCAAAAGAGGCGAAAAATATCATGTTCCTGTGGACGAGAATCTCCACGTCGTTGTGTGCCTCTGCCCCGGATTTGAATCTCCATAATTCCTTCCCGTTCAGCCTGTTTATGCAGTAAAGATTACCGTCAAAACAGGTTACGAAAAGTTTTTCATCATGTACCTTCGGGACGCACATCATTTCATCACCTACGCGGTATTTCCATATCTCTTTACCAGTCTCCGCGTCCAGCGCATAAACGAAGTTGTCTTTTGAGCAGAAATAAACGGTGTTTCCCGAAAAGGCGGGACCGCTGCCAACCTTTCCGTTGGTTTTGTATTTCCAGATTAATTTTCCCGTGTCCTTGTCAATGCAATAGAAATACCCGTCGTATGAACCTGTGTAGAGTTTCCCCTCGTGCACCTCTATGGTGCACATGAAAATGTCGTTTCCCCTGAATCTCCATATTATCTTTCCCGTATCCGCGTCCACGGCGTAAATGAAATGGTCCGCAGCCGAAAAATAAAGAGTGTTACCGTGAAGGCAGCTCTGAGTGATGCTTCCTCCGTAGGTCGTTCTCCAGACCCTGTCGAACCTTCCCACCTTCTTCACTTCAACATCCTCTAGTTCGGTCTCGAAATCCTCGAATCCCGATTCAAAATCACCGAATCCGAATGACATATCAGTTCCTCCCCTTCTTGGAAGGACGAAGGCAGTGCCTCCGTCATCTCGTTCTCCTCGAAAATAACCATGCTCACGTCGTAATCGCTCTTCGTCTTGTAGTCGCTCATGGTCGTGTATTCCGACTCGATCGAATAATTAGAAAGGGATACTGTATTTTCTTTATATTTTTCTTCCGAGACAGAGTCCTCTATCCGGCTTTCGTGTTTTATTTCCGCCTTGAATTCCTCGTAAAGCGGGGCGAATTCCGATTTGGCATTGCTGCTGGTCTGGAATGACCATATCTCTTTCCCTGTCAATGCGTCTATGCAGTATAACTTGCAGTCCGCCGAACCGAAAAACAATTTTCCTCCGTGGAACACCGGTGTCATGAAGCATTCTCCGCCGGTTCTGAACTTCCATATCTCCTTCCCGCTCTCGGCATTCACCGCGTAAACATTATAATCGTCAGAACCGAAGTATACGACCCCGTCCACGACCATGCACCCGTCAATGACAGGCCCAGCCCTGAACTTCCATATCTCCTTCCCGCTCTCGGCATCAAGGCATATCGCGTGATTGTCCCTTGAACCGACGTATACCTTATTGTTGTATGTCATCGGGGCGACCCCGCCAGTCCCGTGTTTTCCCATCATGTATCTCCATTTTTCTTTGCCGCTATCTTTTCCCAGAGCATAACAATATCCGTCCATGGAACATATAAAAATAATCCCGTTTTCTATGTTGCACCTGTTTAGGCACACGACTTCCCCGCCGGTTCTGAACCTCCAGACCTCATTGCCAGTTTTCAGGTCAACGCAGTACATGTTATGGTCATAAGAGCCGAAATAAACTTTCTTCCCGTCCGACACCGGAGAGAAGGACGTATCATCTCCGGTCTTGAATCTCCATATTTCTTTCCCTTCGAGGGAAACC